>CAWCDV010000032.1:0-49723 GCA_963794365.1 uncultured Acidobacteriaceae bacterium
GAATCCTGCTCGCTTCGAACAAGGCCAATGAGGCCGATCAGCATGCCATCGACGCCGGCAACAAGGCGCAGGCCGCGCAGCAGACCGCGCAACAAGCGCATACCCGCCTGAACACGGTCGAGCAGGTGGTCACCAACATCGATCAGTACCAGCCCACAACTCAAGCCGAAATACTTTTCAAGTCGGGACAGACGGTGCTGAGCAAGAACGCCAAGACCGCTCTCGACGATATGGCCACCCCGCTAAAGGATCAGCGCGGCTATGTCGTCGAAGTCCAGGGTTTTGCCTCCGGTCGTGGACAAGCGGCGATTGCGAGTTCGCAGAAGATGGCCGAATCGGTCGTCCGCTATCTGGTTTTGAACCACGACATTCCGGTCTACCGCATTTACCTCGTGGGCATGGGCAATGCACCGGCCCCGGCTTCGACCGCGACGGGTGAAGCGAAGCCCAAGCGCATTACCGGCGGCCGGGTTGAAGTCAGCCTCCTGAAAAACAATCTGGAGCAGCTGGCTACGACCACCACGACGCCCTAGGATCAGCAGCAGAAGTAGCAGCATCCTCTCCTGTTATGCCTCCCGTGAAAACGGGAGGCTTTTTTTGTTGGTGTGGAAGCGGGGCTTCGTCCCGTCCAAGCGGGGCGGAGCCCCGCTTCCACACGACTCTGGAGTCAAATATCGTGCTATCCTCCAAAACATCATGGAAACTCTGTTCTACTGGCGCGCGTCTTCGCCCGTCGGCCCACTCTTTCTTGCCGCTTCCACCAAGGGCTTGGTGCGACTCGAATTCGACGGTCGGGTGCAAAAGCTGAATCCGAGGACGATTCAGCTGCATGAGTCCAAATCAGCCCTCGCGCCCTACATCCGCGAACTCAACGATTACTTCGCCGGTGAGCGTCGCGAGTTTTCGTTCCCTCTGGACCTTCGTGGAACCGAGTTCCAGCTCGCGTGCTGGCAGGAACTGCTGGAAATTCCCTACGGCGAAACCCGCAGCTACCGCGACCTCGCTGAAGCCATCGGGCACCCGCATGCCTACCGTGCCGTCGGCATGTCGAACAACCGGAATCCAGTCGCCATCGTCGTCCCCTGCCACCGGGTGATCGCATCGAGCGGCTCACTTTGCGGTTACGGCGGCGGCCTCAAAATCAAACGCAAGTTACTCGATCTTGAGCGAGCCGGTCTTCATTCTTATTCTCGTCTTCCGCTGGGAATCGGCGCATAGACGCCGGGCAGGCGATTCCACTCGCTCTACGATGGGGCGATAAAGTGTGCCCACAACCTGTAAAATCGCTTCGGCCTGTCGAGGATCCCGTGCGTCCCACGATTCAGCAACTCAGCCGGCAAATTCGCGACCGCTCCATCTCTCCCGTTGAACTCACCCGCGATTGCCTGGCGCGCATCGACCAGCTCAACCCAGCGCTCAACGCCTTCATCACGATCACGGCCGACTCCGCTCTCGAGCAAGCGCGGCGCGCCGAGCAAGAAATCTTCCGCGGAGAATGGCGCGGCCCACTTCACGGCATTCCCATCGGGCTCAAGGATATTCTCGACACCGCTGGCCTGCGCACCACCGCCGCCAGCGCACTGTTCAAAGATCGCGTTCCCACCGAAGACGCCGAAGTTGTGCGCCGGCTGCGCGCCGCAGGCGCAATCATTCTGGGCAAGCAGAACCTGCACGAATTCGCCTATGGCGGCAGCTCGCTGATCAGCTGGTTCGGCGAGGTCCACAATCCATGGGACATTACGCGTCTGACTGGAGGATCTTCGGGAGGCTCCGCGGCCAGCGTCGCTGCTGGTCTCGGCTTTGCCGCCGTCGGCACCGACACGGCCGGTTCCATCCGCCTGCCCGCCGCCTATTGCGGAGTCGTCGGGCTCAAGCCGACGTACGGCCGCGTGAGCGCCCGCGGAGTCGTTCCCTTGTCATGGTCCTACGATCACGTCGGCCCGATTGTGAACTCGGTCTATGACGCGGCGTTGATGCTGCAAGTGCTGGCAGGCTACGACGCAGGCGATCCCGCCAGCATTGACGCACCTGTCCCGGATTTCGTCGTCGCGTTCGACCAGCTTATTGGTCAGCCTATTTCTCACGCTGCGTCGAAGCTGCGCATCGGCGTGCCGCGGGCATTTTTCTTCGACGATCTCCATACCGAGGTCGCTGCCGCCATCGAAAAAGCAATCGAGATTTTTCGCGAACTCCGTGCTGAAATTCGCGAGGTTAAACTCGAAGTCTCCACCACCGACCGCAAGCTCGCGAGTGCCGAAGCCTATGCCTATCACGAGTCATTCGCGGCCCGCTCGCCGGAGCTCTACCAGCCCTCGACTCTGGCGCGCATCCAATCCGGAGCCAAAATCTCCGCAACCGATGCTCTCCGTGCCAGCCGCGACCTTCAGGCGAGCCGTCACGCTATCCGAAAAATATTTGACGAAGTGAACGTGCTGCTAACGCCCACGGTTCCGATCCCGCCGCCCGCGATCGCCGATCTCCGGGAACATCCTGACACGCTCCGTCCGCGAGAAATGATCATGCTGCGCAACACGCGGCCTTTCAATGTGTGGGGGATTCCCGCGATTTCCGTTCCCTGCGGATTCACAAAAGATGGTCTGCCGATCGGTTTGCAACTGGCCGCCGCTCCCTGGCGGGAGAACGTTGTGCTGCAGGCGGCACATGCTTACGAGCAAGCGACGGAGTGGCACAAGCGAGGCCAAATGTACCAATTATCCCGATATCGCAGAAAGAGTAGGGGCCTTCGATCCGCAGCTGGATTCGCATTCGCGAATCCGGCTGCTCCGCTCAGCGATGACAGAACTTATTGCTGGTTCCCAGCTGATGACCGCAATTCGCAGCTGTTTGCCGACCCTCAGCGGTAATCTCATTGGGGGAGGGGCCATCTGCGAAAAATAGGGTTCCTTCAGCACATGGTCGTCGATTCTCACCGAGCCCTGCTTCATTTTCCGGCTGCCTCGGTTGTGGAGTCAGCAAGCCCGCACCGTGACCAGGAGCTCGATCTACCTTAATGTTGCTGCGCTGCCTCGGTCGGTCTCCGCGACATAGCACCCGATGTCGGCAACGGTGATGAATGACCTCCTCCATATCTTCCGGCACCTCGATTTTTCTGAAACTGCTTCGCCCAATCTTCCGCCGCCTTCGCCGCTGCCTCCGCCGAGTGAAAGTCCGCCACGATCGACCGCGCCAGCTCTTTCTTCAGCGCCATCGGATGCTCCTTCCCGCTCGCGGCATCCGTCTTCATCGCCGCAATCTGCTCGGCACGCACATCCGTCAGCAGCTCGTAATAGCGCCACATCATGTCGTCCGAAATCGACATCACTTTGCCGTACATTTCCAGCGGCGGCTCGTGAATTCCTATCGCGTTGCCTAGCGACTTCGACATCTTGTTCACGCCGTCGAGGCCTTCGAGGATCGGCGTGGTCAGCACCACCTGCGATTCCTGCCCATACGCTCGCTGCAACTCACGTCCCACCAGCAGATTGAACCTTTGGTCGGTGCCGCCTAATTCCACGTCGGCTTCGAGCGCGACCGAGTCGTATCCCTGCGCCAGCGGATACAGCAGTTCATGCATGGCAATCGGCTTCTCGTCATGGAAGCGCTTGTGGAAGTCTTCGCGCTCGAGCATCTGCGAGACCGTGTACTTCGCCGTCAGACGTATGAAATCCTCGGCCGAGAACTTCGAGAACCAGCGGCTGTTGAAGTCCACCACCGTTTTTTCCGGGCTGAGAATTTTGAAGACCTGTGCCTTGTAGGTCTCGGCGTTCTCCGCAATCTGCTCCCGCGACAGCGGAGGGCGCGTCACCGAGCGGCCCGTCGGATCGCCGATCATTCCGGTGAAGTCGCCGATGAGGAAGATGACCGTGTGTCCGAGCTCTTGAAAATGTTTGAGCTTGCGCAGCAGCACCGTGTGTCCCAAATGCAGATCGGGCGCGGTCGGATCGAAGCCCGCCTTCACCCGGAGAGGCTTGCCCGAAACGAGCGAGCGTTCTAGTTTGGCGCGCAGTTCGGATTCTTTTACGATCTCCGCCGCGCCCTTCTTGATGTATGCCAGTTGTTCGTCAACCGGTGGAAAGTTGGCCATGCGTTCCGATTATAGCGACCCCGCCTGCCGTTAGAAGCTGCAGCTTGCAGAGCCACGGCGTGATATTTTAGTGACGAAGCTCGCGGCCCGAAGCCCGCAGCTCACCGACGCCGATAGAAGCTCAGCGCCGCGTCTCCCTGCACCAACTTCCTATAGCGCCGCAATTCCCCAAACACCTCTCCCGGATCGAACCTTTGTCGTGCTCCGCGATGGCCACACTCCGCTCGCCCAACAATTTCGATTGCGCCAGAGCCGCCAGCGTCTTTGCGTACTCGTCCTGCATCGAGTATGGCGGATCGAGAAATACGAAATCGGCGACGCGCCCCGCCACTTCCAATTGCCGCAAGGCTTTCCCGGCGTCGACCTTCACGATCCGGAATCCCTGCGCGATCCCCAACGACTTCAAGTTTGCCGCAATCAGTTCTGCCGCTGCTTTGGACGACTCGACAAAAAAGACCATCTGCGCGCCGCGGCTCAGTGCCTCAATGCCCACCGCGCCTGTCCCCGCATACAAATCGAGCCACGTCGACTCGGCCAGCGCAGCCGGATTGCCTGCACACAGCACGTTGAACAGCGTCTCGCGCAGCCGATCCGCCGTCGGACGGATTTCGAGGCCCGGCAATGACCGCAGCGTCCGGCGCCGGTATTGTCCCGCAATCACTCGCATAGCGGGCTCATAGAACTCATCCTGTGAAGACCCTGGGAGGCTGCGGAAAAAGTATTTTCCACGTCGCAGTCTCACCTCAGGGGCTAAGCAGATTGCCGAAAGACTCGGTTGTCGGCGCACAGCCCCTAAAGGGGTATCTCAATCCAAAGAACTTGCGGCATCGCTGAAGCGATGGCCTGATACGAAACTTGAGTTTTTCAGCACTCTGTAAAGCTGACTCGGGAAACAAGCCAGCCCTTCCGATTTGCCTTTTCGCAACTCCGCGGCGTCAATCGGTGTCTAACTAGATAGAATACTGGTAGGCATGTCGATGCGCAGTTGGTCCATCCCGCTCGGACGTATCTTCGGAATCGAAATCCGCATTCATCTGACATTTCTTTTTCTGCTGGTCTTCGTCTGGAGCACCGAAGCCGCTACCCAGGATGCCAGCGCCGCGCTGCGCGGGCTCGCTCTGGTCGGCATCGTTTTCGGTAGCGTGGTGCTGCACGAACTTCGGTCACGCGCTGGTGGCGCGCGGGTCGGGCATTCCGGCGAAGGGCATCATCCTGCTGCCGATCGGCGGAATCACCATTCTCGACGAGGCGAACGCCATTCCCGACCCGATCAACGGCTGGAAGCGTGACATCCGCATCGCGGTTGCCGGACCGCTGGTGAATCTCTTCATCGCCGGCTTATCCGCGCTCATTTTGCTTGCGGCTATGCCCGGCATTTCGCTTACCGCGAAGCCGCTGCTCCATTCGAGCGCCCTGTTGCGGAGCATCGTCTGGTCGAATCTCTACCTCGGCCTGTTCAACCTGTTGCCGGCGTATCCCATGGACGGCGGGCGCGTTTTGCGCGCTCTGTTTTTCGCGCCGGGTGGACATGGTCCAGGCCACGCAGCGCGCCGTCCGCATCGGCCACGTTTTCTCCATCATGTTCATGATGGTCGGAATGCTCATGAGCAACTGGTGGCTGGTGATGATCGGATTCTTCCTCTTCGTGGGCGCACAACTCGAAGAGCGCTCGGCGGTATTTCAATCCGTGCTGCAAAGCGTCCGCCTGGAAGAAGTCATGCTCACCGACTTCGCCACCCTCTCGCCCGCCGACACGCTGGAAGACGCGCTGGAGAAAGCCGTGCACACACTGCAGGACGATTTTCCCGTGGTGCGCGGCAGCGATATGGTGGGCGTCGTCTCGCGGCAAAAAATTCTCGAAGCGCTGCGCGCCGAAGGCAATGGCTACGTGCAGGCGGTGATGAACCGCATTTTCGACGTAGCCGCCAAGCAGGAGTCGCTCGCCTCCGCCTTCCGCAAGCTCTCCGCCCGCAATCTCAGCATCATCCCGGTGGTCGACGAGCAGCAACTGGTCGGAATCGTCACCCTGCAGAACCTGATGCACTCCATGTCGCTGCTGGCCGAAAGCCGCAAATTGCGCCGGGAAGCGCTGGACTCTTAGGAAGGTCAGAGGTAAGAGGTCAGATTGCAGAGGTTAAAATCCCAGGTGCGCACACGGCGTCGACGCACTATGGGATTTTAACCTCTGCAATCTGACCTCTGACCTCTGACCTCTTACCTGACCATCGCGTAAACTTCCTGCGCCGCGCGCACTGCGCATCCAAACTCGACCTCCTTCCCCGTGGTTTCGGCGATTACATGTTCGAGCGCGGCCAGCACTCCCACCGTGTCCAGATAATCGTAGTAACCAATGTGAGCGATGCGGAAAAGCTGTCCTTTCAACTCCGCATTTCCGTTGGCCACGACCGCGCCAAACTGCTCGCGGAAGCGTTTGCAAATGGCGGTGGAATCGGCGCCGGCCGGCGCCGCTACGGCCGTCAGCGCGGCCGCTGGAGAAGTCGGCGCGAATAATTTCAGTCCCAGCGCTTCGACGCCGGCGCGCGTCATCGCCGCGCACAACTCCGCGTTCGCTATCAGCGCATCGCGTCCCGCGGCGAGGTTCCCGTCTCCCATTTGACGCACATAATCGAGCGCTGCGGCCAGTCCGGCAAAGAGCGAGGTCGCGGGCGTAGTAGGCTGTCTCGGCCTTGGCCGCCGCTTTTCGTTCCTTCCGCAGATCGAAGTAATAGCGCGGAGACTTCGTCCGTCTCCATGCGTTGCCACGCGCGCTCGCTGATGGCGCCATAGGCCAATCCGGGCGGGATCATCAGCGCCTTCTGCGAGCCGCCTATGATGACGTCGATTCCCCAGGCGTCTACGTCGAGACGCGTTGTGCCCAGCCCGGTGATCGCGTCGACAACCAGCAGGGTGTCCGGCAAAGCGCGGACCAGCTTCGCAATCGCCTCGACGTCATGCCGCGCGCCGGTGGAACTTTCGGTCGCCTGCATATAAACGCAGCGGATCTCGGGCGTCAGCTTGCGGCGCACTTCCTCCAGCGAAAATGTTTCGCCATAGGGAGCGGTCACGGTCTCGACGGCGCAGCCAAACGCCTTGGCCAGCGCGGTCCAGCGCTCGGCGAATTTGCCGGCGGTCAACACCAGCACGCGGTCGCCGGGAGAAGTCAGGTTCGAGACCGAGGCTTCCATGAAACCCGTGCCCGACGAGGTCAGCACCAGCACATCGTTCTTGCGTGCCGATGAACTCCTTGACGTCGGCCAGAACGCGCGTGAACAGAGCGCGGAAATCGGCCGTGCGATGGTGCGCGCCATAGGAAGCCATCGCCATCTGCGCTTGCGGCAGCAGTGGCGTCGGTCCGGGAGTGAAGAGCCTGTTTTTCTTGAGCATGAGAACCAGAATATTCGAAAGCTTGTGGTTCGGGAAAGCAAAAGGTCAGAGGTCAGAGGTCAGATTGCAGAGGTGAAACCCGTTGCTCGCCGTGGGTATTCTAACCTCTGCAATCTGACCTCTGACTCTACTCGACCTCTGTACTCAGCGTTCTATAATCCTCCCATGCCCCTCATCGACCAGATCCAGAAAGACATCGTCGCGGCCATGAAGGCCCGCGAAGAGCAGCGCCTCTCCACCCTGCGCATGGTCAAGACCGCGCTCAAGAACCGCGAGATCGACAAGATGGCGCCGCTTGACGACAAGGAATCGCAGCAAGTGCTCTCCACGCTGATCAAGCAGCGCAAGGACTCGGTCGAGCAGTTCACCAAGGGCGGACGCCAGGAGATGGCCGACAAAGAAGCCGCCGAAATCAAGCTGATCGAAACCTACCTGCCCAAGGCCGCCGGCGAAGAAGAAATCGTGGCCGGAGTCCGCGCGGCGATTGCCGAGATGACGCCGGCTCCGCGCGATGAAAGATATGGGAACGGTGATGAAGGCCGCCATGGCGCGCTTTGCCGCGGCGGGGATGCGGGTGGATGGGAAGGTGGTTAGCGAGGCGGTGAAGAAGGAGTTGGCGGGGAAGTAGAGGGATCAAGACAAACCACGTAGGGGCGGACGCATTCGTCCGCCCCATCCATCCATACTGGCCTCCGTTTACTCCTTGCCTCGCTGCGCTCGGCTGCCCGGACGAATGCGTCCGGGCCTACGTGGGTCGTGGGGGCTCATATGGGTTCGGGAATGGACGATGCCATATCCACGATATTTCCGCCAGTCGCTGACGAGTCCACGTCGAACAGGGTTTTCGAGGACGTACATCACTTTGGCGTAATTGTCTTCTGCTGATCGCAATACGCGGTCGAACGACTCTTCTTGCCATATCGTTCCATGGCACTCAAGCCGTTGGTTGATCTTGCGTGCTGATGCTGCCTTGATCGCCTGCATAATTTCAAACAGCGGCATCACTCTCTGCCGCAGCTCATCGATTCCTGGTGTGAGGACGAGGTGGGCATGATCGGGCATGACTACGGCGACGTCCAAGTTATATCGACGGGCATCATCATGGCGAATTGATCCGAGCACGATGTCGCGTGCCCATTCCGGCAGTGTCCATCGATATTTCGTGACAAACGTGACGAAGTGCCGCTTAGCCATCTCGTTGCAAATGCGGCAGATTGCGTCTGTAAAACGTCATACGTCATAAGCGTCCTATCTCCAACACGTAGGGGCGGACGCATTCGTCCGCCCTGTCGAGCGAAGCTCGACAGAAGATGACGTGAAACCTGGTCGAATTAAAGGAATGGCCCGCGCCATGTCGGTGACGCGTTGACATTCAAAATGTGAGGTTTCAGGCGGGAAAAGGGGACTCGCCTCGCTGCGCTTGGCTGCCCGGACGAATGCGTCCGGGCCTACGTGGGCCTGGCTGCTACTTTCCCCGTTGCCACTCCCGATACGCTTCGCTCTTGCCCATGCCGCGCTCTTTCGCTACTTTCTTCAGCGCGGCTTTTTCGTCTGCCTTCTCTTTGGCCATGATTTCGCGCACGCGCTGGGCAACGCTTACGGTTCGGATGCTGCCGCAGGTGTCGCCTGCTTCGGCTTTCGCGATCAGCAGCGTGATTTCGCCTTTGACGTCTCCTCGCGGCTTTGAGTTGCTCCAGCACTTCTGCGGCTCGCCCGCGGAGGAATTCTTCGTGGATCTTGGTCACCTCGCGGGCTACTACTACGTGGCGGTCGTTTCCCAGAACTTCGACCACATCGGCCAGCGTCTCCAGCAGCCGGTGGGGAGCTTCGTAGAACACCTGCGTGCGCGGAGAGTCTTTCACGCTCTCCAGCAGCTTGCGGCGCTGCCCTGACTTGGCCGGGAGGAAGCCGCTGAAGCGGAAGGAATCGGTGGGCAGGCCGCTGGCGACCAGCGCCGCCAGAAACGCCGACGCTCCGGGAATCGGCACCACCGGCACATGATGCCGGATGGCGAGCGCGATCAGGCGGAATCCGGGATCGGAGATGCCGGGCATGCCCGCGTCGGTGACGAGAGCGATCTTGGCGCCGCCTTCGAGGTCGACGACCAGTTCGGCGGCTTTGGTCATCTCGTTGTGCTCGTGATAGCTGACCAATCGCGTCTTGATGCCGTAATGGCTGAGGAGCTTCAGCGTCTGCCGCGTGTCCTCGCAGGCGATCAGGTCGACTTCTTTGAGCACGCGCAGGGCGCGCAGGGTGATGTCTTCGAGATTGCCGATGGGCGTGGCGACCAGATAGAGCGACGGGCCGGCGATGGCTGTGTCTCGCTCGGAGTGGGTGCCAATGTGGGTGTCTTTATCTTTATCCTTGTCTTTGTCTTTGCGCATGCAGCAGAAGTCTAGCAAGGAACCGGCGGTCTTTGCCTGCGGTGGGCCGCGAACCTCGTTCATCAACTCAACGCTTCGCCTTTTATTCGCTTCGTGCTAAACTGACCAAAACTGATGTGACAGCCAGCACTTCATCGCTCCAGCCCGCGGGTGTAGGCTACGGGAGAAATCATACCCCCAGATTCCAGATTCAGAAATCAGGAGCAGCCATGATGGCCGAAGAGCGTAGCCGAGCGGAAGAGCGCAACACGATCGAATCGATCGCAATAATGATCGCAACATTGAGCGTAACAACGAGCGGGTCAAGGCAATCGATCTCGCACTCGCACAGATTGAAAAGCAGTTTGGCAAAGGTTCCATCATGCGGCTGGGGTCGAAGGAAGCCATCGTGCCGATCGCGGTGATTTCGACGGGCGCGATTTCGTTCGACGCCGCGCTGGGCGTGGGCGGCGTTCCGCGCGGGCGGGTGGTCGAAATCTTCGGCCCGGAATCTTCCGGCAAGACGACCATTGCGCTGCAGGTGATCGCCGAGGCGCAGAAGGCCGGAGGCATGGCGGCGTTCGTCGATGCCGAGCATGCGCTCGATCCGGGGTATGCCAAGAAGCTGGGCGTGGACGTCGACAACCTGCTGGTTTCGCAGCCCGACTATGGCGAGCAGGCGCTGGAAATCACGGAGGCGCTGGTGCGCTCGAACGCCATTGACGTGCTGGTGGTGGACTCGGTGGCGGCGCTCGTGCCGAAGGCCGAACTCGACGGCGAGATGGGCGACAGCCACATGGGCCTGCAGGCGCGCCTGATGTCGCAGGCGCTGCGCAAACTGACGGGGACGGTGGCCAAGTCGCGCACCTGCCTGATTTTCATCAACCAGATTCGCGAAAAAATTGGCGTGATGTTCGGCAATCCGGAAACCACGACGGGCGGACGCGCGCTGAAGTTTTATTCGTCGGTGCGGATTGACATCCGGCGCATTGCGGCGATCAAGGAAGGAGACGTGGTCACGGGCTCGCGCACGCGGGTCAAGATCGTGAAGAACAAAGTGGCGGCGCCGTTTCGCGAGGCGGAGTTCGACATTCTTTATGGCGAAGGGCATTTCGCGCGAAGGCGATCTGCTCGATCTGGCGGTGACGCAACAATATTCTGGAGAAGTCGGGCTCGTGGTTCAGCTACAAGGGCGAGCGCATCGGGCAGGGACGCGAGAACGCGCGCGCGTTCCTGAAGGAAAACAAAGACACGATGGCGAAGCTCGATGCCGAAGTGCGCAAAGCGCTGGGACTGATTGCGGCCGCGGCGTCGCCGGCTCCGGCGTGGTTCCGGCGCAAGCTACGGGTACGCAGGGACGGGTCACGACGATGCCGAGCGCGGCGGAAGCGGCGAAGGTGCCGGCGGCCAGACGGTAGCCCTCGATGCGCAACTTGTTAGTCGATGGCGAGAGACGGGCGTCTCGCCCTCTGCCGGGCGCGGGACGCCCGGCTCTCCATCACTCCGATCACCCCCTCCGATTGCCATCCCCGCTTCCCCCGCATACAATCTTGTTTCTTCGATTCGAGGGCCCTGTGAAGCGCATCAAAGCCATTTATCCCGGATCGTTCGATCCTCCTACCAACGGACATCTTGACCTGATCGAGCGCGGCAGCAAGATCTTTGACGAACTGGTGGTCGCCATTCTTCGCAATCCCGAGAAAGATCCGCTGTTCAGCGTCGCCGACCGGCGCAAGATGCTGGAGGCGATGACCGCGGGCTTTGACAACGTCTCGGTCGACACCTTCGACGGCCTCACCGTGGACTACGCGTTGCGGGTTGAGGCCCATGCCATTGTGCGCGGTATTCGCGCCATCAGCGACTACGAGTATGAACTCCAGATGGCGCTGATGAATCGCAAACTCCAGCCCGATGTGGAGACGGTGTTCATGTTGCCCGCGGAACAATATTCGTACCTGAGTTCGCGTCTGGTGCGCGAAGTTGCGCAGCTCGGCGGATCCATTAAATGCCTGGTGCCTGAACTCGTCGAGCAGAAGCTTCGTGAGAAAATGGACGTGGCTCACAAATTCGCGAACAGCGAGCCGTCCGAGGACAAGACGCCATCCGAGGGCAAGAAGAAATCCAGGAAAAAGAAAGCTTAACCATAGTAAACATGAGCCTAGTAATGAGCCCTGTAACTCATCCCGTCCGCCTGACGGAACGCATCAATCGCATTGAGCCCTCCGCGACCTTGGTGGTGGTGGCGGAGGCCGAGAAGCTGCGCCAGCAGGGGATTGATGTCGTGGATTTCGGCGCCGGCGAGCCCCACTTCTCCACGCCGCAGCACATCAAGGATGCCGCCATTGCCGCGATCCAGGCGAATTTTTCGAAGTACACCGCCGTCGGCGGCACCACCGAACTGAAGGACGCCATCGTGCACCGTCATGCCGTGGACTTCGATTCGGATTACCGGCGTGAAGAAGCCGCTGCCTCGGTGGGCGGCAAGCATGCGCTGTTCAACGTCATTTCCGTGCTCGTCGATCATGGCGACGAGGTTATTCTTCCCGTCCCCTACTGGGTCTCGTTCAAGGACATGGTGCGCTACGCCGGCGGCAACTGCGTGCTGCTGCAGAGTGACGAATCGCAGGGGTTTCGCGTCACTGCCGACATGGTGGCGAAGCTGGTGACGCCGAAGACCAAGCTCATCATTCTGAATTCCCCCTCCAACCCTTCCGGAGCGGTGATGAGCGCGGAAGACATGACCGAAGTCGTGCGGCTGGCCCACCAGCGCGGGATCTGGGTAATTTCCGATGAGTGCTACGTCTATCTGAACTACACCGGCAAGCGCTTCTCAGTGGGTTCGTTGCGCGAGTTCCGCGACCGCTTCCTGGTCGTAGGATCGCTGTCAAAGACCTACGCCATGACCGGCTGGCGTCTAGGATTCACGCTGGGCCCGGCGGCCATCATCACCGCGGTGCAGAAACTGCAGAGCCAGTCCACTTCGAATCCGACCTCGATCGTGCAGAAAGCGGCGGTGGTAGCGCTCAAAGGCCCACAGCAATGCGTGGAAGACATGCGGGCGGAGTACATCAAGCTGCGCGATCACGTGGTGAAAGGACTGCGCTCCATACCGGGTGTGAAATGCACGCTGCCGGAAGGCGCGTTTTATGCTTACCCCAATGTTTCGGCATTTTTCGGGCGTAGCGGGATAAACTCGGCCTCTGAGATTGCCGGCAAACTTCTGCGCGAGGTTCACGTCGCCACCGTTCCCGGAGAAGGCTTCGGCTCGAAGGAAAACATCCGCGTCTCCTATGCCACCTCGATGGCGGAACTCAGCCGTGGCCTGGAGCGCATGCGGAAGTTCTTTGGGGCGCTGTAGGCTCGCGTGCCGCAAAAATCCGCGCTCGGCGGAAAAATTCTTATGCCCGCACCCGTCAGCACCATCGCACAGATCGGCGGCCACGAAGGCATTCTATGATGCAGAAGGCGTCTCTCACAGGGAATGACCTGAAGAAACTCGCCAGGTTGCGGCTCAGAGAGGCGGATTCTCTGTACCAACATGGCTTCTATGATGGGTGCGTCTACCTGTGCGGATACGTTGTTGAATGCGCGCTAAAGGCTCGAATTTGCAAGTTCTTAAAACTGTCAGAGTATCCCGCGGTCGGCAAGCATGAAAAGATCTTCAAAACACACGACTTCGCGATCCTAAAGCTGCTGGCAGGTTTGGAGGGCGAGATAACGATTACCAAAAACAAGGCGCTGTTCGACAACTGGTCCACGGCAACAAGCTGGGCTCCCGAGCAGCGTTATGCCGCCGCAGGAACGTCCGGGCAGAAGAAAGCGGCCGACATTCTTGCCAGTATTAAGGATAAACCGAACGGAGTATTGACATGGCTTATAAAACGGTGCTGACAGCCGAGGCGAGGGAGAAAGTTAGAAACTTCCTTAGAGAAATTGCTACGGAAAAAGGCAGTTTGTATCTTGCCATGCTCGCGCAGACGCTTCCGGAAGTTAGGGATCGGTGGACGCTGATCGTTAGCGCTCCCTGGGTCGATTCTTCCGGCCCGCGGGCGACCGTGAGTTATCTGTCCTCCAATTTGAGCCGGTACTTGGACAAGAATGTTTTGTCCGCAATCGACCGAATTGAACCGATGTCGAGAACTGAGCTATTTGTCGAGAGAATGCTTACGACCCATCCCCATTCATTGGAAGAGCCGGTACGTCACTTCAGCAACTGGCGTTCCGGAGAGGTGCCTATACCGGAAGGGTATATTTTTGTCGTTGATCCGGATGCCAAAACAAAGCACCGCGGATCTGCGGCAGGGAATCGCAGAGTCGTCGTGCGCTGAAAACGACAGAAGGCAGCTATGATCGGGTTGATTCCCTAGGCTTTCTGGGGCTGCCTGAATTGCCGCAATGCCTTCTGCTCTTTAAAACTTTTCTTATGCCCGCACCCATCAGCACCATCGCACAAATCGGCGGCCACGAAGGCCAGTCCGTCACCATCCGGGGATGGCTCTACAATCTCCGCGAAAGCGGCAAGCTCCTCTTTCCCCAATTTCGCGACGGCTCCGGCATCATTCAGGGTGTAGTGCCGAAAAACGCTGTCCCGCCCGAAGTCTTCGACACCATCAAAGGCCTCACCCAGGAATCGAGCGTCATCGTCGAAGGAAAAGTGCGCGCCGATAAGCGCGCCCCCGGCGGCTATGAACTCGACGTCGCGAACGTCCAAGTCGTGCAGCGCGTCCCAGAAACCGATCCCTACCCCATCACTCCCAAAGAACACGGCGTCGATTTCTTAATGGAGCACCGCCATCTTTGGCTGCGCTCGCAGCGCCAAGCCGCCATCCTGCGCGTGCGCGCCGAAATCATTCGCGCGGCGCGAGATTTCTTCGATAGCAACGGATTCACCCTCACCGACCCGCCCATCATCACGCCCGCCGCCTGCGAAGGAACCTCTACGCTCTTCCCCGTGGATTACTTCGAAGAGCAGGCCTACCTCACGCAGTCTGGCCAGCTCTACATCGAAGCCACCGCCATGGCGCTCGGCAAGGTCTATTCGTTCGGTCCAACCTTCCGCGCGGAGAAATCGAAAACGCGCCGCCACTTGACCGAATTCTGGATGGTCGAACCGGAAGTCGCCTACGGCACACTCGACGACCTGATGGAACTTGCCGAAGGCTTGCTGACTTTTTTGGTCAAACGATGTCTCGAACGCCGCCGCGTCGACCTGCAAACCATCGGCCGCGACATTGCGAAGCTCGAGAAAATCGAGGCGCCCTTCCCGCGCATCACCTACGACGAAGCCGTCAAGAAATTGCAGGAAGGCCACGCGCAGGGCGAGCTGGAAAACAAATTCGAATGGGGCGGAGACCTCGGCTCGCCCGACGAAACCTATCTCTCGTCGCTCTACGACCGGCCCGTCATGGTCCATCGCTATCCGGCCAGCGTGAAAGCGTTCTACATGGAGCCCGATCCCCAGCGCCCCGAACTTGCTCTCTGCGTGGACGTGCTGGCCCCCGAAGGCTACGGCGAAATCATCGGCGGATCGCAGCGCATGGCCTCGCACGACCTGCTCCTGCAGCGCATTCACGAGCACAATCTGCCGGAAGAAGCTTTCAAGTGGTATCTCGATCTCCGCAAATACGGCAGCGTTCCCCACTCCGGCTTCGGCATGGGCATCGAGCGCGCCGTCGCCTGGATCTGCGGCTTGGAGCACGTGCGCGAGACGATTCCCTTCCCGCGCATGCTGCATCGGCTGTACCCGTAGATTTTCACCGCCGAGACGCAGAGGGCGCCGAGAAATGCAGAAGGGTATGCGAGAGACGACAGGCTTGATGAGATTTCACACCGCATCATCGGCGCTGCCATCGAGGTTCATCGACATCTCGGACCGGGCTTGCTGGAATCTGCCTATCAATCATGTCTGGCTTTTGAACTGAAGCAGCTTGGCCTGAAAGTGGAAGAGCAAAAGCCATTGCCAGTCGTCTACAAACAAGTAAAACTCGATTGCGGCTATCGTCTTGACATGGTCGTGGAAGATGAAATCATCGTCGAAATCAAAGCAATCGAAAAGTTACTTCCAATTCACGATGCCCAATGTTATCGTATTTGAGGCTCACTAAGAAAAGAATTGGTCTCCTGATGAACTTCCACGTCCCTGTTCTAAAGAACGGGTTGAAAAGAATAGTGAATGAATTCCCAGACGCCGAGTGGTCGAAAAGACAAGCGCCCCAAACCGAATAAATTAAGAAAAAGGTTTTCTCGGCGCACTCGGCGTCTCGGCGGTGAATAGGAGCATATGGCTCAACGCAGCACGACCTACAGCAGCATCACGCCGCGGCAGATTCGCGTGATCGGCGTGCCTCTTGACCTTGGCCAATCCCGGCGCGGGGTTGACATGGGGCCTTCCGCCGTTCGCGTTGCCGGACTCGACGCCCGCCTCGAAGCCATCGGCCACATTGTCGAAGATGCCGGCAACATTGCCGTCGCCATTCCCGAGCAGAAAAAAGTAGGCGCCGCCAATTCCAAATACCTCAAGGAAATCACCGCCACCTGCACCAAGAGCGCCGACCTGGTATTGAAGACGCTCGAAGCCGGCAAGGTTCCTCTCGTCCTCGGCGGCGATCACTCGGTCGCAGCGGGCACGGTGTCAGGCGTGGCCGAGTTCTACCGCCGCAAGAACCAGAAAATCGGACTGCTCTGGATCGACGCTCACACCGACATGAACACGCCCGACTCTTCGCCGAGCGGCAACGTCCACGGCATGCCGCTCGCCGCGCTCATGGGCCTTCCTCCCGTCGAGCTGGGCAAGATCTACGACTTCTCTCCCAAAGTGCGGCCGGAAAATTGCGTGCTCGTCGGCATCCGCGACGTCGACAACTTTGAAAAGGAAAACATCCGCAAATCCGGAGTCGAAGTCTTTACCATGCGCGACATCGACGAACGGGGCATGCGCGCGGTGATGGAGGAAGCGCTCCGCATGGCCGGACGCGGCACTGCCGGCTATCACGTCTCGCTCGACATGGATTGGATCGATCCCGAAGACGCGCCCGGCGTCGGCACTCCGGTGTGGGGCGGCGCCACTTATCGCGAAGCGCATCTCGCCATGGAAATCATCGCCGACCACGGGCGCATGTTGAGCTTCGAAATCGTGGAAGTGAATCCGGTCATCGACGAGCACAACCAGACCGCCGATTTAGCCGTCGAGCTGGCGCTCTCGGCGTTTGGGAAGAAGATACTCTAAGCCTGCTAACAACCTTTGTGAATTGTCATCCCGAGCGGAGCGAGGGATCTGCATCTTGCGGCGAACTACAGATCCTTCGCTGCGCTCGGGATGACAATTCATGGAAGGTTTCTAAACTAACCGTTCACCGCACCGCTCACTGCACGTCGGAAACTTTGCCGTTTATAAACGTGACCTTCAGGTCCTTGTAGACATAGATCTGTTTGGTACCAAGATTGACGATCTTGTCCGGGTTCCCGAGCGCGGCTTTCACTTGATCGGGCGTTTGGCCTTTTTCTATCTGCTGAGGCTCGGGCGGGGGCGCTTGTTGCTGCGCTTGTGCTTGGGCTGCACCTTGGTCGCCGCTTTGCTGATCGTTTCCACCCTGGCCGCCGCCCTGCTGCGCATCGTCACTGCTGATCGATAGAAGCTGCCCTATGACGTCTTCCACCTGACCCGCGCTTGCGTTTGCCAGAGTGCCGGCGGCGAACTGGAAGCTCACTTGCGCCTTGTTGTAGGTCGGAGGATCGGTTTTGTTACAGGTGTCGCAAGCAACGATGCTCAAAGTGACGTTGTCTTTGGCGAGATTGACGTCGATCTTCGTGGGATATACCTTGTCTCCCTTGGCAAACAAGTGCGTAGTCTGCCCCTCTGACTGCGTTTGCGAAAAACGTCCGAAGAGGGCCTTTCGCCCTTGCACCATCAAGCCGCTGGGAGTATGAACCGTTCCGTTTTCATACTTGGTGGCGAGAACGGTTTTGTCGGAGTAAGGCACACCGAGGATTCCGCCCTTCTGGATGGCCAGGAGCGTACCCGCCTCCACCACCGAAGGTCCGCTTGTGTCCGACCCCATCTTCACCAGCTTGTATTGCGCGGACAGTTGCTCCTGTAGAGTAACCGCCTGCGCATTGGCTAGCGACATCGGAAAGATGGTGGCAGCCAGAAGCACAATCCCTGGAATCAGTGCGTGGAATTTCTGCGACATCGTAAAACCCTCCGGTTCAGCTTTTCCCAAAGTTCGACTCCGAGCGGTGCCCGGAACAAGGGGTGCGCGGAACAGCGAGCGCAGAGTGGCGGGGAATGTCTCGCCACTCGATTGCAGAGGGAGCGTCATCCGACGCTGCCTCTGCTTGATGAATCGATGATCGGTGAAACCGCCGTCTTACGAGCGTCCGTTCTACAGGCCGCCGGAAGATCCCGCGGCTTCCTGCTTGACCTGCGTGTCGGTCTGGTCGGCCGCCTGCTGTTGGTCTTGCAGAGTTTTTTCCGCAGTGGTATCCGCCGGTGGAGGCGGTACATCCGACGGCTTCGTGCCTGTATCTGGCGCTTTCGGAATGCCTCCCGTACCTTGCTTCTTCGCCAGTTCGCCCAAGCCGGTATTGAGTTGTTCCGCGAAGTGGTTTTGCATCTCCTGCAAGTCGTCCACTTTAACGGCTACAGTTTGTCCGGGCGCGCATTCCGACTTCTTGCTCGCCGAGACGCTGGCATTCACCATATTGTCGGCATCGGGAGTGTCGGTGAGCCGCGTGATTACGTCACCCGCGGTCAGCGCACATTCCTGCCCGTTTGCCACCAGGGTGAGATCGCTGGCCACCACAAAGGTGCGTCTTGCCGGATCCAGCGCCGGCGGAACTTCGTTGCTGGCATTCGCCGGTGCTGGAGCTTGACCGGCTGGAGCGGCGGACGCGCCACTCTGCGCCGCTTGTGCCTGCTGCACGGCCAACTGCGCCTTCACTTCATCGGCGATGGCCTGCTTGACTTCCGGAGTCAGTGCCACCTGGCCCGAGGCCGCGGCCGGAGCAGGACCACCTCCACCGCCGCCTCCGTCGCCGGCATCGGCGTCCGCACCTGCGTCCGCCTGGGCCGCATAGGCCGCCTGCAAGTTCGCCGCAATCAGGTAATCCGTCAGCCAGAACGCCGGCGAAGCATAGACGGGATAAGGCGTGAACCACCCGCCGTAGAAGCCAAACCACGGAGCTCCTCCCCAACCCCACGCCCCTACGCCCCAGACAACGGGTGCCGCCCACGGGTTATAGGCCCACCCGTAAAAGCCGGGATTGTAGAAGGATCCAGGATAGTAGCCGTAGTAGTTACGGCCGCCGTAGTAGTAGCCGCGATACACGCCGCTCCGGTAGTGGCCGTGGTCATAGTAGGTGCGCGAATAATAGGAGTGGCCGCCGCGGTTGACGTAACTGCGCTGCACGTATCCGCCGTGCCGTCCCGTGTTCACGACGCGCGCTCCGTTATGTTCGCCCACAACCGTGCGCCCGCCGTGGACCCCATGCTCGATGTGCATGCCGCCGCGATCGATCGAACGAACCTTGCCATTGGGACGGATGCTCGCCTTTCCTCCACCCTTCAGAGAAACGTTCTTGCCCGGAGGAGTGTGGCTGGCCGTGCCTCTGCTGGCGTTGGCTGCAGATCCTTTGTTGGCGCCGCCCGCTGGACCGCCTTTGTTGCCGCCCGCTGGACCGCCTCTGTTGGCATTCGCTCCGGCCGTTCCGCGGTTGGTCGCGCCTGCCGCGCCAGTTTTATTCGCGCCCGCTGCGCCACCCCGGTTGGTGTTCGCGCCGGCGGCTCCGCGGTTGGCGGTGCCTGCGGTACCAGGTCTATTCGTGCCCGCTGTGCCACCTCTGTTGGTGCTCGCGCCGCCGGGTGCGTGAGCGGTCGCGCCGCCGGGTGCGTGAGTGGTCGCGCCGCCGGGTTTGGCACCACCGCCTGCGCCGCTGGGTTTGGCACCACCGCCTGCATGCTGCGCCGGGGCGGCGTGGGGCGCGGCCGCCGGCTTGCTCGGAGCTGCGTGGGGAGCAGGCGCACTCTTCTTGTCCTTTTGAGCCGAAGCCACTGCGGTTACTGCGAGAAGAACCAACAATACGGACCATAAAAGCAGGACGTTCTTTCTTCGGTTGCTCGAATTCATAGCCACTCCTGTGAGATGTGAAGCTCTAAATCTACCAGCAGGGAAGATGCGCGGCCACGGAAATTCCCAGCCTGCAATCGCTCGCAGTTTCTTCGACGAGAGCTTCCGGGTCCGAGTGCCACAGGGAAGGTTCGGCACCGGCCTTTGAAGACCGGACAATTTTCACACCTGTTTCAGCGCAGTGTCAAGCGAGCGCATCGCCGGGTAGTGGCTTAATTCAGCCACTACCCATCGCCGAGGAGGGCCTGTTTTGTGAGAATCACAGCAACATGGTTGCGATCTACCACGCCTATTACAATTCCTGCCGTCCACCAAATCCTGCGCGTCACTCCTGCAATGGAAGCTGGTCTTGCAGATCATGTGTGGACACTGGAAGAATTTGTTTGGTTTACTAGAAACGGCCGCATCAGCATCCGCATAAAGGAAGAGTCATGTCCAGAGTTCTGCTCGGCGTCATCTGTGGTTTGGTGTTCGGGGTTATCGACATCGCAATCATGTTGCCGATGAACTTCCCTGATAAAAGAGCCGCAATTACAGCGGCTTTCATTGCGCGGTTTGGGATTGGTTTCGTGATAGGCTCGGCGCGGTTGCCTTGGCCGGGCTGGGTGGCCGGCCTCTGTTTCGGTCTGCTGCTGAGCATACCCGACGCCCTCATCACCAAGGCCTATGCGCCAATCATCATCATGGGAGCTGTTGGCGGAACTATCATTGGTATCATCATCGGGAAATTTGGGAGCTGATTCTCAAAACAGCCCACCACTCCTCGCCGAGCCCGTTTGACCGATTTCCACGGCGCACGATAGACTGGATAAGTTTGCCTGTACTTGCGGACCCGTTCTGGGGCCGCGCCGCGTTTCCGGTCAGAAGCCGCAGCGGGAAAACAGCAAGCACAAGATTGTCTGCCGAGCTTCGCTCGGTGGGCAGGTGAGGGCACCTGCCCCTACGTGAGTTATTAAGGAGTGTCTATGTACGCGGTGATCCGCGCAGGTGGAAAGCAGTATCGGGTGGCCCCGGGCGATGTGATCCGGGTGGAAACACAAGAAGACAAGGACGGAAAGGTCGAGTTCGGCGACGTGCTGGCGGTTTCCGCCGAGGCGGGCAGCGTGGTGCCGGCGGGAGCGGGGGCGCTGGTAACCGGCGAGGTCGTTGAACAGGGACGCGGCGACAAGATCCTGGTCTTCCACTACAAGCGCAAGAAGCAATACAAGAAGCTGCGTGGACACCGGCAGGACTATACCGCGGTCCGCATCACCGAGATTGCTTTTGATGGGCAGTCGTTCAAAGCGCCCGAGCTTCCGAAAAAAGAGAAGAAGGTGAAGCCGGCGGCCGAGGGCGGCGAAGAGGTGAAGACTTCGAAGCGGCCGGGGAAAAAGGCGGCGAAGCCGGCGGCGCATGCGCACAGGAAGTCGGCGGCGAAGAAAGTGGCGAAAGCGGAAAAAGAAGTAGCAGTGCGATTCATCGCAAGAATTCCCGGCTTCGCGTCAGGGGAGCAGGGGATCCTTCGACTCCGCCGAGCCAAGCGCTTCGCTCTTGGCTTGGCTCCGCTCAGGATGACAATTTTGGTTTTGAATTAACTGGCAACTGGCCACTGGGAACCGGGAACTGATTTTATGGCGCATAAAAAAGGACAAGGCACTTCACGAAACGGGCGCGACTCGAACGCGCAGCGGCTTGGGTTTAAGGCTTTCGGCGGACAACTGGTGCCCGGCGGCACGATCATCGTGCGGCAGCGGGGGACGCGGGTGAAGCCCGGGCTGAACGTTGGCCGCGGCAAGGACGACACTCTCTTCGCCAAGATCACGGGGCGGATCAAGTTCATGGATAAGGGATCGATGGGGAAGTTTGTGATGGTCGAGCCCGAGGCGATCGAAGCGAAGTAGGGCACGGACTCTAGTGCGCTGCAGCGAACCTTGGTGCAGCAAAGCTTGGTGCTGCAGCAAAGCTTGGGTTGGTAGCTCGCCGTCGCTTGGTATCAGTTTCGTATCAGGGCATCGTTTCAGCGATGCCGTTTGTCGAAATTAAATGCCCCTTTAGGGGCTGCGGCATTGGGCCTCGGCTTTGAGTCGAGGCTTTTTCGTTGCAGCAAAACTGCGGAGCTTCGCTCCGCTGGGCGGACGAGGGCGTCCGCCCCTACGTGATTTTTTGCTAGGCCAGCATGTTCATCGATGAAGCCAAGATTCGAGTTAAGGCTGGGGACGGCGGCAACGGCTGCATGGCGTTCCGGCGGGAGAAATTTATTCCGCGGGGCGGGCCTTCGGGCGGCGACGGCGGCCGGGGCGGCGACATCTGGATGGAATCGAGCGAGCGCCACAATACGCTGGTGCATTTCCGTTTCAATCCGGAATACAAGGCCCAGCGCGGACGGCACGGCGAAGGCGCGAAGAAAACTGGCCGCGACGGGGAAGGGATCGTGCTGAAGGTGCCGGTGGGCACGATCGTTTACGACGAGGACACGGGCGAGAAGGTTTACGATTTTTCGCGCGCCGATGAACGCGTCGTGATCGCGCGCGGCGGACGCGGCGGACGCGGCAACGCGCAGTTTGCCACTTCGACCCACCAGGCGCCGCGCGAGCACGAAGAGGGACGTCCGGGCGAGGAACGCAACTTCCGGCTGGAGTTGAAGCTGCTCGCCGATGTTGGACTGGTGGGATATCCAAATGTGGGCAAGTCGACGTTGATCTCGCGCATCTCGGCGGCGCGGCCGAAGATGGCGGATTATCCTTTTACGACGCTTGAGCCGAACCTGGGCGTTGTGCTGGCGGGCGAGAAGGGAAAAGAAGAGAGTTTCGTGGTCGCCGACATTCCGGGCTTGATCGAAGGCGCGCACGCCGGATCGGGCCTCGGCACACAATTCCTGCGGCACATCGAGCGCACGCGTTTGCTGGTGCATATGGTGGATGTCTCCGACAGCAGCGGGCGGGCCGACGTGGTGAAAGACGTCGAGGTGATCCGGGGCGAGCTGGCGAGTTTCGGAGCGGAGCTGGAAAAGAAGCCCACTTTGATGGTCGCGTCGAAGATCGACGTGGCCAATCCGGAGAAGCTCAAGAAGTTGAAGCAGTGGGCTACGCGGCGGAAGCTGAAGCTTTATCCGATTTCGGCGGTGACCGGCGAGGGGATTGAGAAGCTGAAGTACGCGATGGCGGAGGAAGTCGAGAAGGTGCGAAAGGCGCTGGCTGGGGCAGATCGGTTTTAGGGGTGTAGGGGTCCCGATTCGGCAGGCTCAGATTGGCAGGCTCTTCTGACTCCGTTCGGAACGAGTTCTGCTTCGCGAATCGTTCTGCTCCGCTCAGGATGACAGAGTAAGTTTGCTGCGAGCTTCGCTCGGCGGGGGCGGACGAATGCGTCCGCCCCTACGTGGGCGGGGATGGCGCCGCGCGGCGTGCTAGAATTTCTACAGCTTCTGACCCTACACCCTGGACCCTACTTTGATCGAACTTGCACCCTCGATACTCTCGGCGGATTTCGCCCACTTGGCGGACCAGGTGGAGCTCGCGACAGCGGGCGGCGGCAGCGTGATCCACGTCGACGTCATGGATGGGCATTTTGTGCCTAATCTAACGATCGGGCCGCCGGTGGTGAAATCCTTGCGCCGGGCAACTCGGCTTCCGCTGGACTGCCATCTGATGATTGAAAACCCCGACCAGTACATTGCGGAATTTGCGGAAGCGGGAGCGGACTGGATTTCGGTGCATCAGGAGGCGTGCCGGCATTTGAACCGGACGCTGCACCTTATCAAGCAGCATAAATGCCTGGCGGGAGTGGTGATCAATCCGGCGACGCCGGTGGAGACGCTCGGCGAAGTGCTCGACATGGTGGATTATGTCCTGGTGATGAGCGTGAATCCGGGGTTTGGGGGGCAGAAGTTTATCCCGGGGACGCTGCACAAAATGAGGAAGTTGGCGGAGATTCGCGCGGCGCGAGGCTACCAATACCGCATCGAAGTAGATGGCGGCGTTGGGATGGACACGGTGGCGGAGGTGGTGCGCGCCGGGGCGGAGATTCTGGTGGCGGGAATGCGGTGTTCGGCAAGGGCGATGCCAAGGCGAACGCGCAGGCGCTGCTGGAAGCGGCGCGGAGCGCGAGTTTGCAGCGAGTGTAGGGGAATTTGTAATTTGGTAATTTGTAATTTGTAATTGAGAATCCTAAACGGCGATGGCCAGAATTGGCTTTCCAATTACCAATTTCAAATTGCCAATTACAAATTGTTCTCTGTGCCTCCGTGGTGAAAAGGTCTTGAGGTCTTCTATGCGTCGTAATTCTATTTTCGTACTTCTTGCGTTGCTGTTGGCGTTGACGGTGGCGTGCACGAACAAGAAAGCGGTGAATCCGCTGGCCAACGTCGGGTCGAAACAGCCCGACAAGGTGCTGTTTGACCGGGCCATGGACGCCATGAAGCACAACCGCTTCGACGTGGCGCGGATGACGCTGCAGACGCTGATCAACACCTATCCGGATTCGGAGTTTGTCGCGCGGGCGAAGCTGGCGGTGGCGGATTCGTGGTACGCCGAGGGCGGCACGACGGCGTTGCAGCAGGCCGAGATCCAATACAAGGATTTCCGGACGTTCTTTCCCAATATGCCGGAGGCGGCCGAGGCGCAACTGAAGGTGGCGAACATCCACTATCAGGAGATGGAAAAAGCCGGACCGCGACTACACGCACGCCATGCGGGCGGAGGAGGAATACCGGGCGCTGATCATGGAGTATCCGGACAGCAAACTGGTGCCGCAGGCGAAACAGCGGTTGCGGGAAGTGCAGGAAGTGCTGGGGGAACGGGAGTTCGAGATCGGACACTTCTATTATCTGCGGCTGGCGTATCCGGCGGCGATTGCGCGGCTGAAAACGCTGGTGGACCGCTATCCGTTATATAGCGGTGCGGACGAGGCGCTGTATCTACTGGGGCAATCGTACGAAGGCGAAATCAATGTGGTGCGGAAGAATCCGCGCTTGAACGAAGTGGCCAAGACCAGGATGATCGAGGAACTGACGAAGGGTGCGGCGGAGGCGTACGGGAGGATCATCAAGCGCTATCCGGCAATGGACCGGGCGGTGGATGCCAAGGCGCGGCTGGAGGCGCTGCATCAACCGGTACCGCGGCCGACCCGGGCGGCGCTCGAGCAGAGCAAGAAGGAAGAGGCGAGCCGACAACAGGCGGGCATGCTGTCGAAGGGGCTGGGGACCTTCGAGAAGTTTCCGGACGTGTCCAGGGCCGCACACGTGGGCGAGCCGACGATGGTGGATCCGGAGCCGGTGACGGCAACGGGCGTGGTGAAAGAGCTTGCCGGTTCGGTGGGAGGCGGGGACAGCAAGCTGAAGGTGGAGACGGTGAACGGGACTGTGCCGCCGCAATCAGGAGACGCCGCGTTCGCCTGCTCGCAGCAGTAGCGGCGAGCCGCTCCGGCTCCGGTTGCGGCAGCCGAGTTGAAGCCAACTGTGGCGGATCCGAATGAACTGAAGCCGAACGTTGAGCCCGATCAGAACACGCTTCCCCCACTACAGCAGAGCAATCAAATGGACAGTGGTAGTGGAGCAGCGAGCGCTGCTTCTTCGAGTACGACGACGAAAACCGAAGAGATGGCGGATATTTCCTCAAGCAAGAAGAAAAAGAAGAGGGGATTGAAGAAGCTGAACCCGTTCTAGAGAGGTCAGAGTTAATCAGAGTTAAGAGGGCAGATTACAGAGGTTACTACCGGTTTTGTCAGCTGACTTCTGCAATCCGCCCTTCAACGCTTCAAGTCTTGCGTCTCAGTTCCTCAATCTGACCTCTTAGCTCTGACCTCTTCCACCCCTCCCCAACAGACTAGGAACGGTCGTAACCTATTACCCGTGCGGGAATCGTTGACTTAGGCTAAGGGACAGGATAGTTTCGCGTTATCTCTCCTTTTTTTGCAAAGGATGACGCTTGGCGCGGAAAATACTGCTTGCCGATGATAGTGTGACAGCCCAGAACATGGGGCGAAAAATCCTGGCCGATGCCGGGTATGACGTGGTCACGGTCAATAACGGATCTGCCGCCCTGAAGAAAATCACCGAACTCAAGCCCGATTTGATCGTGCTCGATGTGTACATGCCTGGCTACAGCGGGCTGGAAGTCTGCCAGCGGCTGAAGGATTCGGCCGAGACGGCGCACATTCCCGTGCTGCTGACGGTGGGCAAACTGGAACCTTTCAAGGCGGATGAAGCGCGCCGGGTCAAGGCCGACGCTCATATCGTGAAGCCATTTGAAGCCAGCGAGTTGCTGACCGCGATCACGCGACTCGAAGACCGCATGGTGCCGCAGGCATCCGAAGGCGGGCGCTTTAGCACGTCGGTTTCAGGCATGGAGAGGTTCGGCGGCGAGGATGGCGGCAGGAAAACGGAAAGAAACACGATGGCCGATACGGGATGGAAGAGCCGGCTGGGTTTTCCGTCGAAGAACAAGAAAGAAGAACCAGAACCAGAAGATGTAACGGCGGGAGCAACCTTCCGGGATTTCCGGAAGGGGAAGGGAAAGACGGGCGCGAGCGCGGCGTTCACGGTGAAGGCGCCGCCGCCGCCGGGACAGGAGCCAGGGCTGGTTCCGGATATTCCGCGCGACATCACGGCGGATGAGTTGGACGCACTGAGTGCGTTGGCCGCGAAGCTCGATGGACCGATCCCGGAGGCTGAGAATATTGCGCCGCTGGCGGAACAGTTGGCGGAAAAGATGGGCCCGGTTGAGGCTCCGTTGGATGCGGTGGTGGCGGCAAAGACTGAAGTGGAAGATGCTTCTGCTGCGGCGGAATCGAAGGAAGAAGTTGAAAATCCGGCGCCGGTCGTGGCGGCCGCGGAGGCAGCCGCTGAGCCCCCGGCGTCAGGCTTGGAAGAAAAGGCCGAAGGAAAGGTCGAAGGAAAGAGTGAAGCTGAAATTCCGGTCGAGCACCTGGAACCGGCGAGCGAAGGCGCTGCGGCAATTGCCGAAAGCCAGGATCCGGAAACGGCGGCTGGGGTGGCCCCGGTCGCGGTGAATGTCGCCCTGCTTGCGGAGGAGCCCGCGCCCGTGGACCAGACCGACGAGCCGATGTTCGCGTCGGCTGCGAGCGCGATGGGGCAGGCCGCGGAAGAAAAGGCGGCAGAAGACAAGGGCGAACAAAAGATTGAAGCGCAGCCGGCCGAAGCCGTCGCCAATTGCGAGGCGGCCCCGGCGAGCACGCTGGCGGAAGCAGACGATGCGAAGGGCCTGGAATCCCAGCCCGAAGAATCGAAGGCCCAAGAGTTGATGGGCGAAGAGTTGAAGGCCGAAGAGTTGAAGGCCGAAGAGTTGAAGGCCGAAGAGTTGCAGTCGCAGAAGATTGAGCCACCCGTCCCGGTTGCGGCGAGCGTGCCGGAGACGGCGGAGGTGGAAGAGCCGCTGCCGAGCGATGCGGAACTGGCCGAAGCGTTGCGCTGGCTAACACCCGCTGCAGGTTACGCGGATGTCTCGACGGCTCCGTCGCACGGAACTCTGATGGCAGCCGGCCAGTTGCTGGCGGAAGAAGCGGCACAGATTGCGGCATCCGGTCCGAGATGGGTAGCGGAGCCGGTGGTGTTGAGTCCGGAGGAAGCGGCGATTTCGCTGGAAGCGGAGATGTTCCGCACTTTCGGCACCATGCCCGCGACCCAGCCCGCGACAATGCCCGCGACAATACCCGCCGCGGCGCCCGGCGGAGAAATTGAACCGGTACGGATTCCCAGCGTTTCAGCGATTGCGGCTGCGGTTGAGAACAGACTGGCGGAAGCAGGGTTGGCGGCTACTTCGACCAGTTGGGCAGAACGAGGGGCCGAGCGCCGTTCATCCGAGCCTGGTTCGGAGACGGAGACCACAGCCGCGGAAATGCCGGCCGTGGAAGCACCGGGAGAAGTGATGACGGCGGCTTCGAACGCTGCGAGTTCTTTGGTGGACGGGAGCGCAGCAGAGAAGATCGCAACAGAGATCGAAGCAAAGATCGCAGCAGAGATCGAGTCAAAGATCGAACCAGAGATCGAACCAGAGATCGCAGCGGAGATCGCACCAAAGATCGAGCAAGAGAAGGTCGAAGCGGAGAAGAGCGAAGCGGAGCGGGAAGATTCTCCGGCGAAAGTTGCGGAGGAAGCGCCTGAGGAAGAAGTCGCGGCGGCGACCTTCGCGGATGCGGTTTGTAAGGACGAGATCGAGGTTACGGGGGAACAGAATAGGGAGCCCGTCAGCGGGACGGGGACTGCCGTGGCGACGCCTGTGACGGCGGAAGAGAATCAGGATTCGAGTTCAGATGTTGGGGGTCGGGAAGCCATGGGCAAGGCCGTGAAAGCGAAATCGGGGAAATCGAAGTGGCATCAGATCCGCACCGCGCCCACCAGCGCTGCCGCCAACAGTGACGTGTTAGACGCGACGAAACAGGCAACTGGAGCCGCAGAAGACGCAGCCGAAGAGGCTCCGAAGGCCTTGGCAGCCGCAGCGACCGCACAGGGCTCTGCGACTTCGTCTCCGGCGGCGTCGGTACCGGACGCCAGCACGATTGCCAGCATCGTGGACAGGATAATGGCCGATCTTCGCCCGAAGATCGTAGAAGAGATTGCGAAGAAGCTGGCGGGGAAGTAGGGCAGCTCTCAGCTGTCAGCCGTCAGCTCATGCCGCCTCGCCCACCTCTCATTGTACGTAGAGTGTTCCACGTGGAACACTTGTGCAGGTACAAATGTATGTATATAAGGATACGTACAATGGCCGTTGTGTCTGACCTATAGTCATGCGTTTCGCTGTGGAATGGTCTGCAAGTCATTGATAACGCTCATGGCCGGTTGTGGCTAAAGAGACACAGCAGGGCACTATTTACGCTGTAATTTTTACAAAAGCGAGAAGTGGCGCACCCCAAGTTATTTACTAAGAGCGCGGCGTTGAGTGGGATGGCTTGCGTGAAATGGATATTAGATAGGGACTGGCAAAGCGATTACCGATGTCGTCAAGGCGCAGCAGCCTTAAGCCTTTCTGCACGGCACGTGAGCACAGATCGACAGGGCGCGGGAGCCGATAGGTAGGCCGGAACGTTCTATGGTATTCACAGTGCATGACTACTAAGCCAGTGTCTTCGAGTGTCTTCCGCAGAACCTCCGCATGCATGAGCGGGAAGCGATGCACGGAAAGCATCTCCGGCGCGAAATATCCGCAGAGAACCCGGTGCAGGTGAGTCAAATTTGGGACAATGATCACAACCAGCCCGCCAGGAACCGCTAGAGCTTCATGCTTTTGGACAACCAGTTCATAGTCGTCAAAATGCTCAACGAATCCCTGCGAGAAAACCAGATCGTATCGTCTTGGCGGCACGAACTGGAAGAGATCGCATTGGAACAGCTTGGCGTCGGATATGCCGTTAAAGCGCAAGTTCTCCCGAACGTACGGCATTTTATCGGAGTAATCAATGCCGGAGACGCGATATCCGAATTCCTTGGCGAGGTAAATCATGTAGTTGCCAGGTACGCACCCGACCTCGATAGCCTCTCCGCCCCCGGCCTTTGCCAAGAACCTCGAGAGTACCGGATGATGTTCGAAGACTGGGCCCTGATAGCGCTCCCAAGGTGGCAGATTCCCCCATGTCGAATTCCAGAAATCTCTGCCCGCCGCATCCGCCATAAATGCCTTCGATTTCCTGCTGGTCAGGCCCGCTCTTTGTTCGCTGGCAAGGCTGCCAAAGCCCGCTGGGAGCAAGGGCATTAGGTTTGCCGCGCATACCCCAGTTGCCCTGATTCAACTATCGGATTCTGAACCTAAGAGAGCATCTGCAATCTCAGCGGAGCCTGATTTCGGAGGAGGAGGAGGCTTGTGACCTCGTGCTTCCCATTCGTCCAAATCGACAGTGCCGGGACGACAATCTCCGGGGGTATAAATGGTGTAAAGAGTTTTGAGACATTCTCCTTCGCCGCAAATAGTGAAAGCCCAACCGCCCGTGACATTTGGAAACTGTTTTCGCCATCCATCAGGAGCCTCTTCTAAATCTGGGGCGAACTGCCCGGCTTTAAGCCATGCGTCCAGTTCCAGTGCCATAGGCAAAACGAGCTTACGTTCATCTACTCGTTCAAGCCAGTGTGTGCGGTAGTTGCGACACTTGAAGTCTTTGGGTGAAAGAATTTTGACAGCCGCCATACGTGCTTACCCGATGGCGTCAACAATTTGCTCAGAAAGAGCTTTTGACTCTTCGGAACCCGGTTGGGTCTTTTTGAGGCGGGCATAAAGCTCTTCCAGACGCTTGCTGGAAAGCGTCTGTCCTTTGGGAGCGTGAACAGATGAGACTGCGAGACGCTGGTTTCGCTTTTGTTTCGCTACTGCCATACTGTCCATAATAACAAATGCCGTCTGCCTTGTAAAGGCTCGTTCGGCAGCCTCCCCCGAGGGCTTCCCCGGTTGATAGGGCGTGGCTCACGGGGCTTCATCCTGGCACCCCGCCTGTGGAAAACGCAACTGGTCCACCACCCATGGTTGGAGTCCGGAGCGCGACTCTCGACGTTGAAAACTGGGATTCTAGCGCATCCCACGTGTGGCGCGCCGCTGACAGGTTCACCTGCCACAGACAGATCACAAATTCTGAGTTTGTGAGCGATTCCACAGCTTCCGCCCAGCCCAGTAGACCGTGGCATAGACCAAGGCGCCCAGTACGACCTGAACCACCACGTTCAGGGGGAGAAAGGAGCGGACCAGCAGCAGCCCGGCCGCCATGATACTGGATGCCATCACGGAGAGTCCTAGCCCTGGCAGCAAACTGGGCCGGCGCAGATCGCTGACAAAATAGTAGTTCATCAGGGCGACGACCGCCTGGCTGATCGCCGTGGTAAAAGCCGCTGCAATCGGGCCGTAGCGCGGAATGAAAAACAGATTCAAGACTACGTTCACCACTGCTCCCGTAAGGACGGAGGCAAGATATTTCTTTTCCCGCGCGATCGGGATCAGCCGAGATCCGAAGTAACTGGCCAGGGGACCGCATACGAGGGTCAGAGTCAGCCAGCGAAAAAGCGTTCCCGCGCCGGAAAACTGGGAGCCGAGAGCAAGCCGTGTGAGCGGCTCCGCCAAGATGAAGCCTCCGGTTGCGATAGGAAGCGCGAGGCCTATGGTGGCCTGCCAAAGCCAACCAAGGTAACGCTGCTCGTTCTCATGCTCATGGTCCTGGCCGGCTGTCTCGGAGAGCAAGGGGAAAAAAACCTGCCCCAGAATCGCCAGGAATGACATGGAGATCGTCATCATTCGATAACTGGCGACGTAGAGGCCTACTTCCGTCTCGCTACGCATATACCGCAGCATCACCGTGTCGATCTGGTCGTAGATCATCGACATCAAGCTGGCAGAACCCATAATCAGGCATATGGGCAGAAAACTGCGCCAAACGCCAGGAGCAATGACCGGCCACGGGATGCGGTACTCGCGATGGGCTGGCAGCCAGATGAATAAGACTCCTGCCGCCGCCGAGAGAGCACTTGCGACGGGCACGATCCACGCATCGGAGGGGCGCCGTATCAACGCCAGGATGAGTCCACCATAGATCAGCTGGGCCAGGGTGCCGCGGAGAGTGACCATCCACATTCGGGAACGCGCCATGAATACCCACTGCGCGTCCATGCTGCCGACTAGAAATGCCAGACCCGAGAGGACGATTAGCAGGCGAGTCGTGAAGTCGCGAGGCGCGAGCGTCAGTGCGAATGCGATGAGCAGGGCATAAGAGACCACAGCAAATGCAACTCTTGCCCCGAGCACATGCTGGACGAGGAAATTGACACGGCCCGGATCTTTCGCGGCCTCCCGCAAGGCGTAGGTGGAAAAGCCGGGAGAAGCCGCCAACGCGAAGAACCCCGCCACGGCAGTGGCGAAGCCTATCTTGCCGTAAGACGTCGGTCCCAGCGCGCGCACCATCACCGGAAACACAACGAGGGGCATCGCTTTGCTCAGAATGTCGAGCACCAGGAGGGCCGCCGAATTGTTGATTACACGCGCCAGCCGCATAGTTGGAAAGTTAGCTCTGAATCAGAGCTGTCCGCCGCGTCGGATCAGCACCATCCATCCTACCTCCTCGCACGTTTGACCCTTCTTTTCTTGCGCCTGTAAGATCAATGATTCCCTCCTTCTGCTGGGAAATCTGCCGCGCTTTGCTCGGCTGGACGGACGAGGGCGTCCGTCCCTACGCGGGCGCTGGAGCTACCGACACAACATGCCGCACGAATTGCCGAAAGCTTACGAACCGGGGGCGATTGAAACGCGCTGGGCTGAGTATTGGGTGCGGGAAAAACTGTTTCATGTGGAGACGCCGGAGATCCCGACCCTAGCCGCTCCAACACCGGGAGCGGCTAGGATGGGGCACCCAAATGAGACTCGTCCGGTGTTTACATTGCTCTTGCCGCCTCCGAATGTGACGGGGCGGCTGCACATGGGGCACATGCTGAACCAGACGCAGATGGATATTCTCGTGCGCTGGCATCGCATGCGCGGGTTTATCACGCTTTGGCTGCCGGGCACGGATCATGCCGGCATCGCTACGCAGATGATGGTCGAGCGCCAATTGGCCAGCGAGGGCAAGAAGCGGCGCGAGCTGGGGCGGGAGAAGTTTATCGAGCGGGTGTGGGAATGGAAGCGGCATTATGGCGGCGCGATCCTCGACCAGATGAAGCGGCTGGGCGCGTCGGTGGATTGGGGGCGCGAATACTTCACCATGGACGAGAATCTTTCGCGCGCGGTGCGCGAGGTGTTCGTCCGGCTGTATGAAGAGGGATTGATTTATCGCGGGAAGTACATCGTGAACTGGTGTCCGCGGTGCGAGACGGCGATTTCCGATCTTGAGGTGAAGCACGAGGACGTGGCGGGGAAGCTTTGGGAGATACGGTATCCGGTGATTGGCGGGCAGGAATGCCCGCCCCACACGGGCAATGAGTTCATCACTGTGGCTACTACTCGTCCGGAGACTATGTTGGGGGACACGGCGGTCGCGGTGAATGCGGCCGATGAGCGCTATACGCATCTGCACGGCAGGAGCGTGCTGCTGCCTTTGATGAAGCGGGAGATTCCTATCATCCTTGATGACATTGCCAAGCCGGAATTTGGCACGGGCGCGGTGAAGATTACTCCGGCGCATGATCCTAATGATTTTGAGGCGGGGAAGCGGCACGGCTTGCCGCAGATCGACGTGATGGATCTGCACGCTCGCATGAATGAGAATGCGGGTCCTTATAAGGGGCTCGATCGTTACGAGGCGCGCGAGGCGGTGCTGGCGGATTTGAAGGAACAGGGCTTTCTGGTCTCCGAGAAGGATTACACCTTGCCGCTGGGCAAGTGCGACCGGTGCGGCACGGTGGTGGAACCTCGTCTGTCGGAGCAGTGGTTCGTGAAGATTGCACCGCTGGCGAAGAAGGCGATCGCGGCGGTGGAATCGGGCGAGATCACGATCACACCGGAGAACTACAAGCAGATTTATTTGAACTGGATGTACAACATCCACGACTGGACGATCTCGCGGCAGTTGTGGTGGGGGCACCGGATTCCGGTGTGGCACTGCGGGGATTGCGGGGAGGTGATTGTGGCGCGCGAGGCGCCGGCGAAGTGTCCGAAATGCGGCAGCGCGAAGCTGGAGCAGGATACGGACGTGCTCGACACCTGGTTCTCATCGGGCCTGCTGCCGTTCACCACGCTGGGCTGGCCGGAGAAGACGCGCGATCAGGCGGTGTTTTATCCGACGACGCTGCTGATTACGGCTTACGAGATCCTGTTCTTCTGGGTGGCGCGCATGATCATGTTCGGCTGCCACTTCATGGAGGGGCACGAGCAGGATGCGGCGATCAAGCGGGCGAGCGGCTGGGCGGAGAAGAAGAACGACAGCGTGCCGTTCCGCAATGTCTATATTCATGCGCTGGTGCGGGATGCCGAGCGGCAGAAAATGTCGAAGACGAAAGGGAACGTGATCGATCCGTTGGAGATTATCGACCGCTTTGGGACGGACGCTACGCGGTTCACGCTGGCGGCTATGGCGGCTCCGGGGACGGATATTGCGTTCAGCGAGAGCCGCACGGCGGGGTATCGGAATTTTGCCAACAAGATTTGGAATGCGGCGCGGTTCATGTTCATGAATGTGGATCGGATTGAGCCGGGCCTGCGGCCGGCGCGGGCGCCTCCCTGCTGGGTGTTCCAGACCTCGACGCTTGAGGATCGGTGGATTCTTTCGCGCTTCAATCGGGCTACTCGGGACGTGAATGACGCGATCGAGACTTACCGGTTTCATGAAGCGGCGAACCGGATCTACGATTTTTTTTGGGGCGAGTTTTGCGATTGGTATCTTGAGCTGATTAAGCCTCGGCTGGCAGAGAGTGTCGACGCCAAGACGGGGCGGGCGGCGTGCGCGAATCTGATGAATCTGTTCGACGCTTCACTGCGACTGCTTCATCCGGTGATGCCGTTTATCACTGAGGAAATCTGGCATGCGATCTACGACGGCAAGCCTCCGCTGAAGTCGATTGCGCTGGCGGCGTATCCGGCGGTTGATGAGAAGCAGATTGATCTGGGCGCGGAGACGGAGATGGCCATTCTTCAGGACCTGATCGTCAGCGTGCGCAATCTGCGGGCGGAATTGAAAGTCGAGCCTAAGGTCAAAGTGCCGATCGAGGTGTTTGCACACGAAGCGGAGATCCGCAACCTGTTCGGACAGAATCTGGCGGCGATTGAGCGGCTGGCGGGCGTGGAGAAGATCACGTTCATGGAAAGCTCGCTCGGGAACATGCCCGGCGCGCGCAGCACGTCGCGCTTCGATGTGCATGCGATATACGAAAAAAAGATTGACGTTGCCGCCGAGCGCGAGCGTCTGACGAAAGAACTGGAGAAGATTGAGAAGCAGCTGTTGGGTGCGCAAGCCAGACTTGGCGACGAGCAGTTCTTGAGCAAGGCTCCGGCGCATGTGGTGGAGGGATTGCGCAAGCAGGTTGAGGAGTTGACGGTTCTGCGGGGGAAGATCCTCGCTAAGTTGAAGGAAATCAGTGGCTAGTGGCCAGTGGCCAGTGGTCAGTAATGGCGGCAAGGCTTCCAGCATCGGCCTATCCGTAACTGACCACTGGCCACTAGCCACTGACCACTGCTTCTTATGGACTGGAATTCACGGCGCATTACCGCGATTATCGAGAACGCGCTGAACGAAGATCGGGCGACTCGCGACGCGACCAGCTATGCCTGCATCGATCCCAACCAGCGCGCTTCGGCGACGATTATCGCCAAGCAGGAGTGCATTCTCGCCGGGCTGGGATGTGTGCCGCGGATTCTGGACGTCTATGCGGCGCTGGACGGGGCGGTCACTTCGCATTACGAGGTAACGAGCCATCCTTCGATTTTCGATGGGATCCGCGTGCACCCTGGGCAGCAGATCGCGGTGATCCGGCATAACGCGCGGGTGATTCTTTCGTGTGAGCGGGTGATCCTGAATTTTCTGCAGCGCATGGCTGGAATCGCGACCACGACTCGCAAGTTTGTCGATGCGGTGGAGGGTACGCGGGTGCGGATTCTCGATACGCGCAAGACGGCGCCGGGGCTGCGCGTGATTGACAAGTACGCGGTGCGCCGCGGTGGCGGGCAGAATCACCGGCTGGATCTCTCCGACGGCGTGCTGATCAAGAGCAATCACATTGCGCTGGCCGGAGGGGCGATTCCGGCGCTGGAGCGCGCCCTCCGCAATCGCCGCGGCAACCAGCCGATCGAGATTGAAGTGCGCTCGCTCGAAGAACTGCAGCAGGCGCTGGAGCATGGGGCGGAGGCGATCCTGCTCGACAATGTGAGCGTGGAGACGGTGCGCCAGGCGGTCGAGATTTGTTCGCACCATTCGCGGCGGATTCCGCTGGAGTGCGCCGGGGGTATCACCCTGGAGAACGTGCGCTCGTACGCGGAGACGGGCGTGGATTTCATCTCGGTGGGGGCGCTGACGCATTCATCGACGGCGGTGGATATGAGTTTGCGGGTCACTCCGGCCTAGGGCGCGACGGGTGCCGAGATCTCCACCCCGTCAAGCCAACACCGGGCTTGTCGGGGGCCCCGGTGCGCTCGGCTTGGACGGGCGAGGGCGCCCGTCCCCACACGAACACCAACGACTAACGACCAGCGACTGGTTATAATCCCTCCATCTCCGCTTCGACGAAAACTCGCAGCTTGCCCTCTGTGCACAAGGCGACGGACGTTCGCCTGGGGCGCATCGTGCGCCTGCTCATGAGCCACGCTACCGTGGCCGTCAGCGGCACCAAGGTTGCTGAAGAGATCGGGACGAGCCGGTCGGAAGTTTGGCGGCTGATTCAGCAACTGCGCGCCTTGGGCGTGGATGTTGCGGGGCACCTGGCGACGGGCTATCAGCTGCGCGCGGTCCCCGACTTGCTGCTGCCGGAGATGCTGGCGCCGTCGTTGAAGGGGACCGTTTTCGGTGGGGCGAGAGCTAGCTCCATGAATGTTCTTCCGCCGGGAAGGCGTTTCCCTCAGGGGCTAAAGCCCGCATTCCACGAGACCGAAGGCGGAAGCGGCTGAAGCCGTGCGCTACCCAAAGCCGAGTCATGAAGCCAGCGCCAAGCAGATCCATCACTATTACAAAATCGGCTCGACCAATTCGGAGGCTATGCGATGCGCGGCGGAGGGCGCGCCCGAGGGCAGCGTATTTCTTGCCGAAGAGCAGCTGGCTGGGCGGGGACGGGGCGCGAACAGCTGGCATTCGGCGCGGTCGGCGGGCATTTACTGCTCGGTGATTTTGCGTCCGGCGATGCCGCCTTCGGATGCGCTGATTTTTTCGCTGGCGGCGGGGCTGGCGGTTCGCGCAGCGGTTGCGGAGATTGCGCCGCAGCTTCGCGCTGGATCTGAAATGGCCGAACGACATGCTGCTTGGCGGCAAAAAATTCTGCGGCATTCTCACGGAGATGAATGCCGAGGCGACGCGGGTGCGCTATCTGGTGGTAGGGGTCGGGATCAACGTGAATCAGGCGAAATTTCCGGCGGAGCTGCGGGAGATTGCGACTTCATTGCGGATCGAGACGGGCACGGAGTGGTCGCGTGTAGAGCTCTGCGCCGCTTTGCTAAAATCGCTCGACCGGGAGTATCGCAGTTTCATTGAAGATGCGGGAGCGCGAGAGGGGATCGTGCGGCGGTTCGAGGAGAGTTCTTCATCGGTGCGCGGCAGAAAAGTGAGCATCGAGGAGAACGGCGGCTTGGCGGGCGTTACCGAAGGATTGGATGAGCGCGGGTTCTTGCGGGTGAGAACGGCGGAGGGGTTGCGGACGGTGCTGAGCGGAACGGTGAGAATCATTGTCAATTTGTGATTTGTAATTCGTAATTGGAAAAACAGCCGCTCTTCAATTGCCGATTACGAATTGCCAGTTACAAATTCTCCTATGCTTCTGGTCATCGATGTCGGCAATACGAATACGGTCTTGGGCGTTTTTGCGCGGGTGGTCGCACTGTCCGGGCGAGGATGCGACCGGCACGGAAGCGGCGCGTTATGAGCGGCTGGTGGCGAACTGGCGCGTCGGGTCGCACCTGAATCGCACGGTCGACGAGTACGGGAGTGATCTTCCGCAATCTGTTCTCGATGGACAACCTGGAAGTTTCAGGCGTGCATGGGATCGTGATTTCATCGGTGGTGCCGCCGCTCGATTCGGTGTTGCGGCAGGTGTGCGAGCGCTATTTCAACATCAAGCCGCTGTTCATCGAACCGGGCGTGAAGACGGGCATGCCGGTGCTGTATGACAATCCCGCGGAAGTGGGCGCGGACCGGATCGTGAACGCGGTGGCGGCGTTTGAGAAATATGGCGGGCCATGCGTGATCGTGGACTTCGGCACGGCGACAACCTTCGACTGCGTTTCGAAAAAGGGCGAGTACATGGGCGGCGTGATTTGTCCGGGGATTGGGATTTCGGCCAACGCGCTGTTTCAGCGCACCGCGCGGCTGCCGCGGGTGGAGATTCGCAAGCCGGCGCGGGTGATTGGATCGAACACGGTGGGCAGCTTGCAGTCGGGGCTTTACTACGGCTATCTCGGGCTGGTGGACGGGATCCTGGAGCGACTGGTGGATGAGACATGGGCGCGGAGACGCGCGTGATTGCGACGGGCGGGCTGGGATCGCTGATTGGCACAGCTTCACACTTCATTAAGGATGTGGACGAGCTTCTCACCCTGGAGGGGCTGCGCATCATATGGGATCGGAACCAGGCGTCCTCCCTCCGGCGCGAAGGCGCGGCGAAAGCAACTAAGAAGCCGGCGCTGCCTAAAACGAGGTGAGAGGTCAGAGGTCAGATTGCAGAGGTTAGAAGCTGGGTTTCACCTCTGCAATCTGACGTCTGACCTTTGACCTCTCCAGAAACCTGTCGTGGAAAATTACTTCAATTACTTCACGGAAATCGAAGAGCACTATTTGCGGCGGCGGGGGACTCATCTGCTGCTTTCGACGCTTGATTGGGCTCTGATTGAGACTTGGAAAAGTGCGGGCGTGCCGCTGGAGGCCGTGCTGCGCGGGGTGGATGACGCGTTTGACAAGTACGATCAGCGTCCGTCGAAATCGAAGAAGGTGAATAGCCTGGCGTATTGCTCGCAGGCCGTGCTGGCGGCGGCGGAAGATATGAAAGAAGCGGCGGTCGGTGCGGCCGGCGAAGGGAAAGTTCATCGCGACCCCGGATTCGAAGCGGCGCAAATTGCGGCGTTTTTGCGGGAGAATGCCGAGCGGCTTGAGAAGGCGAAGCTGCCGGAGCGCGCAGGGTTTGCGACTGGAGCGCTGGCGCGGGAAGAAGCGGCTTCGCTGCGTGAGATGGCCGAGGCTATTGAGCGCAGCGGGAAGCTTCCGCGGCTGGAAGATCTGGAGCGGCGGCTGACGGTGCTGGAGGAAAAACTTTTCGCGGTGCTGATGGCGGCGACTCCGGATGAAGATCTGGTGAATGTTCGGGCGGAAGCGGATCGGGACATTGCTCCCTACCGGCGGAACATGACGGCGTCGCAGGTCGAGCAGCTGCACAAGCAATATGTGCACAAGCGGCTGCTGGAGCGGTGCGGCGTGCCGCGGCTGAGTTTGTTTTATATGCATTAGCCAGCCCGTCGTGGAAGTCGAGCCAGGGACCGGGTACTAGCAACACCTTTTATAAATTGTCATCCCGAGCGAAGCGATGGATCTGCAGTTCGCGGCAAGATGCAGATCCCTCGCTTCGCTCGGGATGACAAACTCTTGGGTATTGGGAGTTAAATGGCGTCACTTTTTCCACGGGTTGCTGCATTTCGACACCTCAAACGCCATGCTTCTTTCGATCGAAAAACTGATCTACGGCGGTGACGGGTTGGCTCGCACGCCAGCCGGTGCGGACGGGCGCTCCATGGCGGTGTTTGTGCCGTTTGTGCTGCCGGGGGAGCGGGTCGAGGCCGAGATTCGGCAGGAGAAGCCTGGGTTCGCGCGCGGGTTGGTGGCGCAGTTGATCGAAGCGTCGCCCGATCGCGTCGACGCTCGCTGTCCGTACTTCCGGCAATGCGGCGGATGCCATTACCAACACATTGCTTACGAGCGGCAACTGGAGTTCAAGGCTGCAATTCTGCGCGAGACGCTGCAGCGGATTGCGAAAATCGATCTGGAATCGGAGATTCGCCTGCATGCTTCTCCTCCGTGGAACTACCGCAACCGGACGCGGCTGCAGGTGCAGACTGCGCCGGAATTTCCACCCCAGACCGGCAAAACCGGCCGTTCTGGGGAACCCGGATTCGCGCTGGGGTACTTCCGGATTGGCTCGCATGAATTTCTTCCCGTGCGCGAATGTCCGATAAGCTCGCCGCTGCTTAATCGGGTGATAGCGCGGCTGCATGAGCTCGGCGGATTGAATTGCCCGGCAGCAGTCGAAGAGATTGAGCTGTTCGCGGACGCGGCGGATGAACGTTTGCTGGCCTGGGCATTCTGCGGGCGCGAGGCTGAGCGGAGAGATCTGTTGCGCTGGGCGGAGACGCTCGAGCGCGAGTTGCCGGAAATCAGCGGCGTGACTTTTTTTTCTTCGCGGCGGCGATTCGAAGATGAAGCGCCGATCGACCCGAAATCGTTGGCGCAATCGGGCGCGACGGCAATTCGCTATCGAACCAGGAACCACGAGTATCAGGTCAGCGCGGGAGCCTTCTTCCAGGTGAATCGTTATCTGGTGGACGAACTGGTTTCGGTCGTGACGGGCAATGCGCGCGGGGACGTCGCTCTTGACCTGTATGCCGGAGTGGGGTTGTTTTCGGCGGCTTTGGCGCGGAGTTTTCATCACATATTTGCTGTAGAGGCGTCACAGACATCGCATGGCGACCTCGTGCAGAATGTGCCTGCGAACGTGAAAGCGGTCGGGGCGCGAACCGAGGATTACCTGAGGAGTAACCACCTTCGGAGCGATTACCTGGGGAGGGACTACCTGAGAAGCCGGCCGGTGCAGAAAAGGCCTGACTTGGTCGTACTGGACCCTCCCCGCACCGGCGCTGGCAAGGCGGTTATCCGATCTTTGGTGGACCTTGGAGCGCCTCGCGTCCGATATGTTTCGTGCGATCCGGCAACGCTGGCGAGGGACCTCGCCCCCCTCCTGGCGGCCGGCTACCGCATTGAGGAGGCACACTTATTCGATCTGTTCCCTCAGACGTTTCACATCGAATCGGTGATGCTGCTGGCGCGCTGACCGCTTTCACGTTGCCCCGTTTCTCATGGAAGACGGGTGGGGGCCGATGGCCCTGGCGCAGGCAATGCACGCGCCGGGGCCCCGCTCGTCCCCTCGAATCAGTTCTCAGTTCCCGGTTCTCAGTTCTCAGTAAAAAACGTAAAGAGTTGGCCACTGAGAATTGCAGAACCAAGAGCTCTTGGTGGGTTTTTCAGAGCTAATGACACGCAACCGGAATCCGCCACGACAGCCGTTGTTCTGGGCGGCGTTGGCATTTTCGCTTGGTCTGTGGATGGGCTTGCACGCCTGGCGGCCGCCGTTGTGGTGGGTGATCGCGGTCGTGGCCTTCGTTTTAGCGGCGGCGTGGTTTCTTCCGAAGCGAGCCTGGCTGGCCAAGGCGCTGTCTTTGGGCGCGTGGGTTCTTCTGGGCGCTTTTCTGATTCAGATTCGCGGTCAGCGGCCCGACCAACTTCAGCAGGATGACGCTCGGATTCTTGCCTTGGCGGATGGCCGCGCAGTTACGCTCACGGCCCGTGTGATGCGGGAGGGATATGCGCGGGACGCGGGGCCGCGGTCGATTCGTGAATCCATCGACGTGGAAACGGAAGAGATCGCGAGCCAGGGCGGAAGCTGGCCGGTGCGGGCCGGGGTGCGGCTGACGATTTACGAGAAGGTGGAGGATCGGGCCATCGGGCCATCGGGTGATCGGGTGATCTTAGATGACCCGATGACCCGATTACCCGATGACCCGATCCCACTTACTTATGGCACGCGGCTGCGTATTCTGGCCAAGCTGCATCCGGCTCGCAATTACCGCAATCCTGGAGCTTTCGATTATGAGGGCTATCTGCGGGACAACGGGATTAGCGTGCTGGGGTCGGCGGAGGCAACGGACATCGAGCGGCTTCCCGGGTTTTCGGGCAGCCGGATTGAACTCTGGCGGACGCGTGTTCACGCCAGCATCATTGCCAAGATTCACCAGCTGTGGCCCGCGTCGCAGGCCTCACTTATGGACGCAATGGTTCTTGGCGAAGAATCTTTTCTGCGCAACGCGACTCGCACCGAGTACCAGCGTTCGGGCACCTATCACGTGCTGGTGGTTTCCGGAATGAACCTGAGCATATTGGCGTTCGCCATTTTTTGGGCGCTGCGCCAGTTTCGCGTCGATCCCGCGGTGGCGGCAATCACCACGGTTGTGGTCTCATTCGCGTATGCGTTCGTGGTGGGGGTCGGTCCACCGGTGTGGCGCGCCGCGCTGATGCTGGCAACTTATTTAGGCGCGCGCCTGCTGTATCGCGAACGCAACATGATGAACGCGATTGGAGCGGCGGCGCTGGGAGTTCTGATCGTCGATCCGCACGCCCTGTTTGGCGCCAGCTTTCAGCTGACGTTTCTTGCGGTCTTCATCATCGCGGGCATCGGTTCTCCAATTCTCGAGCGGACAACTCTGCCCTACGCTCGCGGCTTACGGCTGTTGCGAGCTGCCAGCTACGACTTGCACGTCGCTCGCGAGGTGGCGCAATTCCGGCTCGATCTACGGCTGATTGGAGGGCGGCTGGCGAGATTCATCGGCGACCGCCTCGGCGTGGCAGTGCCCGCGATCTTTATGCGCGTCGCGATCGGGGTGGGGGAATTGATCTTCATCTCAGCGCTGATGCAGGCGGGACTGGCGCTGCTCATGGCGTACCACTTTCATCGCGCGACCACCATGGGGATGCCGGCCAACCTGGCGGTGATTCCGCTCACCCAAGTGTTGATGCCCACCGCCGCTGCCGCCGTCGGCTTGGGATACATCTCGACTGGGCTGGCCAAGCCCGCAGTTTGGATTTCCGGGCTCGCGCTTGAGGGAATCGCTGGCACGGTGCACTGGCTCGGCGGCGCCCAGGGCGTCGGGATGAACGTCGTCGGAATGAAGATGGGCGGAATGAAGATCGGCGGAACATCGATCGCCGATCTGCGGGTGGCTATGCCCTCGCTCGCGATGATCGTGGCTTCGATCGGCGCGCTGGCGCTCGCTATGGTGGCGGCACGGCTCCGTCGCACGCGTCTGGCAGTTTTCGCTTCTGTGGTGTTGCTCTTCGGCGTTGCGGGCTGGATTGCGTTTGTCCCTTCCCGGCCTCACCTCCGCGCCGGCGTGATGGAGATGACTACCATCGACGTTGGACAAGGCGATTCTATTCTGCTGGTCACGCCCGAGGGCCGCGCCCTGCTCATTGATGCCGGTGGGCTTCCGCAGTGGATGCATTCCGACTTCGATCTCGGCGAACAGGTGGTCTCTTCTTATCTTTGGAATCGGGGCATCGATCGTCTCGACGTGGTCGTGATTACGCATCCTCACGCCGACCACCTCGGCGGGATGCCCGCCGTAATTGCAAATTTCCATCCGCGAGAACTCTGGCTGAGTATCGACAAGCCGGTGGGCCAATTGCTGCCGATCGTCGCGCAGGCCGAGAGAGCGGGGATGAAAGTCTCGGTAAAAAAAGAAGGCGACGAATTCGATTATGGCGGGGCGCATTTCCACATGCTCGCTCCCGGACGCGATCAGATCACCGGGTCGATGCGGCCGAACGACGATTGCCTGGTGTTTACGGCCACTTTCGGCGGGACGACCGCTTTGCTTGAGGGAGACGCGGAACGTCCGGCGGAACGGCGCGTCGTGGAAGAGCATCCGGAGGCAATGCTGCTGAAGGTGGCGCATCATGGAAGCGCAAGCGGAACCTCTGCCGATCTGCTCTCGACCGTTCATCCGCGCTATGCTGTCATTTCTGTCGGCGCGCGAAATGTGTACGGACACCCCCGGCACGAGGTGCTGGAGCGTCTACAGCACGCCGGCGTGAAGACTTACCGCACCGACGAGGAGGGCGCGGTCAGCTTTTACCTGGACGGCAAGTCTGTGACTCCGGACGTCGCGCTCCTCCACTGATGCTCTCTGGCTGCGGGAACCCGCGGATCTCTCATCGCCTTCCCCGCCTCGTCGTTTTCTCCCCGGAGAAGCTATAATCCTCCCTTTGCCGTGCGCATCCTTTTCCTCAGCGACATTCACAGTAACCTCGAAGCGCTGGACGCCTGTCTGGCCGCCGCTCCCGCCTATGACCTTGTTGTCAATCTCGGAGACACGGTCGGCTACGGGGGCAATCCCAACGAAGTCATTGCCAAGGTGCAATCTCTGGGACACGTCTTCGTCCGCGGCAATCATGACAGAGCCGTCTGCGGCCTCATGAACCTCGACGACTTTAACCCCATCGCCGGACTGGCTACGCTCTGGACGCGCGACCAGCTTACCCCCGAAAATCTGGAATGGCTGCGCTCGCTGCCGCAGGGTCCCGTCCATATCGACGAACTTCCCGGCATCCAGTTCGTCCACGGCTCCTCGCTCGACGAAGATGAATACACGGTTAGCGCCAGCGACGCCATCGAACCACTCATCACCAGTCCCGCCCCCATCACGTTTTTCGGACACACTCACCTGCAGGGCGGCTTCGTGCTTTCGGGCGCGGTCAGCGAAGCCTACCGCCCCAGCTATCGCACCGTGGGCCAGCCCGAGTCCTCCGACTGGCCGCTGCGCAAAAATCGCCGCTACCTGATCAATCCCGGCTCCGTGGGCCAGCCCCGCGATGGCGACTGGCGCGCCGCTTTCGCCACGTTCGACTCCGACTCCTGGATCGTGACTTTCCATCGCGTGCCCTACGACCTCCGAATAGCCCAGGAAAAAATCATCGCCGCCAAACTGCCGCAGCGCCTAGCCACCAGGCTCGCCACCGGGAGATAAGGCAAATTTGTTTTGGCAGGTAGAAGAACGGACGGCCGACAAATGATGAGCCTGCCTGACAACCGGGCGAAGGTCGCGGCCACCAGAGTGGCGTTGTTCTTTTGCATTTTTTTTCTGATCGCGTGCGGCTTGGGCTACCCGGTCCTCAACCGATTCGACCCGCGGCAGACGCCGGGGCTCTCCGACGTCAAGACCTACGCATCGATGGTGACGGAAACGGCTATCGTTGACGCCGGAGACATGGACTCCGGAGACATACGCTACCGCCGCTTCCGCGTGCTGGTGCCGTGGCTCGCCAGACCTTTCTACTGGCTGGCGCGCGGACGATCCGGAACGTGGGACCCGGTGATGTTCGGACTCCTGGTTGCCGACTCTCTCTTCGTTGCCGGAACCGCCGTGCTTATTGTCATTCTTGGGAACCGGGTCGTTCTTGGGAACCGGCAGCTGGGCAGTCCCGGCGCAGGGCTGGTTGGGGCATTACTTTATATGGTCAATTTTGCCGTTCCGAATCTTCGCCTGGTTGGGTTGGTGGACGCGGGCGAAGGCTTCTTCCTGTTGGCACTGCTCTGGAGTTTGTCGGAGTTTGAGCTGTGGGCTTTGCCCGTGATCGCCGTGCTGGGAGCACTGACGAAAGAATCGTTCATCCCCTTCAGCATCGTATTCATGTCCGCGTGGTGGGTTTCAACCCTGGGCGACCGGAATGACGATCGAAAACATTTCCGGGACGCAGCTTGGATCCTGACCAGTTGGGTGCTAAGTTTTGCCGCGATGATCGGCCTGCAATGGTCGATCACGGGCAGGTATGTGAGTCCGCTGCAATTTGGTTTCGCTCTGCATCGCGGCGGCGGCTACCACTTCGCGGTTTCGCTGCACGATCGAAATCTCTGGTACATCTTTCTGTGGTTGTTGCCCACCGCAATTCCGAACCTGAAACGCTTTCCAAAATCGTGGCTCATTCCAGTCGGCGCGACTTGTGCCATGGCACTTGTGCTGGACGCGTATTTTGGGGGAGCGCCGGCCGCCGGGTCGGCTTGGGGCCGAGCGCTCTTCAGCATCGCCGGTCCGGTGCTGAGCCTGTCATCGGCGTTATTTCTGCTGCGGATTTCCGGTGGTAGCGTGGCCGCGCGATGAGTCATGCGGTGGAGGGACGGGCGTCTCGCGAGCCTGCCCTGAAGCAAAGCCGAAAGTCCAGCCGGGCGGGGACGCCCGGCTTTCCAGCAGCTAGCGCGCGTTCCACAGCGGCGCGAGAATACTCGATTGCAGAACTTCCGACTCGGCTCTCACCCAGTCTTCCAGCTCTTGTCCTTCGACCTGTCCGCGCTCATCGTAGAGCTGGCGCGCACGCAGCCGTATTTTTCTCTCCAGCAATTCCATCATCAGTTTCTGCCGTTCGCGAGTTCTTATTACGCTGTCCACTGCTCACACCCCACCATTCATTTGTCTACAAACATTGTAAGTGGCGAACTGTTACAGGGTGGTGAAGACGGAGGTTACTAAAGGGATGTCCCATTGATCCGGTGAAGCGGGGACGCATCCAGGTGAAAAGCGCACGCCTCGCCGACGAATATCGTGAGGTATAATGCGCACGCTTGCCCTTGCGACGCGTGGTGCGGTCGCTAACGAATTTCTCGTATGGACCAATACGTGGACCAATATGTGAACCGATAGAGGAGGAAACGATGCCCGACGATCTCGATCGCCAGCAGGACCAGGAGTGCTCGCCTCAACCCCATCATCACGATTGCGGAAACCTCTTCGGATGCGGCGAAGAGAAGGGCACGGGAGTGCTCCGCGAAGACATCAAGGACGCCGCCTTCAGCAAGCGAGCCGCAGACCGGCTTCTGCACATGGACGAGATGAACCAGGAGCAGCTCGACGGCTATCTGACCGCCCGTGGCCTTGCCCGCCGCCGGCTGCTGCGCGCTAGCACCTTCATGGGCGCGCTGGCGGGCATCGGGCCGTGGTTTACCAAACTGGGGTTTACTAAACTTGCTCATGCGGCGGATGCGCTGGGCGGCAGATCTGAGACCGGCTCCGCAGCGGCGCCGGAGAAAAACGATCACGGCCGCGTCCACGTGGTCGAGAGCAACGATAAGACCGTGCGCCTGGGCGTCTACGACACCACACTCGAGCCCATCCTGAAAGTCGATTCCGGCGATACCATCAGCTATCCCAACACCTGGTCACACTTTTTGAACCAGTTGCAGCCGGGGGTTCAGGTCGAGACCCTGGCCAAGCTGCGCCTGAGCAATCCGGGACACGGGCCGCACTCGATCATCGGCCCCATTTACGTCAACGGCGCCGAACCCGGCGACGTGCTGGAGATCCGCTACAAGCGCATTCGTCCGTTCGACTGGGGAGCGGTATTCAATAATCCGGGGTCGATCGGTACTGGATTGCTGGCCCAGGATTTCCCCGACGGTCAGGTGAAATATCTGAAGCTCGATCTGCCCAACATGACGGCGGAGTTTAACCGGGACATTCATGTACCCCTCAAGCCGTTTCAGGGGACGCTGGGCGTGGCTCCTCCAGACGGTTTCTATCCTCCGCTGAGTCCGGGGGTGACCAGTTCCGTTCCTCCAGGGCCTCATGCCGGCAATGTCGACCTCAGCGAAATGGCCGAAGGTTCGACGATGTTCATCCCGGTGTGGAAGCCGGGAGCGCTGATCTACACCGGCGATTCCCATGCGGTGCAGGGGGATGGCGAAATTAACCTTTCCGCGCTGGAAACGCGCATGCAGGAATTACGCATCCAAGTGGTCCTGCACAAGCAAAAGAATTTTGCCTGGCCGGTGGCGGAGACGGAGACCCACTGGATCACTCTGGGCCTGGACAAGGATCTCAACGTGGCCATGACCCTGGCGGCGCGAAATGCCATCAACTTCCTGGCCACGCGGGCCGATCTCACTAAGCTCGACGCTTACGCTTTGTGCAGCATCGCCGTCAGTTTCCGGGTGACGCAGGTGGTGGACATCGTGCGCGGGGTCCATGCCATGATCCCTAAGAACCTTTTCGCTGCCGATTTGCGCAAGCAGATCGCTGTCGTTTAGCTGGATTGGTAGCGCCGGCTGTCCCGGCGAGGCTGTCCGGCGCGGCGACGTGCTGACCCGGCCGGCGCGTAGCCCGAGGGCGTCCGAGCAAGCTACGGACGGGTGACGCCCGACGGTGTTTCGGCAAGCTCGAAGGGCAGGCTCTCGGGACAGCCGGCAAGATGCCGGCGCTACAACTAGTGGGCTGCTTCTACCACCAGGACCACGAACGAATCCGGCTCGATCTTTCTATCCTGCCGAGTGCCGGTCACGTTCGCCGCTACGGTGAAAAGCCGATGCGTCTTGGCATCGAGCGCCATGGTGCGCGCTGACTTCTGCGTCGTCACTGTCTGCGCTACGGTGAACCTATCGCCGCCATCTTCCCGAATCACCGTGATCGTGCCGTCTCCCGCCGACGCAAACGCCAGGCCCCGATCGGCATCGAACGCGGTCGCATCGCATCCCTCTCCAATAGCGGGACTCGCCACCACTTTTCCGGTATCCGCATCCACCACCGCCATCTTCTTATTTCCGCCGCAGCCGGCAAACAGACGGCGATTTTTCCGGTCGATGGCGAGGCCTGTCGGCTCTTCGCAGTCCGTCAGCTTCCAACGCGACTTCACCGTCAGCTTCTGGGGATCGAACGCGACCAGTTCCGACGTGTCTTCAATGTTCACGAACACCGTGCCCTTTTCGTCGGTCGCGGCAAATTCCGGCTTCCCGCCCAGTTCGATCTTGCCCGCCACCTCGCCCTTGGACGCATCCACGGCGGTCGTGTCATGACCCTTGCCGTTAAAGGTAAAGACGCGCTTTGAAAACGGGTCGTAGAGAATCGCGTCGGGCCCGCTGCCGACCTTGATTTTCTTCTCTACCGCAAGCGACTTCAGATCGAAAACGCTCACCGTATCTTCGCGGCCATTGCTCGTAAATCCGCGCCCGATTTCCGAATCCAGCGCCACCCCGTGGACGCCCGCCGTCTCCGGAATCTCGCCCACCTGCTTACCCGACTCGGTATCGATCACCATCACCCGCGTCGCCCGCGCAATGAACAAGCGGCGCCCATCGCTGTCCGCGGTGAGGTAATCCCATCCGCCATCGCCGCCGAGTTTCCAGGTCTTCACGACCTTGTAGTCCGCAGCGGCCGTCAGGCTGCCAGGGTTGCCAGGAGTTGAGTGAGATCGTTGCCAGCGAGAATAAAGAGAGTCGTACCCCGGTTCGCGTTTGCATGTCTATCACCTTATCGCAATTTCGATGAAAAATCCCCGAAAGACGCCAAGACCAACCAAACCCGGCAGTTAGAGCCTTGCCCCGCGTAGATTCCATGTGCTCTCCACAATTGTGCAAACAATTGCCACTACCCCCCGCCAAGCGCCGTAAGCCGCCATTTCACACCCTCAAAGTTTGGTACCGGGCTTGCTCTTACTCTGTTTGGAGAAGTCCACATCCGCAGCTTCGATCGCGGATGATCCCTCGCTTTCTCCGCAATCGGGAGAGGCTGCGATGAAAAAAATCCTGTTCGTACTTTGCCTGCTTTCCGCCACTGCGGCATTTGCGCAGAACAACATTAGCGGGGGCGTCTGAACACTCAACCAATGGTGTACCAGTTTCAGAGTCATCCGGGACACGCAGCTTATACGCCCATGTCTCAGGAACAGAGCGTCCTCGGGGCCGCGAGTTACACGTCGGGCCGGGGAGAGCGTCCGGCTTCGGATTTCCCGCAGGCAGAGGCTGTTTCTCTCGGCGCCTTTGCCCGCGAATTCAGGAAGCAGCACGCCCAGGTGAAAAAAGCCCGCATCGTTTGGGTGAACCAGTAGAGGGTGGCGGCGGAGACTCTTCTTCGCGCGATCTCAGTTGCAGTCTTTTGCCGCAATCTTAGGGAAACTCTGATTAAGTGCCGGCAAAGGGCATTAACCACAGGGTACACAGCGGTACACGGAGGCCCCGGGGACTTAATCAGAACTTCTTTAAAGTGAAAAGCCCGCCGTTTTACGCGGGCCGGGCGCGACGCCGACAAACTTCGCGCCCCGTTTTCCCGCGAGACATCGATTCCGCAAACTGCAACCCTGTATATAAATTCCGCGACTCACCAGCGATTGCGCTCTCCGATCCTATCCAAAAAAGAAATGTTAGAGTATGAACCTGGTGATGAAACTCTGATTTCGGCAGGCCTAAAAGAGGCTCGGGAAAAGTCAGATGTCGACGGCCCGCCCCTAAAGGAAACTCCGATTAAGTATCGGCAAAAGGCATTAACCACAGGGTACACAGGGGTCCACGGAGGCCCCCGGGGACTTAATCAGAACTTCCTTAGATACGAATCTTGCTTACACCGCGGGCTGCTGAGAGAAATTCGCTAAAAGAGATTCAATGACCA
>CAWCDV010000033.1:0-58455 GCA_963794365.1 uncultured Acidobacteriaceae bacterium
CCCATTCGCGTGCCGGGCTTGCGCGAGCGCCGCGAGGACGTTCCGCTGCTGGCCAATCACTTTCTGAAAAAATATGCGCCGGGGGCGGGGAAGAGCATTCACGGCGTCCGAGCGGCAGCGCTCGAAGCTCTGACCGGTTACGACTGGCCGGGCAACGTGCGGCAACTGGAGAACACGATCGAGCGGGCGGTAGCGCTCGAAGCCACGAGTGAGCTGCACGTCGAGTTGCCGGCGGAGCGTCCGAAGGCTCGCGCCGTGGCGGCTGGCGCGGAAGGCGCAAGCGTAATCAATACGACCATGAGCGCGCCCGCGGGCTCGGTTCTGCCCGAGGGGGTGAACATGGAAAACTACGTCGCGCAGATCGAGCGCTCGCTGCTGCAATCCGCGCTGGGACAAACCAACGGCGTGCAGATCCGGGCCGCCGACGTGCTCGGCATCTCCTACCGGTCGTTTCGTCACTTGATGAAGAAGTACGAGTTGTAGGGCAACTCTCGGCTGTCAGCTCTCAGCTATCAGTTCTCAGATATCCCCTGAACAACTTGCGGAAAACCTCGGACGGGGAGCCCCCCCAGCCCCTGAGCGCTTTTCCGGCGGGCGATTTTTCTTGGTGGTCAGTGCAGTAGGACTACCGTCTCCGTTGCAAAGTCACCCCGCTGAAAGCCTAGGCGAACTTTCCCGGATTTGTCCGTTAGCTCAGCGGCCAGTTCCATCGGCGTACGTACTGCTTTGCCATCCACTGACTTGATCAGATCGCCTGGCTTCATGGATGCCATTTCCGCGACGCCTCCGGGCACGATCTCCAGAACTTTCGCTCCGTCAAATTCCTGGGGCGCAACCATGACGCCGAGCGCGGGGATCGACATGCCGCGACCCGGCACACTCACGGCTGCAGGCTGGCGGACAGCAACGGGCGGGGGTTGACTGCCAGAGGGAGCACGCGTGGCCTTAGGCGAGGGCTCGCCATAAGCTCCACGGCCAAATCGATAAACGATTCCGCCACCGACACGGAAGCTGTTTTGGCTGGAAACGCCGTCGTTGTTCAGGTGATGGGTGTATATGAAATCGGCCGGCCCCAAGCGGAGTCCAACGCGGCGAAAGATCCAATAATCGATGCCGCCGCCCCCGGCGAACGCCACCGATGTATCGGACACGGAAGTTCCGGAGGAGGCTTCAGGAAGATCCATACGGTCTTGCCCAACCAAGCCGTGCACAAAGCCGGTGAGCTTTCTGGAGCGATTTCCAACATTAAAGCGCGCCCCGCCCATGTAGGAGAGATTGCTGCAGTTCAAAATAGTAAAGCCGCAATCGCTGAGCTGATGGCCGCTGATGTCTCCCTCAACAGCAAGATGATGAAATAAGCCGACCGAGGCGGAAAAGTCCCAGCCGTTCAGAGTCAGAGTCTCGGCGGAAGAAAAGGACGTAATCGCGTTTGCCGGCATGTGAAAGCTGAGGTAGGAGTAGCCCCCGAATACATCCATTGCCGGAATGTTCTGAGCGGAAGCGATGCCGAGAAGAAAGAGAGCTGCCAGAGTGAAGTGGACAAGTTTCTTCATGTTCCTTAACGTGCCTCCAGGGAATGCAAAAAATGCCCACAACCGACCGAATACAGATTGCACTGGCCGCTCGGGTCTGACGGGGCCAGCATCGCCGGAACGCCCTCCTAGTCGGGGCTTGTTTTCCGTCAACACTGGCACGAGATTACGGTGATTGGTGATTATAATTGCCGCGTGGAAAAAAGGAAAATGGGACCGAACGCTGGGGTAATGGTGCAGCTTGAATCCTCTCACCTTACTATCGCAATGGAGGCATGGAAACCTGCTTCGCTGAAAGCCATGCCGCCGCAGTCAAACATAATGTAATCACGATTGAGAAAGCGATGGGAATGATAAAGAGGTATCTCCAGCTCACAACCGTGATGGCGGCAAAGCTAAGGGCGAACGCCCACGCAGTGCCGCGCATGAGCGCCAAAGTCGCTGCCGGAAGGCCACCTAGCTGCCATGCCAATATCGCCGCGAATAGATAAAACACGCCGACAGAGAATCCGGCCGCCACAAAGAGGTCCCAATACGTGCGGTTGAACCCCTGCACGTCAAAGTGAATTGACCGCATTGAGCCAAGAAGGGCATCAACTCCCCATTTGGGATCAGACTGGCGAAAGCCGAGTGTATGTCCTACCGCGAAAAGCAGCAGAAGAACAGCAGCGATTCGATAAAACATAGATGCTTTCATTCTTGCCTCCAGAGATCACGGCAGCGGGCACCACTATCCTGCCGCGTAGGTTCAAACTGTACCACTACCCAAACGCGCCACACGCTCGTCGAATCTGCACGGGAGGAAGTCGCCAAATTCCCCTCTACGGCCACCGGAAACTGGCCCGCCAGGTCAGCGCAACGGCGACCGAATCATTCATAATTCCTGTCTTGCGCTCTGCCTCTATGTGTTGCGATTGCACGTCGGTAACCCTGCGGTTCCTCTAAAGTCATTTTCCGTTTCAGCCGATTAAGTTTGAAGCGCGGCAATTTGAGTCCCTGTTGTGGGGTGAGGGCGACGCGCCTCCGGAGAAGACTTATGTCAATAGCAGCAGTTTCCAGCTCATCGATTTTCCTGGAGCTCCAGAGCTTTTATCAGAATCGTCAGGCCGATGTTAAGCAGCTCGGCAGCGCTCTTCAAAACGGGGATCTGAATGGCGCTCAGCAAGCCTACAGTGCCCTGGCCGCGCTCGGGCAAAGCGGACCCTTCGCCAGTTCCGAGTCTTTTTCCAAGTCCAGCCGTGCCCAGGCTTTCGCGGCTGTGGGACAGGCGCTGCAATCCGGCGATTTGGCCGGAGCGCAAGCGGCATTCGCTACGCTGACCGGCAAAAACAGTTCGGCAGGCACATCGCAGGCCGCTTCGTCGGCGGTTGTGAACCTGAGCGGGGCGCAGCCGACGCGCGCCGTCAGCGGGCAGCCCATTAGCGCCGCCAGTGCGCCTTCGATCTACCGGCAACTGCAATCCTACGGGCAGGAGCGGAAAGCCGATCTCACCCAACTCGGAACGGACCTCGAAGCCGGCAACCTGAACGCAGCGCAGCAGGACTTCAACACCCTGACCGCACTCGGCCAGAGCGGTCCCAATAAGAATGGGCAAACATTTCAGCAAGCGGGTCGCGAACAGGATTTTCAGGCCATCGGTCAAGCTCTCCAAAACGGCGATCTGGCTGGAGCTCAGTCGGCCTTCGCCACCCTTCAGGGAACTTTCGGCCAGCAAAACCAGCAGGCTCAGTCGGCGATCTCAGCCTACAATTCCAATTCGGGTGGTGCGGAGATCGTTATCAACCTGGGAAGCACGGCTGGCACGAGCGCTGCGAGTGGATCGAGTGTAGAGGGGTCAAGCGCGCCGGAAGTTGTCGTGAACGTCGGCCAGGGCGGCGGTTCTCCGTCTGGCCCATCCAGCGGTCCCGAGGTCGTCATCAACCTGGGAAGCGCGGCCAGCACGAGCGCTGCGAGTGGATCGAGTGGATCAACCGCGCCGGAAGTCGTCGTCAACGTCGGCCAGGGCGGCGGTTCTTCGTCTGGTCCATCCAGCGGTCCCGAGGTCGTCATCAACCTGGCAGGCGCGGCCAGCACGAGCGCTTCAAGTGGATCAACCACGCCGGAAATCGTCGTCAATCTCGGCCAGGAAAGCAGTTCTTCGGCGGCTTCTCCCGAAGAGGTCACGATCAATCTGGGCAGCGGCAGTTCGGGAGTGCTGGTCTCCGTAACGATCAGAACGTAACTCAGGGACAGAACAGCAGCGCCGCCGAGCAACTCACCATCAACCTCAACCAGCAGAGCAATTACGAGCTCATTCTGAACTTGCTCAACTCCAGCGCGGCGAGCTCGACTCAGAGCTCCAGCAATGCGCTGAGTGTGAGCGCATAGTTCTGCGGGTATGCTCTGCGGAGATAGTTCTGGTGCCGTGGAGTCAGGTCGCACGCCCGGCGCGAAGCCGCAGACCGAAGCCGCAGACCATGGGGGCGTTTCGGAAGTGTCTCCGCCCGAAACGCCCCGGCAATCTTGCCGCTAGGGCGCTCGATTTCGCCCGGCGCCAAAGTCTCGGCGCGCGCATATTTTTCGCCAGCCCCAACGTTAGAACGTGATGCGCACTCCGAACTCTATTTGCCGCGGAGCCCCGGTCGCGTACGTGCCCGAGCCAGGGAGAACGCGGTCCAGCCGCGCCGTGCAGAAGGCGGTTGAGTTGCCGCAGTATCCCCCCGAACTCGCGTTGTTTAGCGAACTGCCCGGCGCGCCGTTCATCACGCCGCTTAACTGGTAGCCTGGACCTCCGAAGTTGGCCCAGTTGAAAACGTTGAAAACGGAAACGTTCGGCTCCAGCTTCACCCGCTCCCCAACCTGGAACGGCCGGCTCAAATGCAGATCCATCGTCTTCAGCCAGGTCGCTGTTGCGGCATGCGAGGGCAGCCCTTGAATCAGAGGCGCATACGCTCCCAGCGCAAGCAGTTCCGGCGTGCTGAACAGACCGGCAGTCGCCAGCGCCTGACCCGCCGGAGTCAACTTCCCGGCGTATGCTTGGTTGTAACGCGAGATGACCTGGGTCAAAGTGGCGTTCGAGTATTTTCCCGTGCTGCCAATAACCGTGTTCGGTAAAAGATCGCCCACGGTGCCGTCGCCGGAAAGGTCGCTGCGGAAGATTTCCCCCGCCACTCCGCCCCCGTTTTGCTGCGGAACATACGCGCTTAGTGGAAGCGGCGACGCCAGATGCGTGATCATCGAAAGCCGCAGACCGTACTGCAAATCCCACGTGGGAGTGAGGCTAAACTGGTGCGTGCGGTCCAGTCCCGAGTCTCCCCAATGTCCCCGATGCGGCCGGTTGTAGTCTTCCGCCACGTTCATCAGCGAATAGTCTCCTCCGCTGCCGTGCGGCTCTGCCAGGTTGGTGCGATAGCGGGAGAGCGTGTAGGAAATCGCCATGTCCAACCGCCGCACACGCTTCATCGGGTTGTCTCCGCTGACCGCGTGGTACGCCAGCTGTATAGCTGTATACCGCGAACGGCCGCTCGGAAAGTACATGATGTTCGATCCCACCGCCGGATTGATCCCGCCGAAGGACGCTTGCAACGGCTTGCCTAAGACCGAGCAGGGAAACGGTCCGCAGAAGGCATTCGACGAATCCAAACCCTGGCGCGCGAAATCGGTGATGCTCGCTCCCGTCACGGCGTTCAGATAGCAACTCACGGCAGCCTGCGAGCTGCTGCCGGCGAACGCCGCCGTCGGGCATGACGCCCTCGACGCCGGATTGGCTGCCACCGTCGCATTGATCGCATTCAGCTCCGCCTGATAGGTATTGAGTAAGGGGTTTAGACTGTGCCCGTCCGTCATGTAGCCTGCGTCGCCCACGTGATTGGTGTCAATCCCCAGCGGAAACTGGGTGCCAATCTCGCGCACATAGTCGGCGGAGAACATGCCGCGTTCCCCGATCTGATGCTGGATTCCACCGCTCATGTGGATAATCCGGGGCGTCCTGAAACCGGGCGCCAGCATGCCCCCGAAATTCGCTACGCTGTTGGCCAGTGAATACACGTTCGGCCCGCCCGTCACCGCCGACTGCGCCGCCATAAACTGCCTCTGCAGATCCTGGATTGCCTTAGAAACCGTCCCGATCGGCTGCCCGCAGATCTGTGTGGCAATATCGAGTCCATCGACCGCGCTTACCACGCCATTGCTCTCACTTATGACGCCATTGTTTATGCCCGATGGCGCATTGGGAAATAGCGCCGATCCCGCCGGACACAGGGTCAGGCTGCGATTATATTGTCCGTTCGACAAGCGGTTGACGCGATCCTGATAGGTATTCTGCAGCAGAAAATTGTCGTAGAACAGCCCACCGCTCACCCGCACCACCGTCCGCCCACTGTGTCCCGGGTCCCACGCCACGCCGGCTTGCGGAGCAAAATTCGCGATCGGCTGGTTCACGCTCTGGCCCAGAAACTGGTGCAAGCCCGGCGTGACAGGAAACGCAATCAAACCGAATTGATCGAGAATCAAACCAGCCGTGCACGGCGGAGTTTGCACGATCTTTGTGTTGATCGCCGAACATGGGACCGCCGGTAAGTCGCTGTCCGTGCGCCCGCTGTCGTGCACATAATTCACGCCAAACCTGATGTTCAGGTTCGGAATCAGGTTGAAGGTGTCGCCCAGGTAACCCTCGAGGCGCGTGTCGAAGTGAGCGCCCGTCGGCCGGTTGAATGCCGAGTTCTCACTGAAATTTCCGAGGCCATTGAAAATCGTGACCGTGCCTACCGGATAGTTCAGCGGATTATCCGCAGCTCCGCGCGGATCGCCCGGGATAATCGGCACCAAGCTCGAATTGCTATTGATGGCATTGATCACGTCCAGTCCGTTCGAACTGGTCACCGACGGCCCGTAATTCCCCGGCGCGTAAAAATCTCCCTGCGCGATGCGGTGAATCGCTCCCCCGAACCGTATGGTGTGAACCTTATAAATCGTGCTGCTGTCGTAGCGTCCGAAAAGGTCGCGTTGAATCGTCTGCCGCGGACCCGCCACGCTCGGCCCCAGGGCATACGATCCAATCTGCATGTGGAAAGGCGCCGGCGCCGAGTCGGTCAGGTCGGGAGTGATCGCGTTCACCATCTTCTGATAGCCGAAGCGGGCGCTGTTCACGAACCGTCCCCGGTTCCAATCCAGCCCAGCAACCGCCGCCGGAACGTTCGACTGATTGCGAAAATTCGACTGGCTCTCCGGCGGCCCGATCTGGTTGGCGTTGTCGTAGCTGAGGCGCACAAAAAACTTCATGTTGTCGCTGAGGTTATAATCCAGGCGCGCCGTCAACATGTTCTCGCGAAAATAAGCGTTCCGCAGGCTGATCCGGTTAAGAGCTGGGAATCCGAGCACGGTTTGCAAAACGCCATCCTGCTTGGTGCGTTCTCCGCCGATGAAGAGAAATGCCTTGTCCTTGATCACCGCGCCGCCGCCGCCAAATCCATACAGCTGGCGGCTATAGTCGCTGCCAGATGGAAATCCCGCCAAGCCGAGTATCTTGTCTTGCAAATCTCCATACAGATTGCCGTGCCATTCGTCTCCACCCGAGCGCGTTGAAACCCGCACCGCACCGGCGGCGTTCAGCGACTGAAACACCGCGGGCGTGACCCGCGAGACGATCACCTCCCGCACCGCCTCCGCCGGCAGGTTCATCGTGGCCGCGCCCTTGGTCTCATCCATAGCCTCGACTTCATCCATGTCGTAGCGCGTGGTTCGTCCCAGCTGGCTGTTGATCGAAAGCGATTGGAACCCGCTCTTGCCCGGATCGAGAATCCCTCCATCCACCGCCTGCACGCCCGGCTCGAGCTCTCCCGCATGCAGATAGCTCCGCCCGTCAATCGGGAGCCGGTCGCTGGCATCGCCATCGAACTTGCTCTCCAGCCGCACCGGCCCCGGACTGATCCATTCCAACCTGAAATCCGCCGTGACCGCGGCCCCCAACACCACATTCACAGTGCTCTCGGCCGGCGCCATGTCCCGGCCTTCCACCCGCACCACATAAGGGCCCGGCGGCAACACCTCGGAAACATACTTCCCGTCATTGCCGGTGCGCGTCACTCCCCTGGTCCCGGTGGCCTGCGAGCGGTAGAAAACCCGCGCCCCGTCTACGGGGTGGCCGGCGTCATCCCGCACCATACCTTGAATCGTGGCGGATGTCGCATTTTCTTCGGTCGTTTCCTGCGCCCACAAGTCCTGCGCCCACAAGGAAAGCGTGAGCACGACCACAACGAAGGGCAATCGGTTAATCGGCAATGAAAGACGAACCTGCAATCCAGACCAATCAAACAAAGCGACTCTCCTGGGGGCAGAACCTCAAGTAGAACCTGGAAGCGATTCCGCGTCTAAGGATCCTGGTTTTCCAATGCAATGATTTTCTTCTGAAATCGAATAGAACAGTCTACTAGATGCGGCCACTTCCACGGGGTGATGTATGGGTTTTTCTGGTGGCGGCCCGCAAAAGGCGTCAGCCGTGATTGCGACCACGCATCCGCAAGGATGCGGACTACGGGATCGTGCGGGGCGGACGTACCTTCGAGCCTTGCCGGAAGTTGGGTGCACTCAGCGCGGACTGTTCAGCGAGTCCTGAATTTTCTTGACCATCGCCTGTGCACCTTCTGCCATCGGCCCCTTCGGCTCGAGACGAATGCCCTCCTGGTACTCCTTGAGGGCGCCCTGCGCGTCGCGCTTGTGCAGGTCAATGTCGCCCAACAGAATATGCGCGCCCGCCAAGTCTGGCTTTAAGGTTACAGCCTTCTTTGCGTGCGTTTCGGAATCCGGCACACGTTGGAGCACCCAGTAGGTTTTAGCCAGTTCATAGTGGCCGTCTGCCGCTTCCGGATCCAGCTCAAGTCCACGCAGAAGCGCAGTTTCAGCTTCGGCGTATTTCGCCATCAGGTTTCGGCAGATTCCCAGGGCGAAGTATGCGGTCGAGGAATTCGGCTCGATCTCCGTCGCCCTCTGAAGTTCCGGCTCTGCCTCCTGGAGTTTACCGCCCTCCAGATGCACGACGCCGAGCAACTGATAGGCTTCGGCATACTGCGGATACAACGTAATCGCCTTTTGGAAGTGCGGCACACTACCTGGGTTATCATGGACATCCATTCGTCGCTTGCCAGCCTCAAATTCCTTGCGCGCTGCCGGCGGGATCTGGGCGATGCGGGCGTTCAACGATCCCGCTGGACCCTCCGGCGGCACCGATTTCGCCTCCGGTTCCTTGTCCAGCTTCAGCGTGATCTGCTCGAAATCCCCCTTTGACGTGCTGATGTCAATAGTGGCGGAATAAGGGCGAAACCCCTGCCGTTCGATGGTGAGGTGGTAAGTGGTCAGCGGCAGGTCGTCGAACTCGAATTTTCCCTGGGTATCAGTCTCCGTTTCGGCTTGAAACGCAATCCTGTCGCTGCGCAGCCGGACGACGATATGGTCGGGCGGTTGGCCGTTTTCGATTCGGACTTGTCCACGGATGTTGCCGGCCCAGGCAGCCAGCGAGTTTGCGATGAGTAACACGAGGACGAGCAGGCGGAGAATCCGCGGCATGGGAACCTCCTCTCAACACAAAGGCGGGAGACACTCTCGCCATTTTAGTTGACGTCAATGAAGCTGCGCACGCCGAACGCTACCCTGCGCTATTCACGACCGGGCGCGTTCCGAGCCAATAAAAACAGGGAGGGCAGAATGCCCTCCCTGGCAAAGAACTCTAGAAGCTCTAGAATTCCAATTTCACGCTAAAGCGTGCGTAGAACGGGCGCAGGTACCCCGGATTCGTGTTTCCGAGGATCGCTGATGGGCCAACTCCGGTCGGTTTGCCAAAGTCGGCGTTGGGAACACCGAACGAGCGCTGGGCAAGTTGGTCCACACGGAGCTGCGTCTTTGTGTTGGCGACGTTGAACAGGTCAGCCGCCAGATGCAGCCTAGACCCTTCCGTGATGCGGACGGGGTAGTCCAGCTTGAGGTCGGCGGTGCCAAAGTCCTTCGTGCGGCCCAGTGCGCCGCGTGCCGAAACGCAGTTGGTGGTGTTGTCGGCGCAGAACGGGATCTCGCCCGAGTTCTGATAAGCCGGGTGCGCGAACAGGTTGTTGATCGGGATGCCGGTCTGGAAGTGCACCGCGGTGCCCAGGGTTAGGCCCTTCGCGTGGTTGGAAAACGTGTAGCTCACGAAGCCATTGGCTAGGTGACGGACATCGGTGTTCAAGACCCCAGGCGTAAATTGCTGGCCCAGAAGGTTGAAGTCTCCACGGGTGAAGTCGAACAACGAGCTGATGTTGGGGTCGTTCTGGCCGTTGTCGTTGCGGAACGAACCTTCGTAATTGCCCTGCAGCTTGGCAATCCGGTAGTTCGCGCGCATCAGCCAGCCCTTGGACATGGCCTTATTAACTTCAAACTCCATAGCCTGGTATACGCGGGAGGGATCGACGAACCCGTCCGGGACACCGTCGGCGCCGGGAATGCCTACAAGTTGGGCTCTGTTGCCGTCCGCGTCAGGCGGACCATAGGCGTTGGGAATGCAGAACGCGTTGTCGCCGTTGGCCAGGACTACGGTGTTGCCGTTGCTGTCGGTCGCCTGGGCATCGATGATACTTTTGTTCAAGCCTGTCGCGGTGCAAGCGGCCGGTGCAGATCCCAGAATGTAATCGAGTTGGGGCACGTTTTTGAACAGGTCCTGGTTCTTGCGCACGTTGCTAATGAAGTAGAACTGATTGAGACCGTTCTGGTAGGCTTCCGGCGACAAAGGGGCGTTATCTTCAATGATGCGCTTGAGGCGACGATCGGTGTAGCGGGCACTGAAGATGACCCCGGAGTTGCCGAATTCGTGCTCAAAGCCGAGCGCGAACTCATCGAGGTACTCGCTCCTGGTTCCCGGTCCAAATGCCTCCCCGGCGTTGACGGAAGTACCGCTAAAAGCTTGTAGTAAATTGTTGGTTGGAGTGAAGCCGCCGGGCGAATGGGCGAAATCAAGCGTGCCATTGGGGTTTTCGAGCACATGACCCGCTCCGTCGGTCGGGGGCAGCCAATAAACTCCGGCACTACCGAAGTCGGACTCCGAACTAAGCGAACGGATGGCGATATCCAACGGCAGCGACTCCGTGTAACGGCCGAAGTTGGCGGTGACCTTGGTTTTGCGATTACCCCAGGGGTCCACACTGATGCCCAGGCGCGGCGACCAGTTGTCGGTGAACGTGTACTTGGAGATCACACCAGCCACGTGTTGCTGCTCCCAGCGCAGGCCAGCGTTGACGGTCACGTACTTGTTAAGACTCCACGCATCCTGCGCAAAGAGCGTGTGGTAGTGGGACTGAGTCGTGAAGTTCAGGTTCCCAAACTCTCCACGGACCTGGAGGAGACGGACGCCTACGCCGCCATCGGCGCAGTTCGATTGGCCGGGGATAGTCATTTCGGCTATGCCACACGTCGCGGTAGTGGAGCGCAGGTAGAATTCGGCGGTGGTGCCGTTGGCAATCAACTCAGGCTCCAAGGCAGCATCTATCGGCGGCAACTGTCCTGTGCCTTCCAGGGCTGTGATCTCAGCCGCGGTAAAATGGATCGGCGCGCCAGTGTAACCCTTTCTGCCATCGTAATGGTTAATATCGTAACGATAGCCGAAACCCAAGGTGTGCTGTCCCATGAAGTTGAATACCTTCTGGGTATCGAAATTCAGCCCGTAGTTGTCGCCTTTGGTGTTTTCGTAGTAGCCCAGGCCTTGGCGCTGGAAAGTACCGCGGGCGATGAACGACTGATCGGTGGCACACAGCGCTACTAAACAGGGGTGCGCCGCAAGTGTTCCGTTGCACTTGATCCTGAATCCAGTAATTCGACGGATCATTGTCAGCCGGAGTGTCGGTAAAATTGTTGTGGCCCAAGGACCAGGATGCGTTGAACAACCAGGTCGGAGAGAAAGTGCCATTGTAGCGGGCGACGAAGTTACGCGTGCCAAATTGCAGTGTGTCGAACGTGGTGGGCGACGCGGTCGCATAAGTCTGGTGGGGGTCCTTGTCACCGTAGGTCGGGTCGCCGAAGATCGACACTTCAAACTGGTGGTGGTCGTTCGCCTTGAAAGTGGCCTTGCCCGCATACGAATACACGCGTTGGGATAGGTTGATGTAGCCTAAGTTCGGCTGCGAAGGGCTGCCGTCCAGGAGGTCGGCTGCAGCGTGGAACTGGGCAAACTGGCTATGGTCGGTGTTCCACTGCGGGTTGAAATCTCCAAAGAAGAACAGATGGTCTTTGAAGCCCGGAACAGGGCCGCCCACCTGAGCGTCGGCGTCGAAGTTGCTCGAGTGCAGAATCTTGCCCTGCAAGTTAAAACGCTGGTCAATGCCGCCTAAGGCATAATCGTCCACCTGCTTGCGCGTCGCTTCCATTTGTTGCGGAGCGAAGTAGCCGGCGAATGAGCCATGGAACTTGTTTGAACCGGATTTGGTGACGATCTGCACAATGCCGCCCGTGGACTTGCCGTATTGCGCCTCGAAACCGCCCGTCTTGACCTGGACTTCTTTCACGAAGCTAAGGTTAATGCCGGTGCCCAGGGAGCCGTACTCTCGCGAGTACACGCCGATGCCGCCGAAGCCGCCGTCGGTGATGCTCACGCCATCGGCAATGTAGTTATTCTCCAGGCCGGTGCCGCCCGAGATGGACGGGTTGGCCGTGCCGGTACCGCCGCCGGAGGCCACGCCCGGGGCCGCGTAGAAAAGGCCGGTGACGCCACGTCCCATCGGAACGGACTGGTAGAAGTTGTCCGTCAGGTTGGAGGACACCGCCGTGGAGGTCGTATCTACCTCAATTGCGCCCGCGGTGACTTCGACCACAGTTGTGCTGGTGCCTAATTCCATGGTCACGCCGACGGCCGTCGTCCTTCCAGCGTCCACTTCCGCGGATTTAATCTCAGCGGTCTTGAAGCCTTCCTTGCTGATCTTGACGGAATAAATACCCGGAATCAGGACTTGAAACAGGAACCTCCCCTCCGAGTTCGTTTCCATCGTATTCTCCCCGACTGGTCCCGAAATGGTGGCCCTGGCGCCTTGAACGGCAGCCCCTGTAGGGTCGGTCACTGCGCCGGACAGATTGCCTTTCACGGCGCTCTCGCTGGACACCTGAGAGAAAACGAGGGTTGAAAAACATACGAGTACCGCAAGAAGTGCAAAGCTCAAGACCAGCTTTTTCGACATAAACTCAATCCCTCCTGGGGAATGACAGACGCTTAGCAGCTAGGTCAGTTGCACCCTTTGTGCCAATACAGTACTGCCAGAAGGAGTGCTGTTTATTGAAAGCGTTTTCAATGACTTGCCGTCAGTAGAGACGCCGCATCAACGGTCGCGATCGGGTCTATTTATATGGATATACAGAGGTTTGTTGTGTGTGGGTATGGTTTTCCATAACGCTAGGCTACGTGGGAACTCGTCCGGAGTAATCTTTGAGGAAGCTACTGGGAAGGAAGCTACTGGTTCGAAGAACCAGGGGTCTCCGCCATCAGGGACCGGCCCTTCCGCTGAAAAGTTTCAGCCTTGGTAGTGTCTCCAAGGTGCTGATAGTACGATGCCAGAGCCAGGTACAGAGGCCCGCTGGGTGGCTTGAGATTCAGGGCCGATTCGAGAAGGGTTACCGCATTTCCGGGGTGTCCGGTTTTGTCCAAGCTGTCGGCCACGTTGAGCACGGTTCCTTCTTCGGTCTGCGCTGTAACCGCAGTCTGCGAAAAAAGCTCGATGACCTTGGCGAACTCCCGCTGCCGGAAATAGTAATCGATCAGTCGAGCGCGAGCGCGCTCGTTGTGCGGATTCTCTCGCAGCGCATCCTGGAAAAACCCTGCTGCTACCTTGTCCTGTCCGCCAGCAACATAAGTCGATGCGCGATCGAAATCGGCTTGGCCGGAAGTAGCGTACTCAGCCAAGGCGTCGTCATTGATCCACCAACTCTCCGAGGAAGAAGGATTTTCGGAAACAATGTTGAAGCGCATCACGCTGAACCGCTTCTGCTGACTCTGCGGATCGGCTAGAGTGATCGTCAGCCGGTAGTTGCCCTGAGGAAGATCGGTGGTTGCAATCTTCTTGCCGCTTACTATTGATCCAAAGATGTCGGATTGACCCTTCGGCAACTCCTCGTGAATCGTTTGCGCGCTTCCGGCAACATTGGGTCGGCCATAAGCATAATCCACTAGAAACTTGTCCAGGGCGCTGTTGTGCCCGCTCGCCGGGGGTTGCCACACTTGATAGAAAAAAGTGAGATCCTGGCCCGGGACCAGAGCCAGTTCCGGTCCCACATACGGCATGAAACGAACTCCCCCTACGGTAAAAGGGAGGTAGTCGGCCTGCGCCGGGTCGGCGGTCACGGCCCGCGAAAACGGCATCGGATCGGTGATGACAAAGTCCTTCGTGGAGGCCTCCGGGACTGTAATCTCCCGCTCTGCCGGAAAGGCAGTCTTGGTCAGCACGTTGGTGAACACGAACTCGATCTTATACTTGCCCGGCGCGAGGGGCAGCCATCCTACGTAAGCTACCGGCTTGCCTTTCACTAAATCGAGGTCGTTCTTGGTAAGGTACTTCTCGATTTTTCGCTCGCGAGTGAAAATCTCCTTGCCCTCGGGAGTCAGCACCCGCACCAGTACTTCGAGCGAGTAATAGAACCGCTGATCGGCCTGCGCAACCGCGAAATCTTTCGGTTGAGTCAGGCGAAGAGCGTAATGAAGCCGCACTTTGCCCTGAGGATCGCGCAAAGGCACACTCACTACGCTGAGCAGGTCACTTGACAGCACAACACGATGCGTGACGCTCTCGTTCAACGACCGCCGCAGTCGCAATTGGTCGAGCGTGAAGGGATGGTTGGCGAGATTCTTGATGGTGGCCAGCAGCAAATCCGACGACAAACTGGAATCGGCATCGTTTATGTTAACTGGCTCTCCCGGAATCAGACTGAGAGTCGTCAGGGCGACTTCCCGCCCTAGAATGCGGTCAATCTCCTGGACGGACTGCACCCGCCCTTGCTCTGCTTGAATCCCGGTGACCAGCTTCTGGGGGCCATCCATGTATGGGCTGTAAAGGCGGAAGTCTCCAAAATCTTTCTCGTAGAAGATCACCGAAAAAAAGGGCGGCAGCGCGGGGTGCGCACTGGAATAGAACCAAATCTCCATGGGACGCACGCCTCCCTGAACCACATAGCGCGCCTTCTGCTCGGGTGGTCCGAGAGTAATGTAGACGCGGCCCATGTCTGTGCGCCAGCCATCTTGAGCACGGCTCGTGGAAAAGCGTGTGCTGGCTTCCTCCAGTCGCTTGTAGTGCTCTACCTTGTAGGGGTTCGTAGGCGCACCGGGCGTTGGGTTACGCACTTCCCAGAATCTCTCGATGAACTTATCCCGGTCGGCGTCGGTCGCCATCTGCAGGAAGGAGTCCTTCTCGTCTTTGCTTATGATGTAGGCAACATCTTTGGTCAGCCAGTCTCGATAACGAGGCGGCAGTAGCTTAACCTCATCCTTCGCCCAACCCAGCAAGGGGACCAGCAGAGCGAGTGCGAGGAAAAAGGCTTGGCGGCGCATCCCAGAAATCCGAGGCTTCTCTGCAAGTGGGAACGAAGAAAAAAAGAACATTTCTGAGAAGCAGAGTACCGCCATTTTGACGGAGGCGTCAAGGCGGACACGATACCGAGAAAGACATGTGGCTGTCTGTTGGCCCATGTTGGCCCGAGCATGCGTATTAGATCGGCTGCCCAGATAACTTAAATACGGTTATTGCTAGGAGTAGAATCACAGATCGTGTATCTGCGGGAACGCCCTCCTTAAAACGTCCCCTTCCGCGTGTAGTATCCCGCGCGGTAGTGCGGATTGATAGGGACCGCCCGCCGGCGGATTCGCCAGGTCCACCCGCAGTTGGCGGAATTCCGAATTCGAATAGCGCTGCGACGGATAATACGCCAGCAGATACTGCGTCCGCAGTTCGTCGCTGATCTGGCGGAAGGCGTCGTCCAGTTGCGCCAGCGACGTGGCGTAATAATACTTCCCGCCCGTGTCCGTTGAAATCTGAATCAGCGCGTGCTCGCCGCCCGTATCTCGTCCCGCGTCCGCTTCGATGGGCACGATGATGATGCTATAGATAATCGCCTCCGCCTCCTGGGCCGCGCGCAGCGCTTCTTTGTAGTTCATCTGGCTCATCGTGTCTCCGCCGTCAGTGATCACCACCATCACTTTTCTTCCCTGCCGCCGGCTTAGCGCCTGCGATCCCAGAAAAATCGCATCGTAAAGCGCCGTCGCCGAGCCATTGCGCACCCGGTCGATTCCGGCGTCGATCTTTTTCAAATCGGATGTGAACGGCACCATTTGGCTCACGGTCTTCGCTGAACTTGTACACCGCCAGTCCGTCCTGCGGCCGTACAATCGCGTGTACAAACTTGCGCGCCGAGATCAGCTCCAGCGGCAGATCTTTTCTTGTGCTCAGGCTCGTATCCACGGCCAGCACAATCGACAGCGGCAGCGCCGATTCCCGGCTGAAGATCGCGATCTTCTGCTCTTTGCCGTCTTCTTTCAGTACAAAATTTTCTTTCTGCAGGTTGGCCACTGGAGCCCCGCGCCCATCCGTCACGGTCACGAACACGTTGACCAGCTTCACGTCGACCTTGATCGTGGTTTCCGGCTCCTCTGCCAGCAACGCGGCGCTGACGCAAAGGAACAAGATGCAAAGGCACAGACATCAACGATCAAGGGAGCCACAGAGCTTCGAGCTACGAGCTCCGAGCCTCGAGCAACCCGTATCAGGTTTGCTCGCAGCTCGTAGCTCGAAGCTCGCAGCAGATTTTGGATTCGCTTCATTTGAGAGTCAGTCATTTGGATGCAGGCTGCTGCTCCCGCTGTGCCTCGCGGCCGATCGAATTTCTTCGGGAAACGCCTCCCCATCGGCCCATACCACTCCATCTTCAAAGTATTCTTTCTTCCAGATCGGCACGGTTTTCTTCAGCGTGTCAATGATCCAGCGGCAGGCTTCAAACGCCGCGCCCCGGTGCGCCGCAGCCACCACGATCAACACGCTGGTCTCGCCAATCTCCAGCCGCCCCAAGCCGGTGGACGATCGACACTCCCCGCACCGCAAAACGCTCCCGCGCCGCCACCGCCAGGGATTCCATTTGTTTCAGCGCCATGGCTTCATAGGCTTCATAGTCCAGATAGAGCGTGTGCCGCCCACGCGTATTGTCGCGCACCACGCCGTCGAAAATCACTGCCGCGCCATCCGCCGGGCGCTTCAACCGCGCGGCCACAGCCTCGGGATCAATCCGCTCGCGGACGATCCGGACCTCTCCCGGCACTTTGCCCACGATTGCACTCCCGGTCTCGTCTTCCTCAGCCGACCCGCCGCTCACCGGCGGCAACAGCCCCACTTCGTCGCCTTCGTCGCAGCGCGCGGTCCACTCCCGAATATTCCTGATTCACCGAAATCGCCAGCGACGGCGCCATCGCCTCAAACCGCGGCGTCTCGCGCGCATAATAGAAGAGTACTTCCCGCACCCGCGCCCCTTCCGGCAGATCGACCGTCTCGCCCGATCGTCCTACCACGTCCTTCAACACCCCAAAAAAAAGCACGCCAATCTTCATCAGACTTTCCCGTAGGGAAACTCCGATTAAGTTGGTTCCTGGAAGCTTTGAAGGGGCATGGCTTCAGCCATGCCGTTACCACCCGCCAAACAGACGGCTTTAGCCGCTGAGGGTCGCTCCTTCACCGCGTCCAGTTTTGCCAGCGAATACTTAATCAGACCCTCCCTAGAAACAGCACTGGGCACTGGCCGCCGACTAACTGGGTACTGTTACGGCAACTGGTAAGTGCGGTCGCGCCACCAGTGTAGCGCGCCGCAGCCAAAAGGACCTGTCCCTCCGTACAGTCCTCCGCACGCTCTTCAATTACTTCCGTAATCGTGCATCGGCCCACTTTCCCGCTTAATCTTATTGCGAACATTCCAATACTCAGAGGAGGCTGTTATCGCTAACCCCGCCCAAACCGAAGCCGGCCGCAGTGCGTCGGCTCGGTCTTTCCTCCACAGCCTTAATATTCTGATTAAGTACACCCGGCTCTACGGAGTGACCCACAAGCGCACCGAGGGCCAGTTCGAGACCACCTGGAACGAACTCCAGCAGGCGCTGCCCAAAAGCGGCGACACTGGTTTTGTGCTCGGCGTCTCCGACAACAAACTTCTTCTCGATGGCATCCCGCTCGAAGCCGGACAGGCCGAGCGCAGCTTCGCGCAGTTGCTCAACACCGCCGGACTCTCCAGCATCCTGTTTTCGAACAAGGTCACGCTCGAGGACTTTACCCGGCTGGTCCGCGCTTTTGCCATGGGCGGCTCCAAAGCGCAGGACTTCGCCAAGCAGATCAAGGAAACGCTCGGCGATAACAAGAATTCCTCCATCCGCATCAACGAAGTCAAGTTCGTGGCCGCCGATCCTGTAACCGGCGAGTATTCCATGGCGGCTCAACTCGCCGTCCAAGCCCTCGGCCCCGAGGCCAAGCAGTGGCTGAATGACCCTCAGAAACTTTTGCAGTTAATTGCCGCCGCCCAGGGAGCGAGCGCCGGCGCCGGTGCGCCCGGCGGCGCGCCCCTTGGCAGCGTCCCAACCTTCCCTATTCCCGGCTTCACGGGCGCTGGTGGATCGGGTTCCGGCGGAGCATGGACTGGCGGCGTCGTTCCCTTGCAGGAAGAGGAAGTCATCCAGACGATTCGCCTGCTCACTCATTTTGGCCAGGCGATGCAGGATCCGAACGGTTCTCAGGATAATCTCAAGGTCGAACTCGGCAAGGTTCCCGAAGGCGCCAAGGTGAATCTTGCCCAGTTGCTCGAAGGTCTGGCGGCGCAGGCTTCTCAGAACACGGGCGAACGAAAGCAATGACACGCCCGCTTCTGATGAAGGCGGCCGAAAGCATGGCCATCAAATTCGCTCTCGACCGCTATCAGCGTGGGGAATCAAGGTCAATGCCGTCCACGACATGATGGACCACATGAGCCGGCAGATGGACACGCTTCGCCAGATTCTGCGCGTCCAGGAAGATAAGATGTCCAAGGCCGGCATTCTGGTTGAGTCCCATGCCGACATTCTCGACCGGATGTTCTGGGCCGAGATTCCGGAAGCCGGCAAGAAAAGCGTTCTGCTCTCCGAGCGAAGCCGCGTGCGTGCCGCCCCGCAATATTCGCCAGTTCGTCGAAATCCTTTTTGAACGCGACGACAATAAGGTCGCGGCCAATATTCTTTCCAATTACTGCAGTGGCATCGACGCCCAGGATGCCGAGCCTCCGCCGCAGAACCGCCAGCGGACTGGCTCAACTCGCCGACCTCTATGCCACCGCGCCGGATGAAGTCATGCCCAATGCCCTCGCCCGGATCGGCGAGAAACTGGGTCAAGGAAACCGATCCCGAAATCGAGAGCCTGCTGAGCGCCGCCTTCGCGCGCTTCGGGCAGGAGGCCTGCGCCCGCAAAAAGTACAAAGCCGTCGCCGAACTCTGCCACTCGTTCGAGAGAGTAGCCCGGCAACGGCCTGCCCTGGTGCAGGATCTCCGCTCCCGCGTCGGCATCGAAAATCGCCTGCCCGAGATGATCGAAGAAGCCATCAACGCCGATCAGGCGCCCGAGGATCTAGTCAACGTCCTGCAGCAGCTTCCCAGAAATTCCGTCGAACACCTTGCCGACCGCTTCTTCCGCGCCCAAAAACGCGTCGAATGCGATCGCATCGTCGAACTCGTTGGACGAACTCGGACAACCTGGCATCGACGATCTGCGCGAAATTCTGCGCACCGGCCAGCCCCGCCAGGCTGCCTCCACCGTCGGCCTGTTGAGCCGCCTCGCGGCGACCACGCTGCTGGAGTTGCTGCCCTCCCGCATGAGCGAGTTCAACCGCTTCTATCAGGACGTCATCGTTCGCCAGATCGCCTACGGCGCCGCGCCCGACCGCGGACGCACCCTGCTCGAACTGCTCGAACTGCTCGACGCGCTCATCTTGCCCGAGGCCATCGACGAGATCGGCATGAGCCAGGACCGCAGCGCCAGTTCCAGCCTGATCGCGCTGGCCGCCGCCGGCGAAGCTCAGAACCGTCCCCCGTTCGTGCAACTGAAGGCCATCGAGTCGCTCGGCCGTTTGCGCGAGAGCGAGGCCGTCCCGGTTCTGCGCGCCATCGTGGACGACAAGAAATTTTTCGGTTACAGCCAGCACCGCGAATTGAGAATCGCAGCCCTTCAGGCGCTCTCGAAGATCGATCCCCGCTACGGCACCCAGGCTCTTGCCGAAAGCGGCCTCGAATCCGGCGAACTCGCCATCGCTCCGCTCGATTCCGGCTCCGGGATGTCCCTGGGTCCGCCAGCGCCGCTACGAACGCATCGTGCTGCCGCGCACGCTCTCCGCCACTCTTTCCAGTTCCTGGGGAAAGTCGAACATCGTCATGCGGGAGATGAGTCTCGGCGGCGGCATGGGCACGCGCAACGACAATCTCCGCGTCGGCTCCGAAGCCCACGTCGAAATTTCTCTGGGCGTGAAAAAAATCCGCGGCGAGGTTCTGCTCCGCCGCGCCCGCGTCAATGAAATCGGCTTCGAGTTCGTCAGCATGGACCTCGACAGCCGCTACCGCCTCCGCCGCGTCCTGGTCGAGGCGCTGCAAAAAGTCCCTGACAATCGCTCCGACCGAACTGGGACGGCGAACGAAAAAAGTAAAACAAGCTCTCGGCTGTCCGCTCTCGGGTCTCAGGAAGTACGTGGCACCCCGGTAACCCTACAACTGGTCTCATAAATGGTTTTGGGTAGGGCACGGCTTTTAGCCGTGCCGCTCAGGCCGATAGAATGCGGGCTTTACAGATTGCGGAAAAACTCAAGTTTCGTATCAGGGCATCGCTTCAGCGATGCCGTAAGTTCTTTGAATTGAGATGCCCCTTTAGGGCTGTGCGCCGAAACCGAGTTTTTCAGCAATCTGTTTAGCCCGGAGGGCCGGGCAGCCTGCTCGGAAAGCCATTTATGAGACCAGCTCAGAGCACTCCTTTCCACCTTCAATGAAAAAGCCCCTGCTCATGCAGAGGCTTTTTCTGGAATCAAGCGAGTGCCCCACTCATCGCGCATTTTGCGATGAGTGGGTTCCGGCAAACTTTAGAGCGTCCTACGCGACCTTCACGAAAATAATTACCAGCGTGAACAACACCAGCGACTCGATAAAGGCCAGGCCCAGAATCAGCGCCACCTGAATGCCAGCGCGGGCGGCCGGATTGCGTCCGAGCGCTTCGCACGCCGACGACGCGGCGCGCCCCTGGCCCTGCGCCGCCAACCCGGCTGCGATGGCGATGGCGAAACCGGAAGTGATTGCTACCCAGTTGGTCGAACCAGCCGCGCCTCCGCCGGTCTGCGCGAACGCCGGCACAGCCAGCACCGACGAACATCATCATCACGAACAACAACATCACGATTTTCCGCATTTTGCTTCTCCTTTATGAATTGCCCCCAGTGGGTGGTTGACGCCGTGCTCGAGTAAGCCGGCGCCCTCACGCTGAAGGGCAGTTGCCAGTACCCAGGTTCTCAGTTCCCAGAACGGTTCTCGATCTTACTGAGAACTGGCAACTGGGAACTGAGAACTCTCTTAGTGCTCATGCGCCGTCGCCTCTCCCAGATACACGCAGGCGAGCAGCACAAAAATGTACGTCTGAATAAACGACACGCCGATATGCAGGCCCTCGAACATAATCGGGATACCCAGCGGCACCAGCGAGAAAAATACCAGCGTCACCATCTCGCCCGCGAACATGTTCGCGAAAAGACGGACAGTCAGCGACAGGACGCGAGCCGTATGACTGAACAACTCAATCGGGAACAACAGGATCGGCAAGAACAACCGGACAGCCAGCGGCATGCCCTCTTGCGGCCCGATAAAGTGCTTCAGGTATCCGACCGGCCCGTTCGCTCGCAGACCCTGGATAGTGATAGTAAAACCACGTGAACAGCGCGCAGCCTAGCGGCACCATCGGCACCGCCGTGGGCGATTCCAGGCCCGGCACCAGCCCAATCAGATTGCAGCGTCAGGATGAACATCCCCAGCGCGGTCAGATACGGGACGAACTTTTCCGGATGATGCGAGATCGTCTCGCTGGCCAGGTTATTGACGAACCCGTCGATGCCTTCCATCGTGTGCTGCAGGGCGCCCGGCCGCTCCACCGAAAGCCGCATGCGCACGGCAATAAAAAATATCGTCAGCAGCAGCACCACCAGCAATCTCCATCGCGAAGCTGTTCGAGATGGGAGTCGCAGGATGCTTCGGATGAATGTGCAGCGCTTGCAGCAACGCCAGCACCGGCGCGCCGAACAGACGATTCAAAAGTGCGGTAAAAGCCAGTTGTTCCATTTTTCAGATTTTCAGTACTTGCGAACTTGTACGAGCTGCGCGAGCTTCGAGCCGCGAGCTGCCAGCAACCTGCAGATCACTCGCTTCGCTCGCAGCCCGTAGCTCGAAGCGCTCGCAGCCTACGACGCCCGCCGTAAAGCCGTGTATCCTTCCCACACCGCCTCGGCCATCAGGGCTGCCACCGGCACGCACAAGCCCCACAGAAAGCCGCGAAACGCCAGGGAAGAACTCCTGAATATAGCATAGGCAACGGCTCCCACCAACCCGTAGCGCACCACGAAACGCAGGGTGATCCAGCCGCCTTTCTCCCGGCTGTTCCGGTTGACGATGCGATCGGCAAGTCCTTCGACGCCGCGCGTCAGCGAGCGGAAATTGACGTAGGAAACCGCGGCTCCGAAGGCAAATCCAATCGATCCGGCCCATCCGTAAAACCAGAACGCCGGCCCCAGCAGCAGAACGCTCACGACCAGCATGTTGCGCAGCACGCGGGGAACGATGCGCTCATGATTTGCGCTTTCAAGGAGACGCTCCGCTGGCGGAACGTCCGCGGGCGGGTCGAGATAGTCGTCCTTATCCTTATCCTTATCGCTTATCATTCATCTTTTTTGAAAGCGCCGAAGGCCATGCGGATCATCTGCCAAAATCCCACCACTGCGCCAAACAACAGCCCGACCAGATAGAGCCACTTAGTGTGCAGCCAGTAATCGGCCAGCTTGCCCAGAAAGAACCCCAGCAGAATCGCCGCCGGAATAATAAACCCCATCTCGGAATAGCGAGCCAGCGAGACAAGCGGATCTTTCTTCTCCGGGAGATTGGAAGGCTCAGGCATGCGAGGGAATTGTAAATCAGCAGTCGAGCTACGGGCTTCGAGCTACGAGCAACCTGAGTCGAGCCTGGCCGGGTTACGAGCCAGGAACGAAGCAGGAAAAAGGCAAATCTAGCCGACGGGCGGCCGTCTTGCTTGCTCGAAGCTCGAGCTCGCGGCTCGTAGCTCACTTCAACATCGCCGCCACATGCGGAGACTGCGCAATCCCCAGCGACCAGTTCACGCCGCGAATGAAAGGCTCCGGATAAACTCCGATCACGATCGTCGCCAGCGCCGTCACGCCCAGCGGCACAACGCATTCCAAGACTGACGGGCAGGCGTTCGGTCTCCATCGGCGCGCGCATCAGCATCGAGTTCGCAATCTTCAGATAGTAATAAAGTCCGAACAGCGAGTAGAGCACGCCGAGCGAGGCAAGACCGTAGTGTCCGCTTTCGATCAGGCTCAGGAAGATGTAGTACTTGCCCAGGAACCCGGCGGCGGGCGGAATGCCGGCGAGTGACAGCATGAACAGCAGCATGAGCACGGCTTCGACCGGAGCGCGCTGGTAGAGCCCGGCCATGTCGTCGAGTTCGTCGCCAATCACGTTGCGCTGCCGCAACGAAGTGATCACCGCGAACGCACCCAGATTCATGAACGTATAGACGAGCAGGTAGATCAGGATTCCCTTGAAGCCGTCGTTAAAGCCCGGAGCTGCCGATCTGCGACGTGCCCATGGCCACAAACGCCAGCAGCATGTAGCCGACGTGCGCAATCGAGGAGTAGGCGAGCAGCCGTTTTGTGTTCGTCTGCGTGAGCGCGGCGAAGTTGGCGCCGGTCATGGTGGCGATGGAGACGATGACAATTACCGGCGTGTAAACCGAGCGCAGCGGCAACAACCCAAACACCAGAATGCGCAGCAGCAGCGCCCAAGCCGCCGCTTTCACCGCCACCGACATGAAGCCGGTAATGCTGGTGGGCGCGCCTTCGTAAGCGTCCGGCGCCCACTGATGAAAGGGAACGGCGGCGATCTTGAACAGCAGCCCGACCATGGTCGTCAGCAGCGCGATCACCACCACCGGATGGTGCGGACTCTGCGCCGAGACCGCGCGCGCAATGCCCGCCAGGTTGGTGCTGCCGGAAAGTCCGTACAACAGCGAGAGGCCGTAGGCAAAGATGCCCGACGAAAATGCCCCGAGCAGCAGATACTTCAAGGCCGCTTCGTTCGAGCGCCGGTCGCGGCGCAAAAAACCAACCAGCACGTAGGTGGAAATCGCCATCAGTTCGAGGCCGATGAAGAGCAGCACGATGTCGATTCCCGCCGCCATGCACATCATGCCCACCACGGAAAGCAGCAGCAACGCGTAATATTCGCCGTGGTGTTCGTCTTCCACGTCGAGATAGTGCACCGACATCAGGATCGAGATAGCCGCTCCGGCCAGAAACAGATACCAGAAATAGATGGCGAAGCGATCGACCAGCAGCGAGTTATAGAACCCGAGCAAGCCCCTTGGTGGCAGCGCCGACTGAATTTGCCAAGTGCACAAAGCCGCAAACAGCACGCCGACAAAGGCGCCCAGAGCGTTGATCCATTTCCATTCACGCGGAACCCATAGGTCGATCAGCAGAATGCCGAGCGCAAAAATGGTAAGTTCCACCATCGGCAGCATCAACCGGTAATCAGTTGGTGAGAGGCCTCGCACTTAGTTACTCGCTTTCGCGTGCGACGGCGACGGGCGCCGGCGGAACTGGCGCGGGCCGAACCTGCGCGCTCACCGGCGCGTTGGCGTTGGCGTAGGAGTTGTCGTGAATCGTCTGCACAATCTGGTTGACCGGTTGTTCGAGGATCTGGAAAAACGGCTTGGGATAAAGCCCGATCCATAACGCCATGATGATCAGCGGCGCAAACGTGAGGATTTCGCGCGGCGTCAGATCGTGCAGCTTCTCGTTCTTGGGATTCGTCACCGTTCCGAAGAAGACGCGCTGATAGAGCCACAGCAAATAAGCCGCCGCCAGAACCACGCCCGGCGCCGCCCACGCCGCCCACCTCCAGTTCGCGGTGAATGTTCCCTGCAGAATCGTGAACTCGCCGACAAATCCATTCAACAACGGCAATCCCATCGACGAAAGGAACATGATCATGGTGATGGTCGCGTAAATGGGCATCACGTTCGAAATGCCGCCATACTCCACGATCTCGCGCGTGTGCCGCCGCTCGTACAGAATGCCGACGATCAAGAACAGCGCGCCGGTCGAAATGCCGTGGTTGATCTGCTGCAGCACCGAGCCGGTCACGCCCGCCGAATTCAGCACAAAGATTCCCAGCGTGCAGAAACCCAGGTGGCTGACGGACGAGTACGCCACCAGTTTTTTCATGTCCTTCTGCATGAGCGAAACCAGCGCGCCATAGATGATGCCGACCAGCGAGAGTCCGATCACCCAGCCTTGCACCTTGGGATGCGACTACGCACGGCGGGAAAGAAGGGCAGCGAGAACCGTACGAATCCGTACGTACCCATCTTCAGCAAAACGCCCGCCAGAATGACGGAGCCGGCAGTGGGCGCTTCCACGTGCGCATCGGGCAGCCAGGTGTGGAACGGAAACATGGGAACTTTGATGGCGAATCCAATAAAGAAGGCGACGAACAGCCAGATCGCGGTGGCGAATGGAATCAGCGGCGCCGTCTTATAAAGCTCGGGAATGCTGAACGTGAAGACGCCAGTAACCGCGTGGTGATGGAAGTAGAGGAAGAGGATGCCCAGCAGCATCAGCACGGAGCCCAGCAGCGTGTACAGGAAGAACTTGATGGCCGCATAAAGTTTGCGCGGGCCGCCCCAGATGCCGATCAGCAGATACATCGGCACCAGCATCGCCTCCCAGAAAACGAAGAAGAGGAAAAAATCGAGCGCCATGAAGACGCCGAGCATTCCCGTCTGCAACACCAGGAACCAGACGTAATATTCCTTCACCCGGATCTCGATGGCGGTCCACGAAGAGAGAATCGAGATCCAGCCCAGCAGCGTGGTCAGCATGATCAGCAGAAACGAGATGCCGTCAATGCCGAGGTTGTAACCCGCGCCAATCGAGGGGATCCAGTTGTTGGCTGTGCCCTCGAGGAACTTGAAGTGCGAAGGGGTCACCTCGAAGCGCTGCGCCCAGAACATCGGCACCAGCGGCAGCGAGATCAGGAAACCGGCGAGAGCGAAGATGTTCGCAATCCAGCGGATCGCGTCTTTGTTCTCCTTTGGGACGAACAGGAGAACAAACGCGCCCACCAGCGGCGTGAAGAGGATGATCGATAGTATGTGACTCTGCATAAGAACAGCTTCTAGCTGCTAGCTACTGAGCTTCTAGCAACGCTGAGCTTCGCGCTAACCGTTTGCTCGCTACTGGCCCGGTTGCTCAGCAGCTCGTAGCTCGAAGCTCATTTCCACACGTAATACACGCCAAATCCAAGCAGTCCCGCGACCATGACCAGCGCGTACCACTGCACCAGTCCCCATTCGAACAAGCGCGTCGGATACGAGATCATTCGCGCAAGAATGGCCGGACCGTTCACGCCCACGCCGTCGATGATCCACTTATCCCACCACGTCGAAAGCGTAGCGACGGCGCGCGTCACCCAGCCAACATCGTTGACGGCTCCGTCGATGATCTTGGCGTCGAACCACGACGATGCTTCGCCCGCGCCCATCACGCCCAGGCGTATGTCGCCAAGCTTGCGGCGTCCGGTGAAAAGCGTAGTCGTAGGCCTCGTCAACAAACCACTTGTTATAGAGCACGGTGTAGAGCGGCGGGGCCTTCGCGGCAATGGGCTCGGCATAGTCTTTGCCGGCGTTCTTATAGGAGCGGCGCGCCATTCCCCAACCAACACCTGCCGCCGCGAGCGATAAGAACATCAGCGCATACTCCGTCTTATCCGTGTGCTCGGCTTCTTTCTCGCCCGCCGCTAACTGCGCCGACTTTCCTTCTTCACGTAAGACGGCTGCTTCGCGCGCGAACACCGGCTCCAGAAATTTTTCAAAGTGCGCCGCCCCGCCCAGGCTATGCGGCCAGCTCAACCATCCCGCGCCAATCGAGCAGATCGCGAGGATCACCAGCGGCACCGTCATCGACTTCGGCGACTCGTGCACGTGGTGCTCGACCTCGTGGCTCATGCGCGATGGACTGTAGAACGTCAGATACATCAGCCGGAACATGTAGAACGCCGTCATCAGCGCCGTGCCGTAACCGACAAACCACAGGATGTGGTACGCGTCGCTTTCCTTGGTACTAGGTCTGCCACAAGATTTCGTCTTTGGAGAAGAAACCGGCGAACGGAAAGATTCCGGCAATGGCCAGCGTCGCGACTAACATCGTCCAATGCGTAGTCGGGATGCGCCTTCGCAGGTCGCCCATGTTGCGCATGTCCTGCTCGCCGCTCAACGCGTGAATCACCGAACCCGAACCAAGGAAGAGCAGCGCCTTGAAGAACGCGTGCGTGAACACATGGAAAACGCCTGCCGCAAAGGCGCCGACGCCGAGCGCCAGGAACATGTATCCCAGTTGCGAGACGGTGGAGTAGGCAAGCACGCGCTTGATGTCGTTCTGCACCAGCCCAATGGACGCGGCAAAAACGGCGGTGAGCGCGCCAACGATGGCCACGGTTTTCATCGCCGTCGGCGCCAGCACGAACACAGCGTTCGAACGCGCCACCATGTACACGCCCGCCGTCACCATGGTCGCGGCGTGGATCAGCGCCGAAACCGGCGTAGGGCCTTCCATCGCATCCGGCAGCCAGACATAAAGAGGAATCTGCGCCGACTTGCCGCAGGCTCCGACGAACAGCAGCAGCGCGGCGGCCGTCAGCACGGGATCGCCGATCGCGAACTGCCCACTGCGCGCCAGCCGCGTTGATGTCGGTGAAGCGGAACGACCCCAGATACCAGACCAGCGTGAGCGCGCCGAGAATGAATCCGGCATCGCCAATGCGGTTCACGATGAACGCCTTGTTGGCAGCGGTCGACGCGGAGTTGCGATGGAAATAAAAACCGATCAGCAGATACGAGCACAAGCCCACGCCTTCCCATCCTACAAACAACAGCATGTAGTTATTCGCCAGGATGAGCGTAAGCATCGAAAACATGAACAGGTTCAGGTATCCGAAGAAGCGGTAGTAACCGCCTTCGTGCGCCATGTATCCGATGGAGTAAATGTGGATCAGCATACCCACGCCGGTGACAAAGAGCAGCCAGATAGAAGAGAGCGGATCGAGCAGGAATCCGGCGTCGGCGTTGAATGCGCGGGCGTCCCGTCGTGCTTAACGAAATTCAAGTGCCCGTCGCCAGTGCCCAGCCAGGTATAGACAATCTTCTCGAAGGGACTGCCCCGTGCCATGCGCAAAGTGTGTGTACTCAAAGACCGCAAAGCAGGCAAACAGAAACGCAAGCACGACCACGCCAACGCAGACCGCGCTGACCGCAGCCTTCTGCAGTCGCCGCCCAAAGAAAAACATCATCGCGGCCCCAAAGGCCGGGAAGAGCGGGATCAGCCAGATGTGGTTTAGAAAGAACATGTCGTTAGTCGTCGGTCGTTAGTCGTTAGTCGTTCGCTGTTCCGTCGCTATCAGCTAGACGCTAGTAGCCGACAAGCTGAACAGCTAAAAGCCGAACAGCAGCTTCTCTACCACTTCAACAAATCAATCTCATCCACATTGATCGTCTCTTTATTCCGGAAGAAGGCGATCAGGATGCCCAGGCCGACGGCGGCTTCGGCGGCGGCGTCCACCACGATGAAGATTGCGAACACCTGCCCATGCAGGTTTCCCCACATGCGCGAGAACGCCACCAGGTTCAGGTTCACCGCGTTCAGGATCAGCTCGATCGACATCAGCACAATCACCACGTTGCGGCGCGTAAGCACGCCGATCACGCCCAGCACGAACAGTGCCGCCGCAACGACGAGATAGTGGAGCGTGGTGATCGGGACCATAGTTTCAGTTGTAGTTAGTCGTTGGTCGTTGGTCGTCTCGTGAGTGCGCGCTAGATCTACGAACCACGAACGACCGACGACCAACGACTAGATCTTTTTCTTCGCCATAATCACCGCCCCCAGAATCGCCACCAGCAACAGCAGCGAGGCGATCTCGAAGGCGAACGTATATTGACCCATCCTGCCGGCTTCTCCGTACAGCATGACGCCAATCTGTTGCGTGTTCGACGCCTCGGGCAGCGGCAGTCCGCGCTCCGGAAACAGCGCCTTGCCCTTCACGAACACCGAAACGAACAATCGCCAGCAATGCGCACGCCGCCGCCAATCCGACCGGCCAGATGCGATTGAACTGGCGTTCTTTCACGGTGCGTTCGATGTTCACCAGCATGATCACGAACAGAAACAGCACCATGATGCCGCCGGCGTACACGATGATCTGCACGCCGGCAACGAACGGGGCATACAGCATCAGGTAGAGGCCCGACACGGCCAGCAGGGTCACGATCAGCGCCAGCGCGGAATGCACCGCGTTGCGCCGCGTGATGACGAGCCACGCCGCTGAGCGACAGCCAGGCCCGCCAGCACGATAAAAGAACAATGGAGTCGCGACCGGGGCCATGCCGGCATTGACGCTGCGTTCAGCGCAGGGTTCATGAAACGATCACCCCCACGATCGCGGTCACGATCAGCACGCCGAGCGAAATCGGCAGCATCACTTTCCATCCCATCTTCATCAACTGGTCGAAACGGTAGCGCGGCCACGTCGCGCGATACCAGATGAACAGATACATGAAGACCGCAACTTTCAGCACGAACCAATATACGTAGTCGATGCCTTCGCGGAACCTGGCGGCGATGCTCGTGTCCGCGTTACGGCCTGCGATCGCGATCACGAGCAGGAGCAGCGCGATGAAGCCGAGCAAAGCCGCGAATACGGCGAGTCCGGTGCGCTGAATCTTGAAGAAGGAATGCGACGGCATGCGCGCCGCGCCAATAAACGCAATGGCCGCCAGGCCTACGAAGGTAAGGCCGGGAAAGAGCGAGAAGATGAACTCCCACGCCGGCGCGTTCAGCAGGTTCGGGAACGGATGCATCCATCCGCCGAGCCAGAGCGTAACCGCAATCGAAGAAACCGCGATCATGGCCGCATATTCGGCCAGCATGAACAGCGACCAGCGCAGCCCGCTGTACTCGGTGTGATATCCGGCGGTCAGTTCCGACTCCGCCTCGGCCAGGTCAAAGGGCGCGCGGTTCGTTTCGGCCACCATCGCGATGGCGAAGATCACGAACGCGATCAGGCCGAGCGGGAAGAACTTGAAGATGAACCAGATGCCCTGCTGCTGCTGTGCCTGCACGATGCCGATCATGCTCAGCGTGCCCGTGCCACTTTCGTTCAGGCTGGTCATCAGGATGGCGGAGACCACGGCCAGTCCCATGGCGACTTCATACGACACCATCTGCGCGCTCGAACGCAGCGCGCCGATCAGCGGATAGTGCGAGTTCGAAGCCCATCCCGCGACCACGATGCCGAGCACGCCGAGCGACGAGACGCCGAGCATAAACAGGATGCCGATGTTCATGTCGCTGACCGCCTGCGAGGGGCCGAACGGAATCACGGTGTAAACGGTGAACGACGCGAGCAGCCCGATCAGCGGCGCGACCCAGAAGACGAACTGGTCGGCTTCGGCTGGGGATGATGTCTTCTTTGAGCATCAGCTTGAGCGCGTCGGCGAAGGGCTGCAGCAATCCGTGCGGGCCCACGCGCATGGGGCCGAGCCGCACCTGGAAATGCGCCAGCGCCTTGCGCTCGATCCAGTTCAAGCGCGATCACGGCCACCGACACTCCCGCAAAAATGATGAGCACATAGATCAGCGCCCAGAACTGGTTGCCCGCCTCGCCGGGCGTGAACTTGCTGCCGAGATACGACATGAAGGAAGTCAGCATCAGCGGTCCACCTCGCCGAGCACGATGTCGAGCGTGCCGATGACGGCGACCACGTCGGCGACCAGCATGCCGCGCACCATGATGTCGAGCGCCTGCAGATTGACGAACGACGGCGGACGCACGCGCAAGCGGTAGGGCTGGGTCGAACCGTCGCTGACAATGAAGTATCCGAGCTCGCCCTTGGGCGCTTCGATCGAGTGATAGATTTCGCCGACCGGCGGCTTGATCACTTTGGGCACTTTGGCCATGATCGGGCCTTCCGGGATGCCGTTAACCGCCTGCTCGATGATGCGCAGCGATTGGCGCATCTCAACCATGCGCACCATGTATCGGTCGTACGTGTCGCCGTTTTCGCCGATGGGAATCTCGAAATCGAAGTCGGCGTAGTTCGCGTAGGGCTGAGCCTTGCGGATGTCCCACTTCACGCCGCTGGCGCGCAGCACCGGGCCGGTCACGCCGAGCGCAATGGCGTCCGCGGCGGAAATCACGCCGACATTTTTCGTGCGCTCCAGCCAGATGCGATTGCCGGTGAGCAGCGCTTCGTACTCGTCGATCTTCGGCGGCGAAGAAAGCCAGGAAATTCTTTACATCTTTTTCGAAGCCCGCATAGGTCTCGTACTGGCAGCCGCCGATGCGGAAGGCGTGCGTGGTCAGGCGCGCGCCGCAATACTTTTCGAAAATCTTGAGAATCTCTTCCCGGTCGCGGAAGGTGTAGAACAGCGGCGTCATCGCGCCGATATCGAGCGCGTGCGTGCCCAGCCAGAGCTGGTGGCTGGCAATGCGGTTCAATTCCGTCAGGATCACGCGGATGTATTTCGCGCGCGGCGGCGCTTCCACGTTCAGCAGCTTCTCGACCGCTTCGCAGTAGCCAAGTCCGTTCGAAACCGCGGCGCACATAATCCATGCGGTCGACATAGGGATTGAACATCGTGTAGGTGCGGTTCTCGGCGATCTTCTCCACGCCGCGATGCAGGTATCCGATCACGCACTCGGTGCCCAGAACTTTTTCGCCGTCGAGCTTCAGGATGACGCGCAGCACGCCGTGCGTCGCCGGATGCTGCGGCCCCATGTTGATGATGAGTTCGTTCGAATCGAGATACGGCTTCTCGGGAGTTTCGAGATCGAGGTTGGCACAGCGAGTCGGACCGAGACGTCGGTCGTGCTGTCGTTCTTGCGATCGCTCATTGTCCGCTCTCGATTCCCAGGTTGATCTGCACCCACTCCTGATCTTGCTGCAGGATGCCGTAATCCTTGCGCAGCGGGTGGCCTTTCCAGCCGTCGGGCAGCAGGATGCGCTTCAGGTCGGGATGTCCGTCGAACTTGATGCCGAACATGTCATAGACTTCGCGCTCCAGCCAGTTGGCGGTCGCCCAGATCGGGACGCTCGACGGGATGCGACTCGCCGTCGGCAATTTGCGTCTTCACGCGCACCCGCTCATTGCGCGGGAAAGAATAGAGAATCCAGACGACGTCGAATTGCTTTTCGCGCTTCGGATAATGGACGGCGGTGATGTCGACGCAGTAGTCGAACTGCTCCTCGTCGCGCAGCAGGCGCAGGAAGTCGGGGATCAGCGAGCGGTCGACGGTAAAGTAGTTCTGCCCAAGATAAGTTTGCGGGTCGAGGCCCGAGCCGTACTGGCTGCTGGTATTTTTCCACCATCGGCGAGGACCACGGCACGGGCACGGGGCCGGTGGGCTTGGCGGGAGCGGCAGGCTTGGCGGAGCGGCGGCGCGCGGCGGTTTCGGCAGCGGCAGGCAGGCAGGCTTTCGCCGGCTCGGCGGCAGCGCCGCTGCGGGAGAACTGCTTTCTCCGCCGTCGGCTTCTTCTCACCTTCCGGCGGCGGTGGTGGAGCTGGCGTTTTGACTTCCTCGGCCATGCTAGGGTCGTATCGTTACAAAAGCCGCGCAACTATTGGGAAACTTCCACTTTTAACATCTGGTTGCGTCACCGTATGTGACCGTCGTCACAACGCCCAGCACCGCCGGCATTGCCGGCCATTACTGCTAGCGCCGGGCCGCCTGAAAGCCTTCGACCAAGTCGCGGATGCGCAACGCGTCGGCTTTGCGATGGCCGTGACTCGCGATCGGATCCGTGCCTCCGGTGGACTCAATCACAATGTCCGACCAAAAGATTCCCGTCGAAATCTTCACCGAAGCAACCTGGGAAATCGAAATGCTTTCCTCGCTGCTGCCGAACAGGCGCCTCTTCACGCGGCTCACGCGCAGCGGGTTGACCACGATGCGCGTCGGGAACCACAAGTTTCCCCTGGTCCAGCGGCTGGCGGTGAAGGTCTCATCGGAAGCAGCCGGATTGGGACTGGCTGGATTTGGCGCCGAGGCCGTCACACCCATTCGAGCGCGCCCTTTTTCCAGATCCATACGTAGCCGACGATCAGGATGCCGAGAAAGACCAGCATCTCGATCAGCCCGAAGACCCCGAGCGCCTTGAACTTCACCGCCCAGGGAAACAGGAAAGATCGTTTCCACATCGAAGACCACGAACAAGATGGCGATGATGTAGAAGCGGACGGTGTAGCGTCCGCGAGCGCTGTCGTAGGGATCGATGCCGCACTCGTAGGGCATCAGCTTCACGCGGTTGGGACTTTGCGTGCGGACGATCCTGGCCACCACCAGCGTGACCGGGATCAGGATGCCGACGACGGCGAGGAAGATGAAGATGGGAACGTAATTTTGCGGCATGAGGCCTCGAAGCAGTCGCGATAAAGGCAAAATCGAATACTAACGCCGAAGCGGCCCGGCTTCAAGGACAAGTGAACACTGGCGTGTGACTCGCGGACGCGTCAACGCGCGAGGGGAGGTCGCGGGTCACGAGTTATGTTCGTTGTTCCGTGGCCGCGGACTCGTGGCCGCGGACTTCTTGTCGACGACCGCCCACGCCGCCGCTGCATAAACCACCAGCATGCCTACGTCAAACCATCCGTGAAGAATATGGATGACTATGGCTGCGCCGAGCACGACGATTAGAAAGCGTCCGCCGACAACCGTGGCGCGCGGGACGAGGAAAAGAATGGAAGCGGCGATTTCGGCCCATGCCACGCCCAGGCGAATGAAGTTGGGCAGCCCGGTTTTGGCAAAGGCATGGGCGGCTTCCGGGCTGAGCGCGAAACGCAGAGACTGCTCCAGGATCACCAAACCCAGCACCCACTGCAGGATGCGCAATGCCGCAGGCAAACGGTCGCTGGTTGTGCTTCGTGTCATTTTTTCCTCTGCAAGGTTTTCTTCTCCGGAGCAGTCTTGTTCCCCGAGCGCCGCTTGATTTCAGTCAGGCGGTGGCTGGCGGTGGAATCGAGATCGAGGGCGTAGAACTTCTTCAGCTCGTGAATGCGCTTGAGGGATGCCGCGCTGAAGGGAGTCTTGCCGTCGAAGGCGTGGAGCACGATGCCTTCGAGCAGGTCTCCCAGCGACAGGTCGTGATATTCGGCAAACGCCTTGAGAACTTTGAGGAGACGTTTCTCCATGCGGACGCCGGTCTGGACTCGTTCGATGAGAAGTTGTGATTCTCGTCCGATGCATGGTACCAATGTAAAACTCACTTTGTCGTAGCAAAACGATGATCTCAGTTGACGCAAGCAGATCTCGCGCTCTTGTTCGGGATGACAATCATGAAGGGAATCGCTCATGCACCGCCCATGAGAAAATGTCACGGGGTTGGTTTGCCATCAAGCTGCCCTAAAGGAGACTGGTTCTCTCGCTCCGCTGGGGATTTCTGAGCAGCCGAGGTCACGCTAGGAGGTCATACTGCATGTGCCGCAATATCAAAAACCTCTTCAACTTCGATCCGCCCGTTACCGACGAAGAGGTTCGAGCCGCTTCGCTTCAGTTCGTGAGAAAAATCACCGGTTTCAACAAACCGTCGAAGGCGAACGAAGCCGCTTTCCTCGCCGCGATCGATGACATCGCCGGTGTCTCGGCTCGTCTTCTCCGGGCGCTCGACACGAACGCGCCGCCGAAGAATCGGGAAGAAGAAGCCGCCAAGGCCAAAGCTCGCTCCGCGGAGAGATTCGGCGCTTGAGCGTCCGACCCTAATCTTCACGTCCGAGCAGAGAACGCGAAATCATGTCTCAAGCGCGTTCAACTTGCGGAAAAAGTCGTCGAGGGCGAGAAGCACACTGCAGGCGCTGGAGCGCGGACACATTTTCAACGACTTAACGGCACGACTGGACGGGCTGCGGAAAGAGTCTGACTGCGCGCCCCAGCCCCTAAAGGGGCGTCTGATTGCGAAAGACTTATGGCATCGCTAAAGCGATGCCCTGATACGAGCCGTTAGTTTTCCGCAGCCTTTGAAGTCGTGCCCTTCCCCTAACCCGCCCGAATCCGAATTTTTCCGCAAGTCGGGTTGCGCTTACCCTACAACGCTTACCACACAAACGGTATCAGCCGGTATCGTACCCGGGCAGCGTACTCGGTGTAACCTGCAAGACCGCGCTGCAGTTCTCGATCCTCCATCGCGGTCCGAAAAACCATGCCGCCGGAAAGAACAAACGAGCCTGCAAGGCCGTACCAGGAGCCCAGCAGCAACGCATTTGCCGGCAGATAGATCAGCACGGCGGCGTAGAGCGGATGGCGAACGATGGCGTAGGGTCCGGTTGAAATCACTCTGTGCCCGCGTTCGGTTTGGATTCTCACAACCGCCGCCAGAAATGGGTTCTCCCGAAAAACGCGCGCGAACATGCAGAACGACAACACCATCAACGCTCCGCCGGCGCATTGCAGCCAGACCGGCATAGCGGACCAGCGGAACCGGACCGCATCCAGCCCCATCAGGACCAGCCAGCCACACCAGGCAACCATCATGGCCAGAATGAAAACTTTGTCCCAGAACGGCTGGTCTTTTTCAACTGGCATTTTCATGCGCTCGGCAAGAAGTGCGGGATCGTGCCGTGCCAGGAAAAGAGTGATCCACAAGGCTCCGACGAAGAATAGGATGAGGTACGCCCATCCGGCGGGCCAGCGGATCGTTCCCGCGGCGCCGAATAGCAGGGCCGAAAAGATCACAGCTTCTACCGCAAGAGTGAGCCAGACCTTGACGCCCATAGCTTTGCCTACGCAATACGAAGCCAGCCTAACTCCTACCTAACTAATGTGTGATGGTGGGCCGCGAAAAAATGAATATGGAAATCAGGCCGCTACGCCGAGAAGGGTCGGGCGGTTCTTCGATAACGCCACACGATCAACGCCAGGCCGGAACCCAGCAGCACCATGGTCGAAGGCTCGGGAACCACGGTTTTGTGCGGTTTGTGGCAGTGATCGGCAAGGGATTAAAAATTTCGCCGGCAGGGCAAACCCCAGAGGGAATGGGCACACTGACCGGCACGTACGGGAAGAAGAATCCAGCGGCGAGCTGGGGGGACATTGGTGCGCCGGCAGTCAAGTCGGACGCGGCAAGCATGGGCCGTATGGGGAAGGATGGTGCGGCGTAAACCGCGGCTACGGGCTGGTCCATAACATCTTCGGCAGGCTCTTCGTTGGAAACTTCGGGCTTGGCCGTATCGGAAATCTGATTGCCGCAACGCGCCCGCGCCGTGATTTTGCCGTCGGTCAGCAGCAGTTCGCCGACGTGCAGGCGAACTCTTCTGCGCGTCCAGAAAACGGTGTCACGAATGCGATACGAAAGATAAACTTCGCGGGCCTCGGTGGCGCGCACCAGACGGGCGTGGCTGTAATCGAAGTGGGCGTAATGCCGGCGAACTACATAATCGCGCAACGCGGCATAGCGCAGATCGTCCGGATCTTTCACGCCTCCCGGCACAACCGAGTAAGGATAGACTCCTGGGATCCGGGCCAGAGACTTGGCGGGCTTGGCGGAGCGCGCCGCCATCAAAGCGAGATCGTTGTGGATGTTCGCCCGCACCCAGAACGAAGGGGGCAAAACCTGGGAAGCATGCCAGGAGGGCAACGAGAAGTAGCGCGCCGCATTCTGCCAGCACGCGCCCGCGAGCAGCGTTCCGACGAACACAGCGACCAGCGTGCGCTGCATGCGCAGACGACGCCGATACCAAGTCCGCCTTCGTCGCACGCGTGTTCCAATCGCCGCGTCCTTCGAACCAGCGTCCTTCGAACCAGCGTGGTTCAAGCCAGCGCGTCCAAAACCGCACTCCTACCCCACTGCGCCAATGAGCGGCACCAGGAGACCCAACTTTATAGAGCAGTTGGGCACCCAAAACCGCGCGACGGAATCGCCTCGGATACAGGAACATAGCCGCCGAAGACAAATTATCTTAGCAGAGTTGTGCAAGGAGTTTCATCCAAAGTGGAAACTCGAAGCGACCAGCGTCCCAATTTGGAACACACTCTGGGCAGTTTATGGCGCCAGACCACTTCCTGCTCCGGCGGCTTTTACCCAGCGCAACTGGTATCGAACGACCGGCCATTCGCCCCGCCCGGCAGGATCGCCGCCGGGTTGGCGGCAATCCTGCGGCTGGGCTCGTTGCCTGTTATTTCCCACGCTTTGGCATGCCTTGCCCGACCACGATATGTCCGATTGCCGCGCCCGTTCCGGCTGAACGGGTAACTGGCGGCCGGAGTGTTCGGTTCCACAGTGCTCGTATGTGAGAGCCCCGGGGAATGCTAAAAGAATTTGTCGCAAAGGGGTAATGCCCGTTTACAGCTGATACGGCAATGCTGACGGTGCTGCCGCTTGGGTTGTCCCACTCGATGGTATTGCCCGCAACCGCCGTACCGATGTTGCCGGTGACCGTCGCTGCGTTGACTGTAAAGGTGGACGTCTCTGTTCTTGGCCGGGGTGATGGATTCGCTGCCATGTTGAGTCTCCTCTGAATCTGAAGTTGGATGAAGCCCGTAACCTGGATCACCCGTAATTTGCCTTAATGGGTTCGGCCCTGTACTAAAGCTAGGAAGCGTGGATCGTCCTTGAGTGACTCAAGGGGCGTCCCGAGCACAGTTGCCACGGAAACTCCTGCGTCGAGCGACTTTTTCAGCCACTCCAGCGCCACATCACTTTCCCCTAAGTCCTGGTAAACCGTGGCCGCATTAAGAAGGATATCTTTGTCGCCTTGGCCCCAGCGCAGCGATTGCTCTAGGGACGCCAAGGCGTGTTTCCGGTCCCCGAGCATGGCGTAGAAATCGGCGACGTCGCCGTTCGCTTCGGCATCTTTCGGGTTCACTTCGAGTTGCTTGTTGGCAAGACCGATGGCCTTCTCATAGGCCGATTTTGCCGCCGCCTGATCGCCGCTGTAGTGGTAAGCGTCTGCCAAACTGCCCCACACCGCGTACTGGCTCTCGTTCAGCTTTACTGCCGCCTGATAAGCACCGATCGCATCCGGGAAGCGCCGCAAGCGGAGATAGGCGGTGCCCAGATTGTTGTACGCGTCCCACGTCGGGCGGATCGCGACCGATTGCCGTAGCGGTTGGGTGGCCTCGGCGTACTTGGCCTGGTAAAGATACGCCGCACCAAGGTAATTGTAACCCCGGTAGCCGTCGGGCGCCACGGCGATGGCACGGGAAAACATATCGATGGCTTTTTCCACTTGTTGCTGCTGCAAATAGAAAACTCCCAGATTCAAGTAGGCCATGGCATATTGGGGCCGGAGTTGGATGACTTGCTGGAAGGTCCTTTCCGCTTCGTCCAGCCGGTTCAAATGCTCTTCGGCGATCGCCAGCCCAGAGTATGCCTGATCGTTGGTGGGATCCAACTGCACCGCCTTTTGAAACTCGCCCGCGGCTAATTCGTGCTGCCCGGTGCCATTCGCAACCACGCCGAGACAAATGTGACCGGCGGCGCCGGAGTTGCCCGATTCCACCGCCTTCGCGCACGCTTCCCTCGCCAAGGCGACCGCGCGCTTATCCTTAGTGGAATAGTATTTCCACCAATAAGCCATGCCGAGTTCTGCCCGGGCGGTGCCGTAGATTGGGTCGAGTTTGAGCGCCTCGCCCAGGAGCGCGATCGCGCTGTTGGCGCTCTCCGGCTTGAAGGGATCGTCCATATAGCCGCGCGCCTGCAGGTAGTAGTTGTAAGCCTCGGGAAGACTGGTGCCGTGCGCCACCAATTCACGGCGCTCTTCGGGACGAAGCGTGACTCCCAGGGCGGCGGCAGCGCCGTCGGCAACCTCATCTTCAATCTTGAAAGGATCGCTGAGGGCGGCGTCGAAGCTCTTGGCCGCCAGCACGCGCCCGGTCTTGGCGTCCAACAAGGTAGACGTGACCCGCAGGACATCTCCGGAGCGCTGCAGATCGACGCGCAGGCCCAAATTGACGCCAAATTCCTGGCGCGCCTGGTCCAGTGTAGTTACGTGCTTGCTGCGCATCTCGCTGGCTGGGACCACCTCCACTGCGTGGTTCTCGCCGAGCTGAGTCAACTTGGCCGCAAGCGTGGCCACCACCCCGTTGGCGAGCGCGGCAAACTGGAGATCTGCTTCCGGCACCTCCGGCGGAAGAATCGCCAGACTTACGTTTTGAGGCAGAGCCCCACGACTGGAGTTTAGGGGCAGATTGGAGGGGTGGCGGAATCGAGCCCCAAAAAAGAAAAAAGAGGAGCGCAACCAGGAGGGATGCCGTCCCGGCGGCGATCAGCGCTGTCTTCCACCGGCCAGATAGTCTGCGCTGGTAGCGACTGCGTGCCGGCCTCGATGGGAGCCCGCCGAATACCGGCTTATCTCCGCGCTGCACCGCCTCCAGATCCGCCAACAGGTCGTGCGCGGTTGGATAACGGAAAGCTGGGTCCTTGGCCAGCATGTGCTCGACGATTCCCGCCAGCGGAGCCGGCACGCTGTGGTTGATCTCGTGCAGCGAAGGTGGTTCCAGGTGCAACACCCGGCCGACGGTCCCGGCAAAACTGTCGGTCATGAAGGGATGCTGCCCCCCCAACATCTCGTAGAAAACCAGGCCCAGAGAAAACAGATCCGCCCGACCGTCGTAGACTTTTTGCTGCAAGACCTCCGGAGCCATGTAACCCGGCGTCCCGCTGGTCGAGAACGTCATGCTCACCTGACTCCGTGTCGCTTCCTTGGGATCGGCGCCGGCGAACCGCTTGGCTACACCGAAGTCGAGAATCTTCACTCGCTGTCCGCCGGCCAACATGATGTTCTCCGGCTTGATATCGCCATGCACGATGCGCTGATCGTGCGCCGCGGCCAAACCTTTGGTGCACTGCATGCCGATCGCCACAAATTCCGCCATGCTGATCGGTGCCCGCATCCGTTCCCGCAGCGTCTGCCCCTCGATATACTCCATGACGAGAAGAATCTCTCCCTTCTCTTCGATCACGTCGTGGATGGCAGCGATGTTGGGGTGATTGAGGGCGGAGGCGCGCTGCGCTTCCTTCAGAAATCGTTCGCGGTCACGCTCATCGAATTGGAGCCGCGGCGCCATCCGCTTGATGGCAACGACTCGCTTCAGGATGGTGTCCTCCGCCCGATAGACGTGCCCCATGCCACCGGCGCCGATCCGGTCTTGCACCAGGAATCGGCCCACCCGGCGTCCTGCCAGGTCGTCAACCACGGGAGGAGTTTTGATGCTGTCGCCAGAATCCGGCATGGAACGGAGAAGCTCCCAGAGCTCCGGCACAATTCTAACGCAGTGGAACACAAAGCAAAGGCCGATTTCGGCGCGTCTGGTCTGACGATTTCGGGCGGGCGGGTTTCGAAAGACTTACGGTATCGCTAAAGTGTAAGAGTTCGAACTAGGCCTTGCGGACAGGGTTGACAAGGCGCCACGTATCGGACACAGACCCGGGATTTTGAGTGTCATCGGGATGTTACAACAGCGAACGATTACTATGCAGTCAGCCGAAATGTGTGAAAGTTTCCTGCACCACCACCAACACAGCCCGATATTCTTGAAGAGGAGAAAGCATTCCTCATTCGCTCGTTGGAGGTCCTGTGCGCTATAGGACTGCTGCTATTTTGTCTGTTGTGCCGATCGTGGTAACGGGCGGAATGTTCGCCATCGAATCCGTACTGAAGACCACCTTCATCCCCCCATTGCACTCGGATCTCCCGTTGTCGGGATTTGACCGAAACCTTATCGCTGTGGCTCTTTTCTGTGGTCTCTACAAATGGTTGCTCGCGCTCTTCACCCTCGCGGCTGTCCCGGTGTTACTCACCATCGCGGTATTCACCAGCGATTCTAAAGTAGGCGATGCGGCAAGGCCGACGCCACCGCCAACCGGTCCGCCACCTGCTCTTTGGAATCCGAAGGCGGCAGCGTATTGGAGTCTGCTATTTTCTCCAGCATTCGGGGCATTTGTACACGCTCGAAACGCAGACGCGATGGGGCGCGTGGACGAGGCGAAGGCAAACAGAAGGTGGTTTTACGTATTGATTGCCTATCTTGGCTTCACTTTCATGACCATTTTCATTCCGGCCTTCCCTGAAGGATTGCTCGATTTGGCTTTCATTGGTCTTCTGTTCGGGTGGTATTTAAGCCTCGGGAAGAAGCAGGTAATGTATGTCAAAGCAACTTGGCGGGAAGGTTATGAGCGGAAGCCTTGGAAGAAGCCGTTGCTCGTTGCCTCAGGCTGTTTGATTGGCACAATCATTATGTCCGTAGTGGTAGGGCGTTTAGTGCTTGGGTTGCAATGAATTAGTTGCTGAAATCAGGCGTTTGCACAACTTTGCGCCGTTTGTTCGCCCTTCAGCCATTACGCTCAAGAAAACCTGTCACAGCCTGACAGTAGCGACCCCATCCGGCAGCGTGGTGTGCAAGGTCAAGTCTTGGCTATCACAGCTAAAGCGATACCCTGATACAAAACTACCCGTGCTGCTTTCTGTCCCCTTAAGTTCCCTGCCTTGACTGCCGATGAAACTAGGAGGAGGCGCAGCCAAAAGTGTCTTCTAACCTTCTCGATAACCCGAAGCTGTTCCGGCATTTGGTGGAAGACTTGCCGGTGGGGATCTACATCGTGGATGGAGAACGGCGGATCCGTTTTTGGAACCGGGGCGCGGAATCCATCACCGGGCATCTGTCGCACGACGTGGTGGGACATCTGCCGGAAGATGTGGTGCAGGCCTGCGACCGGCGGGGCAACCGCTTGAGCGGGGAGCAACGTCCGGTGACCATGACCCTCGCCCAGCGGACGCCGCAGCAATGCACCGCTTTCTACCTGCACAAGAACGGACACCGGGTCGCGGTGCGGATCCGTACCCGGCCGATCATGGAACACGGGGACGCGATTGGGGGTGTGACGGTTCTATTCGAAGAAGCGTATGTGTGCCGCGAGGAAGCATCCGGGCCGCCGATGTGCGGATGCCGGGATGCAGCAACGGGAATTCCTTCGCGCCGCCTGACGCGCGCGGTGCTAAATGAATGCATGGCGGGCATGGAGGAATCGCATATCGGTTTCGGGCTGCTCCGGATACGAGTGCTGGGGCTGGAGCAGTTTCGCGCTAAACACGGTCCGCAGTCGGTCGAGCCTTTTCTGCGCACCGCGGCGCATACCTTGCGAAATAGCCTGGATGCGGAAAACTTCTTGGGATGCTGGGAAGAGAACGAGTTTCTCGCCGTACTGACCTCGGCGAGTCCAATGATGGTGGCGATGACGGCGGACATCTTATGGAACCTGCTGAGCCATTCGGAAGTTTTGTGGTGGGGCGACCGTTTCCTGGTCGAGGCGGAGGTCGCCTACACGGTGGCGACTGCGGGCAAGGACCTGGAATCGCTTCTGCAAGAAATGAAACCTTCGCACTCGACCAAGACGGCGAAGGCGGCAGCGGCGGGCACGGCCAACAATTCTGGACCAATGCGAGGATGATGTTCCATGTTTTCGATCATTGGGATCGTGGTTGTTTTCGGCTGCATCGCGGCGGGCTACCTGATGGAGCACGGCAACATCAAGGTACTGCTCCAGCCGGCGGAGCTGATTATCATCGGCGGGGCGGCGTTGGGCACGTTGCTGATCTCCAATCCCATACACACTCTGAAGCAGATGATGAGCGGGGTCATTGCGGCATTCGGCTCCTCGAAGTACGGCACACCGCGCTATATCGATTCCTTGAAAATGATCTATGAACTGCTGCAAAAGGCGCGCAAGGAAGGCCTGGTGGCACTGGAAAACGGATATCGAGGAACCGGACAAGAGCCCGCTGTTCTCGAAATACGAAGACTTTCGCGAAGGATCACCATGCCGTGGCTTTCGTCTGTGACACGATGCGCATGGCGGTGAGTGGCGGCGTGGAGGTATTCGATTTGGATCAGATGCTGGAGGCGGACATGGAGGTCCATCATCACGAGGCGAGCGAACCGGTGTCAGCGTTGACGACCATGGCCGACTCGCTGCCTGGCCTGGGCATTGTGGCGGCGGTGCTGGGCGTAGTAATCACGATGGGCGCGCTGGGCGGACCTCCGGAAGAAATTGGACGCAAAGTGGCGGCGGCGTTGGTGGGGACTTTTCTGGGCATTCTGTTGTGCTACGGGCTGGTCGGACCGCTGGCGTCACGCATGGGCAAGATGGCGGATGAGGAACACGCGTACCTGCTGGTGTTGCGGGTGACGATGATTGCATTCCTGAAAGGCGTCGCCCCGATCATGGCGGTTGAGATTGGGCGGCGCACGGTGCCGGTTCATGTGCGTCCTTCGTTCCAGGAGGTCGAAGAGGCTTGCCGCGGCGCGCGCGAGGCGCCGGCGGCAGAGGCGCCGGCGGCTGAAGCAGAGGCCGCTTCCGCGGGATAGCGATTGGTCATGCCGACACCACCCATCATCATCATCAAGAAAAAAGGCGGCCACGGCGGTCATCATGGCGGCGCCTGGAAGGTCGCCTATGCCGACTTCGTCACGGCCATGATGGCGCTGTTTATCGTTTTGTGGCTGACCAACACCAGCAAGCCGATTCAGGTGGCCATTAGCGGCTACTTCAAAGATCCCAGCGGAACCGGAAAGCAGACGGGAAGCAGTCTGGACGGATCGAAGGACAGCGGAAGCAGTCTGGCCGTATCGAAAGACACCGGCAAGGACACCGGAAACAGCCTGGCCGGATCGGGCGAGAATTTTCAATTGACCAAGGAGAACATGGGGAAGCTCAAAGAGCAGCTGCAAAAGAGCATCCGCAGTATCACCGATCTGGAGAAGCTGAAAAAAAATATCGAGATGACGGTGACCCAGGAAGGTCTGCGCATCGAGTTGCTGGAATCGGCGGGGGGGACGTTCTTCGACAGTGGGAGCGCGACCCTCAACCAGAGTGGGCGGGTACTGATAACGCTGCTGGCGGTGGAATTGGGGAAAGTGCCCAACCATGTTTCGGTCGAGGGACACACCGACGCCAAACCCTATAGCGGCAAGAGCAGCTACAGCAATTGGGAACTCTCGGCGGACCGGGCGAACGCGGCACGGCGATTGATGCAGCAGGCGGGGCTGCGCGGCGATCAGGTCTCGCAGGTGCGAGGCTTTGCGGATCAACGCCTGCGCACCGTAAAGGATCCACTGGACCCGTCGAACCGGCGCGTTTCGATCATCGTGCAATACTTCAGCAACAACAACGACGAAGCGGAATCTCCGGGGAAGGATGCGAAAGAACCGGGAGAGGGAAAACCGTCCGCCGCAGGCGCGAAGGCTGAACCCGAAACCACGGGAAAGAAAAAAGACGAGCAGTAAAAAAGGCTGGCCTCGAAAGGCCAGCCCGGAAGATTGCTGCTTATGCGGTTATGATGCGACTACCTGACGCAGTACCTTGGGCACCAAGGATACGGCCCCATGGAAGTGTGAACTCCAGGAGCTGCTGCGTATGCTAACGTACCTACCAGACCTACCAACAGAATTATCGCTCTGAGCGAACGTTTCATTTTCTTTCTCCTTAGGGTCTGCCGAAGGCTAGTCTCAGAAGGCCAGCTTTTCGGCGTTGGAGAAATTATACACACCTCTGCAACTTTGTGATTCATTGAGGGTTACTTCGAGCGCACCGAGCGATGTGACAAGCTGCCGGAGATGCCGGGAATTGGCGGGGCCGTCCGGCGGGCAATATAAACGGGGTTTATGCTGGTTTCTTAAGGTAATGCTTTGAAAAGAATCGCTTCCGTTCCGGATGCGAAAGAAGGATTACAGCACGCAAAAAATTCCTCTTGACAAGGTTTTTGCGAGCGCCCTTTTTTGGGACTACGTAGGGCTATGGTCGCGTGTTGGAACCGGCTGCCGCAGAGTTGGCTCTGAGCGGCTTGCCGGGGCGGTTGAGCGGCAAATGATCGGCCGCTTGCTCCAAATGATCTGCCGTTTGCTCCAGATTCGAGCTTCGCGAGAACGCGCGCTCCACCATGCCTTCGAACATCGGGATCAGCGAATCGGAAGGAACCGCGGGTTGAAGATCCGCCAAACCCTGCTCCCAGCGCTGGGTCTGTAATCGGTTGACGGAGGCCTCGCGCCCGGCTTTGCGCGAGAACGAGTAGCCAAGCCAAACCAGAATGGCAAAATCGTAAGTCAACATGTTGATCAGGTCGAAATTTTCGTGCCTGACAAATCCTCCCGAATTCAGCGCCAGCAGCATCAATTCCACACCGCCGGAAAGCCCCAAGCCGAGAGAGATCCCGAAACTGATCTGCTTCCGCGACACTCCCAGAAAGCTCGAAAACAGCAGCAAAAAGAGGATGAGCCCAACCTGCACGATGCGCACCGAGAGCTGCAGCGTGGTGGTGGCGTTCATCATCGGATTCTGGTCCGAAGAACTCGAAAAGGCGACCACCACCGAAACCAGCAGCATCACCACGCCCGCCCACTTGAACAGTAGAGTACCCAGGTCCTTCAGAGTGTGATAGGGGCGGAACACGTCGAGGAAAATCTCATGAATGACCTTGAAGCCGAGAACCGCGGTGACTGCCTCGCCCAGCCAGAAAAGCCAGAAATACGCCGTGCCAGCGCGGGTGAGCCAAAGCGGGAAGGTGATGGCAAAATCCGCAACCTGCGCCAGGAGATACAAAAAAAATACGGGAAACTGCTTGTGCAGCTTACGGCGCCATAAGATCGCCGCCACCACCAATTGCAGGGTCGGTTGCGCGCACCACAAAGAAAGGACGATGATTTGGCTGTGCAAAGTCATTGGGAGACAAGCGGGAAGAACACGACCGACCGTAACCGCCGCGCCTCGCCCTCTTCCACATCCTCAGGCACGATGCTACGCGCGGTCAACCCAGGGCAGGTAACCTTAGTAACCATTACCCCTTACCTCTGATCGGAGTAACCGTTACCCTCCCACCTCGCCGCCAACCACACGAGCAAGGGCTGCCAAGACTATCCGACGTCGGGCGTGGAGTGCAGGTAGGCGCGCATCATGCGCACTTCATCGTCTTTTTCGTCGAGGTCGTGGAGAAGAACGTCGCGCAAGGAGACGACGCCCTTCAGCTCGCGTCCCGCACAGACCGGCAGGTGCCGGAAGCCATGCCGCCTCATCAGGGTTTTGCAGGTCTCCAGGGGATCGTTCGGAGCAACCGTCAGCGGATCTTCGGTCATGACCTGGTTGACCGGGGTGCGCGCGGGATCCTTGCCTGCGACTACCACACGGATCATCAGGTCGCGCTCAGAGAAGATGCCGATGAGTAGGCCATCTTGCAGAACCGGTACGGCGCCGATGTTGTGCTGCACCATCATGGTGGCGACTTCGAGCACGCTCTGATGGGCCTCGGCGGATATAGGGACTTGATTTCCGAGCAGATCACAGATCAACATTTGCACCTCCATGGGCTTATGCCGGAAAGCGACGTGCCCGGCGAACAGCGTCAAATCTGGTCTTGGACGAAGGGAGCAAAAACCGTTTTATCTCTGGACCCGCGGCGGAGTATATGTCGAAAATCGCCTGGAAGGAAGAAAAAAATGAAACATGTGGCGGTGCTTTCTTTGTGACCGAAGGATGTGATGACGGGGCTAGAGCCCTGTCCCGACGTGCCCAACGAAATGACGTAGGACCTGGCGGCCAAAGCGGCGGGCATTTCGGCGGCGTCGCGGGCGGTGACAATCAGGTTGTAATCTTCACTGGCCCGAAGACGGCTGAACACCGGGGTCGCCTCCTGCGGCTCGACCAGCGCCAGGTAGCGCAGGAAGGTGAAGACGTCCTCGGTGGGCGCCAAGCCCGGCGCGACGAAAGAGACTTCGACATCTTCGTGGTGGAAGTGCCATCCCAGAGAGGCCGCCAGGCGCACCGCTCGTTCGTACACCGCGGGCTGCAGGACTCCGGGTGCGGGGTTGTCAAACACGATGCGGAGCTTGCGCTCATCTTCGCGGCTGAACTCGCGCACTTTGAGCGCGCCCGTGCGGGCCGTGGCTTTCCAGTCCACATGGCGGGCGGAGTCGTCGGGCATGTAGTCGCGGATGAGGTAAAGATCGTGGCCGCGTCCGCGCACAAAGGTTTCGAACTCGCCCGTAACCATGGGAAGAACTTCACGGAACTGTTCGGTGGGCTCGACCACGGGATAGACGATCACTTCGCGGGAGAGGTTAACCCGCCGGGTCTTCGTCAGGAAGGCAAAGGGAAAGCGCGTGGCGAGGCCGAAGTTTTTTTCGCAGTAGCGTCCTCGCACTGGGAAGTTTATTTCCAGGTCGGCGCGGAGTTCCTGTTCGGGAGCGAGAAAAGGAAAATAAACGGATTCTTGCAGGATCGGTTTTTCCTCTGCCTCGCGCACGCGCCGCAAGCGGCGGTCGGGCAGGCGGAGCCACTGGTCCTGAGGGGCGCGGTTGCGGGGCAAGCGCGAAGGTCGAGGCTTCCCAGCGCCAGCGGGCCGTGGAATTGGATTTGCGCTTAGCGGGAACCACGCGCACGGAAAAAGATGGCAGCCACGAACTGGTGTTGCCCAGGAGCAGGCGCGCCAGCATCGGCCGCGAGGCAAAAACGTGTTCGGGCAAATGGACATCGAGCGTGAGACTACGGAGCACCAGCGCCGAGGCGATGCCGGAAACCAGAATGGCAGAGAGCAGCGCGGCGACGATGACGTAAAGCAGGTTGTTCCCGGTGTTGATGGCGGCGATTCCGATGACAACGCTGATCAGGATGTAGATCAGGCCGGCGCGCGTGACGTCGTAGTCCATGGCTTCGCGGACACGGCTCGCGACGACCCGCCGCGCCAGGTAGGGCACGGTGGTGAGGCCGACGAAGGTGGCCAGCAACAGTGCCCCCGAGGCCAGAATGATCATTCCCCAAATGTTGCCCGCCTCGCGCGCGACCGTGGAAAACAGAGCCGCAGCGAAAGCCAGCATCAGTCCGATGATGGCCAGCAGGAATCGCACCCAGACCTGCGAAAGCCCCAGCCACGGCAAGCGGGGCGGAGCTGCGGGTTGCGGGATATTCTGCGCGCGTTCGGAAATCGCTTTGCTAATCAGGCTGCTCTCCGGTGCCGGGCGATGCTTCTATCAGCATATGACGGCGGAGACGCGGGCGGAAGTGACGGAAGATACTTTGATCGGAAAAGGCAAAGCTGACCAAGCGAATGACCGCGGTTCGTCAAGCTGGTGAAATCGCCGATTTCGTCAACTATCCGCATCGGCCGGCAACAGAGACCTCACTGCTCCACCTTGGAGGACTTCAGGTTGACGGTTTGGGTTGCGCTGGGGTCGACGCTGACGTGCTCGGCGATGTCCGTATGGCGCTCCGGAAAATCGAGGGAGAAATAGCCGTGGTCTGCGCTCCGTGGGACCGCAAACAACAGGTAATCTCCGGGAATCACCCCCGCGATTTTGTATTGACCGGTGACATCCGTGTGGGCTGTGAGGCTATAGCGCGGAATCCTGCGAAGCTGCCCTGACTCAGGGACCAAAACGACGACGAGCCCGCGCGCTGGGTTCTCGCCGTCTGTCACCTTGCCGTGAATTGTGCCGGTGTCGTTGGCCAGAGTGACATCGCAGTCGAGGGCCGTCCCAACCGCCAGCGTGAACTCGCGGGACGCATAATCTCGGCCGTTGCAGATCGCCTTCTTAACGTAAGCGGATTTTTCCCCGTGGGCATCTGAAACCGTAAAGATGAATTCACCGGGCGGTATGTTGGTGATGACAAATCGTCCGCTGGGATCGATGCCCGGGGCTTCATGCAGAAGATAAAAACCCGACCCGAAGGTTTCCAGCGTGATGCGTTTCCCCGCCAGCGAAAGGCCCTGGGACGCCTGGACACTCCCACGCACTTCGGCAGCGCGACCGACTTCGATGTTGGCATGTAGGTTGGAGTCCACGACACGAACCGATGCAAAACCCAGTTCCTTTTCGACGCCGGCGTTGACTGTTTTCACGCTCAGCGTGTAGTCGCCAGGAGGGAGTGACGAAAACTTGAAAGAATGATCTGATTCCATCTGGACGGTCTGCCCAGCGGCTCGAAAGGTGTATCCCGCTGCATCCACCCTCTGGCAGCTGACCTCGGCATCTTTGGGCGTCAGTCGCCTCGCTCCGGAAAGAACCTTGCCTGTGATCGCGTAGTTTCCTTCTGTCGGAACGGTGAATCGGATGTCGTTGGTGGCCAACTCGGGACCGACTTTCAACACTTGCGCTTCGTCCAGCGACGACGTTCCTGGATAGAAAGTGTTGCGATACTGCGCGCCGCCTGTCGGACCCTGCTTGAGTCCCACTGCCTCCATCGGATGCTCGATCAAACCACCCGCGCTCACGTAGTAAGAACCGGGCGGAAGATTCGGCATGCGGAAGTTGCCCAGATCGTCCGAGACGGTCCGAGCGGATGCGGAAACCTGTTTTCGTCCACCGGGCTGAAAGTCGATGCGCAGAGCGAAGACCTCAAGGCCCTGCACCGCTTCCCCCTCCTCGTCGGAGACTTGCCCAGCGATCACTCCTGTAGGGTGAAGGCGCAGTGCCAAACTCTCCAGCTTTTGTCCGGGCTTGAGAGTGATGAATCCGGGCTGGTCGCGCTCATTCTTGCTCTTGCCGAGAGAATTCCGAAAATCCGTTGTGCCAAACCGAAACCCCAAAGGTGCCGGCAGGAAGATCGGGAAACACGAACGTGCCGTCTGTTCCGGTGCGCACGATGCGCTCAGCACCGGCAGCCTTCGCTGTCTCGGGATCGGAAGGGTAGAGTTCGACTTGCGCCTTGGGGACCGGTTCGCCGGTATCGGAGCGGTAGACGCGTCCCGAAATCTGCCCCAGCATTGACTTGGAGGGTTGGGGATTTTCGTTCGTTTGGGCTGCGGTAACCGTGGCGGGAGTCAGCAAGAATACTGCGCACAGAGCAGTGGCGATGTGGAATGCGAAACGCGCAGACCTGCGATCGAACTCCGAGTTCATCGGACCTGCCCAGGCCAGCATCATACCCCGGTTCCTACTTGGATGCATCGGGCGCTTTTCCCAATAGGCACCGAACTGGGATAGCTGTTGTAACATCGCCATTTCACCAACAATTCCCAGCACAGCAGACCGGCGTCAATCATTTTGGCAACGACTGGCGGCGATGTCTCCACCACCAATATAGGATCGCGGCCCCGGCGACAATCAAGACCGCGAGATTGAAACGCTGCATGGCCCGCAGCAAGTGGCGCCAATGTTGCCCGAACAGATATCCGGCGCCGGCGATGTAGGTGACCCAGACGGCCGCACCCAGGAAGTTGAAGATCGCAAATGTTCGCCAGCGCATGCGCAGCACTCCGGCCAGCGGTCCGGCGAAAGTCCGCATGCCGAAGACGAAGCGGGCAAAGAAAATGGCAGCTGCGCCGTAGCGGTCAAACATCTCCTCGCCGCGTTTCAGCGCGGCTGGCGGAATCCGAAAAACGCTTTGATAGCGATCGAGCAGAGGACGTCCGCCGTAGTGGCCAATGGCGTACCCCAGATCGCCGCCGAGAGTGGCGGCACAGGTGGCCACCACGATGATCCAGCCGAGATGAAGTTGGTGTTCGGAATAGGCCAGAAAACTAGCCAGCAGAAGCGTGATCTCACCGGGAACGGGGATGCCGGCGCTCTCCGACAGCAAGGCCAGAGCCACGGCCCAGTAGCCGTAGTCGGCAACGAATGCGCGCAGCGAGTGAAAAGTCGTGGGACCCATGAAGTGAAAAAAGGTTCTCAGTTCCCAGTTCTCAGATCTCAGGGAGCGGGGTTGACTGAGAACTGAGAACTGGGAACTGAGAACTGGTGCCGGTTAGAAACTCGATGAGCGCGCGGTTGAAGTCCTCGGGCGCTTCTTCGTAGGGCAGGTGGCCGACGCCCTCGAATGCCACCAGACGGGCATCGCGGAAATTCCGGCGCAACGGCTCGGCGGAATGAAAATCCACGGCGCGGTCTTTCGTTCCCCAGAGGAGGAGCGTCGGGTAATCGCGAATCTTGGGGAGCGCCCTTTCCAGTTCCGCGAGGTCTACCGTCCAATTCCTGATGATGTGCGAGGCATGGCGGAAGCCGTGATTCTTTTGTACGGGTATGCGATAGCCTGCGAGCGAATCGGGCGGAATTTTTGCGCCGTCGCCGAACAGACGGCGCAGCCATAGGTAGTCGAGGGCGCGCCAGCGTTCGATCGTGCTGCGGAAGAGCAGGGAGCCAAAAGCACTGCCCAGAAATGGTGCAAGCCGCCTGCCATGCGGCGACCAGGGATTGACGGGCGCCACCAGCACCAGACGCCGCAGGCGGGCGCCGGTTGGCCCAACAAGGTTTCGTTCCGCACAGATAGCTGCCACCATGATGGCGACGCCACCGCCGTGGGAAGTACCCAGCAGGTCGAAATCTTTGATGCCGAGCGCGTCCGCGAACTTGAGGACGCGCTCGGCGGTGGCACGTACGGTGCGGTCCATGCCCTCAGTAGCCGTCGACAACCCAGCGCCCAGATTGTCGATGGCATAAACGGTTGCATGGGGCGCCAGCGCGGGGATGGTGAATCTCCAGGAAAACGAATATCCCATCAGCCCATGAATCAGGATGAGCGCCGGGCCCGACCCGGCCTTGAGGTAGCGCATGTTCCCGCCGGCGAGTTCGAGCCAGTGTTCGTCAATTTGCGCGTCCGTTGCAATTCCAAACCCCGCCGTGCCGGGGCTGGTTTGGCGCTCGGCGGCGGGGATGGATTCTTTTCCGGAATTTTTCGTTTCGATGGGCAACGAAATCCTCACTGGCTGCGTCTTATTAATTGATATCGCCTCTATCGCTTTAGGGGAGCTGCCTCCTGGCTCCCCTTCTTTTTTGCTCCGAACCCCGCATGGGTTAATTGTAGAACGAACGCGCGGCCGGGGAAGGCTATCGGTTTTCAGTGCTTTTTTCAGTCCGCCTTGGCCCTTGAGTCTGGTGGAGGGCCGGGCGTCCCCGCCCGGCGGGATTGCTCGGCTGTTTTGCCAGCGCCTCCAGACATAAATCTGCATTTATCTCCCTCATAGGTTTTTATTTCTCAAAAGAAACTCTGATGCGGAACATAGAAAATATGCGTTGGACGCGTGCTTGCTGGGCCGCTAAGGTCAACGTGTTGGCATCGGAAGCGCACAGTCATCCGTTGCACGCACCAGGGGAGAATTGGAGAAATGAAACGATGGGTTGCGTCCATAAGGGATTCGTGTTTGTTCTTACATGTCTGATGCTCGTATCTTCCGCCAGCGCCCAGGTCCCGGTTGTGCCGGGACTGTGATCGAAGATGCTCGGAACGATTGTGGAAGATGACAAAACTTTAGGAGAACACTTATGGCAGAGAACCCTGTAGAAATGAAATCGACTGTAGGTTTGACCGGTCTCACGATGAACGCGATGGCGCTGATCGCCCCTGGCGCCTTCCTTTGGCTCACCTTTGCCGGGCAGGCAGCTGCGGGCGCGACCGCACCCTCAATGTGGATGGGCATCCTGTTCGCCACCTTGTTGTGTCTGGCCACCGCCATCTGTTACGCGGAAATGGCGAAGCTGTATCCCGGAACCGGCAGTTCGTATTACTTTGCCGAGCAATCCTTTCTTAATCATGACAAGGCTTGGCCGTATGCCCGGCTGGCCAAATTCATCGTCGGCTGGGGCTCGCATCTCTACTACTGGATCTACCCCGGCGTGATGGTCGGCGTCATCGGAGTCATCTCCGGCTATTTGGTGGGGACGCTGTGGCCTAATTTTATGAGCGCCTCCAATCCCGGCCCCATGTTCATGATGGCGGTTGCCATCGTGTTCTCGTTTGCCGTGTCCTATATCGCCCACCGCGGCATCACCGGCTCGACTTCGGTCAATATCGCGATCAATGTGATCCAGATCAGCGCTCTGATTGTGTTCGCGGTTATCGCGCTCGGCTACCGCGTGAACCATCCCCCAGGCAGCGTGGCCTTCCAGTTTGACGCGCAAACCAGTGCCGCGTACAACTACGAGTTCGCGACCACCTCCCAGACGGTGAATGGCACGGCTACCGATGTCGTCACGCGCGACGCGAGCGGTGTGCCGCAGCCCAAATTGGATGCGGCCGGCAAGCCCGTGCCCTATCACATCAGTTATCCGGAGAAGGATTCGAGCGGCGCTTTTGTCTCTCATCCCACGGCACGCTCGGTCGTCAGTATGCACAATTTTGGCTGGATGTTCGTGCAGGCCACCATTGCCATCCTCATTCTCGTCGGATTTGAATCGGTTACCTCGATGGGAGGCGAGGCCAAGAACGCCAAACGCGACATCCCGATCGCGGTCATCACGTCGCTGCTGGTTCAGGGCTGTTTCTGTTATCTGTTCGAATATTTTGCCGCCAATTACTTTCTCAATAGCGGCTATCCGATGAGCTTTGCCGGAGCTTCGGCGGCGCCCATCGGCGACATGATGACCATGGTCGGCGATGCGCTCTTCGGCGCAGGGAACGGACGAACCTTCATGCTGGTCGAGGCGGCCACGGTATTTCTGGCGCTGATCGGCACCACGCTCTCTTGTATCAACACCGGGGCGCGCGTGACCTACGCTATGGGTAAAGACCAGGAGGTGCCGGAACACTTTGGCATGCTGCATTCCAAGAACCTGACGCCACACCGGGCCATTTGGACATTGGCGGCCATTTCAGCCGTGGTCGGGTGCATCACGGTGGTGGTGTTTTTTGGCGACGGCGCCGCTCCCGCGGACTCGGCCATTCAGGCCTTGCCGCACGGCTTCTGGTCCAGTTTCGGGTACACCACGCATGACAAGATGGCGGCGTTGCCGAATACCTTCTTGATGACGACGCTGGCTTCGAACTTCGGCACGTTCTTGCTGTACATGCTGAGTTGCCTCACTTGCATCGTCTGCTATCACGGGCATCCGAAGTTCAAGGTGGTTCGCCATCTGCTGATTCCGGTCTTCGGATTGCTCGCCAACCTGGCCTGCATGGCGTTCTATGTGATCGGCCCCTTCATGGGCTATGGCACCAAGATGGAGCCGCTCCTGGCGCTGGGGATCGCACTCGTCTGGGGCATCTACGGCGGAATTTACTTCTTCCGCATCAGTAAGAGCTCCGGCCGCACGACCATGATTAAAGACCGTGTGTCGATGACGACGATCGCATGACCTATGACCTAACGAACAGTCGCGGACGGCGGAGCCTGGCAGCCGCAGGGTTGCCAGCCTTCCGCCTGTCAATAGGTTTAGGTTTGTGTGGTGACGGGGCTCCGCCCCGTCCAGTTGAGAATGAGGGAAGTTCTGATTAAGTCCCCGCGGGCCCCCGTGCACCCCTGTGTACCCTGTGGTTAATACTCTTTGCCGACACTTAATCAGAGTTTCCTTAGCAGCCTGCGGAAAAACTCGGATTCTGCCGGGTTTTGCTATCCTTACGCCTTTTTTACGAAAATTCTGACATGCTGTCGCCATTTAGGCTAGATTGGAGTTTCGTCGCTTGCCGATCACCTTTGACGCAGATTCATTCACGATGACTGTCCTCCACGTCGGCGACCAGCTGGATCACTATCGAATCGAAGCCCTGGCTGCCCGCAGTGGCATGGCCTCCATCTTCCGCGCCACCGATCTCAACAACGGCCGCCAGGTCGCCATCAAGATCCCCCATCCCGAAGTCGAGTGCGACCCCGCTCTGTTTGAGCGTTTCCGCCGCGAGGAAGAAATCGGCAAGCTGATGGATCATCCCGGCGTAATGAAGGTCTTCTCCGATGACGACCGCAGCCAGGTCTACATGGTCATGGAGTGGGTCGAGGGACGGCTGCTGCGGAAGATCCTCGGCGAACAGCCAAAGCTGCCGCCGGAGCGCGCCATCCGCATCACGCTGCGCATCCTCGATGCGCTCGACTACATTCACTCGCACGGCGTCGTGCATCGCGACCTGAAGCCCGAAAACGTGATGGTCGACGAGCACGACAACATCAAGCTCATCGACTTCGGCATCGCCGGCAACGCCGGCGCCCGCCGCCTCACCTTCGCCAAGTTCTCTCCGACCATGGGCACGCCGGACTACATTTCTCCCGAGCAGGTCAAAGGACAGCGCGGCGATGCGCGCAGCGACCTCTATGCGCTGGGCATCATGTTCTACGAAATGCTGACCGGCAAAGTGCCGTTTTCCGGCGCGAATCCATTCTTGATCATGAACGACCGCCTGCTGAACAACCCCGTTCCGCCGCGCGAAGTCGATCCCACCATCACGCCGCAATTACAGGAGATCATCTATCGCGCCCTCGAGCGCAATCCCAAGAATCGCTATGCCAATGCCCGCGATTTTGCCCGCGATCTCGAGCATCCCGAGCAGGTCGGAGTCACCGACCGCCCGGAATTCCGCAACTGGAAGGATCGCCGAACCCCGTGGGCGAAAAAGGCCCTCTTTTACGCGCTGCTCGCACTGATTCCGATCGTGATCTTAGGCCTGTTACTTTACATAGCCCGCCACAGCTGAACGAGTGGGCAAGCGTGTGGGGGAAGCGACCGTGTGGGGGCGGGCGACCTCGCCCGCCCAGCTCTCAGCGCTGCATAAGTGTTTTCTATAATCCCGCGACCTGCTGCTGACAGTGCGGCTGCCGTTGAGGAACATGCTCCGTACTTGACCGGCAGGTGCAGCATGAACGGAAGCTTCACTCTCCCGCGCCGGGCACGCTTGGGTCTGCGGCGGTAGGATCGCGAAAACGGTACCCGACCCACGGCTCGGTTAGGATGTATTTCGGCTGCGCGGGGTCGTTTTCGATCTTCTTGCGGAGCGTCCTCACATACGTCCTCAAATACTCGAGTTCTCCACCATACTCGTCCCCCCATATCGTCCGCAACAACTTGGCATGGGTGAGAGGCATGCCGTGGTTCCTCATCAGGAGCGCAAGCAGGTCAAACTCTTTCGGCGTGAGGGCAGCAATGGGCCAACTTCTAGAAGCCCGCTCGCCGCCGTCAGGATTGTGGCCAGCGGGGTCTTGAACTCGTGGGCCAATGCATCGAGTACAGCTCCCCGGAACACCTCTGTTTCTGTCGCTGCGGCAGCACGGCTCGCCCCACGGAATGCGTGCGATCGTTCCATCATGACCGCCGCCAGGGCCGCCAAAGGCCCAGCCGTCAGTTCGACATCGCGCAGCCCCTCGAAACCAATTGCGCCTGCCGGTCTGTCCCCGCCCGGAAGGACCCGGACTGCGATCCCAAGACTCGCGTCTTGAAACTCTCTCCGCAAAATGTATGCCGCTCGCGTTTTCTCATCGAGATGGTCCTGCGAGTCTCCTTCAAAGCAAAGCTCCGCAGTAGCAGCGTCAAAGAAACAGATCGCCCGCAAGCTAAACTCGGACTTGAATTGCTTCAGCAGTTCCGCCCCCACCGCCGTGTCTGGTTCCAACCCGAGTAGCCGGTGCGCGAGTTTATACAATCGCGTAGTCTCCTCGCGCTGAAGTTTCTCCGAATCTGCTGCCGCGCGTGCTTGCGAAGTCAGGCGCGTTATGACCAGCCCCGCAATTAAGAAGGAGATCAGCGCCAGTGTGTCCGACGCGTCGCTAATTCGCAGGGAAAAAAGCGGCGGGATGAAGAAGTAGTCCAGACAAAGGAATGAAACAACGGAAACGATAGCCGACGAAAGGAAATTTCCCGCGAGGGATTGCAGTACAACAACGATCAGGTAGCAAAGGCTCACCGTCGGGAAGCCCAGTCGAAACGCATAACCAACCAAGGTCAGAACACCCACCACACACGTCGCTGGCACAGCCCACAGCACTGACCGCCCGATTCCAACTCGCTCTGTCCTCTGTAGCACCAGGTGTGTTGGCTCCGCCCGCAGGCGCGGCGCAAGGCGGCGCCCCTCCGCCCCAAAACTAACAGGCCTAGATTGAAGGAGGTCCGATGGGTTCCAAAATAAAACCTCTTCGCTTCACACCGGCTTCATTACGCCAGATCGAACTTCAGCTCTCCCAGCTTTTCCAGGCTGCAGGCAATCTTGTCGCCGGCTTTGAGCCAAACGTACTTCTCCTTGGAAACGGCAAGCCCTCCCACAACCCCGCCGAAGATCACTCCTCCCGGCGTGCCGGTGAAGATGATGTCTCCTGGCCGGAGGGAAATGCGGGCCGAGGTATAGCTGATGATCTGGCTGCAGTTGTAGATCAGGTCGTTGGTGTTCGACGACTGGCGGGTTTCGCCATTGACCCGGCATTCCAGGTTCAGATTGTCGGGATCAACCTGCTCGGCGGTGACGAAATAAGGGCCCAAGGGGGCAAAGCCGTCCGAAGACTTGCCCTGCATCCACTGGCCGCCGGTTTCGAACTGAAGGTCGCGCGCACTGAAGTCGTTGCCGGTCGCGTATCCGGCGACGTAGGAAAGCGCGTCCTTCTCGCTGACGTCGCGCGCCTCCTTGCCCATCACGATGACCAGCTCGATCTCATAGTCGAACTTCGTAGACACGGCCGAGGGCAACTTGATCGTGCCGCCGTGCCGTAGCAACGAGTTGTTGTACTTGTTGAAGAGCACCGGTTGCTTGGGGATGGGCATCTTGATTTCCTGCGCGTGCTTGCGATAGTTCAAACCCACACACACGATCTTCTCCGGGCGGGTGACCAGCGGCCCATACTCGATGTTCTCTTCCTTGAGGAACAGCTTCTGCGCGGCATGCGATTTCATCGCGGCTTCAACCACCGCCTGCACGCTGGCGCCCTCCTCGCGCTGCAGCATGTCATCGAGCGTGGCGGGAGAGTAAAGCTTCAGAAGGTTTGCTGCTTCCTTAACGTCGAGAATGCCCTCGCTGGTCTTGGCTCCCAGGCGGTATTCGCCGTTGCGGCGCATGGTCAGCAAGGTCAGACCGCGCGCCAGGCCTTTCTTCTCCAGGCCTGCCGTCTTGGTCGGCTTGGTTTCCGCGCTTACTGTGTTCAACCCGCCCAGTGTGGCCACGGCGCCGATCGCGCCTGCTCCCTTCAAGAAGCTTCTGCGGCTCGAATGCATAGACTGACTCCTTTATCACTAAGTCGGAATTTCCTCTTTGACCCCAAGAACGGCAGCCATTTTACCCCAATCCCTATTCACGCTGTCAGATTTCCACACTTCTCAGCGACAGGTTGATCACCCGCCATTGCAATTAGTCATTTACAAATCCTTTTGACATCTCTTCACATCTCTTGCCGTTGTTTAGATGGCGAGAGGCAGGATCAGATGGCAAGCGGAAACATCGCAGGATGGTGATCGGTTTGATCGCACAGTTCTCGAACAAGTCATCGGCGCTTCTTGCGGTCAATGCACTGCGTCGAAGAATCGATCTGCATGACTCACGCCTGAGTTTGCAACCCGTTGCCAACGGAGATACCAAGCAACTGGACGCAGCCAAGGTCAAGGTGCTGCACGAGGAGAATCCGAACCAACTGGCCAAGCATGAAACGTTCCAAGATCTGGTCTGGGCGTTCAACCGGCGGGTTGACATTGTGCTGCAGCCGAAGGACACACTCTCCGCACAATAATTATCCTGGCAATGTTCCGGAAGCGGACTTTCTAGCCGACAGCAATTGGCCCGGCGACAAACAGGTCCTGACACTGGTGGCGGAAAAGACCAAACTTCCGAATGAACTAGCTTAGGAAGCCTTTCGGCAGAGTCGTTACGGAATGATCTGTGGCGAAACAACCCGAACGATATCGCTATGCAGAATAAGGCTTAGACCACGAAGGTCT
>CAWCDV010000034.1:0-38613 GCA_963794365.1 uncultured Acidobacteriaceae bacterium
TCCTGTGTGGTGAAGTTGGAGTTCAAGGCGTTGAGCGTGGCGTGGCCGGAAAACGGCGACGTGCCGCGCAAGCTGGCGTTTTGTGCTTCGCCGCCGGGCACGAGTGCCTGCAGTCCGCGAATGTCCATGGTGTAGATAGACAAGATTGGCGCGAACCGCGGCGTTGATGGCGGCGCGTAACTCAGACTGATTCTCGATGCCGGTGCGGTCCATGCCGCTGGAGAAATAGATCAGAGACTTTTTCTGATCCACACTGGCCAGCTGCTCGGCCACCGAGCGCAAAGCTTCCAGACGCCGGTCGGTGTTGAAGATGTTGTATTCGGTGTCGTCCGCCGTGAAGGAGCTGCCGGTGTCGGGCGTGCCTTCGGTCGTCCCCGTCGATCCTTCTTCGAAACCCTGTCCGCTGCCCAGATTCGGAGACTCGCAGAGCTTTCTTCAGAGTCGCGTGGTCGGAAGTAAAGTCCTGATTGACGGTAGACGGGCTGCCCAGCGAAACGACGAGACCAGGTCGGCCGGCGCCATCTGCTTGTCAACGTAGTTCTGGCGGCGGTAACGGAGCGGTCGATCTCATCGGGTTCCATGCCGGAGAGATCGAAGAACAAAATGATCAGCCGGCGATCCTTGAACTGGACGGCGGCGCGGCCGCGGAAGCTCGGCAGGTGTCGCCGGCTGGCGGAGCCGGCGTCTCAAGGCCTTCCCTGCGCCAGATCGAGCGGTGGGCGACCGCATCGGTATTTTCGATATCGAACGAAACCACCTGCTGCGGTTTGCTGTCTTCGAGAACGGTGAAATCTTCCGGCTTCAGATCGCGTACCGGATTGCCGTTCTTGTCACGCACCGTGACATTCACCAGCACCAGCTCCGTCTGCGCCATGAAGGTGTAATCCGGTCTGGACTGCTGGGAGGAGAGAGACGAGGGCAGTAAGACTGCCAGCACCAGAGCGCAGCCAGCCTGGTGATCGATCCTGTGCGGATGGAGTGGAAGTCATGGCAATCCTCTCAGAAGCGAAAGCGCGCGGTCACAGTACGCTGCGCATGGCCCCCACCGCGATAACTCGGCCAAACGTGGGCGAGTTCACCCGGTGTCAATCGTAGCTGTATTGCGGAGTGTTGAAAATGTTGGAGACCTGCGCGCGGAATTCCAGCACGCGCGACTCCTTCAGAGGGAATAATCTTGGTGAAGCCATGTCGAACACTGCGCGTCGGCGGGCCGATCGATGCTGTTGCGGCGCGCGTCGCCATACTGGCCGGCGGCGCGGCGACGAATGCAGCCGTGTTGAACCACTCGGCGATCGACGGGATTCGCGAGCAATCGATTGCCCGGTAACAGATTCGGGCCGCAGCGTGCCATTCGTTCCGCGGTTCACGTCACGAAGCTCGCCGAGAATCGCGGCGTGAATGGCAGGCCGGAAGCGATCGTCCAATCGCCGCTCCATTGCCAGTCGCCGAAGATCGCGCGCAGTACGCCGGGATTCTCGGTCAGCCAGCGTTTGTCGTGGCCGAAGGGCAGTTCCCATAAATAATCGGCGGTGAATTGTGGCGTCTGGTTGAAGCTGGAAAGCCCGCGTTCGGCGGACAGATCGAAAGCGTTCTGCGCGACGTTGGCTGGCACCGCCGCTGCTCGCGCCGCCTCCGCCCGGTGCCTCCACGCCAGTCCGGAACTCACGCCGAATCGCCGCCCCCGATCGTGGAAGCATCGTCCATCGACTTCGAAAATGTGTAGGTGCCGCCGAGCGAGAATCCATGCTGACAGGCGTTTGCGCAGGCGGACGGAGCCGGCGTTGGCCTCCGAAGTCGCCGAGCGAGTCTCGTAATTGAAGGCCTGAACGCCCGGAATGCGAAGGCCCGTGCGTGCGATTGGGCGCTTCCAGAATGTCGAGATCGCGTTCCCTTGGTCCCGGTGTAGTCGATGTTCAGCAGCAGCGTCGGCCGAATTTCCTGCTGGATGTCCGGATTCCGGATCTGCACGTAGCCCAGGCGATAGTTCGGGATTCGACGGCGTAGTTGTTGGTGATGCCGGTGGGAGTCTGCGGAAAACCATTCTGCAAGGTGAGCTGTCCTGCGCTCGACTGGACGTTGGTCTCGGCAAAGGAGAATGGCGGCTGGAACGCGAGTTGCTGCGCGATGCCCTGATATGCGCCGGTGTTGTAGTTGATGCCGTAGCCGCCGCGCACCACGGTCTTGGAAAACGGCTTCCACGCAAAACCGACCCGCGGCGCAAAGTTGTTGCGGTCGGGCCGGACCAGGGTGGCGGGAAAACATGCCATTATACGGGCCCGGCTGTCCAGGCAAACCCGGCGACTGCTGCGTCCCCACCGAAGGACTCAACACCCCGGGCGACAGATCGAGATTCACGATGCGATTGTTGATTTCAGTGAAGGGGCGAGACATATTCATAGCGCACGCCAAGATTGAGCGTGAGATTGCCGCGCACGCTTCCATTCGTCCTGCGCGTACAAGATCCCAGGAATTTCCCCGAAAGTGATAATTGTTTGGCCCGAAATGTACCGAGGTCTGCTGCGGCAGCCCGAGCAGAAAATCGGCGAAGTCGAATCCGGTACTCGCGACTGGATGCCGCTCACGTCTGCGAAGTATTCAGGCCGGTAAAGATGAAGCTGCCGCGCGCGTTGCTGTCGGTTTCCGTGTTGAGCTGGATGCGGCGGAAATCGCCGCCCCAGCGCCAGGTGTGCTTGCCATGATTCCAGATCATCGTTGTCGGAAAACGTAAGGTCTGGTTCCGCGGTGAGATGAGGATTCGTGTCCTGCAGGCTGCGCGAAGTTCGTGAACGAAAGATTCGGCAGTCCCCAATCGAAAGGATTTTGTCGAGACTCCCGTGATTCCCAGCGTGCCCGTGATGTTGTTGCGAAAAGGCGTAAAGGTTTTGGGTGGGGTCGCGGTTGCGATTGAAGTCGAAGCGAACGATGTTGGTCAGCTTGCCGAAGCTGCGAATGTAGCCGATCGGGACGTCAAAGCTGCGAACAGAGGTATTGCCGCCGACGCTGGGGAACGGATTGGTCAGCTTGGCGCTCGATCCGTGGTAGTGAAAGCCAAACGTCAGATTGTTCTGCGGAGCGTTGCGCCCTCCGCCGCGGCGTCCGCCCGCGGGCGCTCCGCCAAAACTGTGGTTTATGCGAATGTTGAGATCGTCGCTGCTGCTGTTGGCGGAGGTGACGAAATGGAAATTCTGAAAATTGCCCGGCAGATTCGGCAACGGAATATAGGTCAGTAATCCTAGCGCGGCCGGATTGATCTGCGGAATCGTATTGTTCGGGAAAGGCGTGTTGGTGGCAGGATTGAAGATCTGCACTGGTTTCCGGCTCGGCCCGAAGAGTATAAGGTCTGAGAAAAGTTGCCCTGGCGTTCGAGCAGGGTCGGCACGGTCGAAAACTGATCGAAAGGATTGTCTCCGTGCTTTCCGTTGTAGTTGATGAAATAGAAAGTCTTGTTCCCGCCGTGGTAGATCTGGGAATGTTCAACGGTCCGCCGACGGATCCGCCGAAGCTATTTTGTTCATAGCCGGGTTTTTCCTCCGGCTGGCCGGTGAGCGAAAAGGGCGATGCATTAAGCGCGGAATCCCCGACGCCGTAATAAATCGAGCCATGCGGCCGGTTGATGTCAAAGCCCCGTCTGCCAAAAACCATCGGGCCCCCCCGCCGAACCCTCCGCCCCGCGACCACCGCCGGTCCACCGCCTGGACCGCCAAATCCGCCCCCGCCTCCGAATCCTCCCCCCTGTTGGCGGGCATCGTTGAATCGTTGCTGCAGTTGGTCGGCGCTCATCGCATTGAAGGGACTGGAGGTGTTGCCCGAGACGGCCACGGATTCGGTCGCGCTGCCTGGTGCGATCCCCGGAACCGGCATGCCGGAAGGCGCAATGTCGCTCATTGAACCACTGCCCGAACGACACTGCCCGAATCCTGCCCCGCTTCACTCTGAAACACGGAAAGATTCTGGAAGCCGCGTCCGCCCGCATTGGCGCGTCGCTGTTCTCTCTCCGCACCGGCGGCGCGTGCCCGCGACAGCAGCACCAGTTCAAAGTTCGCCTGCGCGTCGGGATGGGTCGCATCCAGCACTACTTCCTGCGCGCCCGCAGCAAACGCCGCCATCTGCACCCGGACGGTATAGTGCCCATCGGCGGGAATCCGCAACCAGTAACTGCCGTCCACATCCGTCGAGGTATTGACTTGCTCCTTGGTGGCGGCATTCGTCGCGGAAACTCCAGCGCCGGGAATCGGCATATTCCCCGACTTCACTATGCCGTGAATGGTGCGCCCTCCAGTCGCTGGCGCAGCCTCCTGCCCTCGCAACAGATGCGGGTGAAACACGACAACCTGAAACAAGAAGAGGAACTGAAAGACGAACTCAGGTCGCAGGCTGCTCTTGATCACCAGAAAGTGAAGACTGGAACCCCTCATAGAATCGCGCGCATTTGGTGCTGTCTTACTGGGATCATAGCGCTCCGACCCTCGCTGAACTGTAGAGTTTTGTGACTTTTCGAGGAAAAACGTCGTCGGTCGTCAGTCGTTGGTCGTCGGCGCGCACTCACCGGTAGCGCAGATATCCAATCCCCACCCGCATGTGGTGCAGCAGGCTGTCGGGCATGAGGATGGCAAGAGCAAGTCCGAGCATCGCGTGGACAATCCCGAGGACATAGATGCTGCGGTAGCGGCGGAACATTTCGCAGAAGAAAAGGGCGCCGATGAGGGCCGCCGTAGTGAGGACGGGGTTGGGCAGGTGGGCGGCGGCAAAAAGCGTGGACGCCATCCAAACGGCAGGCGCGCTTCCATACAGCTCTTCACAGCGGTTGAAGAAAAACGATTGCAGCAGGAATTCCTGGAGCATGGCCCAGATGATGTACCCCCATGCCGACTGCAAATTCGGAAACCAAGTCGGATTGGCGGGAATTTCGCCGCCGGCCCAACTCACCAGAATCACCATGCAAACAATCGTTGCCAAACCGATCCCCAGCACCACGCTGGCGCCGAACATTTTCGGCAATCCGAGGCCGAGGCGATGGAGAGACGACCGCGCCGAACGCGCCGAACGGTCAAGCAGCACGTCCGCTAGGACGAGGATAAGAATGGTGATGGCCGCGATGGCCGCCCAGCGGTTCCGGATCTCCAGCGTCGGCGCCCAAATCGCGAACTCCAAGAACAGAAACGCGACGATGATCTGGGCCCAAACGAAATACCGGCGAAGGGCAGTGGGAACCGCGGGAAGAGTTTTCGAATCAACCGCCATTTGCCTATCTCTATACTTTCACACTTTGGGGGCCGCGATTCTGGAAGGAATGGCTCCGCAAAGGACTGGCTCCGCGGTGGAGTCGCTTGCTAAAGCCAGAACGACCAGATGGCGTCCACGCTGGCGTGGGTGATCGCCGAGGCCGGCACTCGCCGTTGTTCGCGCCATGCCCGGCCGTAGAAGATCCCGGCGACGCTGGCCAGCAAGACGTAGCGCCAGTTGAAGTGCGCCGATCGTTTGTTGAAGTGTGAGAGCCCAAACAACACCGCCGTAATCCCGAGCGCCACTCGGCGTCCCACCCGCCGCTCTAGCAGATTTTGCACCCACGCGCGAAAGTAAAGTTCTTCCGGAACCGCAATGAAAATGAGGATATAGATCCAGGTTGGAATCATCGAGAAGCGCGGCGCGTTGCCGTGCGGATGGAGAAAGCCCAGTGCCAGCCCCAGCCCCACCACCAATGGCGTTAAGAAAGCCAGTTCCCGCAGGCCAGTTTTCCAGTCGCTCCAATGGAGGTGAAAGTCAAAGCCGGTCCCGCGGAGCTGGCGGATCGCGACGAATCCATACAACGCAGCGTCGATGAGAAGGAGTTTACCCAGGCCCGTAAGTCCGCTCGGCCAAGCCGGCTCGAACCAGCGCAAATCGACCGCCAGCCCCAGAGTTAGGAGAATGATCGCGTCCCGCCAATTGCCGCGTTGTTCGGGATCGGCGATTGCGGCCTGCCCCAGGAGCCACGCAATGGCCACGGGCAGCGCCGCGTAGAGGGCGCACCATTTCCATGAAAACATCTGTTGCGAACAGGAAAGCAGAACGTAAGGCAGCGCGCAGAGCGCCGGTAAGGCGGTTCGTAGGGTGGACGGCCAGCGGGCGCATGCCAGGCCAACCCGCTCCCCGGCAAGTCCAAACACGGCTGCCGGTGTGAGCTCCAACACTAGAACCACAATGGCCGCCGGCGTTGCGTTCTGCATGGGGATTATCTTAATTCGAGAGCGAATTCGGGAGCGAGCTCTGGAAGCAGGGCGTGATCCCGACGGCCGCTCCGCTCAAACCAACAATCTGCTGCTCACCTCCACAACTTTTACAGCGCTGAGGGCGAAAGATACCACGGTCAGGAGGGGCTTCCATCGTTCCACTTTGGAACCATCAGACCGATTTCTCGAAAGGATTGGGCGATTCGACTCATGCGATGACTCTGACGTGCCGATCTTTCCATGTGGAAGAGGAAAGGAAGCTTTCATGAGTATTTCAATATCCAACTCATTCTCGCCCGCATCGTTCGCCGCTGCGAACGCTGTCTCGAATTCGGCGTCCGCTCAAAAGACCCCGCAAACCACCAACGAACCAGCGGACACGGTGCAACTGTCTCAGTCACAACGGGTCCATCAACTCTATAAACAGGGCCAGAGAGTCTCGCAGATCGCTTCCGGCCTCAGCCTGACTGTCGCTGCCGTGAATAGCTATCTGGGCATTGCTAACGCCAAATAGATTCAAGAGACCGGCATGTTCGCTCGTGGCTGTACTAGTCATACGATGGAGCGACGGGCGTCTCGCCTGTCCGCAGGCAGCCCAGAGGCCGGGCGGGGAACGCCCGGCTCTCCACCGGCAAACTCGTAGCGCCAGCCACACGATGGTGGATGGAGATCATCGCGCTCCCGGCTTCAATCCATAGAAGCGCGAGGCGTGGTCGCCGACGAATTCGTAGGGACCGGAGTGGGTTAGTTTGCTCGCGGCATCAATCCAGATCTCGCCGCCGATCCGCCGCCAACGCAGACAAAAGGAATAATCCTCGCTTAGATAGGCGCCGGTCTCGGGGTCTATGATGCAGTCGAAAAGCGCAAAGAGATTTGAACTCTGCACCGCCTCCCGCCGCGCACCGGACATGGGCAGGCTATGTACGCGGCTGAAATGAGTTTCGGGATAAGCGGCAATCATCTGCTCCAACGCGCTGCGGCGGATCAGCTGAAAACCGCCGCCGGCATAAATTCCCGTGACAAAATCGCCGTCCTGCTTACGCTCCGCTTCGGGGCAAAAGGTTCCGACATAGGACAGCGCAGCCTGTTGCACGCTCTCGCCGCGCTCGACACAGCGTTGCGGAATGAAATCCCAATCGATCGACTTGAGCGGGTACAGCGCCCCCGTAAAATCCTTATCGAAGCGCAGCAACCGCTCGACCTGCTGCGGTTCGAAGCTGATATCGGCATCGACGAACAGCAGATGGGTGGCGGCGGGATTATCCAAAAAGGCAGCGACCAGGGTGCTGCGCGCTCGTGAGATCAGGGCATCATAACCCAGCATCGATAGCAACACGTCGAACGCGGCAGATTTCGCGTAGCTCATGAGCCGTATCACCGATAACATGTAATTTTGCGAAACCATGCCACCAAAGCATGGTGTGGCGATGAGGATCAAGGGCTGGGACATGGTCTTCTCCGGAAGAAATGCTGAGGTTAGTCGTTGGTCGTTAGTCGATAGTCGTTAGGCACGACGCATTTCTCATTGTTGCCCGGTCTGGGGAGATGCGGCAAGATGCGTCTCTACGGGAAAAACGAGAGCGGGTTCGGGATTAGTCTAATTCCAATTCAATTTTCTTCGTCTCGGGGTCGAGCTTGGCGATGCGAAACTTGCGGATCTGCCCTGCCCGCAAGGCTTCCGGCTTGGTCTCACCGGCGGCTTCGCCGCTCTTCCAGCGTGCCTGCAACATGGAACCGAGCGACGACAGATCGGGTTTTGACGACGAAGGCGAATCCGGTTCGGCGCGCTTATCTTCCTGCGCTGGCTGCGCTGAACGTTCCTGGGAAATTCGGTACGTTGCCAGCACGCCTTCGCCAAGTTCCACGCGTGTGTGTCCTTCGGAAACCTCGACCATGCGGCCGGTGACGATGTCTCCTTCTTTATGCTCGGCTAGATATTCATCGAGGCCGGTGGGAACCATCTGCTTCATGCTCAGGCGAATGATCCTCTTTTCCGTGTCGAGCGCCAGCACCTGGGCCTTGACCACTTGCCCGGCTTTCAACACCTCTTGCGGGTGATTGATGCGTTTTTCCGCGCTGATTTCGCTGACGTGAATCATGCCTTCAACACCTTCGACGAGCTGGACGAAGGCGCCGAATTTCGTCAAGTTAGTCACCGGCCCTTCGATCACCATGCCCGGCGCAAATTTCTCTGCCGCCCCGGCCCAGGGATCGCCCAGCGCCTGCTTCAGGCCGAGGGAGATGCGGCGTTCTGCCGCGTTCACTCCGAGAATCACGGCCTCGACCGTCTCGCCCGGTTTCACTACGTCCGCGGGAGTTTTGACTCTCTTGGCCCATGACATTTCGGAAATATGAATCAGGCCTTCGATGCCCGGCTCGATTTCCACAAATGCGCCGAAATCGGCGATGCGGGTAACCGTGCCTCGCACACGTTCTCCTGGCTTGTATTTTTCGGCGACAGCGTCCCACGGATGCGGCTGGAGTTGCTTCAGGCTGATCGCAATGCGGTGCTTGTCCGAGTCGATCTTGATGATCACGGCTTCGATCCGCTGTCCCGCAGAGAGCACGTCAGCGGGCTTGTTGATGCGCCGCCATGAAATTTCTCCGACATGCAGCAAGGCATCGGCGCCCCCGATATCGACGAACGCGCCGTAATCGGTCAGGCTGCGGACCTCGCCTTGCACCGTGTCGCCTTCTTTGAATTCCGAGAAGCGGCGCTCCTTGCCGGCGCGCTCTTCGTCTTCCGCAATGGCGCGGCGATCGACCACCACGTCTTCATCTTCCACGTCGAGCTTAATGATGCGGCAGCGGATTTCCTGCTCGACCAACTTCTCGAGTTCCGAGGCGTCGTGGGTTCCGCTGCGCGACGCGGGCATGAAGGCCCGCACTCCGATATCGACGCTCAAGCCGCCCTTGACCACGCCGGTTACGGTGCCGATGATGGTCGACTTCTCGGCGAAAGCTTTTTCCAGCGACGCCCAGTCGGTGGGACGCTCGACCTTGCCGCGGGTCAGTTCGTAGTAGCCTTCCGGATCGCGGCCCTTGATGGTGACTTGCACTTTGTCGCCGGGCTTCGCCGGCTTGTCCGCCGGGAACGCCGAGAGCGGCAGAACGCCTTCCGTCTTGAATCCGATATCGAGAACCACGGAGTCGGCGGTCACGGCGATCACCGTTCCTTCGCGGCCCTGAGCGCCGGGCTCGCGCTTGCGGGAATGACTGTGCTCGTACTCGGAAAAAATATCCTTGAATGATTCAGCCGGGACGGATTCGGCCGGCTCACTGGCTGGCGTGGATTCCGGAGTGCCCGCGTTGGACGTGTTTGCATCCGACATGTCGGGATTGGACGGCATTGGATTGGACATCATTAGGATTGGACATGGGAGGTTACAGCACCTGCCGACATGATCCGTGTTTCAGGATAACACCGGTGAGCAGTCCATCAATGCTCTCGAAACGGATGGCCGCTGACGCAGAATACGGCGACGTGATGACTAAGCAGCTTGATATCTCCCAGAGATGACTACCTCAAGCTCGTACCGGCTCTTCGACCCTACTTGCACCAGATAACGGGAGTCGTGTGGACTGTATCGTGGAGACGGGATGTCCGCAAGGGGATATTCCATGACTTTCTGTTCCCTATCCTGGCAGGAGGAACAGAGAACGTTTCGTTCCAGAAGCCAGCAAGCTTTGGCTTTTGGCCGGTGGCGCGCAGCGATTGCCTGGGCAACCTGCTCCTCGCCGTTCAGCCACTCGCTCAGTTCCTCGGTTCCGTCCGCGCAGATAATTCTGATCTGATATTCACTACCGTGGTTGTGCGCCATGTGTTTTCTCCCTAGCGCTACCCCAGCGTGGCGCTGTGTTTCATCTTCGAAAACCCAACCAGTAATATTTTGGCAGAATCGCGATCACGAAGAATGTTCACTTTTGCTCATTCGCCGATGATGAGGATTTTGGGCAGCTTTGACCGGCGCCGATAGAAATCGTAGCTGTGTCAGTTGCCGGTTTGGCCGTGACTCGGGCGAAGTCCGTCCTGGGGGTAAGCCGGCACGGGCGCGTTGCGGAGTCCGTATGCACTTCAGAAGCCTGCCGCCGCTGCCGCGGCCGTGGGGTGTAGTCCGACAATCTGATCTACGCTTGTCATCTTCAATACTTCTTCAACATGCGCGGCGGCGCCCGCTACTCGCAGCTCGCCTGCTGCCTTCTTCATTTTGCCGGCAGACATCACGATGATCCCAATCCCAGTGCTGTCCACGAAGGTTACGCCGGACAGGTCGAAAATAACTTTTTTCCGTCCCTCACCCACGAGGCTTTCGACGGCCCATTCCAGTTGCTTGCATTCCCTGCCGAGCGTGATTCTTCCCGCGATTTCCAGGACAACAATGTCGGGGTCCACGTGCTTGGTCTGAATCTCCAGCATAAGCGAGGCTCCTTTCCGGGCTCGTTTCGAGCTATAAACTGCTATGAAGGACGGCTGCAAGGATGACGCGGAATTGGGCCAACCTTTTCATGACTGGCCTCATGTCAATCTACATTCCCATCGAATCGGAAGTGTTGGAGTCGGAGTTTCCTTTCCGGCTTCGAAGACAGCACTGATTATATACTCGGTTCGCCGGCACACTGCGTTGCGCCGCTAAAACACCTAAAGAAATCATCGCCGCATATTTCCGCGACCGGCCAGTAGTAGCCCAGAGCTGTTACAATTCACGCCGGGTCAGCCGAAGCAACGGAAAGTCAAAATGAAAGCTCTGGTAAAAAGTAGGCCGAGTTGTGGCCTTTGGCTCGAAGAGGTTCCCGAACCGGAGTTTGGCATCAATGACGTCAAAGTCCGCGTTCTTAGGACCGGAATTTGCGGCACCGACCTTCATATTTACGAGTGGGATGCCTGGGCCCAATCCACCATTCGGGTCCCGACGGTCATCGGCCACGAATTTGTAGGCGAGATCGTCGCGGTGGGCTCGAATGTAGCCGACTTCCGGGTCGGCGAACTAGTCAGCGGCGAGGGTCATGTGGTGTGCGGCCGCTGCCGCAACTGCCTGGCGGGACGCCGCCACCTGTGTGCTCACACCCAAGGCATCGGCGTGAACCGCTCCGGAGCGTTTGCGGAATACATCGTGCTCCCGATGTCGAACATCTGGAAGCACAGCGAGGGAATCGATCTTGACATCGCCGCCATATTCGATCCGTTCGGCAACGCCGTTCATACCGCTCTTACTTTTCCCGTGCTGGGGGAAGACGTGCTAGTCACTGGGGCGGGGCCCATCGGAATCATGGGAGCTGCGGTGGCCAAACACGCGGGAGCGCGCTACGTGGTAATTACCGACGTGAATCCGTACCGGCTGGAGCTGGCCGCGAAGGTTGGCGTCACCATGGCCATCGACCCACGAAAGACAAGCCTCCAGGAAGTCCAAAAGAAGCTCGGGATGCGAGAGGGATTCGATGTAGGCCTCGAAATGTCAGGGAACGCATCCGCCTTCCGAGACATGCTCGCGAACATGAGCCATGGGGGCAAAATCGCTCTGCTGGGCATACCTGCGGGAGAGATGTCGATCGACTGGCATCACATCATCTTCAACATGCTGACCGTCAAGGGCATCTATGGCCGCGAGATGTACGAAACCTGGTACAAGATGACCGTAATGCTGCAGAGCGGCCTCAATATCGCGCCCGTCATTACGCATCACTTCTCCTGGCGGGAACATGAGCAGGCATTCGCCGTCATGCGCACGGGCAACGCCGGTAAGGTCATTCTGGACTGGCGGGACGCCGGCGCACACAATCCACAATAGAGCCGGTCGTTATAGGCCGATCTTTAAAAGAGCCGATCTTTACGGTACCGTTCCGGCATCGTCGATCTCAGGCATGGTGCGCGCCTTGCCCTAACTCCGCCGACCTGCGTATTGTTACGGAGTGAAATTTCTGCGATGTAGTGGAATTCTGCTCCACTTCACTTCTCTGCCCGGCCGCCAGGGCATTGGCGATCTCGGTCCGTCCGCCTACGAGTTTGCGGACTTCCTCTCTGCCGCGGGACAAAAGTTGTGGCAAGTGCTGCCGCTAAATCCTACGGGATACGCCGATTCTCCGTACCAGTGCTTCTCCGCTTTTGCCGGCAACCCGCTGTTAGTCAGTCTTGAACGCCTGCGGGATCAGGGCTTGCTCCGAAAATCAGAACTGGAGTCAGAACTGGACCTCGCTCCGGCCCCGCCCTTTCCCGAAGATTTCGTCGACTATGGACCGGTGATCGAATTCAAGATGGCGGCTTTACGCCGGGCAGCCCAGGTTTTCTTTGCCGACGGTTCCCGCGCCGATCGTGCCGTCTTCGACCGCTTTTGTGAAAGCGCCCGTCCGTGGCTCGACGATTATGCCCTCTTCATGGCCTGCAAAGACGCGCACCATGGAATCACGTGGACCTCCTGGGATCCACAGATTCGCAAGCGCGATCCGCAGGCCGTGAGCGAATGGGCGAGAAGACTGGAGCCGGAACTTAAGGCCTACAAGTATTGGCAATTCGAGTTCTTCCGGCAGTGGGAGCGTCTTAAGGCCTATTGCCAACAGCGCGAAATCCGCTTCATGGGCGACCTGCCGATCTATGTCGCGCATGACAGCGCGGACGTCTGGGCTCATCCCGATTTTTTTTATCTCGACGATCAGGGGCGCCCCACCGTCGTCTCCGGCGTACCACCGGATTATTTCAGCGCCACGGGACAGCTTTGGGGGAATCCGATCTACCGCTGGGACTTGCTGGCTTCGTCCGGATACAAGTGGTGGATCGAGCGCTTCCGAGCGTCGCTCGCGCTCTTCGATATGGTGCGCCTCGATCATTTTCGCGGCTTTGAATCGTACTGGGAGGTTCCCGCCGGCGAAACGACTGCCATTCACGGGCGCTGGGTCAAAGGGCCGGGAGAAGATTTTCTGTCGGCACTGCAAAACGCGTTTGGCGAACTGCCGATTGTCGCGGAGAACCTGGGCGTCATCACTCCGCCGGTGGAGAAGTTACGTCGGCAATTCGGTCTGCCAGGCATGAGCCTTTTGCAGTTCGCCTTCGGCAACGATCCCCAGGGACCGTCGTTTCGTCCGCACAACTACAGCCGCGACCTGGTCGCCTACACTGGCGGACACGACAACGACACGACTCTAGGGTGGTGGACGAGTTCCGGCGCCAGCGACAGCACGCGCACTCCGGAAGATGTTCGCAAGGAGCACGATTTCGCTCGCGCCTATCTCAACTTCCATAACGATGACGATTCTGAAATCAACTGGGTCATGATCCGCGCGGTGCTGGCGTCGGTCGCGGACGTGGCGATTGTTCCGTTGCAGGATGTGCTGGGCCTTGGGAGCGCGGCGCGCATGAATCTTCCCGGCTCGGTCAGCGGAAACTGGAAATGGCGTTATCGTCCGGGTGCATTAAGCGGCGAGTTGAGCGCGAGACTTCGATCTTTGGTCAACCTTTATGATCGATGATCGTATGATCGATGATCGGTAGGCAGAATCCCCGAACGGGTCGTGCTTGTGGAGACAACGATGATGCCGTTCGCCGCATGATGAACACGATGAATAGGACACTCGAATGCCACTAAACCGGGATGTGCTTTGGTACAAGGACGCGATCATTTACCAAGTCCACGTCCGCACTTTCCACGACAGCAATGGGGATGGCATCGGTGATTTTCAAGGGCTGGAAGGGAAGCTCGACTACCTTCAGAAACTGGGGATCAACGCGATCTGGCTCATGCCCTTCTTCCCCTCGCCTCTGCGCGACGATGGCTACGACATCTCGGACTACAACGCAGTCCATTCCAGCTACGGAACATTGGAGGATTTCCAGAAGTTTCTGGGGTCGGCCCACGACCGGGGAATCCGGGTCATCATCGAATTAGTGTTGAATCACACCTCGGATCAGCACCCGTGGTTTCAAGAGTCGCGAAGTTCGCAGGACAATCCACGACGCGATTGGTATGTCTGGAGCGACACCGACAGCCGGTACAAGGGCGCCCGCATCATCTTTCTTGATACAGAAACGTCCAACTGGGCGTGGGACCCGACTTCAAAATCCTTCTATTGGCATCGCTTCTTCAGTCATCAGCCCGATCTCAACTACGACAATCCTGCGGTGCGGGAACAGATGTGGAAGGTGATGAAGTTCTGGCTGGAAATGGGGGTGGACGCCTTCCGGGTCGACGCGGTGCCGTACCTGGTGGAGCGGGAGGGCACTAATTGTGAGAACCTGCCGGAGACTCACGCGGTCCTGAAGGAGTTGCGGCGAAAACTCGATGAAAACTTTTCCCGGCCGGATGCTTCTGGCGGAGGCCAATCAGTGGCCCGTGGATCTTCGTCCCTATTTCGGCGACGGAGATGAACTCCACATGGCGTTTCATTTTCCGTTGATGCCCAGGATGTTCATGGGGTTGAAGTTGGAAGATCGCAAGCCCATCACGGAAATCCTGCAGCAAACCCCGGAAATCCCGCCCTCATGCCAGTGGTCTTTGTTCCTGCGCAACCATGACGAGCTGACGCTGGAAATGGTCACCGACCTGGAACGCGACTACATGTATGACTCGTACGCGTCCAGCAAGATGATGCGGCTGAACCTCGGAATTCGGAGGCGGCTCGCTCCTTTGCTGGACAATGATCGTAGGCGGATGGAGTTGATGAATGGAATGCTGATGTCATTACCCGGCACTCCCATCATCTATTACGGCGATGAAATTGGCATGGGCGACAACATCAATTTAGGCGACCGCAATGGCGTACGGACTCCCATGCAGTGGACCGGGGAGACGAACGCCGGCTTTTCTACTGCGCCCCCGGAGCGCCTCTATGCCCCCCTGATTCAGGATCCCGTGTATGGTTATCCGGCGGTCAACGTCTTGCGCCAAAAAGGGAGCGAACATTCGCTCCTCAATTGGATGCAACTCATCATAACGGTCCGCACATCGACCGCGGTGTTCGGCAGGGGATCGATTGAGTTTCTCTATCCTGCCAATCACAGAATCCTGGCCTATGTGCGGCGACTGGGCAACGAGTCGGTGCTGGTGGTCAACAATCTTTCCAGCAGCGCGCAAGCTGTCGAACTGGATTTGCGGCGGTACAAGGGGAGCATTCCGATTGAGATGTTTGGCAGGAATATGTTTCCGCGTGTGGGCGACCTTCCCTATTTGCTAACGCTGGGGCCCTATCAGTTCTACTGGTTTCGGCTGCGACGAATCTAATCGGATGCAGGCAGGGAAGACCTTCCCATGGCGGGCCTAGATCAGGGGCGTGGGAGTTACTTCGAACGGAGATAACATTGGCAGAGGAGAGCTTTCTTACAGATGATTTTCTTCGCCAACTGATGAACGTCGGCGAAGTAGACATCCTCGTGGGCTTGCCCACTTACAATAACGCCAAAACCGTCGGGCCGATCGTCCATGCCATTCAGAGTGGCATCCTGCACGGCTTTCCTCGCGAGCGAGCCGCGATCATTAATGTCGATGGGGGGTCGCGTGATGGCACTCCCGAACTGGTTAGGGGCGTCTCTATCGATGACGCACGCCCAGCCTCCAATCTGTCCGCGCTCCGCACGCTGCACTCAATAAGCACGAAGTATGCCAGCAGCCCGGCGAGCGCAGTGGCGTTCCGCACGATTCTGGCTGCCGCCGAACTGCTCCGCGCCAAGGCCTGCGTGGTCATGTCCCCCGAGTCCGCAAACATTCAACCCGACTGGCTCTCCAAGTTTCTGCGCCCGATTTATCAGGACAGTTTCGATCTTGTGACTCCCACGTATGGCAGACATAAGTTTGAAGGGCTGCTCATAACGAATTTGCTCTACCCCATGACCCGCGCACTTTACGGGCTAAGAATCCGTGAGGCGTATTCGCCGGAGTTCGGGTTCTCCGGCCATCTCGGAACTCAATTCCTTGGACAAAATGTCTGGACTGATGGGACCGACGGGGCCGGCGTTGAACTCCGCTTCACCCTGGCTGCGATCACGGGAAATTGCCGTATCTGCCAATCCTTCCTGGGCGAAAAAATTCACATCGAGCGACACTCGGCTGACCTGGTGCCGGCGCTGCGGCAAACCGTCGGGGCTCTGTTCTCAGCCTTGGAGCCGGACTTTCCTGTCTGGAGTATCGTCGCCGGGTCCGAGCCGGTTCCTACTACCGGAGCCGACCAGGAAGTGCTTGTCGAACCACTGCGAGTAAATCGGAAACGATTGCGAGAGATGTTCTCGACCGGAGTTGCCGAATTGGAGTCCGTCTTTCAGTCGATTCTTTCCCCCTCCACTCTAGCGGAACTCCAGCGCATCGCCCACCTGGGGGAAGAGGACTTTCACTACCCCGCAGAATTGTGGGTGAGGACGGTTTACGAGTTTGCCGCCTCGTATCGGAAATCTGTGATCAGCCGGGATCACATCATCCAGGCCCTGGCGCCGCTGTTCCGTGGGAGAGCGTTCACCTTCGTGATCGAGAATCGCAACGCTTCCGCGGACGAAGTTGAGAAAAATATCGAAGCTTTATGCCTTGAGTTTGAGCGCCTGAAACCTTATCTGCTGGAACTGTGGAAATCGAGAGAGTGAGGCCAAATATGCGGGAAATGATTATTAGCGAACTAAGTCAGGCACTGCACGAGATGGTCAGAGATTTCGCACACTTCCTTCCTCGTGTCATCGTGATGTTGATCCTGGCGCTGGTGGGCTGGGTGATCGCGTACGCGGTAAAAGTGGTTCTGCGCAGCTTTCTCAGACTGGTCAAGTTCGACAAACTTTCAGAAAACGCCGGCGCCTCCCAACTGCTCAGCAAGGCCGCGCTGCCTTCAGCGACGGAAATGGTGAGCCGGTTTGTCTTCTGGGTGGCCTGGCTGGGCTTCATTCTGCTCGGTGTGAGCGTGCTTGGGATCCTGGGCCTGCAGGAGCAAGTCGCGAGATTTTTTCTTTTCTTGCCGCGTCTATTCGCGGCGCTGTTAATCCTGTTTTTCGGACTGCTGGCAGCCAGCTTCTTTTCCCGCGCTGCTCTGCTGGCTGCGGTGAATGCGAATATGCCTTCACCCCGGGTTTTGAGTCTCTCTGTCCGCAGCATCATTATTGTTTTCGTATTGTCTGTCGTTTTTGAAGAGCTGGGTTTGGCGGAACAGACCATGCTGGTCGCCTTCGGACTTGCCTTCGGAGCCCTGATGCTGGGCTTGGCAATCGCTTTCGGCATCGGAGGCAGAGATTTGGCCCGACGTTTCCTGGAGAAGAAAGTCTTCCGGGGGAAGAAGCAGGAGAACGAAGACGAACTGTCGCCGCTGTAGTGCAGCAAATTAGCGAATGAGTGTAATCGCTGATTCCGTCAACTATCGGTAAACAGTAAGCGCCGCGGTATGTCTCTTGCAGCGACCGCAGCTTTACTTACTCGGCTTTGGTTTCCTTTCGGATAGGCGAGCGATGAAACGGCGCGAAGGAACAATCTACGGCTTGGATTCTTGTAAAAGTACGACGTCGGAGTCGGTGTGGCCGCGCAAGATGCCGAGATTCTTGCCATCCGGCGACCAGTGAAACGAAAAGATTTGCTCGGAATTGAAGTGTGTAATCTGCCGTCCCGGGCCGCCATCGATGGGCTGAAGCCAGACGTTATCCACACCATTCTCGGCGACCGGGTAGGCGACGGCTTTTCCATCCGCGGTGAATTGCACGCCCTTGGAAATTCGCGGATTGGCTTCCAGGAAACGCGGAGAACTGAGAGTTGCGGCATCCAACAAGGCAATTTTGTGAGTGCCCGTCACGTCGCCTGGATTTACAATTTCGATTCCGTACACCAGGGTTTTTCCATCGGGCGAAATACCCATCCCCCGCCCCGTCAGAAATCCACCGGCAACACTGCTGCCTGGAATCGGTTCCGGTTTACCAGAACCATCCAGGGGAACTCGCCAGAGCTGTTTGGCTTCGGCCCAGTAGTAAACCCAGTTCTGATTGGCCGCGCACACCGGAAACGTATCAAACTTGGCGTCCGCCAGCTTCATAGGATGGGAACCGTCCGCATTGACACGCCAGATGCTAAACGTATTGTTGTCGTGAAATGCCCAGGGAAAAACTATGTAGCCGCCGCACTGCCACATACTCAGAATGTTCGCCGCCGGGTCGTTAAGCAGTTGGGTGGGATTGTTTCCATTGGCGTCAGTCCGGACAAGTTGCGATGGGTCGGATATGAGCAAGCTGCCATCGGCCGCCCAATTGAAAAACTGGATGTGTTCTCCGCCGGAAGCTAACGGGCTGATGTCGGCAGACGCGCTTCCTTCGCCGGGCAAGACATAAAAGTTGCCTACCACTTTTTGCTGAACCGTGGCCAAAGACTTGCCATCGGCGGAGAGGCTTAAAGTCGCATAGCTATTGGTATCGCGCGAAATGGGACGCAACCGACCGTCCGCCAGGGAGACGTAGCCGATCTGCCGGCGGTTGAAATTAGGCCCTTTTTGCTGATAGTTGGCAAATAGGCCATCCCCGCCGGACGACCAGCTCATTTCAAGAATCACTTTATCAGCCAAGGCGAGGGTTTGTATTTTTCCCGTCTGCAAATCAAGCAGATTGATCCCACCGAGAGCGTTGCCCGGCTGGAACGCGGGATAGGCGATCTTCTTGCCGTCGGGAGACCATGTAAGCGAACGTGCCAGCCCACTCTGCAGGGGCTCAATGAGCAGCACTTTTTCATCACCGCCGTCCAGGTTGGCACTCAGCAGGCGATATTTGCCGGTTTCCGGATTGTTGGCGCGGATGTAGGCCATTCGTTGGCCATCGGGGGAAAAAGTGAAACCACTATCCGAGTCGCGGACCACAGCCTTTGGCGTGCCCCCTAAGACCGGGGTGCGATAGATGTTGAAATCGCTAGCGATGGCGTTCTCGGCCTTGCGGAAATAAATGTAGTTTCCATCGGGTGAGAATGCGACGTTGGGAATGTTGGCCGAAGGAGGGACCACTTGGGTGTCGCTTCCCGTCGCTACGTTGCGAAGCCAGAGGCTGTTCAGCCCTTTGTCGTTCATCACCGTGAGCACGTATTTTGCATCGGGAGATAGGGCGGCAACGACGGCCCGGCTGGAATTCGTAACCTGGGTGATGGCGAAGTTCTGGTAAGGCGCGGATAGGCCGCGGTGAAGGATGGAATAAACACCAAATCCAGCCGCACCCAGAACCACCAGCGCAACAATCATGCCCGCGGCAACTGCCAATTTATGTTTTCTGGCGGCGGCGATGGCCGAACTACTAGTCGTTTGTCCGGAGGTGGGTGGAGCTTGCATCGGCATCGCTGCCATAGACCGCGGAAGAGTGATGGCCCCGAGCGCGGACGGTTGCGCAATGGGTGGGGAACCGCTCTCCGGTGCGACCGCGACCGATCCCGAGACCGCCGCCCGGTAGTCGTGATTCGGTTTCTCGTTTCAGCCGCTTCAGGTCAGCTCGCATCTCGGCCGAACTCTGATAGCGCAGCTCCCGGTCTTTCTCCAAGGCCTTACCAATGATGCGCTCCAGCTCGGCGGGCACGTCGGGATTCAGCCGCACGGCCGAGGTCGGTTCGGCATCCAGAATGGCTTTGAAGATGACTCCCGAGGTTTCCCCACGAAAGGGCAGCATGCCTGTAGCCGCCTCGTAGAGCACGACGCCAAAAGAAAACAAGTCCGTGCGTGCGTCCAGTTGCTTGGCCCGCACTTGCTCCGGCGACATGTAGGCGACTGTGCCCAGCGCGCTGCCGGGACTGGTCAGATGATTTTCGGACTCAAGGGTGGGAGCGCTCAGGTCGACGCTCTCCGGCTTCAGAGTGACCTTGGCCAGCCCGAAATCCAGAATCTTGGCGCGCCCGCGCTCGGTAACAAAAATATTCGCAGGCTTGATGTCGCGATGAACAATTCCTTTGGAGTGGGCAGCGTCCAGGGCATCGGCGATCTCAATCGCCAAGCCGAGTAAAACATCGGTCTCGACAGGCTTTCCGGCGATGCGGTGCTTCAGCGTCATTCCGTCCAGAAACTCCATGGCGATGAAGGTTTGTCCGCTCTCGTCATCAATCTCGTAAATGGTGCAGATGTTCGGATGGTTCAGGGCGGACGCAGCCTGCGCTTCGCGCTGGAAGCGAGCTAGAGCTTGCGCATCCTTTGCAATCTGGTCAGGCAGGAATTTCAAAGCGACAAAGCGGTGCAGCTTTACGTCCTCGGCCTTATACACCACACCCATTCCGCCACCGCCTAGCTTTTCGATGATCCGGTAGTGCGAGATGTTCTGTCCAATCACGTGCCAACATGCTATGGCGGAAGGGTAGGCAAGTCAATGAAAGGTGTGGAGTTGTCAGCGGCTCAAAAGTTGTTGACGCAAAATCAATAACCCTCACAACCCCGGCGCGAGATTGACCTCGGCTGCCGGAGCCGCCCCGGCCCGTGCATCCAGAGAATCAGCGTCAAGCGGACTTCTTTTGTGGCAAGCTGAACGGGATCACCTTCCCATATTCTTCCCGCGGTATCCACTTCGTTGCCTTTTTTCTGAAGCTGCCAGGTACGAAGAATTCAATGATCTTCGCCATAAATCACCCCACTTATAGGAACAAGACTGAGGCGAAAAAGTTCTCGTTTTGACAAATCTCTACAGATGCCTTCAGGCTGGATCCACCTGAAGATATTAGGATTCTGAGCCGTAATTCCTGTCAGTGACGGTGATCGTCAGCAGCGTGATGGCGTAAACTCGTAATGGTTCAGCGCGTGCACCGAAAGAAATAATGAACTGGAAATCTCTTGGCAGAGCGCTCAGATGGCTCGGGCCGATCTCAGTGTTGTTGGCAGGTCTGTGGGTGCTGGCGCCGCTTCGAGCCCAGTCCGGTTCCGCAGCGCCGTCGGCACAACGCAAGACCAGCACCCCTTACACTGGCGATCTCTCCATATTCGATACCCCGGGGCGCGATGAGCGCCTGCAGATCAACCGCGTCATGGATATGCTGGGAATTGAGCCCGGCAAAAACGTTGCCGACATCGGTGCCGGATCGGGCTGGTTCACGGTGCGCGCCGCTCGCCGCGTCACCGGCTCGGGCACGGTTTATGCGGTGGACATCAACCCCGAGGCAATCCAATACATTGCCCAGCGCGAGAAGAAAGAGCAACTCCAGAACATAAAGACGATCCTCAGCAAGCCCGACGATCCACAACTCCCGGCCGACAGCATCGACGCCGTGCTGCTGCTCAAGACCTACCACGAGGTCGCCCATCCGGTTGTGCTACTCCGGAACCTCCGCCCATCGCTTAAACCAGGAGCCAAGGTTGGCATCATTGATCGCAATGGCAATGGAGCAGATCATGGCGTGAGTAAAGACGTGGTCGTTCGCGAAGCCGCCCAAGCCGGATATGAACTACGCAACTCAAAGGATTTCGTGAAAGCCGACGGCATGGATTATTTTCTGATCTTCACTCGGAAGCCGGACTAGGTTCGCCCTTGCCCGTTCGTTTTGCGGGATCAGATCCTTTCCATCGGTCGCATCGGTGGTGTTTTTTGAGTGGTATACAAGCAGTCGGGACAGGACGTTTGTGTCGCACACCACCACCTGTAGAGGGAGTTCACCATGCCTGGAGACGTATCGTTGTTGCGTCTGTACGTAATGAGATTCGTTTACCTGCTTAACTTCGCGCTGCTCGGATTGGACGTATGGCCGGAGGTTCTCCGGCACCATGGAGCATGGGACCCCGTGAAAGGCGTTGCCTTCAGCTTCTGGGCTGCATTGTCGGTTTTGTCGGGGTTGGGGCTTCGCTATCCGCTAAAGATGGTTCCTTTGCTCCTGCTGCAACTGGTCTACAAGACGGTATGGTTAGCAGCAGTTGCGCTCCCGATGTGGCCCGCCGTCCGGTCGACAGATCTCACGCGTGCCATGGTCATCGGGGTTGTTGTGGATGTTCTGGGTATTCCTTGGTCCTACGTTCTGGCAAGTTACATGAAGCAGCGTGGGGATCGATGGAGGAGAGCAGGCTAGAGCAGGGGTGCGCCCCTGAAAGCCGCGCACTGCGTTCGCCCAGGCCACCGCCGTTCGTGCCGACTCAGCGCGCAACGGATGAAATATCCGGGTTACACTCCCCGGTTACACACAATGACCGCAACCGTCAAAACATGCAATCTGATTTCAACAATTAGAATCCCTGCGCCCGCCCTTGAGACTCTTCAACATTCCTATGATCGCAATGATTGTGTTCCAATTCCGAGTTGTAGCTGGCACGCCGTAAAGTTTGTCGATCTGGCCAAGATAGCCGATTGTCTTCATGTGGCGACGGTACTCTCCGAACACGAACTGCCCTTCGGACGCAATCACCCGCACCAACCACTCCCCGTCTGAGGGAAACGTGACTGGAAGCGATGCCCGGACACCCCCGGCTTTCGACAGGATACTCACGAACCGGACAACATCCGGGGGTGCTGGCGGAGTTCCAAACGGGTTCTCCGTCTCCAGTCGCATAAGATCGCGGCCTTCGCACAGCACAATTTCCGCTTCGAACGGCAGCTTGCGAAGCAATGCAGTACGGAATTTTGCACGGGATCCGGGTGTGCGAAGAACAGGTTTACGAACCACAAAGGTGCCCGCAGCACCCACGTTCAGGACATCATAGCCGCTCAGTTCTCGTGCAAGGACGCTCGGGCGAAACGTCCTGTGTCCGCCAACATTGACACCCCGGAGAAAGACAACAAGGGCCATACCCTGGATTATGAAGAAAAAAGCTAAGGTGTGCTATAGCAGCTTACGTTTGCAACTACCAAATATTTGAGCGCATCGTGTCTATAGTTGGACGGGTCAATGAGCCCTATCGCCTGGTTGCAACAGTTATTGTGAGGCTCATGCAGACTGCACCGGTTTCAGCCGGGATTTCAACTTTCACATCCCAGCTTTGTCCTTGATGGGGTTTTTGCCCTGCTGCGTTCGGCGCGATCAAGATCTCAATGTGTGATTGGGGCGGTACCTCCTGGCGCTTCGGAGAAGACGTAGATCGGAAATGTTTCCTTCCACGGCGACTTCCAGAAAACGATCACGGCCCGCCCGTTGGCACTTACCTCCAGGCTTGGATCGCGTTCCTCATTCCCGCCTTTACTAGGCGAGTTAAGGTTGGGAAGGAAGGGCGGAGAGGTCGCGATAGTCCTGCCCGTAGCGGCATCCCACAACCGGAATCGCTGTTCCAGAGTTTCGTTCCAAGGATCCGAACGCGCCGCACGCAGGGTCTCCTTAGGGATGTAACCGAGGATCACGTTGCCGTCGCTTGAAGCTCCGACGAAGCGGCGCGCTCCGACCTGGGAGTCGCCAAACTCCCGGATGAGCTTCCCGTTGCTGGCATCCCAGAGTTTTATTTTAGGATGAGGGAAAAACGGCTCAGGCACAACCGTGTCATCAGTCGCGACTTGGGTTTCTCCGGCAAAGATGATCCGGCCCGGCAAGTGTCCTGTCTTCACCTGGAGGGTCAACTTCCCGCTATTCACATCGAACAACTCAAGGTTTGGTACGCCCTTCGCTCGTCTCCAGGTATTGGTAGGGACTCGGGAAACGGCGATCTCGTTGCCGCTCGGGGAAATAGCGACGTCTCCGAAGTAGTAGGGGTGTTTGGTCATATTCCACTCCTGGAGGAGCATCCCGGAAGTGAGGTCGTAAACTCTTACCAGCCCGTTGCCATAACGCCCGTTGCCAAAAGTCCCGCCGTAGACCGCAAACACCGCGCGCGGGCTATTCGCCGCACAGAAGACCCGCTCTGAAGTCAAAAGCGGATCGGTTCGGGTTCCACCCATACTCACGTTCGTCGCCGTGGCATGCAATACTTCGAGCGTCTGCGGATTCAAGTAGTAGAGAGTCCCGTGCGGGTCGGAAACCATAATGCCTGACCCATGATCGCAGTACTGAACAAAGCCTTCGGGACGGGCGAAGTGTCTTCCAGAGGCGAGATCGCTTTCGGCTTCCTGGCTCGCGGGGATTTGCTTTAGGGCTATAGGTTCTTGAGTGCCGACTTTCCAAGTTCGCAGGTTAAGCACGACACTCGCTGGGCGTCTTTTGCTCACTTGGGTAAAATATGCCGCCGCGATTTGTTCTCCGTCGGGTGATAGAGCCGCACCTACGAACAAAAGAAATTCTCCCGGAAAAGCCTCGGGTGGAAGTTGAGTCTGAAACATGCTCAGCTGCGCTGATAAATCGGGTTTCACCTGAGCGCCCACCGCGCCCGAAAGCGAGCACAGATAGACGAGCAGGACAGCCCAGAATTGAGTTTTTTTTCTTCGACGGTTGTTCGCTGGTGAATAGTCTGGAATTTCAATCCCCTTCGACACAACGTGAGCCCGCGCGGTTCGCGTAATGGTAGGCGTGATCCGAGGACAAGTCAATGAAAGCCGTGGAGTTGGCGGCATCTCAAGAGGGTCGTTGGTGAAACATCCCGATATCACGCATTGACGGGTCCGTCCTCTTCTTCCACCCACTGCCTTGATTGACTTGAACGTTGCACCCACGTAAGATTTGCCCCTGATGATCGGCCGGACCATCTCGCACTACCGCATCGTCGAGAAGCTGGGCGGTGGCGGGATGGGCGTTGTCTACAAGGCTGAGGACCTAAAGCTGCATCGCTTTGTCGCCCTCAAGTTCCTGCCCGACGAGATTGCTAAAGATGCCCAGGCGCTGGCGCGCTTCCAACGCGAAGCGCAGGCCGCCTCCGCTCTGAACCATCCCAACATCTGCACCATCCACGAAATTGACGAGCAGCACGGCGAAGCGTTCATCGCCATGGAATTTCTGGACGGGCTGACGCTGAAGCACCGCATCGCCGGGCGTCCGCTGGAAACGGACGTTCTTCTCCCCATCGCCATCGACATCGCCGACGCGCTCGACGCCGCTCACGCTGCCGGCATCGTCCACCGCGACATCAAGCCGGCGAACATCTTCGTGACCAAGCGCGGGCACGCCAAGGTACTGGATTTCGGCCTGGCGAAGGTCACTCCCGCAACCAGCGCGTCGAGCAAAGTTGCAGCAGCCAACACCGCGGCAGCCAACACCATGACCGGCACGATTGACGACCAGCACCTCACCAGCCCGGGTTCGGCGCTCGGCACCGTCGCCTACATGTCGCCGGAGCAGGCGCGCGCGAAAGAACTGGATGCGCGCAGCGATTTGTTTTCTTTCGGCGCTGTGCTGTACGAGATGGCAACCGGCGCATTGCCCTTCCGGGGCGATAGTTCCGCGGTCATCTTCAACGCGATTCTCGAACGCGACCCAGTTCCCGCAGTGCGGCTGAATCCCGACCTTCCGCCCAAGCTGGAAGAGATCATCAACAAGGCGTTGGAGAAGGATCGGGACATGCGCTACCAGCACGCTGCGGATATGCGGACCGATTTGAAGCGGCTGAAACGGGAGATGGAATCGCGGCACGGCGCACCGGCGAGTTCGGGGTCAGTGGCGGTCGTACAGGAGCCCGTCTCTCCGCTCGCCCAAGCGCCGTCGTCCGCATCCGGTTCTTCCCCGGCGCTTGCTCCATCTGCGTCATCGAGCGCAGTGCAAGTTGCCGAAAAAGTTGCCGAAGCTCCTGTCGCGGGCCGAAAACTCTGGAAGGTTCTGGTTCCCGCCGCCGTAATACTTGTCGCTGCCGCCATCGGGGGAGCGTTCTACCTGCGCTCGCGGCCGGCAACTCCGGTGACGAAAGCTACACCCCTCACCGAGAAAGACACCGTCGTCCTCGCCGACTTCATCAACTCCACCGGCGACCCGGTCTTCGACGGCACCCTCAAGCAGGCCCTCGCCGTCGATCTCGAACAATCCCCCTTCCTCAACATTCTTTCCGACCGCAAAGTCGGCGAGACGTTGAAGCTGATGGGCCGCGCGCCCACCGAGCACGTCACCGCGGACGTTGCCCGGGAACTCTGCCTCCGCACCGGCAGCAAAGCCGTTCTCGGAGGATCCATCTCCAACCTTGGCAGCCAGTACATCGTCGGCCTGGATGCGGTCGCTTGCAATTCTGGCGACAATCTGGCCAAAGAGCAGGCGGAAGCCCCCAGCAAAGAAGGCGTGCTCAAGGCGCTCGAGCACCGCGGCCACCGCCATGCGTGCACGGCTGGGCGAATCGCTTGCCTCGGTGCAGAAGTTCGACGTGCCGGTGGAAGCGACCACGCCCTCGCTCGAAGCCCTGAAGGCTTACAGCATGGGCATCACGACCAGCCGCACCAAGGGCGACGCCGAAGCTATTCCGTTCCTGAAGCGGGCCATCGAACTCGACCCCAACTTCGCCATGGCCTATGTCGGTCTGGCCGTCTATTATTCGAATCTTGGACAGGCGAGTCTCGCCGCGGAGAATGCCAAGAAGGCCTACGACTTGCGCGACCGGGTCAGCGACCGCGAGAGGTACCGCATCTCCGCCTTCTACTTTCAGTACGTCACGGGTGAAGTGGAGAAGGCCACGGAAGCCTACGAACTCTGGGCGAAGAGCTACCCGCGGGACATGTTGCCGCACATAAATCTCGGTTTTATCTATGGCGCTCTGGGCCAATACGATAAAGCGATCGCGGAAACCGAAGCGTCGCTGCGGCTGGAACCCTCGATCGTTGCCTATGGGAACCTGGCGGACAACTACATCAACGTCAATCGGCTCAAGGACGCCCGGCAGACGCTCCAGGAAGCGCAGCAGAAAAACTTCGATGGCTTGGCCATTCGGGCCGATCTGTATTCTTTGGCATTTCTGTCCGGGGATGCGGCCGAAATGGAGCGCCAGGTCCAATGGGCGGCGGGCCGTCCCGGCGAAGAAGACCAGATGCTCAACACCCACGCCGATACCCAGGCCTACTACGGCCGCCTGGAAAAAGCCCGCGACCTCGCCCGGCGCGCCTCTGACTCCGCCGTGCGGTCGGATGCCAAAGAAACCGGCGCCCAGTGGCTGGCTTTTCAGGCGCTGCGCGAGGCTGAACTGGGCAACGTCAGTGCTGCCCGGCAAGCCGTCGCCCGCGCCTTAGCGCTGGCTCCCGGGCGTATGTCAAAGTCCTCGCCGCTTTGGCGCTGGCACGCAGCGGCGAAACTGCTCAATCCAGAACCATCCTCGAAGCGCTCCAAAAGTCCGAGCCCACCAACACTTATCTCAAGGTGTACTGGTTCCCGGTGATCGAGGCATCCGTTGCGATGGCGCAACAGGCGCCCGACCGGGCTATCGTCGCGCTCGAACCCGCCCTGCCCTACGAACTCGGAGGGCCTCCTCCCGGAACCAGTACAATGTATCCCGCGTACATTCGCGGCTTGGCATATCTCGCTCAAAAGAACGGTCCCGCTGCGGCCGCCGAATTCCAGAAGTTCCTCGATCATCCCGGAATCGTGCAGAACTTCCTGCTCGGCTCGCTCGCCCACCTGCAACTTGCCCGCGCGTATGCCATCTCCGGCGACACCGCCAAAGCGAAGAGTGCCTACCAGGACTTCTTCGTCCTCTGGAAAGACGCCGACTCCGATATCCCCATCCTGAAAGAAGCCAAGGCGGAGTACGCGAAGCTGCAATAACTTCTTCAGACTTGCGGCTGCGGCCCCTGTTTCCACCACGAACTGGCTCGTGCTCGGCATTCCAAAAAGCAGACGCGGCCTTCCATAATTCATAGCCGATATTCCGAATCCTCTCTATAATTATGGAACTCGCTCTAAGTAAGCGACTTATAGGACTGGGCGAGCTTAGAGGGTGGCAGTGAAGTTGCTTATATCAGATGGGCGTCGAATGTCTGGCCGCGTCGTCGCCACGACGGTCCCAGTCCAGGAATCGCGAACTGAGTCGCGAAATATGAACCGCGAATTTGAGGCCCGGTTTACCGCCATCCTGTTGACTCTGCTCACAGCAGCCGCAGTACTGTTCGCTGGCTTTAACTACAAGATCGAGCACCAGTTTGCGGTTCCCGACGATGGCGCGTGGTGGATGGAGAAGAACGGTCGCCTTGTGGCCGACCGGCTGGAGCCGAACGGTCCGGCAGAGCGGGCGGGAATCCGGCGTGGGGACAATGTGGTCAGCGTCAACGGGCACGCGGTTGACACGACCGCCGCAGTGACGCGGCAGATCTACTATTCCGGCGTCTGGTCGAAGGCAACCTACTCGCTGGTCCGCGGCTCGGTTCCGCTGGATGTGGAAGTGGTGCTGGTTCCATCCGAGCGCTCCATGAACGATTGGCTGCGGCTGATCGCGCTCATTTACCTGGGCATTGGCCTTTATGTATTGCTGCGGCGCTGGACGGCGGTCGGTTCCACGCACTTTTATATTTTCTGCCTGGTATCGTTCGTTTTCTACGCGCTGCACTACACCGGCAAATTCAATGCGTTTGACTGGATCGTCCTGTGGGCCAATGAAGTCGCCTGGCTGCTGCAGCCGGCGCTGTTTCTGCACTTCACGTTGACCTTCCCGGAACGGCGAGAGATCGTCAACAAGCATCGTTGGTCGATTCCGCTGCTCTACCTGCCGGGTGCGGTACTGCTCGGAATCCAGTTACTTGTTTTCGAGTATTTGAAAGCTAGCAACTCGCTGCTCTTTGATCTGAACCGGGTGCACTGGGCCTATCTGACGATTTTCTTCTTCTCCGCGGCGGGGATTCTGTTCAAAAACTACCGCCAGGCCACCACTCCGATCCTGCGGCAGCAACTCAAGTGGATCACGCGTGGCACCATCCTCGCCATCACGCCGTTTACGCTTTTCTATGTTCTGCCGTATCTGCTTGGAGTCATGCCTTCACCCCTTATGAAGGTGTCGGTGCTGTCGCTGGGATTACTGCCGCTGACTTTTGGCTACGCCATTTTCCGCTACCGGTTGATGGACGTGGATCTGATCTTCAAGCGCGGCATGGCGTATACGCTGGCGGCGGCGTCCATCGTCGGCGTTTACTTTGCCGGCGTGGCTGCCGTGGCAGAGCTGGTGCATACGCGCGTACCCAGTTCCGGACCTTACGGGTTGATATTGGCGGTCGTAGTCACCGCGTTGCTGTTTGATCCGGTGCGGAAGTGGATTCAGGAGAAGCTGGACCAGTTTTTCTTCCGGACAGGCTACGACTACCGGCGCACGCTGATCGAGTTTGGACGCGAGTTGAGTTCGGAGACCGACCTCGACAAAATGCTGTCCTCGCTGGTCGACCGGCTAGCGCGAACATTGCTGGTGGACCGCATCGCTATCTTCCTCGGCAACAGCGACTCTTCGCGCTTTGAACTGTCGAAGTCGTTTGGCATCGCCCACGTCACCGGCCTCGACTTGTCGTTCCTCGCAAAGCCGCGGATGGAGGACGCCGCCGGGCACATCTTCTTCGAAAATACGCACCAGTTGCCGCGTGAAAATGCCGCCGCGCAAGAAGCCATCGGACGCCTGGATCTGAACTACTACATTCCCTGCCAAGCGCGGCAAAAAACCATCGCCTTCCTCGGACTGGGCAAGACTATGCAAGGCGACTTCCTCTCCAGCGAAGATGTGGAGTTGCTCGAAGTTCTGGCGGGATACATCGGCATCGCCATCCAGAACGGGCGGCTGTACGCGTCACTTGAACAGAAGGTGACCGAGTACGAGCGGCTCAAGGATTTCAACGAGAATATTGTTGAATCCATCAACGTCGGCGTGATGGCCGTGGACTTGCAAGATCGCATCGAGTCCTGGAACTCGCAGATGGAAGTCATGTATGCCCAGCCGCGTTGGCAGGTGGTGGGGCGTTCGTTGAGCGAGGTTTTTCCGGCGGCCTTCGTCGAGGAGTTCTACCGCGTTCGGCAGAATCCGGGCATCCACAATCTTTATAAGTTCCGGCTGGCGACTCCCACCGGCGAAGCGCGCATCGTGAATGTTGCGATGGCGCCGCTGGTAACCCGCAAGTTCAGCGTGGTGGGACGGCTGGTGATCATGGACGACATCACGGAGAGGATCGAACTGGAAGTCCAGCTTACCCAAGCCGACAAGCTTTCTTCGATCGGACTGCTGGCCGCCGGCGTGGCGCACGAAGTGAATACGCCGCTTAGCGGTCATCTCCTCCTACACCCAGATGCTGGCGAAGCAGTTGAAGTCGGATCCGCAGAAAGCGGGGCTGCTGGAGAAAATCACCAAGCAGACGTTCCGCGCTTCGGAGATTGTCAATAATCTGCTGAACTTCTCCCGCACCTCGGGTACGGAATTGACGGAAATCAGTCTGAACAAGGTGATCGCAGATACGCTGGCATTGCTCGACCACCAACTCAAGGTGGCTCACATCCAGGTGCAGACCGAGCTCAATGAAAACCTTCCTTTGATTCAGGGCAACGCCGGGCGCCTGCAACAAGTGTTTCTGAATTTGTTCTTGAATGCCAAGGACGCGATGGCCGGGGGCGGAGTCCTGAACGTATCCACGCTGAACGGCGAATTCGTCAGCGTGCGCGTCTCGGATACCGGTTCGGGCATTGCGCAGGAACACATTCATCGCATCTACGATCCATTTTTCACCACCAAGACGTCGCCCGGCGGAGGGCCAGAATCGCGGCACTGGTCTTGGACTTTCTGTTACCTACGGCATCATCCAGGAACACGCGGGCAATATCCGCGTGGAGAGCCGCCCGGGCGAAGGCACTACCTTCACTCTGGATTTCCCGTTGATATCGACGAGGAAGGCAATCCATGTCTGAAGTAGCAACATCTGAAGTAACAGCGCCTGACGTAACAACATCTGAATAACAACGCCTGAAGTTGCCATGTCTGAAGTCGCTCCTGTGTCGCGCCAGAACACACCGGAAAGCACACCGCCCAGCGCGGGCAGAATCCTCATCATTGACGACGAAGCGGAAATTCGGGAGTCGTTGGAGACGCTGCTTCAACTCGAGGGCTACACCGTCGTGGTTGCGGGAAGCGGAGGGGAAGGTCTGGCGCAGATTGGCCAGCGCGCTTTTGACGTGGTTTTGCTCGACCTGGCGCTGCCCGACAAGAATGGGATGGATGTGCTCTCGGAGATTCGCCTGCTCCATCCGCAGCAGGCCGTGATCATGATCACCGCCTACGGAACGGTGGAGAACGCGGTCCGTGCCATGCAATCCGGCGCCACCAACTTCATCCAGAAACCGTGGGACAACGAGAAACTCCTGGCCGACGTGCGCGCCGCTGTCGCCCGCCAGAAGGCGGAAGAAGAAAACATTCAACTGAAGCGCGCTCTTAAGCAACGCTACAACTTTGAAAACATCGTGGGCAAGAGCGAGCCCATGCTGAAGATTTTCGATCTGGTCGCGCAGGTGGCGCCCAGCCGCTCAACCGTGCTGCTGCAAGGCGAAAGCGGGACGGGCAAGGAACTGATCGCCAAGGCGATTCATCTGAATTCCACGCGGCGCGACCGGCCCTTCGTGCCCGTCAACTCCGGCTCAACACCGCCCGACCTGCTGGAATCCACGCTGTTCGGGCACGTCAAGGGCGCTTTCACCAGCGCCGTTGCGTCGAAGAAGGGGCTGTTCGAAGTCGCCGACCGGGGCACGCTCTTCCTCGACGAGATCGGCACCATGAGCATGGATACGCAGAGCAAGATTCTGCGCGTGTTACAGGACCGAAAGTTCATGCATCTGGGCGGCGTGCAGGAAATTCAAGTGGACGTGCGCATCATCGCCGCCACCAACGTGGATCTTCGTCAGATGGTGCGCGAAGGCCGCTTCCGCGAAGACCTTTTCTACCGCCTCAACGTCATCAGCATTGATCTGCCGGCGCTGCGCCAGCGCCGCGAAGATATTCCGCTGCTGGTGCAGCACTTCCTCCAGAAGTATTCCGAGGAAAATGAGCGGCCCCGGCGCCGCATTACCACCGAGGCGTTGCGCCCGCTAGTGACCTACTCCTGGCCAGGCAACGTCCGCGAACTGGAGAACGCGATCGAACGCGCCGTGGTGCTATCTTCCGACAGCGACATTGGGATCGATCTCCTCCCCGACCATATCGTAGGCCGGGGCAGCTCAATCCCGGCTTTAGACGCCAGCGCCGGCGCCACGCTGTTCAGCATCATGGAAGACTGCGAACGGCGGATCATCATTGACATGCTGGAGAAGTGCGGCTGGAACCAAACCGAAGCGGCGGAACGCTTCCACGTCCCGCTCTCCACGCTGAATCAGAAAATCAAACGCCTGGCCATCGAGATCAAGAAGAAGAACCGGGAGTGAGTGATATCGGGCCATCGGGTGATCGGGTCATCTGAAGCCCGTAAGGTCTCTAAGGTTCTAGATCGCCCGATGACCCGATCACCCGATCACCCGATGATTTCTCTCTCTGCTATAGTTCCCTGAGCAGTTCCCCGACCACACATGGCGTTCGAACTCGAACTGATTTCGCCCGTTGAAGTCGCCAAGGGATATGTGCTGGCGGTTCAGGAATACACCCTGCTCTCGGCGCAATCGCTCGCGAACTTCTTCCGCCGTCCTCTTTATATGGGCGACATGCTGCAGCAGGCCGACCTGATCGGCGTCGGCTCCCTGCCCATCGTGGTTCTCGACCGGACTCTCCGTCGGTGCGCTGTTGGCGCTGAACTCAGCCAGCACCTTGGAGCGATTCGGCGGGGTCACGCTCATCGGCCAACTGGTGTCGCTCGGCATGGTCACCGAACTGGGGCCGCTCATCACCGGGCTGATGGTGGCCGGGCGCAACGCCTCCGGCATGGCCAGCGAACTGGGCTCGATGGTCGTGACCGAGCAGATTGACGCCATGCGTGCCCTGGGCACCGACCCCACCAAGAAGCTGGTTACGCCACGCGTGGGGGCCACCTCCTTCATGCTGTTTTTCCTGACCATCATCGCCGACCTGCTCGGGCTGATCGGCGGCTATGGCGTGGCGCACCTGCTGTTCGGGGTGGACACGAACCAGTATTGGACTTCGGCGTGGCAGACCCTTGTCTTCCGCGACGTCTTCACCGGCCTCATCAAGCCCGTGTTGTTTGGGTTCGTCATCGCCACCATAGGCTGCTATTACGGCATGTCCACGCGGGGCGGCACGCAGGGAGTGGGCCGTTCGACCACTCAGGCCGTGGTCGCTGCTTCGGTGTTGATTCTGATTGTGGATTTCTTCGTGACCAAATTGATCTTCGCAATTTTCGGTTACAGGTAAGCCATGCCGGCTCCCACTCTGCCCAGCGAAAATCCGGCGGCTGCGGTGGCGAGTCCCTCCGGCTACGCCATCGAGTTCGACAAGGTTGCCATCGCGTTCGATGAAAATGTCGTCCTCGACGGCATTTCGTTCCAGCTTCCGCACGGCGAAACCAAGGCGCTGTTTGGCGTCGCCGGTTCGGGCAAGAGCACCCTGCTCAAGCTGGCCATGGGGCTGCTGCGGCCCGATAGCGGCCGCATCTTCGTGCTGGGAGAAGAAGTCACGCGCATGTCGGAACAGGAACTGTTCCAGCTGCGCCGGCGCGTGGGCATCGTGTTCCAGGAAAGCGCGCTCTTCGACTCGCTCAAGGTATACGAAAACGTCGCTTTCCGCCTGATGGAGGAGCGGATCTCCGCCGACGGAAGTCGAGCGGCGGGTGCGCGAGGTGCTGCGCTTCGTGGAGTTGGAAGAAACCTACGACATGCGTCCGTCCGAACTTTCGGGTGGCATGAGGCGGCGCGTGGCCATCGCGCGCGCCATCGTCACCGAGCCCGAGGTGCTGCTCTACGACTCGCCCACCGGCGGACTCGATCCGGTAACCTCGAACACCATCGTCGAACTCATCGTGAAACAGCGTGACGTCTACAAAACCAGCGCCCTCATGGCGACCCACCGCCTGCAGGATGCCTTCACCATGGCGACTCACCAGTTCGATAAGGCCACCAACCAGATGGTCGTTCTGCCCAAAGGCCAGCATTGCGAAGTGCCGATGAGTTTCCTGATTCTGCGCGACGGCAAGGTTATTTTCGATGGCGACGCTCAGCGAACTCGCCACTTCGCGCGACGAATATATTCGCGAATATATTTCGTAGAATCGGAAGCTAGGGCTTCGTATCAGGGCATCGCTTTAGCGATGCCGCCAACGGGCGAGATGGATCCCCTTTAGGGGCTGGACTCTCTTTTAATCAACCGCTTAATCAACCGCTCTTTTTATCGCGGCGCTTCCCGGGCAACGCCGCCGGATTTTCGTGTACGCGCTCGCGGAATCCGCCTCTCATCCCTCTGGCCAGTCCGATGGACGCTTCGCCAAATTTGTCGCGCACATGATCCGCAGCCGCCAACGCCTTCTGCCAACGCTCGTTCTGCGAAGGCTCCAGCAGATCGAGCTGGGTTGAACCCGATTCGAAATTCGACGCTTGCACTCCCAGCAATCGCACCGGCGCGCCCGGCTTCCAGTTGGCGAAAAACAGACGCCGCGCATGATCGAAAATCTGGTTATCCATCTGCGTCGGCTGCTCCAGCGATTGCGCCCGCGTGATGGTCGAGAAATCTTTGTAGCGCAATTTCAACTGGAGCGTGCGCGCAAAATATCCGCCCTCGCGCAGCCGCCGTCCCACCATCTCGCTGAGCCGCATCAGCGTGGACTGCAAGCGCTCGGCGTCGCCCGTATCCTCGTTGAACGTGTGCTCGTGGCTGATCGATTTGGGATCGACGTGTTCTCCCACTTCGTTGTCGAACCATCCACCCGCATCCTCGCCGCGCGACTTCCCGGCCAGCGCGAGGCCCCATTTTCCGAAGCGGTGTTCCAGATCGTGTTCTTCCAGGCGTGCCAGGTCGCCGACTTTCTGAATGCCGATCGCGTGCAGTTTCTGCTCCATCACCTTGCCCACGCCGGGGATGTCGCCGACTGCGAGCGGCGCCAGAAACTTTGCCTCCTCGCCGGGCAGAATCCAGAGCACGCCGTTCGGTTTGGCTTTGGCGGAGGAGACCTTCGCGATCAGCCGCGAGGTGCCGATCCCGATCGAGCAGTTCAGTTGTGTAGCCGACTTCATCGCCGTCGTGCAGCCGGTGCGCCGAACGCAACGGCCGGCCGTGCAGGCGCTCGGTGCCGGTCATGTCGAGATAAGCTTCGTCCACCGAAGCCATCTCGACCAGCGGCGAAAAGTGGCCGAGCACTTCGTGCACCTTCGCCGGAATATTCGCGATAGCGCTCCGGATGCCCATCAACAAAAATCGCCTGCGGACAAAGTTTCGCGGCCGTCCGCAGCGGCATGGCCGAGTGCACGCCAAACTTGCGTGCCGCGTAAGATGCGGCCGAGACTACGCCGCGTTCGTCGCGCTGCCCGCCCACCACCACCGGCTTGCCTTTCAGCGACGGGTCAAACAGTTCCTCGACGGAGACAAAGAAGGCGTCCATATCGACGTGAAAGATGGTGCGGGAAATCGGGCCATCGGCTGATCGGGTCATCGGAGTGATCGGAGTGCCTTGCAGAAGTGTACCGCGAGGCTAGAGGTTCACGACCTGAATACCGGGCAGGCAGGAGCCCCGGCCTGCGGACCTTTTCCCGTTCGAAAGGAAGAAGAACCGTGGGACGAAGCAAGCCCGAGCCCGCTTCTCTGCCCACAGCCTTTCGATGAGTTTCCAGTTGGCTGTGTCAGCGCGGCTGCGTCTCCAGCAGAGCCTGCCCGTACCTCCTCGCCAACCGCCCTCCATGGGGAAGTGTTTTTACTTGACATCCCCTCTTATAGAACCCGCTTAATTCACTTCCCGGACTTTTTCGGAAAGGAACCCTATGGCTTCACAGCGCGCTTTCCAATCGCTCTGGCTAAGGGCCGGTGATCTCGGATGTTGGTCGTGAGAATTTCCGCATCCTGAGGACAAAAGAATGCGAACACGGCATCTCCAAGCCAACAACATTGGTCCCTTCCCCCCAGCGGGATCTTCGGCGTGTTGATTAGTTGCTTCAGGACTTTCCGCCTATTCTTATGCTCGTAATTGGTTGAGTTTTCCGGAATGGAATCCCGAAGTGCTCTCAGAAGGTCTCGGTTCGCATCCAATTTCAATTCGTGCCAAAGGCAGCATGGGCGATCTCCAGCACACTTCATTGGCATTAAGTCGAAGAAGCCGTCCTTCCCAATTGTAGGCTCGGCCTCTGTGGCGCAGTCCAGGTCCTGAATAGTCTTGCTGGTCACCTTCCGGCGTTTCCGCCAGCTAAGGATGATCAAAGTCGCGAGGGCCAAGCGATAGCGATCTGCCATCTCTACGTCTGGGGGTGAACCTGCCCGGGGGATATCAGGTCGGGCAGCGTCGAGTTGAGCCGCAGCTTCTAACGCTTCCCAAGAAGTACTTTTTCTTCGGGCTTCAGTGACAGGGTTCAACGAGTTCGCCGCGGCAAGAGTGTTCGCAAGCGGAGCACGTTCTGAACGAGCTTATCGTGGATGTAAGAGTAATGGTACAAAGGACCAGCCTTAAACTCCTTGATCGAGTAGACGGGTAGGAGAGTCTCTTCGTACCGGCTTAGGGCTGCTTTTGCGACTGCCTCTTTCGCAGAGCTGGGCTTCACGAGAACATTGGTCAAAACGGTGGTTTCTACGTAAGCCTTATTCATTCCTCTGGTTCTTCTGGTTTTTCTGGCTCTTCGGTTTCTTCGAGTAACTCTGAAATTGTGGCGGGATAAACCTGTAGATGGCAATCCTCAAGCTCTGCAACGGACCTGAGCGCTTGCTCGAAAGGAACGAACGGTCCGTTACGAAGCTCCTTGACGACCCGCCAGACCGTTGTGAGCTGCTCGAAGCTTAACGGCTTCCCGCGTTGGTTAACGAACGCAAAGTGGAGCGAATTTATGATTGCGCCATAACCGTCCCCTATTTTCCTGCGCCTGAAAAGGTCCGGCAGGAGTACCTGAAAACGCTGCGAGTACCGATCAGCCTCCATCGCCTCCTTGTTATGCGCAGCAGCCCGCGCTTTTCAAGTAGGCCAATAGCTTCGGCAAGTAGGCCGAGCGCGGCAATCACATCCGCCTTGGAGTCCTTCTCCGCCGGATACAGTTTGTCGATCTCGATCGGCAGCGCCATCGAGCCGTGAACGATTGGCCTTGTCTTCGCCCTCGGTATGAAACTTTGTGTCCCCGGCAGCCTATACCCAGTATCCGCCGCAGGCGGGTGCGCATCACTCGGCTGACTTGGGAACTCGATGGGGGTGTCAGACATTGATAATCAGTTACCGAAGATCACGTTGGTATCTCGCTTGATCGTCCTTATCGAACGTTGAATCCAGGCGGCAGCGTCCCATTGCGTCCGCTCTACCGGTGCCAAAGTGTAATAATCGACATCTAAAGCCAAACCGCTAAACGATTTGTGGATTTCAGACTTCTCAGCCTCTAGCTCGGGGGGAAGAACAATGTCAATCTTGCCAGTTTCCGCCAGAGACGCAACATCACTCCGAGCTGATCGCTTTCCCACCGAAAGAGGATCTCGCGAGGTTCCGACGCCACACCGTAGCGCTCTGCCGACTTGAGACCCGCCAGTTTCAGAGACACCAGAGTGGCCTTTGCTTCATCTAGCGTCCCAAAATCTTTGCGAAGAATCGTCCGAAGCCCGAACGCGTGTGAACACTTTTACTTCAAGATTCTTTGTGACAGAGTCGAAGAACTTTTTGCAATGCTCGGCGAATTTCTCAAGGGAGCTGTCCGGCCTGGTAGCCGAGAAACGGGACGCCGCCAACTCAGGGCAGCCGCACCTCTTTCGCTTGGAAGATCGTCTGATTTGGAGCCGCGCTTAAAACGTTGCAATCTGTGAAGAGAGTGCAAGCGTCGTGACAGACTTGACCCGTGCGATCATAGATCAAATACGCCTTTTCGTACCTGACCTCGCAGGTAGCGGAGACCATCTTGAAATCATCAACAGTCATTGGTATAGGCATATCGTTGGCCAAAGGCGACGCGGAGATATTAGCACGCGGGATCGTTCGGGGGGCGGGTTTATAATAAAGGGGTGCCGAAGTAAAAACACTCTTCCCTGGCCGGAGAGCGCGAGGTTTTCTCGACATCCAGCCGTGCGTGGGGAGGCGACGACGTGTGCGGGGCGCGGACTCTGGACGGTTGGAATCCGGTCGCGGCACAATGGAGGCGGTTGGCGAAGCGGAGGCTCCATATTGCGCCGACCCACCAAATCATGAGTCGGCAAACTTTACACGGTAAAACTTACCGGCGTGTGCCTCTTTTGCCACATCGCCCCCCTAGCGTTATCAATGACTTGGTATGGCGTCTCAGTCAAATTACATGACCAGTAGTCACCAAAAACACCGGACCGAACCCCATATCTTCGCGTTTTGTACGCCCAAGCCAACTCTAAATAAGCGCACGGTTATACGTACAACTCTGTCATGTTCCACGTGGAACATTGTACATACAATCCCGGCACCCACTACCCCAGCACCGGCTCCTTCTTCAAGTCCGCGATGACTGGGACCGCATTCGCGGCGGCCCGCACTTGTCGCGCGCGCTCGTAGATCTTGCCGTACTCTGCGCGCCGAGCCGCTCCCCAGGAAAAATCACGAGTCATTCCGTTGCGCATCAGCGTCTGCCACGACGACGCATCGCGATAGGCGAGCAGCGCTTGCTTGATGGTCGCGAGCAGACAAGACAAT
>CAWCDV010000035.1:0-166107 GCA_963794365.1 uncultured Acidobacteriaceae bacterium
CCCCCGAACGGAAGCGCAGCGCAGTTCGTGGGGTTGAACAGAAAGCCCGGACGGTTGACGACGATGCTCACGGACCTGACGCGCAGCGGGATGCCCCCCACGATCTGGGGCAGCGTGGCGCCGATCGAGATGTGCGCATCGGTCGGCGACACCGAGATCCCCGCCCGTACGACGACGGTCCCGCTTCCGAGGGTGTACGGACCGGCGACGGCTGGCACATCGATCAACAAACCGAACGGGGCGCCGCCGAAGGGGCCGGTCAGGTACACCGGTCCGGACAGCGTCAACGTCTGCGGCCCGGCGCCAGCGCTCACCGTCGTCGCGCCGACCGCGCTCCACGGCGGGCAGGCCCCCTGCGGCGAGGCCGCCAACGACTCCGGACACAGCGGCACCGAGGCGAGCAGCCCGAGCAGCCCGGGCGGGAGCTGGGCGTTGACCTGCGACAGGTATTGCTGCCCGTCGGCGCGCGCGACGGTCAGGGTCAGCGCCGTGTTCGCGCCGGCGGCGAGCGTACCGAGCGCCGTGCCCACGCTCGGCGCGAAGGGCGGCGTCGAGGGGCAGGCGCCGCCGTTGCCGTCGGCGTCGACGGTCACCGATCCGGTCACCGTCGCCGGCGACGCCCCCCCGGCTGGCCAGTCCGTCGCGTCCGACGACCACGGCGTCAGCGTCGCGGACGCCCCCGCCTTGCCGCAGGCGAGCGGGCTCGCGATGACCGCGCCGGGGCCGCCGTTGAACTGCAGCGCGAGATCGCTGAACGGCACCTGTGGATCGCCGGCGAACGTCGCCGTCAGCTGACCGGTGTTCGGGTCGGCGCTGATCGAGCCCACCAGGCGGATCGTCAGCCCGTCGCCCTCGACGTCGAGGAACAGGCGATACGGGTTGTTCGGCTCGGGCGCGCCGAGGTACACGTTGCCGGTCAGTGGCGCCGCGAGCGCTGGCGACGTGATCGACACGGTGCCCACCGGCGCGACATTCGGGCAGGCGGGGTCGGTCGTCCCCTGCCCGAGCGCGGCGTCGGTGCAGGTCTGCAGTCCACCCGCGGCGCCGGGGTTGATCGTGAACCCCTGCGGCAGGGTGACCGACACGTTCTGCAGCTGGGGAGTGCCCTGGTGCGCGCTGCCGTCGGGATTGGCGAACGTGTTGTCCTGCGGCACCTGCAGGTCGACCGCCAGGCCCGTGGGCGTGTCGTGCGGCACACTGGTGAGCGGGCCGTTGTTCGCGTCGGTCGGTGTGACGGTGAGCGACGGGGCGAGCCCCGCCGCCGTGGGGAACGTGAGCGTGGAGCAGCCCGTGGCGCCCACCGGGGTCGTGAAGCCGGCCGTCTGGAACTGTCCCGGCGCCTCGTAGGAATCGAGCGTCAGCTCGGTCGGCTGGGGGCCGATGCACGTCGACGGGTTGGTGAGGAACGGCGTCCCCGAGGCCCCACCGTCCTGCGCGGACGGGTCGCCGAAGAAGACAAGCGTCGATGACACCGTCTGCAGCGGTATGAGACCGAGCAGCTTGTCCGGCAGGTTGGTGATCGTGAAGTACTCCCCGTAGTCGCCCTGCTGTCCGTTGCTCGGAACGTCGCGAGCGCCACCGATGATGTCCACGCGGTTCCCGACCACGTCGAGGGCGAAGTCGGCGAGCTCGCCGCCGGTCGGAGCCATGTTGTAGATCGGGATGGCGTTGCCCAGCTTCACCGTGCCGGACGGGCACGTGTCCGCAAAGCACGTCTTGATTCCGAGCGCGTAGACGATCGTCGACTCCGCTCCGACCTGGCTGTCCTTGGGACAGGCCGTGATGACGGAGCACTTGTGCGCCGTGGCCTGGGGATTGGGTACCAATCCGGGCGGCAGGTCGACGCGCACGTCCTTCACCGTCCCGATGGGCGCCCCGGTGGCGGTCTGGTTGACGGTGAAGCTCGTGAAGGCGCAGAACGGATGCGACCCGGCGACGGTGGCGTACAGCGCCTCGCTCTGCGGGGTCGGCGGGTTCGCGCTCGCGTCCGCGAAGTCGCACGCCGGCTGCCCGGGGGTCGTGTCCTTGACGAGCACGCCGGCCGTGAAGCTCTGCACGCCGAACGCGGCTTGGGCGGCGGGGGCCGCGAGGAACAGTGTGAGCAAGGCGAGACCGGCGCACAGCCCGAGTCGGTGCCGACCGCCAAGGGCGTGGTGGTGGTCGTTTCTGGTCAGACTGCCGTCACCGCCGCGCATGTGTTCACCTCCTGCCGAGAGACACCCCTTATACACACTATTCCCCCGAAAGGTGCGGTCACGCGCTGCGCTCGCCCGGGATAAAGCTGGTCGGTAGTTCGTACCATTCATCGTGCGTGGCGAGGACCGCTGGCAGCCGCCGCCGCGTCCGTCCACGCCGGGCCCGCGCCTACGTGCCCCTGATCGTCCATCTGACGCGCACGCTGCTTGGCGCGCCCTTCTTCTTCGGCACGAAGCCCAGGCGCAGGTGGAGCTTCAGTCGATGGTGACGCCGCAGCGCGGCGCGGCCGCCACGAGTGAGGGCCACGTTCAGCGTGACCACACCTCCGCGCTTCACGCTGCGGACGGTCCGCTTCAGGTTGGCGCCGCTAGCGCTGATCCGTCCGGCCGCCAGCAGGCGCAGCTTGATGTGCAGGATGCCCCGCGAGTAACGGTGAGCGAGCACCGAGATCACCTTGCGCTTCGTGCTGGACGCCCGCACGCCGGAGCAACCGAGCACCTTGACCGCGATCGTGCTGCTCTTCTGCGCCCCGTTCTGTCCGACGAGCGCGGCGGGCATCGACAGCGGCCCCGGGCACAGCTTGCCGCCGGCCGCCAGCGCCGAATGCGGCCCCTCGGGCAGGTTGAGTGCGAACGTCGAGATCGGAACGTCCGGGATCGCTCCGAACGTCGACGTCGTCAATCCTTGAGCCGTGAACGCGACCGTCCCGGTCAGGGCCACCGTGATCCCCGACCCCGAGAGCACGACGTTGAGCGTCGGCAGCCCGGCCGCGCCCTGGGAGACGAGGTACACCGAGCCGGTGAGCGGAGTCGGGAGCACCGGCGTCGAGGCGGTGCTCGTGCCGACGACCGAGGCCGGTGGGCAATGGACCGGGTTCGCGGCGAACGTCGCCGCCGGGCACGCCAGCTGGACGGTGCTCAGCCGCGCCGAGAGCCCCTTCGGCAAGGTGATGCCCACGGAGTGCAGGTTCGCGCCGCCGGCGGGCTGCGTGACCGTCACGCTCAGGCTCGCGCCGTTGCTCGCCGACGTCGAGCCGCTCGTCGAGGCCGTGATCGTCGGCGCGAAGGGCAGGTTCGCGCATCCGGTGGCCGTGAGCGTCCCGCTGATCGCTTCACTCGTGCCGGCGCTCCCGACGACCGACCCTCCGAAGGGAAGCGCGGCGCAACTCGTGGGGTTGAACAGGAAGCCCGGGCGGTTGACCGCGATGCTTACCGACTTGACGCGCAGCGGGATGCCGCCCACGATCTGGGGCAGCGTCGCGCCGATCGAGATGTGCGCGTCGGTCGGCGACACGGAGATCCCGGCGCGGACGACGACGGTCCCCAGGTGGTAGGGGCCGGCAACGGCGGGCACGGCGACCGACAGCCCGAACGGCGCCCCGCCGTAGGGCCCGGTCAGGAACACCGGTCCGGACAGCGTCAGCGTCTGCGAGCCCGCGCCCGCGCTCACCGTCGTCGTGCCGATCGCGCTCGCCGCCGGACATGCGCCCGAGGTCGCCGCCGGCTCCGTGCACAACGGGACCGAGGCGAGCAGCCCGAGCAGGCCGGGCGGGAGCTGGGCGTTGACCTGGGACAGGTACTGCTGCCCATCGCCGCGCGAGACGCCGAGGGTGAGCGCCGTGTGCGCCCCGGCGGCGAGCGTGCTGAGCGCGGTGCTCACGCTGGGCGCGAAAGGCGGCGGCGACGGGCAGGCGCCGCCCTTGCCGTCGGCGTCGACCGTCACCGAGGCCGGAAGCGTGACCGACGGCGCTCCCCCGGAGGACGACCACGGCGTCAACGTGGCCGACGCCGCCGCCGTGCCGCAGGCGAGCGGGCTGGCGATGACCGCTCCGGAGCCGCCGTTGAACTGCAGCGCAAGATCGCTGAACGGCACCTGCGGGTTGCCGGTGAACGTGGCCGTCAACTGGCCGGTGTTCGGGTCGGGGGTGATCACTCCCACAAGGCGGATCGTCAGGCCGTCACCTTCGGCGTCGAGGAACAGGCGGTACGGGTGAGGGTCATTGATGTCGGGCGTGCGGAGATAGACGTTGCCGGTCAGCGGCGCCGCGAGCGGCGGCGACGTGATCGAGACCGTGCCAACCGGAGTGACGTTCGGGCAGGCGGGCGCGGTCGTGCCCTGTCCGAACGCGGCGTCGCTGCAGGTCTGCAGCGTGGCCGCGGCGCCGGGGTTGATGGTGAACCCCTGCGGCAGGGTGGCCGACACGTTCTGCACCTGCGGCGTGCCCTGGTGCGGAGTCCCGTCGGGATTGGCAAACGCGTTGTCCTGCGGGACCTTCAGGTCGACCCTCAGCCCGGTCGGCGTGTCGTGCGGGGCGCTCGTGAGCGCGTTATTGGCGGCGTCCGTCGGCGTCACCGTGATCGACGGCGCAAGCGCGCCCGCTCCGAAGGTGTGGCTGTTGCAACCCGAGGCCCCGACGGGGGTCGTGAAGGGAGTCGTCTGGAACTGACCGGGACTCCCGTACGAGTCCACGCTCAGGTACGTGGTCTGCGGGCCGGCGCAGACCGAGGGATTGGTCAGGAACGGCGTCCCGGACGCGCCGCCGTCCTGTGCCGAGGGATCGCCGAAGAAGACGAGCGTCGAGGAGAGGGTCGGAGTGCGCTGCGGGAGGTTGGCGATCGTGAAGTACTCGCCGTAGTCTCCCGGCATCGGCTGGCCAAGAAACGCCGCCGCTCCGCTGTTCGGGAGGTCGCGCACGCCGCCGACGATGTCGACCCGGATATTGAGGACCGGCACCTCGAAGGCGAAGTCGGCTGGCGCCGCCGCGTTCGGGCCCGTGCTCGGCTCCATGTTGAAGATGTCGATTGTCATGGGGACGTCGACTCCCGCGACGTCGGCGCTCAAGATCTCCTGGCCCACCCGGTCCGCGGCCGGGCAGCTGCTCGGATTCGCCGAGGTGCAGTGCGGCACTGCTTGCGGGTTGGGGACGAGTCCCGGCGGCAGGTCGACCCGTACGTCCTTGAGCGTGTCGTCGGGCACCTGGCCGAGCAGGCCGGTGGTCGAGTTCATCGTGAACGACGTGAAGCCGCAGTACGGATGCGATCCGGCCAGCGTTGCGTACAGCGACTCGCTCTGGGGAGTCGGCGGGTTCACGCTCGCGGCGGCGTACTGGCACGCCGGCTGTCCGGTTGGGTTCTGCCATAGCACACCGGCCGTGAAGCTCTTCACGCCGAACGCGGCCTGCGCGGCCGGTGCGGCGAGGAAGAGCATCAGTGCGATGAGGCCGGCGCACCACGCGAGTATGCGCGGCCCCGCAGACTCGTGGTCATCGCTCGTCGGACTGGCGTCACTGCCGCTGCGCATCCGTCGACCCTCCTGCGCCGAGACTCCCCTTCGCCGTTAATTACCCGCAAAGCGCGGTGTCAAGCACAGGGTGCTCGTCGCGGCCCAGATGTGAGGCGTGCGGTCGGTCACGCGCCGGCGAGCGGGCCGCCACCTGGACGCCGGTCAACGACTCCCCAGCGGTCTTACCGCGCAGCCCCGTTGGGCGCCGCGAAACGCGCGTAGCGCTCGGCCACGCGAGCCGGCAACAGTGCGGTCACGCGAACGCCCTCCGGCGTGTCCTCGCGCTGCAGGTCGCCCGCGAGCTCATGCAGCTCGGCCAGGCGCCCGCCCTCGCGGTAGGGCAGGAGCAGCTCGACCGAGCGCAGCGTGGCTCGGAACGTCTCCTCGACGCGCTCGCCGAGCGCATCGAGGCCCTCGCCGGTCTGCGCGCTGACGAGCACCGCGTCGGGATGGCCCAGCAGGAACTCCCGGCGCTGCTCGGCGTCGCGTTTGGCGCAATGCCGACGTCAACTCCCGCCGAACGCAATAGCTCGACCGCCGCCGAGCCCACGCGAACTCCAGGGCTCATCAGCAGTTCGAACGCTTCGCGCAGAATGCGGCCGATAAGCTCGGGACTGAGCAATTGAATTCTGGGTCTCATGCAGGGCGGTTCCCTTGTTCAATCTTGTCGTCGGCCTTTGCTCATCAGATTCTTCGCCAGTTCCAGAGCATCGATGGCATTGCGGGAGTAGCCGTCAGCGCCGATTTCAGCAGCCCACTTCGAGGTGACCGCGGCGCCGCCAATGATCGCTTTTACCCGTGGCCGCAAACCATTTCGATCGAGCGCTTCGATCACGGCTTTCTGCCCGGCCATGGTCGTCGTCAGCAAAGCGGAGACGCCGACGATGTCGGCATCGACTTCTTTGGCCTTGGCGACGAATTGCTCGGGAGTCACGCTGGTACCGAGATCAAAGATCTGGAATCCGCTGGCGGAAAGGATGGTGGCGACCAGGTTCTTGCCAATGTCGTGAATATCGCCTCGGGCGGTGCCGAGGACGATCTTGCCCAGAGCCTTACGCTCGCGAGCCGCGCTTCAGCATCTCCGGTTCAAGGATCTTGATGGCAGCCTTCATCGCCTCGGCCGACGCGAGCAGATCGGGCAGAAACATTTCGCCGCAGCCGAATTGATCGCCGGCGAACGTGATCCCCACAGCAAATCCCAGGTTCACCGCTTCGAGCGGATCGACGCCGTTGGCCAGCGCCTGCCGCGCCAATTCCGCGGCCTTATCCGGCGCGCCGTCGATGATGCTTTGGAGCATCGCTCCGAAGAGTGGATCCGACACAGAGCCTCCCTTACAGATCAGCCTTGGGATTGAGCCGGTCAAGAAGGGGATTTTACTCCGTGGGGAGTCAGAAGACTGTGCTCCGCCGCACATTCCCCGGGGGCGCGCGGACAGTCGTCGCTTCATGCCGGAAGTTTCTACTTTGGTGTGTAAGGCAGCGTCTTGAGGTATGCCACTATAACGAATCCAAAGTTGCTGTGACCACAGGCAGCTGCCGAGCTGCGCTCGGCTTGGACGGGCGAGGGCGCCCGTCCCCACACGAGCCATACCCGGCTCGGGGTTTCAGTCCGCTGGCATGGGCGCGGGTCTTGCGACCAGCGCAGGCACTTTCACAGGGGCGGCCGTTTCCGCGGGAACCTCCAGCCATTTGCGCACTTCAGGCAGCGCGCGGCGCATCGCCAGTTCGCCGACGCGGATCAATTCGTCAGCGCGTTTGAAGTCGTCATAGTCAAAACCGGCAACGTCGGGCTCGATCACGACATCGGCCGCGCTTCTCCATACCGGACTCATCATGTCCTGCGCGATGGCGAATGACTGTCCAATCACATCGAAGAGATGGCGTGGCTCGTTCGTCTTCGACCACTGCCCTTTCAATTGCACCGCGAGCACGCGCTCCGCACCCATTTCGCGCAGAGGACGCGTTGGCACCGGATGCGAGAGCATGCCATCCACCAGCCAGCGCCCGCCTATCTCTACCGGCAGGAACATCCCCGGATAAGCGCAACTGGCCCGCACCGGGTCGATGATCGAGCCGGAATTGAAGACGGCTCCCTCGCCCGTGTTGAAATCGGTCGCCGTCACACCCAGAGGAATGCGCAACTCTTCAAAAGTCTGCACCTTCAAAATCCGCGTCAGAAACGAAACCATGCGGTCATTCGAGGCAAAGCCGTAGCGCGACAACGTCCAGCGCGCGAAAGTAGTGAAGCGAACTTTGTGGGCGACTTCTTCCAGTTCCGCGATCGTGAGTCCGCTGCAATACGAAGCGCCGATCAGCGCGCCCACGCTCGTGCCCGCAACCATGCGAACCGGAATGCCTTCTTCTTCGAGGACCTTAAGAACCCCAATGTGCGCAATGCCGCGCGCAAAGCCTCCGCCCAAGGCGATGCCGATTGCCGGCGCGCGCTTCGGTTCGACTGCATTCGACCGGCGCGACAGTTCGCGGCCGAACGCCTGTACCGACCGGATCACCTTCCCCAGACTCTTCATAGGAACCCCACGTTCCTGGTTTGCGGGGGCCGCAAACCTCACTTCTATTATGTAGGATGCCACGAACGCCGTTTCGTGAAACAGGCCACCTTTGTGCTATTGGGTGGTTACGGGAAAATTCTTGCCGAGTTACCGTAGGAATTGACCTCCTGGTCTACGGTGGTGACTAACTCCTTAGTCCTGCTAACTTGCGGGGTGACAGAATTAGCCATTCGTGTACCTTCGTGTCTCTTGGTAGTTTCAGGTTTCTTTTTGGCCATGGAGGACACGAATGGTCACTGAAAGGAAAACCGGCAGACCGTTACTCGAGAGGGAAACCCAACGATGGCAAGCTACATAGGCGCCATTGATCAGGGAACGACAAGTTCGCGCTTCATCGTGTTCGATCGTTCCGGACGCATCGTGAGCGCAGCTCAAAAAGAGCACGAGCAGATCTATCCCAAGCCGGGATGGGTCGAGCACGATCCAGAGGAAATTTGGCGCCGCACAGACGCTGTCATCCAGGAAGCAATGGAAGCGCGGGGGCTGCGGCCGGAAGATCTGGCTGCGATCGGGATCACCAACCAGCGCGAAACCGCCGTCGTCTGGCACAAGAAAAGTGGAAAGCCCGTGTACAACGCAATTGTCTGGCAGGACACGCGCGTTGCTCCCGCCGTGGCCGAGTTCGCTGCGCGTGGCGGACAGGATCGCTATCGCGCCAAGACCGGCCTTCCGCTCGCTACTTATTTCAGTGGCCTCAAGATTCGCTGGATTCTCGAAGATGTTGCGGGCGCACGCGCGCAAGCCGAAGCCGGCGATCTGCTGTTTGGCAATATCGATACTTTTCTGATCTGGCATCTCACCGGTGGACCGCATGGCGGCGTTCACGTGACCGACGTGACCAATGCCAGCCGCACCCAACTGATGAACCTCAGCACGCTCGCAGTGGGATCGGGACATCTTGAAAGATTTCGGCATTCCGATCCAGATGCTGCCGAAGATTGTTTCGAGCAGCGAAGTGTACGGCACCGCGAAACTGCCGGCCGTTGCGGGAGTCGCCATCGCCGGCGATCTCGGCGATCAGCAGGCCGCTCTGGTTGGCCAGGCCTGCTTCAAGCCCGGAGAAGCGAAGAACACCTACGGCACCGGCTGCTTCATGCTGATGAATACCGGGGAAAAGGCAGTGCTCTCGAACTTCGGCCTGCTGACTACGCTGGCGTACAAGTTCGGCGCGAAGCCGGCATGCTATGCGCTGGAAGGGAGCATCGCAATTACCGGCGCCTTGGTGCAATGGCTCCGCGATAATCTCGGACTCATTGAAAAGAGTTCCGACATTGAGGCGCTCGCCCGCACCGTAAACGACAATGGCGGCGTCTACTTCGTTCCCGCCTTCTCCGGCTTGTACGCGCCGTATTGGAAGGACGACGCGCGCGGCGTGATCGCCGGCTTGACCCGCTTCGTGAACAAAGGCCACATCGCCCGCGCCGTGCTGGAGGCGACCGCGTTCCAGGTGCGCGAGGTGGTCGACGCGATGGCCAAGGACTCCGGCATTACGCTCGACGTCCTGCGCACCGACGGTGGCATGGTGATGAACGATCTGCTGATGCAATTCCAGTCCGACATTCTGGCGAAGCCGGTGGTTCGTCCGATGGTGAAGGAGACCACTGCTCTCGGCGCTGCCTATGCCGCCGGATTGGCAGTCGGATTCTTCCAGGATACCGACGAACTCGTCGCCAACTGGGCAGTCGATCAGCGGTGGGAGCCGAAGATGGATGAAGAATCTCGCGAGCGGCTTTATCACTTCTGGAAAAAGGCAGTGACGCGCTCGTTCGACTGGGTGGAATCGGCGTAGAGCAAAATCTTTACCACGGAGGACACAGAGGAACACAGGGCAACCATGGTTTCACGCATGGGTTCACTGCGGAGGGTGCAGCTATGAATCGAACCGACATGTGGCGCCGCATCGAAGCGCATCCCAAAGCCTGGGACATGATTGTCGTGGGCGGCGGCGCTACCGGCGTAGGCGTTGCGATCGATGCCGCGGCGCGCGGCTACGATGTGCTGCTTCTCGAGCAGAGCGACTTCGGCAAAGGCACCTCCAGTCGCAGCACCAAGCTGGCACACGGCGGCGTGCGCTACCTGGAGCAGGGCAATATCGGGCTGGTCATGGAAGCGCTCAAGGAGCGCGGACTGCTTCTGCAAAACGCGCCCCACCTCGTGCACGATCTTGCGTTCGTCGTGCCGAACTACGATTGGTGGGAGGCGCCATTCTACGGTCTCGGCCTGAAGCTGTATCAGTTGCTGGCCGGCAAGTACGGGTTTGGCGTTTCGCGCATTCTTTCCAGAGAAGAGACGCTCGAACATCTGCCGACATTGAAGACGGAAGGCCTGCGCGGCGGCGCCGTTTACTACGACGGACAATTCGACGACGCCCGGCTGCTCATCCACATGGTGGCCACCGCTTTCGAGCAGGGCGCCACGTTGCTGAACTATGTCGAAGTCACGGGACTGACGAAAGACGCGCAGGGATTTGTAGATGGTGTCAGCGCCCGCGATGTCGAAACCGGCAACGAATTTCGCGCATCCGCGAAGGTTGTGGTCAACGCCACCGGAGCTTTCTGCGACCTGCTTCGGCTCCAGGCGGAGCCTTCCGCTACTCCGATGATCGCGCCCAGCCAGGGCATTCATCTGGTCTTCGATTCGAGTTTTCTGCAGGGTGAGAGCGCGATCATGGTTCCGCACACCAGCGATGGCCGCGTGTTGTTCGCGATTCCGTGGCACGGGCATACGCTGGTCGGAACGACCGATACGCCGATTGTTGCCGCAACGCTCGAGCCGATCGCCATGGAGCAGGAAATCGAATTTATTCTCGCGACCGCCGGGCAATATCTGACGAAAGCGCCTACGCGCGACGATGTGTTGAGCGTATTCGCGGGCATCCGGCCGTTGGTGAGCGCTACGGGCGTGGCCAGCGGCGTGGTCAGGACGGCGGCCCTGTCACGCGATCACCTCATCCACATCGATCGCTCCGGCCTGGTCACTGTCTGCGGTGGAAAATGGACGACCTATCGGCATATGGCCGAGGATTGCGTCGATCAGGCGGCGACGCTCGCGCAGTTGCCGGAAAGACCGTGCGTGACGCACCATCTGCATATCCACGGCTTCACCGATGTTACGAAAAACGAGGCAACGAAAGAAGGCGCGGCGAAACAATCCGGACCGCTGGCTGTCTACGGGTCGGACGCCTACGAGATTCGCAAACTCATCGCAATGGACGCTCGGCTCAGCGAACCGCTGCACGCGGCCCTACCCTACCTGAAGGCGGAGGTAATCTGGGCGGCGCGACACGAAATGGCCCGCACCGTGGAAGACGCGCTCGCCCGGCGCACCCGCGCGCTGTTCTTGAATGCACGCGCAGCCCTCGCCATGGCGCCCGCCGTCGCGGACTTGATGGCTTCAGAACTGGGGTGGGACGAGGCTACCCGGACGAAACAGTTGGCGGCGTTTTGCGACGTTGCTTCGAACTACATGCTTCGTCCCTAAAGTCCGTCCCCAAGAATTCCCGAGTGCTTCCCTATGCCCCTGTGCTTCAGGCTTGCTCGTTAGCGCAGCCGGAGTTGCGGATGACACCGGCAATGTTGATACTCCGACCATGACACTCAAAAATGCGGCGTTGCTGGCCCTGGTCGGGACGACTCTGATAACAGCTCTTTTACTCTGGAGATTCGTCTTCGACTTTCTCAATGTCTTGCGGGATTTGGTTCCCGCGGTCGTGCTGTTCTCGTCGTTCATTGAGGCATTTGGTTGCTTCTGCGTGGCGGTCTTCTTTTACGTGTTCCATAGAGCGCAGTCGTAAAGAGCGGCGGAGGGCCAGCCTTCCGGTTGCACCACCAAGCCGTGGGTGCCTCAATTCTTAGCGCTTTTCGGGCAGGGTGGGCGGAGGTCTGATCGCACGATGGGCCCGCGCCGGGTGCTTCATCGCGCTATGCCCGAGGCGCTTTCTCTTCCGTCGTAACGAACATGTCAAGGACTTGCTCGTTCAGCATCTCGGCGAGCTTCTTGGCGTCCTCGACCTGTGTGCCGCGAAGCAGGTCAAATCCAAACGATACTTCTCTCAGCACCGGAATGGTGTCGCGGTAAAGTTGTACAGCAATGAAAGGCTTTCCATCTTTCGCTTGCTGAACTGTGAAACGGCAGCCGCTACGATCGGTCTTCTTTTCTGCCATATCGCGCAGTATAGAACGGAACCCCTCACTAATCCCGAAGTTCGAGTCGCGCGGAACTATTTCCGGCCAAACATCGTATACGATTACAGTGTGGACCGCACAGACCCGACAACGATGGAACAGGTGGTTCCGCGGAGGAGCGTCCGGAAGTTTGCCGCCTCGCGAGCCGGAGAACAACTCTGGCGTCACCTCACCGTGTTCCGCGACCCGGCGTTCGAGGCTCTGGCAGCATTGCGGGCACACAAGCTGCGTTCTGCGCTGACGCTGCTGGGCGTTACTTTGTCGGTGTCGGTGCTCATCCTGGTCGTATCGATTATCACTGGGGCGAACCTTTACATTGAGCATCGCGTTGCCAATCTCGGGTCCAATGTCTTTCTCGTGGTTCGCTTCCCCATCATCACCAATCAGCAGGACTTCTTCAAAGCGATGCGTCGCAACCGGTATGTCACTTGGGAAGACTACGAGGCTCTGCGTGATGGCATGAGGCTGCCTCGCGCGGTTGGCCTGGAGACGCGAACCAACGGCAAGGTCCGCCTGGGAACACAGGCGTTGGACGACATTAATATCCGCGGGGTGACGGCCAACATCGCCGATATGGATGTGGAGGAAGTTGAAACCGGCCGCTACATAACGGATGCGGACAATGAAGGCAGAGCGGAGGTCACCTTTATCGGGCAACAAGTCGCCGGCAAGCTGTTCCCCACGGTCGACCCCATCGGCAAGACGATTTACGTCGATGGCCGCGGCTTCCTGGTGGTCGGCGTAGCCAAGCCGATTGGAACCGTCTTCGGGCAATCCCAGGACAATTTTGTCTATATCCCGATCCGGACGTTCTTGAAACACTATGGCGAACACGGGCAGGGACTGGATATGGCCATCAACATCCAGGGGCGCGGTCCGGCGTGGATGCGGGAGACCGAGGATGAAGCCCGCACCATGATGCGCGGCCGCCGCCATCTCGATCCCATGGCCGATGACAATTTTGGCATTCTGGCGTCTGACACAATTATGGGCTTATGGAATAACCTCACTGGCGCCATCGCCAAGACCATGGTCGGAGTGGTCTCGGTGTTCCTGGTCATCGGCGGCGTAGTGATCATGAATGTGATGCTGGCCAGTGTGACGGAGCGTACCCGCGAGATTGGCGTGCGCAAATCATTGGGAGCGCGAAGACGCGACATCCTGATGCAGTTCCTGGTGGAATCCGCGGTGATGGCAGCCGTGGGAGGTGCGATCGGCATTGCCATTGCCTATCTTCTATCCACGCTGGTGAGAGTGCTGACGCCTGTGCCCTCCCAAGTACCCATCGGCGCGGTGCTTTTGTCGCTTGCGGTATCGACGACGGTGGGATTGTTCTTTGGGTTGTACCCCGCACACCGGGCTGCCCAACTGGATCCCATCGAGGCTCTGCGCTTCGAAACTTAGAGGGTTGAATCCTTAATTGGGAGGTTTCGGTGAACGGCCGCAACAAAGCTGCACGCGTTTTCGTCATCTTAGGCAGTGTAGTGCTCCTCGCAAGCGCTGCACTTCATTGCTTCGGCGGTTACAGCAAGGTTTTCCCGGCGTTGGCAATGTCGAATTTGAATCCTGGCCTTCAAGCAGCCTTCCGGGTCGTTTTTCTTTCGCTCGGGTGGCACTGGCTCGTAACTGCGATGGTCGCGCTACTGGCTGGCGTTAGTGAAACGAGATTGCGCAAGACGCTCGTTCTGTTCTGCGGTCTGGCCGTGCTGCTTGAGGCGGGAGTTGGCGCCAGCCTGATGGGATTCTTTATAGGCAACGAAATGATCGGCGCAGCCGCTTTGTTGCTGGTTTGCGGCGGCCTATTATTTGAAAAATCAGGAGCCCAAACGTAAAAGGTGGCTTAACAGAGGTTTCAACCGTGCGGATTGAAATCAGCGAAAGCACGCGCATGGCGTTTGATTCCCTTCGCCAGCACAAGACGAGGTCGCTGCTGACTGTCTTGGGTGTGGTCATCGGGATCATGGCCATGGTGGCCGTAGCCTCCATCATGGTGGGTTTGGATCGAGATATTCGCGGCTTTCTCGATCAATATGGCACCGATACGCTGTTCGTTTTTCGCTGGGACTTCGGTTTCCGAGGCAACCTCACGGCGGAAGAACGCAACCGCAAGCCGCTGACCTACGAAGACACCATGGCGATTCGGGATGAGTGCCCCGACGTGAAGGATGTGACGGTGGAGATCTCCCCCCGGATAGAACCGGGCAAGCCCTTCACCGTGGTGCCCGCGCGATACCAAAAGAACGAGGTCTACGGGATTCAATTTACTGGTACCATTCCGTCCTACGAATGGGTCTACAACGCCAACCCCGAGAAAGGCCGGTTCTTTACCGAAGCGGAAAACCTGAATCACATGGATGTGGCGGTAATCGGTCACGACTTGGCTGAGGGACTGTTCCACGCGGAAGACCCCCTGGACAAGTCCATCGAGGTCGGAGGCGCTCTCTACCGGGTCGTCGGCGTGCTGGAGAAGCGTAAAGGCCAGCTCTTTAAAGATGAATCGGCGGACAAAGTTGTGGTCGTGCCCTACACGGCGTACCGCAAACATAATCCCCAGGACGACGAACACTTCATTGGCGCACAAGCGTCTCCGGGTAGAAAGGCCCAGGCGGAGGACGAAATCATCGGCCTGATGCGGCGGCGCAGACGGGTTGGGACCGATAAGCCGAATAATTTTTCGATTTCCAGTTCGGAGGAGATTGCGCGCCAATTCCGTCAGATCACAGGAGCGATTGCCCTTGCCGTGGTCGTGATCAGTTCCATCGGGCTCCTTATCGGTGGAGTTGGCGTGATGAACATCATGCTCATGTCGGTCACCGAACGCACGCGTGAAATCGGAGTGCGCAAGGCCATCGGCGCCCGGCGCCGGGATATCGTCCGCCAGTTTCTCACAGAAGCCGTCACCCTGACGGGTAGTGGGGGAATCATCGGCGTCACGCTGGGAGCGGGGATCAGCTTTTTGATCAATAAGCTATTGCCGAGTTTGCCTTCGGCGGTGCCGCTATGGTCGGTCATCGCTGCTGTAACCGCTTCGATGAGCGTCGGGCTGTTCTTTGGGATATATCCTGCCATAAAAGCCTCGCGACTAAATCCTGTGGAGGCGTTGCGCTACGAGTGAACGGTTTGCTGGCTAGGACGCCCGTCGCTGTGCTCCTCCTGTGGGTTTTCTGCCGCGAAACGATGCAAACGGCAGGCAAAACCAACCAAGCAGACCATTGCAGCGTAATTATGCGACATAAAGTATCGCGAAGAGGGCAGCCCAGAGGGCAAGACTCTCGATGTGCCAGTCCAGGCTGAGGCGGGACCTGGCAGTCTTCCGTTTTTTCTGTGTACGCGCGGGTCTGCCCCACTACACTTGAACAGATAGAGCCATGAGGAAGAGCCTGCCGTTGACGCTTCGCCACGCTATGTATAACCTGCGTGGCGGCTTCTTGATCCGCCCCCTGACCATCGCGGTGGCGCTGGGTTGCGTGGGCGCGTTCCTGTCGTGGTTGGAAGAGGAGTTTCCGGTCACCAGCACGTGGGTGCCCACCGTCCTATTCCCCTCGCACGCCGACCCGCAAGTCGCTCAAGTCATTTTGGCGGGCATCGCCGCCTCCATCATGACGGTAGTGTCGATCGTGTTCGCCATCCTGCTGATGACGCTCACCCTGGCATCGATGCAGTTCTCCCCGCGCATCATCGTCGGTTTTACCAGAGACCGCGTGACGCAATGGACGCTTGGTATCTTCCTCGGCACTTTCTTGTACTGCATGGCGGCGCTTCCGGCGGCGCGCTCGCTCCCTCAGCCCTTTGCGCCAGTAGCCACCGTCCTGGGTGCGATGGTGCTAGCGCTGGTCTGCGTCGGTTTGCTGCTCTTTTTCATTCACCACATCTCGCAGGCCATTAGCGTGAATCACATCGTCGACAGAATCGCGGAAGAAACGGAAGCCATGATCGATGAGATTATGCCCTGGCCGCACCTGCTGAACCACCACGTGAAGGATGCTGAACCGCTCCGACCCAACCCGAGCGAGGTGGCCATTATCAGCGATGTCTCCGGCTACATACGCTTCGTCGATACGCGACGGCTGGTAGCCCTGGCGAAGCACTATCACGTCACTATCCGGGTTCTGCGCCGGGTCGGCCACTTCGTTCCGGCGGGCATCCCGCTGATGATGGTCTCCAAGGGGAACCGCCTGCCCCCCGAAGGAACCGCCGAGTTGCTGGCCGCCTTCGACTTCGGCCCGACCAGAACCTTGCAACAGGACGTGGAGTTTGGCGTCCTGCAGATTGTCGATGTTGCCTTGAAGGCGATCTCGCCCGCCGTGAATGACCCCACTACCGCCATCAACTGCGTCGATCAGTTGAGTCGCATTCTGATCCGCTTCGTGTCCCGAGAGCCGCCGGAGGATCTGCTCTACGATCCGCCGGGCATCGTTCGCGCCAGCATTGGATGGATCCACTTCGAGCGCCTGCTAGAGGCAGCCATGGAGCAGATCCGCATGTACGCGAAGACGGACGTAGCCGTCAGCTTACGGTTGCTGCGAGCCCTCGGTGACATCGCCGCTTCGACGCCCGACGCGGAGTTTCGCCGGATACTTGCCGAGCAGGGAATGCGGACGGTGGCAGGATGCGCCGAAAAGCTCGGCGAAGAGGAACTGAGAGAGTTGCGCGCTCGCCAGGCCTCACTGGAGAGCTTCACCGCGATCTCGCAGCCGTAGATTGCGGCTCTCGGGTGGATCACGGGTGGAAACACAGAAGCCATGGCATTGTTCACCCGATGACGATTGGACCAAACTCCCGTTCGACCGATGCTGCGGCATTCTCAATTGCAGCTGCATCGGCCACATCAAGGATTATACGGGTGTATAACCGCTGTATAATGGCTGAACGCCGCTACTGGCGCGGGGTTTGCTCGGTTTTGGGCGGGATTACTAACCAGACCCCCCAGGTCTGAGGGGTGTCACCGAGTTTCCAACCGTCTTCGTGCTGAATTCGGTTGCCTTGTTTCTCTACCCACTCGTCGGCTACGCTCTTCATCTCACCCAATCTCAATTCGGATTGTGGCTTTCCTGATGGCGTCCAAGGTCCCTCACCAGCCAAGACGCTCGGCTCTCACCTCGGTTGCTCTCGAAATTGCTGCTCCGTTCCGACGAAGAATTCCTCATACTTTCTCTTGCCCTGCGAACCAGACTCCTCACCGTTGATTTTTCCCCAGATCAGGCGCTCACTACTTGGACCCGAATCACGCAATATCCGCGCACCCTTTTCGGAATAGTAGAAGTAGTGGTCTTTGGCCCATCCGTATTCTTCTGATGAAGACGTCCTCAATAGGCCGGATGCCGGAAACTTGAATTGACACTCTCCTTCATCGACAGGCAAAGGGGGAGCATCTTTAATTTGGAATTCGACTCGCACCCAGCCCACGTACCCTTCAGGAATGAGAAAGCGTGATGAATGACGAATGGAATGCCGGGCATCGATGGTGAGCCACCCTGCCACGCCGAGGAAGAGTGCGAGGGTGCAGATGCCAACGGCTATTTGGGCAGACCGCCTGGTGTCGCTTGGAAAGATCCAGGTCGCAATGCTGCCCTCCCGCTGTTGCCGAAAGCTCACCAAGGCGGAGTATGCGGTGACAAGTGCCAACAGCACTGTTGCTAGATATGGCAGTATCATTCGAGTTCAGAACCAGCCGACCGTGCGGGCAATGGCTGGACCATAAAAGCACCATATTGCCAGCGAAGCGAGCAGAGCAAGTCTCGCCGCCGCATGCGGTTTGAAAAGGCTTAAATAAGCGGCAACAATTAGACCCAGGGAACCCACTAGAGAAACAAGTTCGAGCGGGTCCACAGGAGCTCCTAACGCAGCCAACATCAGCAAAATGTAAACGTGGAATCCCGTAACAGCACCCGCAACGAGATACAAGAAAAATGGGATCAAGTCTGGATGTCCTTTAACCGGCAAAACCGGAATTCACTTTTGAGCAGCTATTTCCGCGGACGCCTTGTGTCCGATTTCGAGATCCTTCGCAACTGTTCTCACGTCCCCGCGAACGGGGAACTCTCGGCTCTGGCCCGCATTCCTTGTGAATGAATGCAGTCGTTGAGCGATTCATAAGGACTCCGAGAATCATTGCCACTACGGCGACGGGTGCGAACCAAATCAGACTTCGCTCAAGCGCGAAGATCACAGCCAATACTGCTACAACACGAAACCAGCAGCATCCCGTTCATACAACCGCTCACTCCAGGCTAGCTTCCACAAGAAAGCAGGCGGATGTTGCTACGGCAGCTGCCAACCTAAATTTACCTGGACGTAATAGGCCAAATAAACCACAATAAAAGCAAAGGTACCGAGTACAAGGACGAGTAGTACTCCTTGGCCCGTCGTAAAGGATGATTGTTTCTTCTTCCGTGTCTTCACGAATTGCACCACTTGACGCCCTATGACCAGGCCATCTGCTTTCGTCTGAAGACAACCTGAGGGGAACCGCCCCCACAACGATCGCGTTTCTCGTTATCAAAACCAGGCTTTTCCTAGAAGCCGGTCGTCTGATATTGCAGGACTGCCAGGGCAAGCCGGTAGTCATATCCCGCCTGCGCATTGCTGATTTCAGCCTGCGTCTGCTGCAGCTGCGCCTGACTTAATTCGACAATCGAACCCAGCCCCAACTTGTATCGTGCCTGCGCAAGGTCCAGCGCGAGATTAGCTTGCTCTAACAGTTGCTGCGTAACCGCCAGCCGATCGTAAGTATTGGTTGCGTTGAGCCAGCTCGTACGCACATCGCGTGAGATCCGGTCGCGAAGATCACGCAAGCGTTCCTGAACGGCTTGCGCTTTGAGTGCGGCCTCACGGGTCCTTGCCGAGTACAGAAACCCATTGAATACCGGGATTTCAACGTTCACTCCCACCGCCCCATACCAACTAGAAATAATGGGATTCCGCACGGGCGTGTCTCCCACCGCGCCGATCGCCTGAATATCCGGAAAGAATAAGTCCCGTTCGGCGGTGTGGAACTTCTTTGCCGATTCAGCCTGGAATTCAAGCGACAGGATTTCCGGCCGCATCAAAAAGCAGTAGAAATCAGATCATCCACATTGCCTTGCGGAGGGCTGATCGCGGTTGTATCCTCTGCGAGCTGGAAGTTCTGCAAACTCGAAAATCCGAGCACCTCCGAAAGCGATGCCAGGGCAGCATTCTCGTTGTTTTGCGCGTCTAGAAGCAGCAGTTTGGCTTGCGCCAGGTTGACATTCGCAAAGCTGAAATCGAGCTCCGACTTCAACTTATTCTTGAAGAGAGCACCCACTTGGTCCGCAACCGTTTGCCGATCGGCCACCGTGTGTTGGGCCACGGTTAGTACGGCTTGCGATCTGCAAGGCATTGTAGAAAGCTTGATCCACGGCCAGCAAGATTTGCTCCTTGGTGGCCGCTGCATTTTGGTTTTCCGCTTTAGCAGCCAGATTGGCACTGGAGATTAAGTTGGTCGTGCGTCCAAAGTCAGTGATGAGCTGACTCACCATCGCACCCGCAGCGGCGCGCTGATAAATGATCGGATTGTTGAGTGCACCGGCGGTGATCCGCGTACCGGGGTTGGCATCCACTGCGGTGAGATTCGACGGTCGCGGTAGGCCATAGAGCCGACCGGACTTCTCGCGTCACCTGCTGCGACGCAAGCGCGGTCAGCCGTGCAACCGAGATTTGCGGATTATTCTTTAAGGCCAGCGCCTGCGCATCCTTCAGAGACAAGGGGGTGGGGGCCCCTTGATTGCCCTGCGGAGCCTGGTTCTTCGAACCCGCCATGAGTACGCTCGAATGGACAGGCGTAGTCGTTTGTTGTGGTATAGGCGCCGAAGGTAGCCCGGATGCTGTTCCCGTACCGACTACTCCCTGCGCGCTGCTGCAAACCGGCGTAACCAGAGCGAGGAAGATTGGCAATATAATATTTATTCGCCGTAAGACAATCTCATCCATTATTCCGTCGTCTCCAAGGTTGTATTCGGGGCAGGCTTCGCGCCGCGTTTGCCGTAGACCAGCAGATAAGCCGCCGGCACAATAAAAATAGTCAGAAGAACCGACGAAGTGAGTCCTCCGATGATGGCCTTCGCCATCGGTGCGTACTGCTCGGCGCCTGTACCCAGCTTCATCGCCATCGGGATCATTCCAATGATCGTGGCCAGCGAAGTCATCAGGATTGGCCGCAGCCGCACTCGACAGGCGGTGATGACCGCATCGGTCGGCGTTAGCCCATCTGCTTCTAGTTTGTGAGCGAAATCCACGATCAGGATGCTATTGGAGTCGGCAATGCCAACCAGCATGAGTACCCCCATGAGAGACATCACATTCAATGTGCTGTGCGTGAGGGGCAGAATGATCAGCACGCCCACGAATCCCATCGGTATGGCCAGCATGATTAGGAAGGGATCGACGAACGATTTGAACTGGGCGGTAAGGATCAGAAACAGCAGAACGAAGGAGAGAAGGAAACCCAGGGCAAAGCTCTTGAATGAAGCCTGCATTCCTTCAACCATGCCGCGCAGATTTACGCGCATGTTTCCCGGGATATTCGCTTTGGCGAGGATGCCCCGGATGTTACTGGTGACCCGGCCGAGGTCTTCGCCGGACGGGGTGACATAGACGTCCACCACGCGCTGAATCTGGTAGTGATCGACTTCGGTGGGCGTCTGCACATGCTTTACGTCGACCACATTATCGAGAACGGTAGTAGGTCTACTGCCATGCGCGGATTGACCACCCGCCCCCGGCACATTCTGTCCGCAAGCCCACGAAGGTGTTGCAGCGCCGCCTCTGGCTGTTCGCGTCAGGCCACAACTCATATCCGGGCTCGCACCTGACTGATTTCGTAGAGGGATTTGGCCCAAATCGACCATGTTGTGGATCGCTGCTCGTCCATTTTCAAAGTACTGCACCGTCAGGTAATAGTCGTTGCCGCTCTTGCGGTCTACCCAGTAGTTCGGCGCGATCATGTAGTTCGAGTTCAGCGCCGTTATCACGTTGTCCACCACATTTTTCTGGGTCAACCCCAGTTCGCCCGCATGCACCCGGTTCACATCCAGCCGTAGAGCCGGATAGTTCATGTCTTGCGGTATGTAGACCTCGCCTACACCGCGCACACTCCGTATCTGGCCGGCGAGATCTTGTGCCACACCGTAGATCTGTGAAAGTACCGGACCGCTCACTTGGATGTCGATCGGCGCCGGCATCCCCATGTTCAGGATCGCATCCACCATCGAACCGCTGGAGAAGAACGTCCGTATATCCGGATACTCGCTCGCCATCTTCTTCTGCACCAAATCCATGTACGCGAAGCTGCTCTGCCGGTGTGAGTCTTGCAAGGCCACCTGGATGGTCGCCGTGTAGGGCCCGGCGTTGGTCGTGTACAGAGAAGAAAAATCCGGCACCACGCCAATGTTCGACACGATGATCTTCAAGTCTTTCGCGTCCACCGTGCGATGAATCAACTCTTCGACCTTGGCCACGTATTGTTCGGTGACTTCGATGCGAGTGCCGGTCGGAACTTTCATGTTGATGGTGAACTGTCCGGCATCGGTTTGCGGGAAGAAGGCCAACCCCAGCAGCGGATAGATTGCTAGGCTGGCGAGGAACACTCCGCTCAACACGGTGACCGTGAGGCCGGGACGAATCACCGCCCGCCTGACCCAGTACTCGTAGAAATCGAGGACCTTGTTAAACATCCGGTTGAACCCGGCATTGAACCTGTCCCACCATGACTTACCCACGGCCGAGATCGGCTCGATTTCATACTCGCCTTTCTGGTCGTGCCCTCCGCCAGCTGGCATCGCCTTTAGATAGCGAGAGCAAAACAGTGGAATCACCGTCATGGCCACGACAAATGAGGCTAATAGAGACAGACAGAACGCAAGCGCGAGCGCGGAGAAAAGGAACTTACTAACTCCGTAGAGAAACGTGACTGGGAAGAAATCCACCACGTCGACCAGGGTTGCGGCCAGTACTGCCAGATTTACTTCCCGCCCGCCAACTTCGGCGGCAACCATGGGTGCAGCGCCTAACTCCAGGTGCCGGTAGATGTTTTCGAGCGAAATCACCGAGTTATCGATCACCCGCGAAAAGGCTAGCGCCAGTCCGCCGAGAATCATGGTGTTCACGGTGCTGCCGGCCATGTACAAAATCACAAACGTTGCCAGAGCCGAAAGCGGAATCGATAGCAGCACCGCCGTAGTTGCCCGGAAGCTCCCCAGGAAAATGAGGATCATCAGGCTCGTCAGAACCAGACCGATAATGCCCTCGTGCAGTACGGTCTTCAAGGCTTCTTTAACATAAACAGACTGATCGAAGACCAGACTGGCGGACATCTGTTTCGGGATGTCATACAGATGTTGAATCAGCTTACGAACTCCATTTACGACCGCAATGGTGTTCGTATCGCCGCCTTGTTTCATGATGGGGATGTAACACGATCTCTGGCCGTCGATCCGCACCACGTTGTATTGAATCTGGTGGGCATCTTCTGCCTGGCCAATGTCGTTGACCGTGACCCACGACGTTCCAGCGGTCTTGACAGGAACCTTGCCCAACTGATCCATGTTGTCGACCAGACTGTTGGAATAGACGAAGTAATCATATGGTCCCGTCTTTACGTCGCCAGCCGGCAAGATCAGGTTGGAGTCGTTCACCGCGTTGACCACATCCATCGGGCTCAACTGCCGGGAGGCGAGCTTGTAGGGATCGACGTACACCATGATCTGGCGGTATGTGCCACCAAACGGAGGAGGAATCTCCGCTCCCGGCACCACCGCGATTTGATTGCGAATTGCGAATTGCGCGTAGTCGTGGAGCTGGGTTTCGTTGAGCCCCGGCCCTTTGACCGGCACCAATGCCACAGGAAGACTGGAGGCGTCAAACTTAAGCACAACGGGTGGCAGTGTGCCCGGCGGCAAACGCTTCAGGTCGGCTAAAGCAAGATTCGACAGCTCGGTGACATCGGCATCGGCGTTCGTTCCCGGCTGGAAGTAAACCTTGATGATGCTCACGCCCAACAGCGAACGCGATTCCATGTGGTCGATGCCGCTGGCTAAGGTGAAGAATCGCTCGAGGGGATCGGTAATATCGGTCTCGATGTCCTGCGGCGGCATGCCGGAGTAGAAAGTAGCCACCACGACCTCGGGCAGGTTGATGGAAGGAAACAAATCCACCGGCATGCGCACCAGGCTGGTCACGCCGATCACCAGGAGCATCAGGCAAACGACGATGATGAAAAACGGATTGCGAATTGAAAAACCCGGCATATTTCCTTATTCAGCCGTGCCGACTGCGGTACGCAAGCAAATAAGCCGCCGGCACAATGAACACCGTTAGCACCACGGAAACGGTCAAGCCGCCGATGATGGCGCGCGCCAAGGGAGCGTATTGTTCGCTTCCTGTCCCGAGTTTCAGCGCCATCGGGACCATCCCGATAATCGTTGCCAAGGAAGTCATCAGGATGGGCCGGAGGCGCACTCTGCAAGATGTGATCACAGCCTCTTCGACTGTCTTACCCTGGTCTTCCAGACGGTGGGTGAATTCGACGATCAGAATGCTGTTCGATGCCGAGATCCCAACCAGCATCAAGATTCCCATCAGCGACATCACGTTGAGAGTTGTGCCCGTTAAGGGCAAAATAATCAACACCCCGATGAAGCCCATCGGAATCGCGAGCATGATAAGGAAGGGATCTTTGAACGACTTGAACTGCGCGACGAGGATCAGGTAGAGCAGGATGACCGAGAGCGAAAGACCGATGGCAAAGCTGCGGAACGATGCGTTCATCCCCTGCACCATGCCCCGCATATTGATGCGCACGTTCTCTGGAACCTTGAGTTTGCGGGATAAGGCGCGCAACTTCGTCGGAAACTTTTCCGAGATCTTCGGTTGCCGGCGTCACGTACACGTCCATGACCCGCTGGATCTGATAATGGTCCACTTCCGTCGGCGTTTGAATATTTTCCAGCTTCACGACCGCGTCCAATGTGGTCGGCTGTCTTCAGGTTGGGCGCGTGGATTGGAATGTTGGTCAGGTCGGCGAGGTCGTGAATCGCCGGCCGTCCTTTTTCGAAATATTGGACGGTGAGGTAGTAGTCGTTGCCGCTCTTGCGATCTACCCAGTAGTTCGGCGCGATCATGTAGTTGGAATTCAGCGCCGTAATCACGTTGTCCACCACATCTTTCTGCGTCAGCCCCAACTCGGCCGCATGCACCCGGTCCACGTTCAGCCGCAGCGCCGGGATAGTTCAGATCCTGCGGGATATACACCTCTCCCACCCCCGGCAGACTCCGTATCCGGCTCGCTAACTCCTGCGCGATGCCGTATATCTGCTGCATGTCTGGGCTGCTCACCTGCACATCAATCGGCGCCGGCATCCCCATGTTCAGCACCGCATCCACCATCGATCCGCTGGAGAAAAACGTCCGCACGTCGGGAAACTCGCTCGCCATTGTCTTCTGCAACAAGTTCATGTAGTCGAAACTGCTCCGGCTGTGCGACTCCTGCAACGCCACTTGGATCGTCGCCGTGTACGGTCCCGCGTTAGTCGTGTACAGCGACGAGAAGTCCGGCACCACTCCCAGATTCGACACCACCATCTTCAGATCCTTCGCCCCTACGGTCCGACGGATCAGATCTTCCACCTTGGCCACATACTGTTCCGTCACTTCAATCCGCGTCCCGGTCGGCACTTTCAGATTGATGGTGAATTGCCCCGCGTCCGTTTGCGGAAAGAACGCCAGCCCCAGCAGCGGATAGATCCCCAGGCTGGCCACAAACACTCCACTCAAAATGGCTACCGTCAGCCCCGGACGCTTCACCGCACGCCGTACCCAGTACTCGTAATAATCCAGTAACTGGTTGAACCGGCGGTTGAAGCCGGCATTGAACCGGTCCCACCAGGACGCCGTGCGCCGTCGGTTCAACTGCGTACTCGTTTTCTGTGTTCCGTGCCCGCCGCTGGGCGGCACCGCCTTGAGAAAGCGCGAGCAGAACAGGGGGATCACCGTCATCGCAACAAAGTAGGAAGCAAAGAGAGAAATCACGACCGCCAGTGCCAAAGCCGAGAAGAGGAACTTGCTGACTCCATACAGAAAAGTCACCGGAAAAAACACTACGACGGTCGTTAGCGTCGCGGCCAGGACCGCGAGACTTACCTCGGTGCCTCCGGCTTCGGCGGCAGCTTCCGGCGCGGCGCCCATCTCCAGGTGGCGATAGATGTTTTCGAGCGAGATCACCGAGTTATCGATCATGCGTGAAAAGGCCAGCGCCAGGCCGCCCGAGAATCATCGTGTTGATGGTGCTGTCCATCATGTAGAGGACGACAAATGTGGCCAGCGCCGAAAGCGGGATGGACAAGAACACGGCGGACGTCGCCCGGAAGCTTCCCAGGAAAACGAGGATCATCAGGCTGGTCAGAATCAGCCCGATCAGGCCTTCGTGAAGCAGGGTCTTGATCGCTTCCTTCACGAAAGCCGACTGGTCAAACACCACGGTGGCCATGAGCTGCTTGGGAATGTCGTAGAGATGGCCGATCATGTCGCGAATGCCATCGACCACTTGAATGGTATTGGTGTCGCCGCCCTGCTTCATGATCGGGCAGATAGACCGACCTCTGCCCATCGACTCGCACCACGTTGTATTGAATCTGATTGGCGTCCTCTGCTTTGCCCAGATCGTTGACCGAAACCCAGGAAGTTCCGACGGTCTTGATCGGAACCTTGCCCAGTTCGTCCATGTTGTTGACCAGGCTGTTGGAGTAAACGTAGTAGTCGTAGGGGCCCATCTTGACGTCGCCCGCAGGCAGAATCAGGTTGGAGTCGTTCACGGCATGTACAACATCCATCGGACTCAACTGCCGGGACGACAGCTTGTAGGGATCGACGTACACCATGATCTGGCGGTACTTGCCGCCAAACGGCGGGGGAATCTCCGCTCCCTTGACCACCGCGATCTGATTGCGGATGGTGAACTGCCCAATGTCGTGAAGTTGGGTCTGATTCAGCCCCTCGCCCTTGAGAGTGACCAGACAAACCGGCAAGCTGGAAGCATCGAACTTCAGCACGACCGGCGGCAAGGTTCCCGGGGGAAGGCGCTTTAGGTCAGCCAAAGCAAGATTCGAGAGCTCGGTTACATCCGCATCGGCGTTGGTGCCGGGCTGGAAATAGACTTTGATGATGCTCACGCCCAGCAGCGAACGCGATTCCATGTGGTCGATGCCGCTGGCCAGCGTGAAGAATCGCTCCAGAGGATCCGTGATGTCGGTCTCGATATCCTGCGGGGGCATGCCGGAGTAGAACGTCGCCACCACAACTTCTGGCAGATTGATGGTAGGAAACAAATCGACCGGCATGCGCGCCAGGCTGGTAACTCCGATCACCAGCAGCGCCAGGCAAATGACAACGATGAAGTACGGATTACGTATCGAAAAACGTGACATTTGATCTCACTTGACGCCGCTAACTCGTCTATGGCCAGCGGCTTGCGTCATCCCTATTACTCCTGGTTGCTTTCGTGATACTGCATGATCTGTACTACCTGGGGATGAACCTTCTCCCCCGGTTTCAATCCGCTGCGATCGCTGACGACCACCTGTTCACCTTCATGTTAGACCCGCCACCACTTCGGCGTCGCTGGCAGTCTGAATTCCGAGACTGACCGGACGATCCTCGATCTCGCCATTCGCGTTCACCACAAAGACAGTGGTTTTATCACCCTCGTGGTTCACCGCCTGCAAGGGCACGGAGGGAATATCTTCCTTGTGCTCAAGCGTCACGTCAGCATCGGCATACAGGCCCGGAATCAGCACCCGATCTGGATTGGGAACGTCAACCTCGGTGTGCATGGTTCGCGTCTCTTCTTTCACATCCACCGAGAACCGCGCCACCTTGCCCGGGAACGTCCGGTTGAGCGACGGCACACGAACATCCACGTGATCGCCGACGTGGATATACCGAACGTAAGATTCCGGAACCGGAATCACCAGCCGGAACAGATCGTCCTGGGAGAGCTTGACGATCGGAATTGCTTGCGTGCTCGAACCTGGTTCCCGCCTGCACCAGCGTGCCGAGGTTCGCGTAACGCTCCGTTACTACTCCGGGAAACGGCGCCGTGATCTTCGAATAGTCAAACAGGCTCTGATCGTGAACCAGTTTTGCCTTAGTCACCGACAGCTGGCTCTGGGCCGCCTCCAGAGCCGCCTGGCCAGCATCTACCTGAGAGGATGCCGCCATATCCTTCCCCTGTGCATCATCCACTTCCTGCTGCGCGACAATTCCGGGTTGGCTCTCAGAAGACCTCATTCAGACGTGTATATTGCAGGTGAAGCGCCTTGTACTGCGCCTGATACCGGTACAACTCGTGCTGTGCCCGGCTGACTTGGTTCGCTGCATTCTTGATTTCCGCCTGATCTTCCTGAAGCTGCGCCTCCAGCTCTGGAATCTCCAGGATCGCCATTACCTGGCCAGCCTTTACCTGGGTTCCGTAGTCGACCAGCAGCTTTTTGACGTAACCGGATTCCTTCGCGTACACATCAATTTCCTGGAAAGGCACCAACTCGGAGGACAGGGTGATTTGCTCGACCCAGCGACTTGCGCACAACTTTTGTAACGCCCACCGTAATCGTCGGTGCACTCGCCTGAACACGCCGATCTTCCGCTCCCCGAACAAGCGACGAATTCGACCGCCACCAGAGCCACCAGGCTGGCAAGCACGATCAGCTTTGAAAATCCGATGCCTCGTGTTGATACTTTGCCGGATCGATTGCTGCTCTCATTCATCGAGTCTCTTTAACCAGCTTTCTCTGGCATTCCCAGCCAGCAATGTTCCAAGAGTGCAAATCTTATGGTCGTTCCTAACGTGTCGCTTTCATGATTTCGCACAGCTTGGCCACCGAGAAGGCGCTTGATCGGCAAAAGTCGATCACCGTTTGTTCCACGTGCTGCAACCGGGCCGCAACCTCGGGAATCTTGGTTGCAGATTCCATTGGAACAGTCAGCACTCCGTGGCGGTCGCCGTGCAGCAAATCTCCAGGGTGGACTTCCATGCCGCCGACCTTGACGACGGCTCCCAAATCGAAGATGTGGGCATAGGCATGAGAAACCGCAACACTTCCGGCAAACAACTGGACACCCATTGCGCGCACGGCGGGCAACTCACGCACGGCGCCGTTGGTTAAGTACCCGACGCATCCCAGCGCCTTCAGGATGGCGGCGTGCATATCACCCACAAACGCCCCCCGACCCGGCGGCTCGTCCATGTCCTCCAAAACCAGGATGCGAGGCGCGGGAATTTCGAGGATGCTGTTCCAGAAGTCGGCACGATCATGAAAGCTGCCGCCTCCAATTGGCGGTTCCCCGCTTCGAAGACGAGCCGTGGCCGCGTATCCCACCATGGGTGGAGGTCTCCATCTGGGAACATGCAGCGAATACTGCCATCTGCAAATCCAGTGTTTCGAAGCCTTGACGTCAAACGTCTCAATCGCATTCGAGACCATGCAAGTGTCAAACTGGCGAAGAGCATCGAGATCTTCTTCGGTCAGTAAAGACTCAATGGCCATGCACGTTTCCTTTCGCGAACCGAGCTAACCCCCACAGGACAAATCTGTCTACCAAACCCCTATGCGGCCCTCCCCAACAAGAGTCGAAGGTGTGGTCCGTTTACCGGACCGCAAAATCGCCCCTAACGGAGTCGCGCCGGACAATGCGAAACTTGACTCAACGGTGCCGGAACTTTGACGTGACGGATTTTTGCACTGGGCTCAAACTCGATCAAGCAGCGCCTGAACCTCGCGTTCAAGCGGAGCCGCCTCAGCCAATTTCAATGACTGGGTTTGAGTTCAAAAACAGTGACTGGCTGCAAACGACGGAAAGTCAGCAGAAAGGAGGGGGTCGGTTATAAAGCCAGCTTTCGGAGGTAAGGTTCGGAGATGGGACGAACACCGGGACCGCAAAAACGGAAGGCCGCGGTGGTTGAAAGAAAGTGAAAGTGGAAGCAGGAGTCGTCCACTGGAGTGGGTTGCTAAGAAGACGCTGCCGCTGGACATCCGGAGACTGGGATTTTACCGCCGCTACCTTCTGGACTTCCGGACCCAGCCCAGTATAACGAGTCGCAAGGCTTGCCGTGAGGGAACAGACGGCTAGAACAATAACGGCTATCCGGCACCAAGACGCCAAGCTTGCTCGTGCGCGAGAATGTTCTGGCGTAGCCATTTCAAATCTATACACGGATTACTGCCAACAGTTCATGAATGTGTACCATGGAACAGACAGATCACGCAAGTTACCAGTACCCCTCTGCTTTGACACTTGGAGACGGGCGTAGGTTGTGCGTTCCAATTCCGCATCCGGCACAAACCGTTCCGCGTAAAGGCGAAGCGCTTCATGGGGGAAGTTCCAACAACGGAGGAGCCGCGCGGCACGATCCATCGGTCTTGGCGCCGGTTCTTCAAAGCTGATTCCTTTACCGTCATAGCCTCTGCCGTGGTAAGGACACTTGAATTTGTCTTCAGCTGCTTTCCAGTCGGGGTATGCAACCGAGGTGGGTGCAAAGCGCCTTGTTGGATTCGAGCCAACGTCGCCTCGATCGTGCGCATTTAGAGTCGACGATCGCGGCTTTGTTGGAACCGCGTTGCCTCCGAGAGGCTCCTCATACCACGACTCCCGACTTCCTTCGAACATTCAAGATCCACTCTCGTCGCTCCAGCTCCCCAATGGATCTAGGGACATCAGTCCCTCTTCGCGCGCGAGTTCTAGGATGCGCGGAAACGCAGAATTGTTGAGGTGTACATCTTCCTTGTCCTGCGTGAGTGTTCTGCCTTACACCTCCAAATCTGCCGAGCCATCTCCCGCCCGCTCCGTATTTCGCAAATAGGCGTCGAAGAAGCGCAGCATGAATTTTGTCTCCCTGCCAACTCCGGCAAACAACAGGACTGGGATGTCGGGATGTATCGCCTTCAGTTTCGTGCGCAGCGTAGTTCCGGTTGCACCCGGCAAATTGTCTTCCAGGAGCACTCCGTCGATCGCTTGCTTGGTAAACAGATCGATCGCTTGCCCTCCGTTGCTTGCAGGCATCACTTCATAACCAATCCCTTCGAGCGCGGCCGCCAGAATTGCCATGTCCTCGGGCTGGTCTTCGACGCATAGAATCTTCCTTCCGCTCATTTCGTCCTCCCATTAAGAAACTCACATCAGGTTCGTCGCTCTCTCTTGCATGACCCTTGGGACTTGCAGACGGCGAAAACCGAGTCCGGAACTCCCGACCTTCTGGAAGCGGTTTGGCTTCGTGCAAGGCACTTCCGGAAAGCGCAATTGGTGCTTTGGGAGCGACGGTTTAGCTAATCGGAGGCGGGCGATTGTAGTGGAAACCCTTGGTTTGAGGCGTAGAGAATAGCTGTGGCGTCGGGGTTAAGTGTGCCGATTCGGCAGATGTGGAAATTAATTGAATGCTGTCGGCAGGGGCCAACCACTTCGAACCGCTGTCGTCAAAGCGTGGTCTCTGATCGCGGTGAGAGTCGGCGCCGATCGTGGAATGCCCACATGGCGTCTTAGAGAAATCGGGAGGGACGTCTCGTGCAGCCAGAAGAGCAAAGAGCGCGACGGCAACGAGCACGCTCGGAATCCAGATAGTGCTGTGACTCCCACTCCGGATATGCCGCTCCAGCGACATCTGCCCCACCTTACATCTATTGATGATCGCACAACGATTTTGGTTACCTTGATTTTTTAGTGTCTTCCCGTCCATCTTCAGTCACCGGAAGCCATTTTCAAATATCCGTTTTTTCCTGACGGTTAGGGTGCCCCGGCGGCGACGTAAACTCGTTCCGCCGAAACCAGCTCTGCATTTGGTACTTCAGTCCTTAGCTTTACTCGCTGCAGCCCGCTCTTTTTCTGCGGCTTGGCGGTAAAAGTCAAGAAGTACTGGCGGGTCAACCGATGCTCCAAATCGTCCAAGTAGGGAGTGAAGGACACCGGCGGTCCACTGAAACCTATGGAATACGCTTCGCCGCCGGTCTCCTCGGCAACCTGTGCGAGGTAGAGTTGACCCCAATATGTCCGCCAGTAGCTATGACCATAGTGACCCACGCCGGGGGTATAGATCGCAAAGACGAGAACGCCGGCACGCTGAGCATCTTCGATGGCCGCGGATAGATACGGATCCGCCATATCGCCGCTCTCGTAGTAAAGATCAATTCCGTCGGAAACCATCAGAACTTCGCGGCGCGCTGTCGTTTCCGGCCAGCGTTTGATCAGGTCGGCCAGCGAAAAATATGGGCTCCCATTGATGTCGCGAATCCCCAACGGAAGGCGCAGGGCTTTTGCCGCGAGAGCATGATCGCTAGTCAGGTTCTGTTCCATCTTCGCCACGCCGTTCTGCATGTAGGCAACCCCAATCTTGGTGGATGCCGGCTGTGCGGTGATAAATTGGCGAAGGTCCTCGAGTTGTGAACCGAGACTGAAATTGGACCCATCGTCGAGCAGAACAACGAGTTCGAGGCCTGCGTGGTCTCCCTGCGCAGGAACCCAATCGGTCACTTTGTCGCGATCGCGCCCCTCGTAAACCATCACATCCTCGCGGGTAACGACGGGTACATTGGAACCATGAACAGCTTCGACCGTGACCAGCATGTGTGCCGGCGTCCCGTTGGTGGCGGGAGCTTCCGCGGCCGCAAGGCTCCGGGTGCCGCACGCCCACAGAGCCAAAGCGAGTATTGTGCTAATTGCAAAACGGCGGTTGCTCATATTCCTTCCTCCTTGATCGGCCTTGGGATAGGGAGTTCGAAGGTACATCGACAAAGCTGGACGGAACAACGTGTGCGAAAGCGCGATTATCGCGGCGCACACTACGGGATGATGCGATGCCAGCCGAACTGTGCGGTTCTGCCATTGCCGTCTGAGCAACGGACACCCTACATTGCTTGATGATGGTGCAATAATTTTGGTTGGCTGCCAGATAGTCCACCCTGTGGCACGCAGTTTAGCTGAAACCATAACTCGCCGGCTGAGCTCTCTTTAGCGTGGATTATTCACGATATTCAATTCACTTTGTGCGGTGTGAGCCGAAGTTGTCTGAACTGGGAGACGACAAGCTCTCCAACGCTTGCTCACCTCAAAAAAACTCGCCCCAGAGAACCAAAGCTCGCTGCCGAGTCATCTTTATCATTATGCAATCTTGAAGGAGGAACTATGCACTCCCCTCGGTTGTTCTTGGTTGTCACCTTGCTCTTCGCCGCAATGGCGACCGCCCGGCCGCAAGATCTACCATTTCAAATTAAGGTGCTAAGCGGGGAAAGCCACCAATTCCAAGGCCCTCTGCTTGATCCGCCCAACTGCAATTGGCGCGATATCAATGCCTATTGCAGCAGCTCAAGCCCGATAACTTACGTGGAAAACACGATGGTCGTCCAGGAACCCGACGGTAAATCGCTGGAAATCGCGTGCACGGTCTTAAACCGATGGTCGAATTGCACCAGTTTGCCCGTCAACCGGAGCTTTCAAGCGCGGATGGGAAAACATGGTCTGGAGATCCACTACTTGGATCAGCATGGCAAAATGCGCACGCAGGTTTATGAAATTCTGAGGGAGAACGGGAAAGGCTAAAATGCAACCGATGCAATAGCGTTGCCATCCCATTTTAGGAGAGGAGAAATCTCCATGAAAAAGATGTGGTTCGCTCTGCTGCTTTCGGGCAGTTTTCTTCTGGCACAAAACGGCAATCCCAGCAACACGAGTCAGCAGAACTCGAAAGATTCCAAAGGACAGCTAACCATACAAGGCTGCGTCAGCAGATCCAGCGGCGATTACATCCTGATGAAGCAGGACCCGGGCATGACCTACGAACTGCAAGCTACGGGCAAAATAAAGCTCCGCAAATACCTGGGACAACGAGTGGAAGTAGCCGGCCGGGAGTCACCGTCGATGATGACCAGTTCCGACGCTATGACCAAGGTGGGCGCTCCCTCCTCGGTGACGTTGACCATCACCTCGATCAAGACCATCGAGAAGGAGTGCTCGGTGCGCTGAGTCTTTCAGCAGTGGGTTTTCGCACTGTGAGTTGAGACCATCCTGAGTACATGGGAGCACTGAAATACATGCTGGAATCAGCAGGCTACGAGGTCGTGCCGGCGACCACTAGCGGCTAGGCCTTGCACCTGCTGACAACTCTGCGGGTAGACGGCGTTCTCCTGGAATACGATCTGCCAGACGCCACTGGCATTGCGGTGCGGGCGCAGATGAAGCGGATGAAGCCGGACGTTCCAGTGCTGTTATTTACAGGCGTAGGGAGCCAGACACCGTTTCTGCTTCGCTTGTTTGCTTCGTATCGAAGGAACTGGGAACGACCACAAGAGGTTTTCGAGGATATGGACGCATAAGTTCAGGAATAGGAGGAGTCGTGAAAACCCTGAAGAAATCAGAGGTTCAGCCGCACCAATGGACGCTTACGTCCCGCCAGATGAGAACCACATTGCTGGCGGGTCTGTTGGCGCTGACTACGGGGTCATTCGGACAGAATGCGATCCCGGCTGGGACCATATTGCCGCTGCAGCTGAATTCTTCGCTGAACTCAAGGAAGAGCAAGCCCGGACAGGTTGTCACCGCACGCTTCATGCAGGATGTCCCGCTGCCATCAGGTGCGAAGATTCATGTCGGCGCCAAGGTAGTCGGCCACATAATTGAAGTAGTCGACGCAAGAGACGGCAGCGGAGCGAAACTCTCTTTGAAGTTCGACACACTCGAAGTCTCAAAGCGAAGGATTCCCATAACCACGAACCTGAGGGCGTTGGCATCCATGATGGACGTGGAAGAAGCGCAGTTGCCGAATACCGGGCCGGACTCGGGGACCTCAGAGTATGAATGGGTCACCGAGCAGATTGGAGGCAATGTTGTCTATGGGAGAGGCGGACCGGTAACAAACGGGTTGCAAGTGGTTGGAACACCAACCGCGAATGGCGTATTGGGGCGCGTTTCATCCAAAAGCGGCACAAAGTGCCGTGACGTCATGGGCGGCAACGGTCTTCCACAAGCGCTATGGCTGTTCTCTGCCGATGCATGCGGAACCTATGGCTTCGCTGATTTGACGATTGCGCACGCGGGCCGGAGCCACCCGGTTGGACAGATTACACTTGCTTCGGAGAAACGCAATTTTGACGTACGGAGCGGCAGCGGACTCCTTCTGCGTGTGAAATAAGCCTATGAGTGACGGTTCCATGGTAGTCACCTAACCTGGCGGAGACGCAGCTCTAATGACAACCTATTTGAATACGACGGACCCTGCAGGACGAAAGCCACCCTCGTTCGGAATTGGACAATTCCTGTTTGTGGTCGTCTTGGCAGTCATCCTCTTTCTGCTTGGCCAAAGCATGGTGCGTCACCGCTTCCATGAAGGCGGCCGGGTCCACCGGAACGGCTCCAACGGACAATAGCAGGCACTGAAAAAAGTCTGGATCGCGACCCGAATGATGCGAAGCTACACGCCCCTTGACGTGAAGAACTCATGCGGAACCGAGGTCCTCGCAAACTCACCCTTCAAGTGCGCAATCGACGCGGCAGACGTGAACCTCGTCCGCAAGGACCTCGTGCGGCGGTACAGCCGACAGTATCCCGTGCCGACCTATGTTGTGGAGTTTCTGCTCGGGCGATACTGCGCGACTGTGAACGAGCAAGAGATCGAAGAGGGGCTAAAGATCGTCGAGCGGCAACTTCAGGACCGAACGGTAAGGACCAGTGAGCAAGAGCTGTTCAAGGCGCGGGCACGAGAGAAGGGCTCGGTGAAACTGATAGACATCGTTAAGGCCCGATTGGACGCGAAGGCCGACTCTTTCCTGGTGGAACTCCCGAGTCTGGGCCTGAAGGACGTGCGGATTGCCGACACTCTTGTCCACGAACACGAGCGAATGCTCAGCGACGGTTTCTACGCCGAGGTGACGCTGACTTACGATGCTGCTATTGCGGAGGAACAGCACGGCCGGCCATTCGGCATCGAGAGCCTGCGGGCGATCCAGCTCTCCAAGTCGGACGTGCTGGTGATGCTCATAAAGGGACGGGAGCGATTCACCACGTCCGAGTGGAAAGACTTCCTCTTTCGCTCGGTCGGCATGGAGCCGCAGGCGATGTCGGACCGGGCGAAGATGGTGATGCTCCTGCGTATGGTCCCGTTCGTCGAGCGGAATTACAAGCTCGTAGAACTCGGCCCATGCGGTACGGGCAAGAGCCACTTGTACCAGCAGATTTCGCCGCCAAAGACTGCTCGGCAAAGGCAAGGACATCGCACCAGATCACAAATTTGAGCGAGACAAGATCCTTCCCGAGTGGCACGGCTGGCACGCTGCACGGCGGGGACTGGGGACGAACTTATACCGCCTTGGCGTACCGGAAAAAACGATCAGGCCGTCCTTCGCCATGCAAACGTGTCCACGACCAACACGTACTACATCAAGAGTGCAGCGGATGACACCCGCGCAGCGATGGCGAGGCTAGAACGGCTCTTGATTGGCAAAGAGCCCCCAACCGAAACAGTACAGCGCGAAATTTTCGCAAGTGACAACGAAGTGGCAACAGAAGCGGCAGACGCCAAACCTGCTGCAATCCAGTAAACGCCTTTGTTTACTGTCGTTTGAATCTGGTGGCGGCGGTTGGACTCGAACCAACGACCTACGGATTATGAGACCGTCGCTCTAACCACCTGAGCTACACCGCCACGGTGTGCTTACAACAACTTACTAGGATGGACCTTCGCGCTCTTGCATTCTTAGCGCGTAGTACCATAGCGCAGACCTGTCGGAGAGCCGCTTGAGTCGCAATCAGACCGGTCAGATTCTTGGTGCGTTTCCCGTTCGATTCTATCAAACCGAGTCGCGTGACGGACAAGTCATGCGGTGCGGAGGTAGCACCGGCGGTGCGCTAAGGACACGAAGCACTACTCGGAGAAATCGAAGCCAGTGAGTCGGAGTGGTCCGGTTGGACGGTTTTCAACGAAGCGCTGGGGCTAGCTTGCCCGAGAAGGCTAGCCCGGCAAGATCTCCTTGAGCGCCCACTCAATCCTATCGACTTCTTCGCGGATCACTCTGATCGATTGCTGATTTTTCAAGGGGTGGGCCACCGTAGTGATTCCCTCCACAGCGCCTCGTATTTGGTGATTCCGAGCCCAAATGAAGTTGAGCCTTGCGCTTCTCTCCTTGCGATGTTTGTAGACGCCGCCGACGAACTTGGTGGCGAGCCAGGCAAATACCAACCCAAACAACACCTCAACCGGAATACGATCGGTGGCGCCGTCAAACTCTGAAAACAAGAGTCGATAGACCGCCTCACCCATCCCAAACGCCGCGAACAACACAGTTACCCCGAACAAATATACTTTTAGGCGCTCCATTGGTTGCAAGCGTATGGAGTCGTCGCTTCCGTCACGTGTCTGCACAACGTTGATGGCCATCCTTCCCCCCGTATCTGACATGTTCCCGAGCTCACAATCGGCGGTACCAGCCAGCGCCGGTCTCTCTGAAATGATAACTTGAAAATTGCAATCAGGGGCAGGATTCTGTTTTGCCGACCCCGCAAACCAGTGCCCCCCAAAGCCAAATGCGGAACTCCCCACGTCGGTTTCGTGGATTCCATTTACGAGGGTAGTGGATTGATTGAGCCCGGGCTACATGCGAAACTGGGCGCATGAAAGTCATCGCTGTGATTCCGGCGCGACTGGCGTCGACGCGCCTCCCTCGCAAGATGCTGCGCGAGATCGCCGGCGTTCCGTTGCTGGCTTGGGTGTATCAGGGGGTGCGGAGGTGTTCTTCGCTGGACCAAGTCATCGTGGCGACGGATTCGGATGAAATCATGCGGTTCTGCGAAGAGCAAGGCTTTATCGCGCGCAGAACCTCGGCGGCGCATCGGTCGGGCACGGAGCGGGTCCATGAGATCTCAAACGCGATTTCGGCAGATGTTTACTTGAATGTACAGGGCGATGAGCCGTTGACTCGGCCCGAGCATATCGAGAGCTTGATCGCGGTGATGCAAGGTGCGGGGGTTGAGGTGGGGACGCTGAAGACGCCGGCCGCGGCGGTTGACATCAACAATGCGAGCGCGGTGAAGGTGGTGACGGATAGCGCGGGGCGGGCGCTGTATTTTTCGCGGGCTACAATTCCGCATGATCGCGATGGCGTGCGTCCGCGATATTACAAACATCTTGGGTTCTATGGCTATCGCAAGGACGCGCTGGATAAGTTCGTGCGCTGGCCGGAGTCCTCGCTCGAGCGCAGCGAGCGACTGGAGCAGTTGCGCTTTCTGGAGAACGGAGTTGCGATTTACGTACGGGAAACGCCGTTCGACACCGTGGGCGTCGACACGGAAGAGGATGTGCGGAGGGTCGAAGAGATTCTGGCGAAGAATTTGTAATTTTGTAATCGGGTAATTTGGTAATTTGAAAACCGATCCCGTGCCGCACGCGAGTGTGCTCGGCCTTAATCTGATTTTTCAAATTACCAAATTACAAATTACTCAATTACCAATTGTCTCTGCGCCTTCGCCCAGGCTTCGGCGGCGGCGACTCGCTTTCCGATCGCAGGATGCGAGTGGAGCAACCACTCGACCCAGCGGGCGGGCGTTTTTTCGGCGAGATTCTGCTCGGCCAATTTATTCATCGACGAAATGAAGGGCTCGACGCTGGCCACGGACTCGAAGCAATAGCGGTCGGCCTGGCGCTCGTTGAAGCGCGAGTAGGCGTTGAGCGCTGGCATCAGCAAAAACGAGAGCACGGTCGAGACCAGGATCAGCAAAGGCAGATTGGCGAAATCGTGCATCGTCTCGTACATGTTGCGGCGCTCTACGGCGTAGCGCAGGACTTCGTTGGCCAGCCAAAAGCCGAAGAGCGTGATTCCCGCCTGCACGAAAATACTCTTCAGAATGTGCCGGTGAACGTGATGCCCGAGTTCGTGCGCGAGCACGGCTTCGATTTCGTCGTCGGAATAGTTGTCGAGTAAAGTGTCGGCGAGAATGATGCGGCGGGTAGCGCCGAGTCCGGTCAGCGCGGCGTTGGCCTTTTTGCTTTTCTCGGAAAGATGCCACTTATAGACGCCGCGAATGCGGGTGCCGGCGCGTTCGCTCAAAACGATCAGGCGGCGCTTGAGTTCCTCGTTTTCCAGCGGCTCGAATTTGTAAAAAATTGGAAAAAGCACAACCGGCGCGAGTTGCGCGAGCAGTACAAAGAGTCCGAGGAAAACAACCCATGCGATCACCCACCAGTGTTGCGGGGTCTGGCGCATGAGCATGTAGAGCAGTTCGACGACGATCGTGGCCATGACCAAGCCGATCAGAAAGCTCTTGCATTCGTCCCAGAGCCAGGAGCGGAGTGTTTGGTTGGACAGGTTATAGCGGTGCTCGATCCGGAAACCGTAGTACTCGAGCGGAGTTCCCAGCACTTTGCTGATCAGCATCAGCATCAGGACATAAAGGAAAACGGCGAAAGAGTAATTCTGCGAAGCGCCACGCTCCGCCAGATCGCGGAGCGTCCCGGTCCAGCCGGTGGCCAGGAGCACGATGAGCAACCCCAGGCCGATCGCGAAATCGGCGACGCCCAACCACCGCTTGGTGCGGTTGTAGCGGCGCGATTCCGGAGAATCGGCGAGAACCGGTGCGGTTTCCTTGGCGTCGATCATGCTGAGGTGTTGTTACTATCCTATCGTGTTCAGCGGCTGGTCTGCTCGCGTAGGACAGCCGGCCCCGGGCTGTCCTCGGCAAATGTGACGTTCCGGATGCGCGCAACGGAGCCGGGCTTCGCTCGGCTGGACAGCCGAGGGCGGCTGTCCCTACGCGAGCCTTACGAATCTTTCGCCGGTTTCAAGGATTTCTTCGACCAACTCGGGCGTGGACGCTTCAACATAGCAACGCAGCATATTCTCCGTACCGGAGGCCCGAAACAATACCCAGGCGTCGGCACCGTTGCCGTGCTTGGGAGCGTCGAGGAAGAACTTCACGCCGTCGCGATTCTCCTTGCGCAGGATGGAATATGCGCCGAGCTTCGTGGTCTGCGGATCGGCGGCGCGGCGGATGGCGCTGTTCTTGATCTCATCGGAAATGTGCAGATCGCGCCGGCCGTAGTAGTGCGCGCCGAATTCACGCTGCAGATCGGCGACCAACTCGCCGAGCGGCTTCCTTTCTTCCGCCATGACATTCGCCAGCAGGAGCGCGTTGAGAATGCCATCGCGTTCCGGGAGAAAGCGGCCGTATCCGATGCCGCCCGATTCTTCTCCGCCGATCAGAATTTCATGCTCCATCATGAGGTCGGCAATGTACTTGAAGCCGATCGAGGTCTCGCGCAGCTTGCGCCCAAACTTGGCGGCGATGCGGTCGATCATGCCGCTGGTGTTGAAAGCGCGCACCACATCGCCCGGCCACTTCTTGTACACCAGCAACCAGTTCAGCAGAACGGCAAAGCACTTGTGCGAATCGACGAAGCTCCCATCTTCTGCCACAGCACCGATACGGTCGGCATCGCCGTCGGTTGCCAGACCGGCGTGGCATTTTTCTTTCACTACGGTTTCCTGCAACAGCGCCACGTGCGGCAGAATCGGTTCGGGATTGATGCCCGGGAATAGCGGGTTCACTTCCTGGCGGATCGCTACGTAGCGGATGCCGTGCGCGTCAAATATTTTCGGAAGAACTCCGCGGCCGGAGCCGTACATGGAGTCGATGGCAAATTTGAAATTCGCGCGGCGGATAAGGTCGAGATCGGCGAACTGGGAGATCGCTTCGACGTAGGCGGGCTTCAGGTCCACTTCTTCGATTTTCGCGGGTGCCCCACTCATTCGCGTTCTGGGCGAATGAGTGGGCGGCGGCCGCTGGGCATCGCTCCGGCCGCTCAGTTCGTCTTCGATGGACTTCATGATCGCGGGCGTGGCCGAGCCTCCAAACTTGGCTTTGAACTTCACGCCATTCCAGTTCCACGGATTGTGGCTCGAGGTGACCATGACGCCGCCCGCTGCGCCCAGCTTTTTGACGTTGTAGGAAACCGCGGGCGTGGGCACGTAGTCGTTAGCAAGCAGCACGGGAATGCCCGCGTCGGCGATCACTTGAGCGACGGCACGAGCGGCACGGTCCGACAGGAAGCGCGTGTCATAGCCGATAATGACGCCGCGAGCGGGATCTTCGTGCTTGAGGACGTAGCTGGCAATTGCGCCCGCCACGCGCCGCACGTTGTCGAAAGTGAAGTCGTCGGCGATGAGGCCGCGCCAGCCGTCGGTGCCGAATTTGATTTGGGTCATGGGGTGCGTCGTTCGCTGTTCGCCGCTCGCTGTTCGCAAATGCAGGTTCCTCGCTCCACTTGGGATGATCATCCAAAAGAGGTGTCACGAACAGCTAACGACGAACAGCGAACGACTCTCACACAAGTTTCTTCAGCTTCTTCTCATCCAGATACTTCACCACTTTGCCGACATCCTGTGACTGGTCGAGCGTGGTGACGAGCAGCGCGTCTTCGGTCTCGACAATCACCAGGTTGCTCACGCCGACCAGAGCGACAAACTTTCCGGGAGCGTGAACGTAATTATTCTTCGCATTCAGGGCAAAACTGCCCGACGCCGAGACAGCCAGGCTTCCGTCGCCCGGTTTCGCCTTCGCCGCGTGGTGCTCGTGCAGCGCGGTCCAGGAGCCGAGGTCGTTCCATCCGAAATCGGAGGGCAGACAGAAGATGCGCGACTGGGCTTCTCCCTTGGCCGAGCGGGGTTCGAGGACCGCATAGTCGATGCTGATGTTTTCGCACTTCGGGTAGAGCTTTCGAAAAGTGTCCGCGAACTTGCGCGTGCCATAGGCGGCGGCAATCTTTTCGAGGAGCGGAGCGGTGTTCGGAAGATGCTCGCGCAGCGCGTTGGCGAGCGTGTCGGCGCGCCAGAGAAACATGCCGCTGTTCCAGAAGTAGTTGCCCGCCTCAAGAAACTGCCGGGCTTTGGCGAGCTCCGGTTTTTCGGTGAAGCGGCGCACGCGCAGGGAGCCATCATGATCGGGAGTTCCCGACTCAATGTATCCGTAGCCGGTTTCGGGGCGAGTCGGGCGGATGCCGAGCACAACAATGTTGTCTCCCGCGGCGGCGATTTCGATGCCTCGGCTGAGAGTGGCGCGATATTGAGCAGGGTCGGCGATGACGTGATCGGAGGGAAACAGACCGAGCACTGCATCGGGGTCGTGACGAAGCAAAAGAAATGCCGCTAAACCAATCGCGGGAGCTGTGTTGCGGCCGCAGGGCTCGGCGATGATCTGCTGCGGAGGAAGTTTTGGAAGCTGACGCAGAATGGCGGGGCGCAGGTCGTCGTTGGTGATGATCCAGAAACGGGTCGGCCCGGCCATGGGTGCGAGGCGCGCGACGGTCTGCTGGATCATGGTCTGCTTGCCATCGAGCGCGAGCAATTGCTTGGCGCGGCGCTTGCGGCTTAGCGGCCAGAAGCGCGTGCCTCGGCCGCCAGCGAGGATTACTGGATAGAAGTGCGGGTTCGTCTTCACGGTCGCTGCAAGCCTAACATTTACGCGGGGCGCGGCGAAAGGCTTCACCACAGGGGGCACAGGGGATCACACGGGAAAAGTGTGTGAAGAATTTGATCTTCCGCTGTGAACCTCTGTGCCTCCTGTGGTAGAGGTTTTCGGTTACCGGCGAACCGCGGGCTCAGGCACGGTCCCACTCGGCACGCTGGCTTTCAAGAACTCGATCGCCCACTGCGGGCGCACCATGAAACCCTGTAGGCTGGCGGGAATCACGACCGCGTCGCCCTTGGCCAGCGTCACCGGGTCGCGGCCCTGCGCCTCTACAACGCCGCAGCCTTCTACCGCGACCAGGATTTGCACTGAAGTTTTCCTGGACTCATCTTTCTCGGACTCGGACGCGTGGTCGAGAAATCCTGCGGCGCTTTCAATTCGAACAAGTCCACCGTGAAGTAAGGCGCAGCGATCATGCAAGAGCGCCGGTTCTTGCCGCCATTGATGGCAACGGGCGCGGGGCGGATCACTTTGCCGGAGGCAGTACGCTCTTTGACCGCGCGTAGGCCTTGTTCTAGATGCAGCGGGCGCGGGCGCCCGTAGTCGTAGAGACGATACGTGGTATCGGACTGCTGCTGCGTTTCCACCATGACGGCGCCCGGTCCCAGCGTATGCACCGTGCCACCGGCCACGTAAATCATCTCGCCCTGATAAACATTGATCCAGTTGAGCAACTCTTCCGCGCGCTTGTCATGGATGGCTTGCTCGAATTGAGCGCGCGTAACGCCGGGCTTCAGGTCCAGGGCGATCTGCGATCCAGGCTTGGCATGGGCCACGTACCAGCATTCGGTTTTGCCCCAGGGCTCGCCGAAGCGTCTGAGCGGTTTCGTCATCGGGGTGCACCTGGACAGAGAGCTTATCCTCGGGAAACAGAAACTTCAGAAGCAACGGAAAGCGCTGTGGGTCGGGCGCGGCGGTGCCCACGAGTTCGGAGCCGAATTCTTTGCTCAGGTCTCGGAGCGATCGTTTCGCCAGCGGACCGTTTGCAACCACGCAGTTGTCGCCGGTGAGCCAGGCTTCGCCGATTCTTTCGTTGAATTTGTGATTTGGATAGATCGCGGAAAGGTCGAGCGTGCCCCACGGGCGCGGGTCGAAGGCGGGCGACATCAGGAATGGGTAGAGTTGGCTCATGCGAGCAGCGGCAAATCGTCGATGCAATTGGAGCAGGCGTTGGTGTCGTTTCCCTTGGCGGTAGACTACGAATCTTCCAGCTTTTGGAAGGTTGCGCTTAGTTCTTCGCCGGGGTTTTTCTTTGCTTCGCCGTCGATTTCCAGCAACAGGGGCGGCTTTTGCGGGGCGGTGCGCAGCAATTCCATAGTCTGTTTCCAGTCGATCGATCCGTTGCCCGGCCAGAGGTGCGAGTCTTTGTCTTTGTTGTTGTCGTGCACGTGGGTCGAGCAGATGTGGTTCTTCAGCGTGGCGAAAGCTTCGGGGATGCCCTTCATCATGTGCGCGTGGCCGCAATCGAAGCAGACGCCGATGTCGTCGAAATGCATGGTCTTGATGAACTCGACGAGGCGCTCGGGAGTGGAGAGTTCGTTGGGAATATTTTCCACGAGCACTCTTACGCCGAGCGGCTTGGCGAAGGCGCGCAGATGCTCGACGCAGGTCATGGCGGCTTCGAATTTCTTTTCGTCGAAGGCTTCGTTGGGATTGCCGATGTGCTGCACGAGAAAGCGGAACGGGATGTGCTCGGCGATTTCGAGGGAGCGTTTGATTTCGTCCATGGCATCGATGCGTCCGGCGCGGTCGGTGGAGGCGATGTTGACGGGCGGCGAACCGGTGCGTCCCCACTCGTAGTCGGAGTACAGAGGCGCGTGGACGGAATTGAGTGGAATGCCGGTGGAGCGGAACCAGTCGGCGATTTCGCGGACATGCTGCTTGCGATTGGCGTAATCGAAGTGCTGGCGGGCGGCGAAGATTTCGATCGACTGGGTTCCCCCCTTGACCAGCTCGTCAAGCAAGCCCGGATGGAGTCGTTCCTTTACATAGACGTATGTCGATACAGCCCTCAGCATCAGTAACCCACCGCCTTCCCGTTGTTGCGTCCGTCGCTGGCGCCGAGGCGCTCGCCGGTCTTGGGGTCAATCATAATGCACTCGCCGTCTCCCCAAAAATGCTCGACGTTCAGCTTGTGTCCTTTGGAACGCAGAAGATTCATTGTATCGGGAGAGAGGCGGTCTTCGACGAGAATCTGATCGGGGAGCCACTGATGATGAAACCTGGGCGCGTTGACCGCTTCCTCGATATCGAGCGAGAAATCCACGACGCCGATGAGGATGTTGGCGACAGTGGTGATGATGGTGGGGCCGCCGGGCGAGCCGAGAACGAGGAAGAGCTTGCCCTCTTTGAGCGCATCCTTTCTGAGGACAATGGTTGGCGTCATGGCGGAGAGCGGGCGCTTGCCCGGGCCGATGGCGTTGGCGGGGCCCTGGATAAGTCCGTAGATGTTGGGGACGCCTTGTTTGGCGGCGAAGTCGTCCATTTCGTCGTTGAGCAGGAAGCCCAGACCTTCGGCGGTGACGCGGCGAACCGAAGGAGTCATTGAGCGTGGTGGTTACGGCGACGGCGTTGCCTTCGGGATCGACTACGGAATAGTGGGTGGTGTTTTCGGGTTCGCGAATGGGAGCGCTGTGGGCCGCGACTGGGCTACGCGTTCGAGTTCACTGAAGATCGACGGGCGTTTCAGGTCTGTGCTCACGCTGGCGTGGTTGGGGTCGATGGAGTCGCGCCATGCGGCGGCGTACTTCTTGTCGATGAGCTGCGCGACGGGGACTTTGGTGAAGTCGGGATCGCCCATGAAATCGGCGCGATCGTAGAAGGCGCGACGGAACGCTTCGGCCTCGAGGTGGATGGCGTCGGCGGAACGGTTGCCGAATTTCGCGAGGTCGTAGCCTTCGAGAATATTGAGGATTTCGACGAGCGCTACTCCGCCGGAAGATGGCGGCGGAGCGCTGATGATGTCGTATCCGCGATAGGAGCCGCGAATGGGCTCGCGTTCTTTGACTTCGTAAGCGGCGAGGTCTTCGGCGGTGACCAGGCCTCCGCCTTTGTGGATGGCCGCGGCCAGTTCGCGGGCCATAGCGCCGTGATAGAACGTGTCGGGATCCTTGGCAAGGCGTTCCAGGGTGCGGGCGAGTTCGGGCTGTTTGAATAGTTCGCCGGGCTGGTAGTGGTTTCCGTCGCGCAGGAAAATGCGTTTGGATTCGGGAAACTGGGCGAGGTACTCATCGTCTTTCAGATCTTGCGCGTCTTCGTAGGCGAGGGGAAAGCCATCGCGGGCGAACTTGATGGCGGGAGCCATTACTTTTTCTATCGATAGCTTGCCGTATTGTTTTTCCGCGTAGACGAGGCCGGCCACGGAACCGGGGACGCCGATGGATTTGTATCCGACGACGCTGGAGTCTTTGCTGGACTCTGGGATGACGTTGCCCTGGGCGTCGAGATACATGTTTTCGGTGGCGGCGGCGGGCGCTTTTTCGCGGAAGTCGATGAAGTGAGTTTCCCCGGTGGCGTTGCGGAGAAGGAGGAAGCCGCCTCCGCCGAGATTTCCGGCCTGGGGATGGACAACGGCAAGCGCGAAGCCGGTGGCGACGGCGGCATCGATAGCGTTGCCGCCGGAGCGCAGCATCTCGACGCCGGCGCGCGAGGCGAGTTCGTGGACGCTGGTGACGATGGCGTGCGGAGCGTGCGTGGGACGGAGAGGCGCGGCCGCTGCGGTCGCAGCGAGTACAGCGCACAGAGTGCAGAGGATCAGAAAACTACGTTGAATGCGCATGGATTGTGCGAAGGTACGAGGCTAGCTTAGGGGATTGCAGGGAGTCAAACCGGTTCACCGCTGAGCGCGGAGCACGCCGAGGAAGCCTTTGTCAGGATTCCGTTGATCGGTGTTTTGCAGATCGACGTTGTGCAGATCGCTGTTGCGATTTCCCGGACGCCGTGGCTTTGGGTGCTTTGGCCGCGACCAGTTCGTACGACTGGCGAATCAGGGCTTCGAGTTCGCTGGGGGGCAGCACATTGGAGTTGGCGAGCATCACCCATTTGTAGCGTCCGACGTAGGGCGCGGGAGAAATGCCTTCGATCTCCAGAAGTTCGTGGAATGTCTCGGGCGCGCATTTAAGAGTAATGCGGGGGAAACGTCCGTCCGAGAGGACCATGCCGGTGAAGATTTTGCCGCGGACTTTGAAGCAGAGATCGTCGGCCCACGGCATATCCTCGGTTGCGTCGGGGAACGAGAGACAGAGTTTGCGGATCCAGTCGGCGTCGGGCATGGGGGAGATGATAACGCGGGTTGCCGGATGAGGCTGCGAGCGCACTCACTTCTGAAGTATGAATCGCTCCCTCACTTCACCTTTGAAATATCCCAGCCGTCCAGGGAGGCAGGAAATCACGGTTCCCACGCCACCGCCAACAACCTGCTTCAGAGCTGCCAGCAATGGCATTTCCGCGCCATCCAAATTGCTGTCTTCAGATAGCAGGTAGCATGCATCGGGAGCACCGAGACTCCGAAGGATCGCACAGATCGAATCTGGGTTCGCTTGGCTCGGCTTGATGCTTCTGAGGCATTCGGGCGCAAGAATGTAGGTCCCGTGGTAAGCGAACTCGCGGACGAATTCATGCCGTTTCTTGGAGTTGCCGAGAGCGAGAAGCGATCGTTCTTGGCGGTTTCGCTGGACAAAAGATTCGACGAAAGCTTGTTCGTGTAGGTTCAATAAGCTCCATCTCGCCTACAAATCAACTGCCCAGTTCACCGGTGGACGCAGGTCCTTCACCTGAGCAAACGCCTTATCCCGCGTCACCAACGTTGCGTTTGCGCTGATGGCATGCGCCGCAATTAGCATGTCCAGATTGCCAAGGTTCTTTCCGGCCCGGTCCAGTTTGGCCCGCAGGTCTCCATAGACGAGAGCTTCCTCGCTGGTCCAGGGGAGAATTCGTAGCCTATCGAACAAGATATTCAGCGCCGCTTGCCGCACCGGTCCTGGAGCCTGTTTGGCGGTCCCATAACGAAGTTCCGCTTCGGTAATCACCGAGATGCACGCTGTTTCCTCTCCTTTAAGGTTGTCCAACTTCGCCCTGGCCGCAGGCGATTTCCCGCGGACAATGTAGCTCACGGTATTGGTATCGAGCATCCAGATTCGCGTCACAAATCGTCCCGTTTTTGAGGCGGTTCCCGATCTCGATCTTCCAGAAAATCGTCAGGAAACCCCGCTTCGTCAAGAGCCTTAAAGATCTCTTTCCAGGTTTTCACCGGAGACTCCGAAAGAATCAGATCTCCGCTCTGCGGGTCGCGGCGCACGTAGACCTCGTCGGTCGTGAAGCGGAACTCGGCGGGAATTCGCACTGCCTGACTCCTGCCGCTATAAAAGACTTTTGCTTTAGAAATCGGTGTCATGGCGCCTCTGATATATATCATGCTATATAGCAAGGCGGGTTGCAAGAGATTTTCGATTACATTTTCGGCAAAGTGCACGCGGGCGGGGCGCCCGCGCCACACAAACTACACCTGATCCCTCGCTTCGCCCAGCACCACCGTTACTTCCACCTGTTTCTTGCCGCGGAAGATGGTTACCTTCACGGTGTCGCCGGCACGGTGTTTGTTCATGACCTGGGCGAGGATTTGCTGGCTTTCGATTTTTTCTCCGTCGATGGCGACGATTAAGTCTCCACCGACCATGATGGGAATGTTGCCGAGATAGGCTCGCTCGGAGCCGCCGCGCAATCCGGCGCGGTCGGCGGAGCCTCCGGGAACGGCTTGCACGATGAGGAGTCCGTAGTCGGCGGCGAGGCCCAGTTCTTCGGCGATTTCCGAATCGATGGGGATGGTGCGAACGCCGAGCGCGGGACGGCGCACGCGTCCGAGCGTGACCAGATCGTTGACCACGGCTTTGGCGGTGTTGATGGGGATGGCGAAGCCGATGCCGGCGCTTTGTCCGACGCTGGAGGCGATCATGGTGTTAATGCCGATGACTTCGCCGTGCCAGTTGAGCAGCGGGCCGCCGGAGTTGCCGGGGTTGATGGCGGCGTCGGTCTGGATGGCTTCTTCGATGACCAGGCCGTCGGGTTCCTGCACTTGTCGGATGGAGCTGACGATTCCGCGCGTCAACGTTCCGGCCAGGCCGAAGGGATTGCCGATGGCATAGACCTTCTGGCCGACTTGCAGATTGGCCGAGTCGCCGAGGGTCATCGGCTGCAGATCGGGAGCTTTGATCTGGACGATGGCCAAGTCATGAGACTTGTCGGTGCCTACGATGGTGGCCTTATATTTCTTGCGGTTGTGGAGCGTGACTTCGACCTGGCGCGCTTCGGCGATGACGTGATAGTTGGTGAGGATGTGTCCTTCTTTGTCGATGACGAAGCCGGAGCCCTGGCCTTCCTGCGGCACCAGGCCGTAGAAGAAGTCGAAGGTCATGACGCGCGAGGTGATGTTGACTACCGATGCGATGTTCTTGCGGTAGACGCTGATGTTGTTCTGCTCTTCGGCGTCGAGCGCTTCGCTGCCGGCGGCTTCGGTGATTTCAACGTGCTGCGGACGGCTTATCCAGTTGCCGGGATGGAGACGGCCGTTGCGGTAGGTGGTGAAGTAGAAGAAGGCGGACGCTAGAAGAATTGCGAAGATAAGAGTACGCAAAAATCTCATCGGTTAATCCCTGAAAGGCTGCAACTTGAATTCTAGCGAAAAAGGTTCTTTAACGCGGAGAGCGCGGAGAAAATCCTCAAACGCAGAAATTCGACGGAGTGTATTAGGTCAGAGGTAAGAGGTCAGATTGCAGAGGTGAGACCAGAGTTGCGGAAGTCATTGCAGAAGTGGAAAAATCCAGTTCGCTATTCTCCAGGTCCGAGCGGAATAGGTTAACACTCTGCAATCTGACCTCTTACCTCTGACCTCCGGTGCTACACTCGTCTGATTATGGCTGAAGGGCGTTCGCGGATCTGGGTGTGGTTGCTGGTGGGCGGCGGGCTGTTTGCGCTGTTCGTCGTGGTGGTGTTTACGCTGGTGTACCTGAGTTTCGGAGGCCAGAACGAAGAAGCGTTTTCCGGCTTCGGGCCCAAGATTGGCGTTGTCGAACTCGATGGCATAATCCTGACTCCCAAGCAGATTGTTCCCCAGCTCAAGAAGTTTGCCGATGACGATTCCATCAAAGCCATCATCATTCATGTGAATTCGACAGGAGGCGGTGTGGCCGCATCCGAGGAGACCTATCGCGAGGTGAAGCGGATCCGCGACGAAAAGAAAAAGCGGATCGTGGCTTCGATTGAGACGGTGGGTGCGAGCGGAGCCTACTACATAGCTGCGGCCACCAACAAGATTTATGCGGACAAGGGCAGCATCGTCGGTTCGATCGGAGTGATTGCCCAGTGGGTGAACTACGGAGATCTTATGCGCTGGGCCAAACTGAACCCGATCACGATGAAGGCAGGGGAATTCAAGGACACGGGCAGCCCGACGCGCGAAATGACGCCCGCAGAGCGCGCGTATATGCAGGGCTTGATTGACAACATGCATACGCAGTTCATTCAGGCAGTGGCCGAGGGGAGGCATGCGAAGGAAGCAGACATCCGCGCGATTGCGGACGGAAAAGTCTGGACCGGCGAGCAGGCGGCTTCGCTGAAGCTGGTGGACCAGATTTCAGATTTCGAAGGGGCGGTCAAGGACACGGCCCGGGCGGTGAATATCTCCGGCGAACCGACGCTGGTCTGGCCTCCGAAAGAGAAGCGGTCGGGGCTGGATCTGCTGTTTGGCGATGTTTCCGATTATTTGCCCACGCGGGAGAAGCTATTGGAGCAGCAGGTCGGCTTTTACTATTTGTGGAAGTAGCTCGTTCTCAGTTCCCAGTTCTTAGTTCTCAGAAAGAGCGTCGATGTCCTTCACTGAGAACTGAGAACCGAGAACTGGGAACTTTTTCCAGGTGTCCGTTTCCCCACTTGCACAGAACCCCTTAAATTTGAGAAGGTTATAGTCGGACGCAGTGCAGCGTCGGGGGCGGCGAAGCCCTCGGGTACGAAACCGTTCAAGTGAACCGGCGCCAAGGGAGCATAGAGGCATATGACAAAAGCTGACCTGATCGAAGAAGTTTCCCGTCTGGCGGAGTTAACTCGCAAAGACAGCGAAGTGATTGTGGATACGATCTTTGACAGCGTGGTGCGGTCGCTGCGGGTGGGCGACAAAATCGAAATACGAGGGTTTGGCAGCTTCCGCACGCGCCAGCGCAAGCCGCGCGTGGGCCGGAACCCGAAGACGGGCGACCGGGTGGAAGTTCCGGCCAAGAAGATCCCGTTCTTCAAGCCCAGCAAGGAATTAAAAGACCTGGTGAACAGTGGCGCGGCAGCGGAAGTGGCTCCCGCAGCGCCGCCTGCACCGCCCGCGCCGCCCATCGCGCACTAGAAACAACGATGGAGCGACGGGCGTCCTCGCCCGTCCAATCGGTGCATGCCGGACGGACGCCCGGCCCTCCACCGGCAACCTCGGCAAACTCACTCGTGGCATGTGTAAGATATGGGAAGCCGGGGCCCGTAGCTCAACGGTTAGAGCAGCAGACTCATAATCTGTTGGTTCCTGGTTCGAATCCAGGCGGGCCCACCAGCTCTTAGTCCACGTGCTCACCTTCTTCGATAAACCCAAGTTCCGGCGGCGGTAGCTGGTCGCCCGGCCGCGCCCAGAAAACGTACAACGAAGGCAACAGGACGACGCTGATGAACAGTTCAACAATCAACCCGCCCACAATGACGATGGCGAAAGGCCGCTGCGAATCGGATCCGATGTCATGCGACATGGCGGCCGGCAGCAGTCCCAAGGTCGCCACCAGCATGGTCATCATGATGGGTCGCAAACGAAGAGATGCACCTTCTTTTGCGGCTTCGCGAGGATTCATGCCGCGGGTGCGAAGCTGGTTGATGTACTCCACCATAATCACGCCAATCTCGACGGACACGCCAATCAACGCCAGAAACCCCAAGCCCGACGAAACCGAAAAATGAGTATGGGTCAGCAAGAGGCTGAAAAACCCGCCCAGCGGCGACAGCGATACCACCCCCAGAATCAGGGCCACCCATTTCCACGAATCGAATGCGGAGTAAAGAATGAAAGACATCAGCAGAATTGTGAGCGGCACAATGAACGCCAGGCGGCGATTCGCGCGCTGCTGGCTCTCGTACTCGCCGGTCCAATCGAGGTAATAGCCTTCCGGCAGTTGGACCTTCCGATGCACCTCCTCGATCGCCTGTCGAACCGTGCTGCCCAGGTCGCGTCCTCGCACACTGTACTTGATAGCGATGTATCGCCGATTGCCCTCGCGGTAAATGGTCGAGGCGCCATCCTCCAGTTTAATCTGGCACAACTGTCCCAGCGAAACCCGCTCACCGGATGGAGCGAGGATGCGAATGTTGCCGATATCTTCAACCGTCTTGCGGAAGGATGGCTGGTAGCGAACGGTCAAATCGTAGCGCTGCTCGCCGATCAGAATCTGGCTTACCGCCTTGCCACCAACCGCAGTCTCCACTGCATCCTGCACGTCGCTGACGTTGATTGCAAAGCGATCCGCCGCCGCACGATCCACCACCAGATTTACATTGGGCTGTCCTCGCACCTGAAATGTCCCCAAATCGGCGACGCCGGGAATCTTCGCCATCAGGTCTTGAATCTCGTTGGCTTTTTGTTCCAGCGTCTTCAAGTCAGTGCCGAAAAGTTTGACTGCCAGTTCACCCTTGACGCCGCTCACCGCCTCTTCGACGTTGTCGGAAATCGGCTGCGAAAAATTCCAATCCACGCCGGGGAGCTTTTCCAGTTCCCCGTCCATGGCGGCGATGAGATCGTCTTTCGTCTTGAATTGTGAGCGCCATTGGGAGTGCGGCAGCAGATCGACGAAAAACTCGGTGTTATAGAAGCCGCTGGCGTCGCTGCCGTCGTCGGGGCGTCCCACCTGGCTGACCACCTGCTTGACTTCGGGAAAATTGGCCAGCAACTGTCGCGCCTGTTTTGCCAATCCGATGCTGGACGAAGGGCCGGTACTTGGCGCGAGCGTGCCGCGGACCCAGATTGCGCCTTCATCCAGGTGGGGCAAAAACTCGGAGCCGATCACGCCTCCAAAAGCTAGAAACAACATCAGCGCCAGGGCAGCCAGGCCCATGCCCAGCGTGATTTTCAAATGATCAAAGCACCAGTCCAGCGTGCTGGCATACCGCTCGCGCAGAAAATGGAGCACAGGGTTGCGCCATTCTTTTATGTCGTCCTTGAATAAAAAAGTGCACAGCACCGGCGCGATGAGGAGAGCGAACAGCAACGCACCCAAAAGAGAGAACGCGACCGTCCACGCCATGGGGCGGAATAAGCGGCCTTCCACGCGCTGCAAAGTGAAGATGGGAAGGTACGAAACGATGATGATAATTCGAGCGAAGAAAACCGGCTTCTGAACCTCGTGGGCCGCGGTCGCGATCATCTCGGTGAATGTCTTTTTGCCACGGCCGAGCTCGGTGTGACGCAGGATATTTTCCACCATCACCACCGAGCCATCCACGACCATGCCGAAGTCGAGCGCTCCCAGCGAGAGCAGGTTCGCGGGAATGTGGCTTCAGGTCCAGCAAGATCGCGGCAAATAACAGCGAAAAGGGAATGGTGAAGGTTACAATGAGCGCGCTGCGTACGTTTCCCAGGAACAGAAACAGGATGAGCGTGACCAGCAGCACTCCATCCGTCAGGTTGCGCAGCACGGTGTGCGTCGTGTAGTGCACCAGATCGCTACGATCCAGATGTGGAACAAACTTCACTCCCTTGGGCAATAGGCCGTTGTTCAGTTGAGCGACCTTTTGGTGCAGAGCATCGAGAGTCGCATCCGCCTCGGCGCCTTTGCGCAGCAGCACGATGCCCTCGACCACATCGTCATCGTTGATCACCGTGCCGTCTTCATGGCGGATGGTCTTGCCCAGCTGTCCCAGCCGCACTTTAGGCGCTTGCACCACAACGCCCAGGTCGCGGACCCGCACCGGAGTGCCATTGACCGACTTCACGACGGTCGCCCCAATGTCGTCCGTGTTCGCCATCAGTCCCACGGCGCGCACGTTGAGCGCTTGCTCTCCTCGCTCGATGAAGCCGCCGCCGGCATTAAGGTTGTTGTTGGTGAGTGCCTGCTCCACCTGGCCGATGGAGAGCCCGTAAGAGACCAGTTTGCCCGGATCGATCTGAACCTGGTATTCACGCGTAGGCCCGCCGAAAATGTTGACGTCCACCACATTCGGCACCGACTTCAACTGGTTCAGCACAAACCAGTCCTGCAGTGTCTTCAGCTCCATCACGTCGTATTTCGGGATTGGTGCTGGTCAGCGTGTAGAACATGATCTGCCCGGTCGGACTGTAGTCCGGACCGAGACCCGGGTTTACTCCCTGGGGCAGGGTGGCCTGGGCGAGGCGATCCAGCACTTCCTGCCGCGCAGTAAAAGTCGTGATCTCGTCGTCGTAGATGATCGTGATCACCGAGAGTCCGGCCAGCGACACCGACCGCAGATGCGTCATGTGGGCGACGCCGTTCAGCTGCACTTCGAGCGGGACCGTGATCTGCTGCTCGACTTCCTCCGCCGCGTGGCCTGGCCATTGCGTGATGACTTGCGCGTAGGTATCGGCGACGTCTGGATAGGCCTCGATCGGCAGGTTATGGAAGGAAATAATGCCCCAGACAAACAGGACGACCGCGACGCTCAGCACGAAGATCCGGTTGTGCAGAGCAAAATCGATGAGAAACCGAATCATTTGCCTTGCTCCGCTATGGCCGTGGAAAACTCGAGCGCGTTGGCCACGAGTTCGTCACCCGGCTTCAGCGGGCCGTCCTGCAATCTCTGCATGCCGTCAGCGGTGACGCCCTGGGCATGCACTTCGACTTTCCGAAACTGGCTTGGCCCTTCTTTGCGGAACACCCAATCTTTGTCTTGCAGCCGCATAATCGAAGCGCTCGGAACCACCAGCCGCGACTGCGATTTTGCGCGACCGGAAAATGGCCACCGCGAACATGTCCGGGCCGCAAGGACCCGTCTGCGATTGGGCAGCACAATGCGCACTTTGGCCGAGCGCGTGTTCGGATCCAGCACGCGCGAGATGTCGGCGACTCTGGCCGTGATAAATCTTGCCGGGATAGGCATTCAGTCGAATCTCCGCGGTATCGCCCAAGTGAACCTCGCCCAGATCGTTCTCGTAGACATCGCAAACCACCCACACTTGAGTGAGGTTGGCGATGGTGAAGAGATTGGGGCTGTTGTCGAGACTCTTGATGCCTTCAAACCCAGCGACGTTCTGCTCCACGATCGTGCCCGAGACCGGCGCGCGCAGTTCGATCAGTTGCGCTGGGATGGGCTGGATCGCCGCCTAGCAGCCGAACGCGCTGCTCCGAGTTCTGCACATCCACTTTGGCTTTTTCTTCGGTGTCCTGCGCTTGCTGCAAGTCTTTTTCCGCGAGCGCGCCATGCGCGTAGAGCAACTGCGCCCGGTCGAGGGCTTTCTGCGCCAGGCGCTCGTCGGCGGACGCCTTCTGATAGTCGGAGAATGCTCCCGCCAGATCGGAGCTGCGAATGGCAAGCAGCAACTGGCCTTTTTTTACGTAGTCTCCCAGCCGCACTTTGAGTTCGACGACGCGCCCGGAGCCCTGCGAAGTCACGTGAATCGTGCTGTTGATGTCAGGAGTGACGCTGCCGTTGGCATTCAGTAAGGTTGGCAGGTCGCGCAGTCTCCGCCGTGGCCAGCTTGAACAGCATCGGGATGTTCAACCGTGTAGAGATTGGGATCGACGGTGACTTCAGCTTTGGTCGGCGCTGCCTTGGTGTCATCCGAGCAAGACGCAGCGACAATCAGCGAGAGGCAACGCGCCAGTGATGGCGACCAGGTGCGAAGCAGGACTTGTTTTTCGTCTTCATTGCATCACCTCCCGGCCCACGGCCAGATTGAGCTGAGTCGCAGCCGTCAAGTAGGAGCCAACCAGATTCAGGTAACCCAGTTGCACGCTGCGGTATTCCGCTCTGCGCGTTCAGGAAATCCAGCAGCGATGCGCCGCCGTGCTGATAGGAGAAGAAAATCGTGTCCCGCACCCGCACGGACTGCTGCAGGTACTTGGCCTTGTAAGGCCGCAGGAGAATCAGGTTGCTCTCCAGCGTGGCGTAGCTGGAATCGACGTCACTGAAGCACCTGCGCTTCGGCGGCGTCGCGCAATCTTTCATTGCGCGTGATATCGAGCTGCGTGCGCAGCTTCTCTCCCTGATTGCGGTCGAAGATGCGCAATGGGATGCTGACGCTGACGCCGACGGTATTGATGGCAAAAGGGTTATTGTTGGAGGAGTTGTGCGTATACCACGCGCCGAAAGTCGGATCGGTCGAGCCGTTGGCCACGCGCGAGCTTGTGATCGGTTTGGGCTTTGTCCACGGCTTCAACAGCTGCTTTCAAGTCCGGCCGCGTGTCCATGGCAATCTTCCGGAACTCGTCGCGCGGCAGGAGTTGATCGCTGAAATCGTACGGCCCGGTTACGTCGAATTGTTCAATCGGAGTGCGGTCATTCAGCAGCGTGAGCAGTTGGATCTTGGCGTTTTCCAGGCTCTCTTCGGCGGCCTGCAAATCCGATTCATACTGGACCCGCTGCAGCTCCAGGCGGTCAAGATCGATCTGCGCGATGTCGCCCGCGCTGAACCGGGTTCTACTGATATCAAGCACGTGGTCGTAGTAGACCAGATTGTCTTTGGCCAGCTGCAGCACCGCTTTTGCCTGCAGAGTTGACACGAATGTGCTGCGCAAACTGAAGAGCATAGTTCTTTCCATGTCGGCATGACTCGACTCGGCGATCAAAGTCCCTTTCTTTGCGCTTTCCAGACGTAACTCCCGCTTGTGCCGCCGTTCATGCAAATAGCTGATGCCGGGCGTCTCAAAAGTGCCAGCGAAGGGCCGCCAGACGCCGTTCCGAGGAGTGATTTGGGTCCCATCCAACGACAGATTGAACTCAGGGTTAGGGCGCAGAAATGCCGTGATTTCCTGCGCTCTTGATTCGTCAACACTCAGCTTGTCCGCCAACAGAGTGGGATTGTTCTGCTCGAAGCGCGCGCGCACCTGCTCCCAGGTGAGAGCCTGTTGCGCCAGGGCCCTGAGGACCCCCGCAGCCAGGAACCCTGCAACCAGAACAAACTTGTGAAACTTGAACATCACGCGTTCTCCGTGCGCATCAGGGAATGCAGTTCGCCCAATGCGCGTGCATGCGAAAAATTTCCACGTAAATTAAAGTCGGTTTAGAGCGAGATTGGTTTTTCGGAAGGAGGGGCGCGGCCATCGGGCGTAGAGGCAGAAGAAATACCGAGCGCTGGCGGCGAGAATGGGAGAACCGTCCCGATCGGCTCGAACCTGGCTGCCAGACATGCGGAGCCGGGCAGAATGGGTTGCGCCGAATGCGTCAGCGCATGAAATGCGCAAACGCGATGCCCGGCTTGGCGGCAAGCACGTTCGGACTCCTCCATCTCAGGGCGGATGGCGTGGAGATCGTCGGTGGCCGAGATCACGGGGAACAGTAGAATCAGTGCGCACCCAAGAGTGCTGAGAAAGACGAACGGGGCTGCCGGGCGACCCGAGGACATCCGTTCCCGCCACAGCAGATAGCCTGGCAGCAACAAAGAGACCCAGCAGAGATTGAGAAAAAGCTCCATAGAAAATACCCAGGTCTCTCGCAAGAACAACGACCCAAACCTGGTTCGGTCGGCCTAGGTCAATGAGGATAGCACGACACCAGGGACGCGAAACATCCCCGCTCACTCGACCGGCAAACTGAAGTAAAAAACCGACCCGTGCCCCAACTGGCTGGTGACGCCGAGCCGGCCGCCGTGGGCTTCGACGATGGCTTTGCAGATTGCCAGTCCCATGCCCGTGCCGTGGACTTGCACGCGCTGGTTTCGTCCGCGATAAAATTTTTCGAAAACGAGGGACTGCTCGAAATCGTCGATGCCGGGACCGCGATCGGCGATGTTGATGGTGAGCATCTGGTCGTTGTCTTTGGCTTCCGCGGTGATGCGAATCGGAGCGCCGGCGGGTGAGTACTTGGCGGCGTTCTCGATCAGGTGCACCAGAACTTCCTTGATGTGAGCGGGGTCCATGCGCGCGTTGGGAAGGTCGGCGGGGATTCTGACTTCCACGGGATGCTGGAGCAGGAGTTGCTTCATTTCGTTGAGCGCTTCCTCGACCACGGGGCCGATGGGCGCGGATGCGAAGCGAAATTCCACTTTGCTGGCATCCAACTGCGCCATCTCGGCGGCTTCTCCGATCAGCCGGTTGAGCCGATCGCTTTCCTCGTTGATGATGGTCAGCAGTTCCTGTCTCTCCTCCGGCGAATGATTGGGGCTGCCGAGAAGCGACGGTCACCGACGCTTTGATGGCGGTGAGCGGAGATGCGAAACTCATGCGTGACCGAATCGAGCAGGACGGAGCGCAATTGCTCGCTTTCGCGGGCGGCCTCGGCGCGGCTGAGTTTTTCGACGGCGCCGGCGCGCTCGATGGCGATGGCCACCAGGCTGCCGATGGCCTCCAGGGTTTGCCGCGAAAGCACCGAACCGGAGACGCCCATGCTGCCCACCACGCGCATGCCCATGCGGAGCGGCATGAAGGCCAGTTGATGGACGGTGTCGAACCGCGGTTCGCCGCGCACGCAGATCAATTGGAGATCGTGCGATTCCAATCCGTCGATGGTGGGGCCGGAGCGATAAATGTCGCTGCGGCTGGAGAGCGAAATCGCGGCTGATCGGATGCCGAACGAGTCTACGATGTAGCGGGGAATCAGATTCAACAACTCGGCCGGGTTGTCGCTCGAAAGCAGCAACTGGCTGAAGGCGTAGAGGCGTTCCAGTTCCTGCCGGCGCTCGACGGCAGAGCGCGCGCCGCGCCGGGCGCGGTCCGACAGTTCGCTGACCGCTGCCGCGGTGACCAGGAAGGCGAACAGTGCGATCCAGTTCTGCGGGTCGGCAATGGTGAAGGTGCCGATCGGAGGCAGGAAATAAGTAATTGAAAGCGAGGGTGGCGATCACCGACAAGAAAACGGCTTGCCGCAAGCCCCAGGAGGCGGAGATCCCGAGGACGCCCAGTAAGAAAGCGAGCGCCACGGTGGTCGGATTTAGATGGAGCCAGCGGTAGCCGACGAGAGTAATTCCGGCTACAGACAGCGCCGCGATCAGGTATCCGGTTCCGGATCTGGCGACGGCTTTCACGAGGCGATTGTAGTCGAAAGGCAGGAAAATGAGGTCAGAGGTTAGAGGTCAGATTGCAGAGGTTAGATCCCAGGATCGGGGGCGCTGTTTGTGTGATGATTTAACCTCTGCAATCTGACCTCTAACCTCTGACCTTCCCCTGAAACCTTGACCTTCTTTCTCCACATCGACAAAGTCCGATGTCTCAACGACAATAATCGCGATGCCCAAGACACCCGAACAGTGGCTGGAGGAATGTTCGCCGACGAAGAAGCAGGGCGGCAGGTTCAAGCTCTTTCTTGGATATGCTCCTGGCGTGGGCAAGACCCACACCATGCTGACCGAGGCGATCCGGCGGCACACCCGCGGCGAAGATGTGGTGATCGGAGTGGTGGAAACCCACGGAAGGAAAGCGGTGGCCGACCTGATCACGAATCTGGAAGTCGTGCCGCGCAAGACGATCGAGTACAAGGGCGCGCTCTTCGAAGAGATGGACGTGGACGCCATTCTCGCGCGCAAGCCTTGCGTCGCGCTGGTGGACGAATTGGCGCACACCAATATCGAGGGCAGCAAGCATCGCAAGCGCTATGAAGACGTGCTGGAACTGCTGGATGCGGGGATCGACGTTCTCTCCACCATGAATATCCAGCATCTGGAGAGCGTGACCCCGACGGTGCAGGGAGTCACCGGGATCCAGGTGCGGGAAACGGTTCCGGACTGGGTGCTGCAAAGAGTCAATGAAGAGGTGATGATCGACCTGACTCCGGAGGCGTTGCAGAACCGCATGCGGCGCGGCGACGTTTATCCGCAGGAACGCGTGGGGCGGGCGCTGGGAAATTTTTTCCGCGAGACCAACTTAATCGCTTTGCGCGAACTGGCATTGCGCCAGGTGGCTCAACAGGTGGATCTAAGCCTGGAACAGCACCGCGGAGAGGAACAGGAAGATCGAGCGGCGGTTGCCATCCGCGAGCGGATTGCGGTATGCATCAGTTCGAACCCGGCGGCGCAGTATCTGGTTGCCCGCGGGGCGCGCATGGCGCAGGCCATGAATGCCGAGCTCTTTGTGGTCTATACCGACCTGGGGCAGGATACCAGCGAAGCGAATCAGCGAACCTTGGCCGCCAACGTGCGCTTCGCGGAAAACGTTGGAGCCTCGGTGGTGCGGCTGAAGGGGAAGAGCGTGGCTGAGGCGGTCGCGGAATTCGTCAACGAGAAACACATCACGCAAGTTGTTTTCGGACGCTCCGCGACGCGGGGCTGGAAACGATATTTCTATCTTTCGGCGATCCATCAATTTTTGCGCGACGCCCCGGCGGTGGACGTGCACATCGTGACGCAGGAACCCGGCTGATTGGGAATCTCGCAGCATAAGAGCTGGAGCACAAACGTTGGAGCATAAACACATTCTGGTGGTGGACGACGAATCCCAGATCACGCGGGTGCTGCGGACTTCTCTTTCCAGTCACGGATATGACATTCGCGTGGCCAACGACGGCGAGACTGCGCTGGAGATCATGAAAGACTGGTCGCCGGATCTGGTCATCACCGACCTGACGATGCCCAACATGGACGGACTGGAGTTGTGCCGGCAACTGCGGACGAAGACGCAAATTCCCATCATCGTGCTCTCGGTGCGGGGTGAGGAGCGGACCAAGGTCAAGGCTCTGGATGCGGGCGCGGACGACTACGTGACCAAGCCGTTCGGTATGGAGGAACTCCTGGCGCGCGTCCGCGCCAATCTTCGCCGCACCCGGAAGGAAGAGTCGGAACTGGAGCCGATAGAAGCGGGCGACTTCAAGATCGATCCCGGAGCTCGCAGCGTTTTTGTGAAGGACCGCGCGGTCCACCTCACGCCGAAGGAATTTGACTTACTCGCGTATCTGGCCCGCCACGCCGGCAAAGTGGTGACGCATCGCGCCTTGCTGGGCGCCGTCTGGGGCGGTGAAAGCACAGAACAGGTCGAATACCTGCGCGTGTTCGTTGCGCAACTCCGCAAGAAGCTGGAACCCTCGCCCAATTCCCCGCGCTACATTGTGACCGATCCCTGGGTGGGTTATCGCTTCGAGGCCGGAGACGATCGGTGAGATTCTATTCGCTGCCCCTCGCCATCTCTACTGCCCGCAGCACGGCTCGCGCCTTGTTCTCCGTCTCTTCAAACTCACGCTGCGGATCGGAATCGGCTACGATTCCCGCGCCCGCTTGCAAGTATGCCTTCTTGCCTTTCATGAGCAGAGTGCGAATCGCGATGCACGAATCCAGATTGCCCGCGAAATCGGCGTAGAGCACGGACCCGCCGTACACTCCACGCCGCGTCGGCTCCAGTTCTTCGATGATCTGCATGGCGCGAACTTTCGGCGCGCCGCTGAGCGTTCCCGCGGGGAAGCACGCGGCAAAGGCGTCCATCGCATCCAGTTCAGGACGCAGCCGGCCTTCGAGCGCCGAAACCAGATGCATCACGTGCGAGTAGCGCTCTACGTACATCAGTGCGCGAACCTTTACCGACCCATACTCGCTGACTCGGCCCAGATCATTGCGGCCAAGATCCACTAGCATCACGTGCTCGGCGCGTTCCTTCTCGTCGGCGAGCATTTTCTTTTCGAGCGCCGCATCTTCCGCTTCGTCGCGTCCGCGCGGATGCGTCCCGGCAATGGGACGGTATTCGAGCTTTCGTCCTCCTGCAGCGGCCCGCACCAGCATTTCGGGAGACGAACCGAGCACGTGCATTTCTCCGGGATCTTTTCGCCCGCCATCCTTCCGTCCGCCGCCAAACCGCAAGAAATACATATACGGCGACGGATTCACGGTCCGCAGCGCGCGGTAGAGATCGAGCGGGGCGACTCCCGGCTCGAAATCCCAGCGCTGCGAAAGCACGACCTGGAAGATGTCCCCGGCGGCGATGTACTCCTTGGCCCGGCGCACGCTTTCCAGGAACCTCGGCTTGGAAGTGCGTGGCTTCGGAGTTCCCGCTCGCGTCGCCAGCTTTGACTTGGTGGCTGCTTTGCGCCAGTGCGCCGGCTTCCAACCTGCGGCGAGTTTCTTCTCGATGCGCGCAATGTCGTTCACGGCGCGCTCGTAGGCAACTCGGAGCGCTTCCCGCGTCGCGGCTTCCGTCACATCCGCCGAGGCCACAATATGGATCTGGTGCCGCAGATGATCGAAGGCGAGCACGCGATCGAAAAACATCAGCACACAATCGGGAACGTCCAGGTCATCCGTAGCGTGCTCTCCGATGTTCTCCAGGCGCCGTATGATGTCATACGCGCAATAACCGACGGCGCCGGCGGTGAACGGTGGCAAGCCTTCCATTGCCGCTGGACGATGCTGCTGCAGCAATTCCTTGATAACTGCGAAAACATTTCCCGTGCGCCGCTCGACTTTCTTGATGCGGTCGCGTTCGATTCTGATCTCATTGCCGCGCGACTGCAGCCGCAGAAACGGGCGCACTCCGAGAAACGTATACCGTCCAATCTTTTCTCCACCTTCGACCGACTCCAGCAAGAAGGCGTCGGGCTCTCCCTCAGCCACGGCGAGAAAGGCGGAAACCGGCGTCAGCAGGTCGGCAGAGATCGACTTCGCCACCGGAACCAGCGTGGCGCCGCGCGACAATCGGGCGAACTCTTTGTAGTCCGGACGGATCATGCTTCTACCAGAACTTTCATTATAAGGAAGCTGATCTTCGCACCCAGGCAGCGACGGCAGGAAGGAGGATTAGCGCACAAGGTGAAGCGGGGATATTTGCGCGTTCGAGGGTTCGTACTCGACGATATAACCAGCCACCGCGCTCGCTGCGACGGTCAGCGGCGACGCCAGGTACAACTGCCCCGGCCCGCTGCGTCCGGGAAAATTTCGGTTCTGCGCGCTGATCACCACTTGGTCGGGACGCGTCGATACTCCCGGCCCCGCATTGATGCACGCGCCACAACTGGGCTCGATCACGTGCGCGCCCGCCTGCTCGAAGATTTCAAGATAGCCTTTGCGCTTCGAGTACTCGCGCGTTTCCTGGGAGCCGAATTGGATCCAGAACTCGACATTCTTCGAAACTCGTTTCCCTTGCTTTAAAGCGTCGGCGAGAACGGACGCGTACATATCCATGTCTTCGTTCTTCCCCGCCGTACAGGTTCCGCCGTAGGCGATTTCAATCGGCACAGGAGTGTTGAGTTCGCGAATGTATTTGCCGTTGCCGGGATCGCCCGGAGTCGCGACCATGGGCGTGATCTCGGCCGCGTCGAGTTCGATCACATCGGCGTATTCGGCGTTCGGATCGCTTTCGAGCCCTGCGATCATCTTCTCGATTTCGGCGCGTTGCAGACCCCGGCGTTCCATCAGAAACGCGACCACCTTTTCATCCGGAGCCACGATGCCGGTAAAGCCTCCGATTTCGGCCGCCATATTCGTCATGGTGGCGCGCTCGTCCACCGAGAGCGCCTCGACCGCTTCGCCTGCATACTCCATCACCTTCGCCAACGCCTTGCCGCTGCGCACGTAATCGAGGGAAAGAATCTTCAGGATGAAATCTTTCGCCGTGACGTTCGCATGCCGCTTGCCCCGAATGACGATCTTGACCGACTCCGGCACCTTGACGCGAACGTCTTTCGTAATCCAGGAGTTGAATAGGTCCGTCGTCCCGATGCCGAAGGCGATGCATCCGATGGCGCCGACGTGCGGCGTGTGCGAATCAGAGCCAACGTTCACCTGCCCCGGCAGCGCATAAGTCTCCAGCATCACCGAGTGGCAGATGCCCTCCGAACCTTTGCGGTCGGTGAGTTCGCCGTGCAGTTTGATTCCTTGCTGCCTGGCGAACTCCTCCTGCTTCAGCTTGAGTTGCGTGGCCAAATCGAGCAGCCCCATTTTTTTCTTTTCTTCCGAGATCACTTCGTCGAGGAAGGTGAGATGGTCGCGAAAGAAACGGATGCTCGAAGCGTCGTTCACCGGAACATCCTTGCCTACGTATTGCTCGTAAAAAATCGACGCCATGGGCGTGACGTACTCATGACTGAATCGCAGATCGACGCGCGTGAAGCCGGTATCGCCCGGCCGAACGTAACACGTAGGGACGGACGCATTCGTCCGTCCAGCCGAGCGCAGTTCGGCAGTCTCCGATGCTGTTGAGATCATGTGCGCCGCAAAAATCTTCTCCGCCAAAGTCATCGGCCGTCTCTCAGTCGTGATAGCCGGCAGAAAAACTTTCCCCTGCATGCGCGCCACATTGAACGGAAACAATCCCCCGTACTCGATCACTTGCTTCGTGATCTCGTCTTCCCCGGCGGTGAATTCACTGAGCGCGATTTCTTCCCCGGCGCGAATCCGGTCGATCAAAGAAAAGTTGGTCGAAGTCAGCAACCCGAGGTTCTGGCAGTTCTGTTTGTAGATGCGCTCAATATTCTCGCCAATCGCGACTTGAATTCCGGCGCACATCTCGGCATAAGGCGACTGCTCGCGACTTGAGCCTTTGCCGCGCCGCTTGCCGCTCACCGAGCACACGAAGCCGCCTTTCTTCACATCGCCGCGCCCAATCGGCAGCGTGTCGCCGCACCGCAAGCCAACGTAGGGGATCTCGCCGAGCGTCCGATCAAAGTAGAAGCAACAATGCGCGGGAGTAATCTCGTCCGTCGAAATGTCGTCGCGGAGTTTGGGATTGTTGGCGGGGTTCTTCGTATCCCACGGCAGATCCCAACCCGCCAGTTGCTTCTTGATCAGATCCGGGTCTTCGGTGAGAAACAGAATGCGCCCTTGCAGCCGCACTTTGTCGGGGCGCTTTTCGATCTGGCGTTCAAGAAGAGACGAACCCACGTAGGTAATTGTACCGCCGGCAAAGAGACGGTGGAGCGCCGGGCGTTTGTGTGGTGACGGGAGCTCTGCCCCGTCCCGGCGGGGCAAAGCCCCGCCACCACACGGACAACCGGTTCCCCATTACAATCTTCGATCGTTCGCGTAGGCGACCGGACTGGGCAACGGCTCCAAGCCCCGGCCTGCGAGGATCTCCTGAAACTCGTGCACGAGCGCATCGTGCACCAACCGATTCGATGCCAGCGTCTCGCGGCTTGCAATCTGGAACGGGCCGCCCGAAAAGTCCGTGACCTTCCCGCCGGCCTCTTCGACGATCAGCACGCCCGCCGCCGTATCCCATGGATTGAGATTAAATTCCCAGAAGCTGTCATACCGGCCCGACGCGACATAGCACAGATCAAGCGCGGCCGACCCCGCCCGCCTCACCCCGTGGGTGCGCAACGTGAGTTGGTGATAGAAATAAATATTCGGGTTCTTATGCCGCTTGTGGCTGGGAAAACCGGTGGCGACCAGGCACTCCCCCAAGTTCGGCGTGGTCGACACGTGGATCGCCTTGCCGTTCAGCCGCGCGCCACTGCCCAGTTCGGCGACGAACATCTCGTCGCGAGTCGGATCGTAAATCACTCCCGCGATCCGTTGTCCCCGGCGTTCCACCGCGAGCGAAACGCAAAACACCGGATAGCCGTGCGCAAAGTTCGTTGTGCCATCGAGCGGATCGACGTACCACTTGTACTCGCCGCCGGTTTCGATGCGCGCTCCCTCTTCACCCATCACGTCATGAGTGGGAAACTGGTGGCGAATCCTTTCCAGAATCAGCGCCTCCGACTTGCGATCGGCCACCGTGACCAGGTCCACGTCGCCCTTATATTCAATCTTCACGTGCTGCCGAAAATAGTCCATCAGCAGGCTGCCCGCTTCGCGAGCCATCGCCTGCATCGGAGAAATAAGGTCCAGGGATGGATGGGATGTCATGCGACGTCTAGACTTTCGTTTTCCGGCCCCTCGATTACTGAGAACTGAGAACCGGGAACTGAGAACCGGAGAACCGGGAACTGAGAACTGCTCCAAGCTACTTCTTCTTCCCGTCTTCTGCGATATATACGATCTCGTGCTTGAAGATGAACAGATTCGGACCATCCTCGCGCGTCACGCGCACCATATTCTTGTCGTAGTATTCAATCCAGCCGCGGACCACTTCGCCGTCGGCCAGCTTCAGGCTCACGACCCTCTGCTTTTCCCCCAGCGCCTTCAGATAGGCCGCTTCTTCAAACGTCTCGTCCGGAGGCGGCGTGCGCTTCTTGTTAAACGTGGGACTTCCTGGTTGTAACGGCATCTTGCCATTCTACAACGTGAAACCGTAGGTTCAGCTTTTCTTCGCGGAGATGCTTCTTGCGGCGAACAGCAGGTCCTTCGCTTCGCTCAGGATGACAATGCCATGAGGCTGGGAGACTTCGCCACCGGCTCCTAGATCTGGTAATCGACATCTTCGATGATCCGTTGCAGGGATGCGGAAAGCGGCTCGCTTCCGCCCGTGCCCTCCAGCTCACGCACTCGTTCCGCTAACCGGTTTACCTCAGAGGCGACCGCGGACAAGGCTTCGGAAAGGGGGTCGTTGATCAGTTTGGGGTCGGTGATGACGACGCGCTTGCCTTCGCGAAGAATGATGTGTCCGGGGACCCCGACGACGGTGGAATTGTCGGGCACATTGCGCAGCACGACCGAGCCAGCGCCAATGCGGCAATTGTGGCCAACGGTGATATTGCCCAAGATCTTGGCGCCACTGCCGACGACGACGTTGTCGAGGAGCGTGGGATGGCGCTTGCCGTGCTCCTTACCAGTGCCGCCAAGCGTCACTCCCTGGTAGAGGGTTACATCGTCGCCGACGATCGCCGTCTCACCGATCACCACAGACAGGGCGTGATCAATGAAAAATCGGCGGCCCAGTCTTGCGCCCGGATGAATTTCGGTCCCGGTCAGGAAGCGCGAAACCTGCGACAAGAGGCGCGCCATCAAGAAGAAACGATGGTTCCAGAGCCAATGATTGACGCGATGGAACCACACCGCATGCAGGCCGGAGTAGCAGAGAAAAACCTCCAGACGCGACTGGGCGGCCGGGTCGCGCTCCAGCACGGTGGCAACATCTTCGCGGATGTGCGACAAGAGATGCGGCATGGGCCCAAGATTCAAAGATCCAAGATTAAAGATCAGGCCGGAAGCTGCGACGTCGGAATCTGCAACGCCTGGTTCCGGAGTCCTTCGAAGAGGATACTACTCAAGTAGCGCTCGCCGAACGACGGCAGAACCACAACGATCAATTTCCCGGCATTTTCCGGGCGGTTCGCCACCTTCAAAGCCGCGACCACCGCCGCTCCCGAAGAGATGCCGACCAGCAGACCTTCTTCGAGCGGCATCCGCCGCGCCATGTCAATCGACTCGTCATTGGTAACGGTGATGACCTCGTCAATGTAATCCCGGCGCAGAATGCTGGGAATAAAACCGCCGCCGATTCCCTGAATTTTGTGCGACCCGGGTGGTCCGCCGGAGAGGACTGCGCTGTCTGCCGGCTCGACGGCCACCGCCTTGAACGACGGCTTCTTTGGTTTGATGTATTCGCAGACGCCGGTGAGCGTCCCGCCCGTGCCAACGCCAGAGATCAGAAAATCCACGCGCCCGTCGGTGTCTTCCCAAATCTCGGGACCGGTGGTTTCGAAGTGAATCTTCGGATTGGCGGGGTTGTCGAATTGCTGGAGCATGTAGGAATTGGGAGTGCTGGCAATCAGTTCCTCGGCTTTCAGAATCGCTCCCTTCATTCCCCGGGGACCCGGCGTAAGGACGATTTCCGCGCCCAAAGCCAGCAGCAGCACGCGCCGCTCCAGGCTCATGGTCTCGGGCATGGTGAGGATGAGCTTGTAGCCTTTCACGGCCGCTACAAAGGCGAGAGCGATTCCGGTGTTGCCGCTGGTGGGCTCGATCAGAACGGTTTTGCCGGGCTGAATCCGTCCGGAACTCTCGGCATCGGCAATCATGCTAACGCCAATGCGGTCTTTTACGCTGGCCAGGGGATTCTGGCTTTCCAGCTTCGCCACCACGTCGGCAACCGCTCCCTTCGTAACCCGGTTCAGACGCACCAGCGGCGTGTGGCCAATCAGTTCCGTTACATCCTTTGCGATTTTCATAAATTTTCGATTCTCGGAATTGCGAATCGATTCTTTCGATTCGCGGAGTCGGCAGCGATTCGCATCTCAGACTACCCGCCGCCAGTCAACACCACTAACTCTACTATTTTACTTGTATATATTGCTGGGAAGCAAATTACACGTCCATATAACCAACCCAGGCCGCGATCGCTCCGGATTCCGAACGTCCCTCCGGCTACGCGCCGGTCAACAATTTCCCTAACGTTGCCGCGGCTTTCGCCGTCCCACTCGCGCCAGGATGCGCCGCACTTTCTTGGGAGAAATCGAGAGCCGGGCCGCCACTCGAGATACTTTACGGCCTTCGCGCTCCCAGACTTGTGCGATCACAATCTCCGCAAATTCTTCGCTGATTTGCCGGAACGTCTTCTCGCCCACCGCGCCCTGCGACCACGCCTTCAGCGCCGGATGGATACTTGCCTTGCGAAGAATCTTCGCGCCCAAGGTCTGCATATCCTGCCACATGGTGTGGTCGGGTTGATTCGACCCGCAGGATGCCCGCGCCAGGTCATAAGACTCGCGCGCCGCTTCCGAATTATCGAAAAACGAATTGCACCGTGTCAATCCTTGCCACAGATGCGCGTTTGCGAGCAGCAGATGATGCTGGGTATGCTTGGCCAGATCAATCGCCTCCTGACTGAACTCGAGGGCGCGGCGCGCATGGCTTCCCGGATCAGCGCCTTCTCCGATCTCTTCCTCCACCTTCGCATTTTCAATCATGCACTGCAGAATACGCGCCCGGCCCATCAGAATGTAGTCCTGCTTCTCTTCGGCCACGTCGTACGCCGAGGCGGCTTCCTCTTCGGCGCGCTGAAAGTCTCCGCTATCGAGATGGATGTACGCGGCATTCAGGTAAACCGTGCCGGCTCCGTGATGGTTCGGGTGTTTCTGGTAGATGGCCCGGGCGGCCTCCAGGTGCTCAAGCGCTTCGCGGCGAAGCTGGGCCAAGCGGCCGCGATAGTCAGACTGGAGAGAATCCTGATCGCGCGAATCCTGGTTGTGCGAATCCTGCTCGTTCGAATCCTGATTTCGAGCATCGTGATTTCGAGAACCGAGGCCCGTTGCGCCGGGCTTACCTTGGCGCTTGGACGAGGTCTTCCGCCGCCGCTGGGCGTCGCGGTCAATTCTTTTCTGCAACTGCAGAGCGATCCCGCGCTTGGCGAGCGCCATGTTGGCCAGCGATCGCGCCAGGTTCGGATGCCGCGGGTCGCGCTTGCCGTAATAGCGAATGGCGCTCTCGAAAAACTCAATCGCTTTGTCGAAACGGCCTTCCCGGCGCGCCATTCGCCCGTAGAAGGATTGAATGTTGCCGAGCGTCACATAGTCGTCGGTCTCGCGCAGCGCGCTTTCCGCCGCATGGGATATGCGCATGGCTTCTTTCCATTTGCCCTGCTGAAACAAAAGCCAGCTCTCGAGCACCTGCATCACCGCCGCCATACGCAGATGGCCTAACGCCAGCGCCAGGTCTCTTCCTTTGCCGGTGTAGATCAGGGCTTCGTCGTAGTCGCCTCTTCGCCGCAGGCAGCGCCCCTTCCAGAAATAAACGATGGCCAGCAGAAACCGGTCGTCCAGTTCCTGCCCCAGACTCAGGACGAAGTCAAAATGACCAATCGCCTTTTCCTCCGCTTCATCCGCCATCGCAGCCACGCCCTCGGTCATGCGCAGGCAGATGTACTCGGCGATTGAGAGCTTCGACCGTAATCCTGGTTCAAAGTGTTCAAAACGTTGCAGAAGCTCCCGGAGTGGCGGCCCGCTGAATCCGATATCCGTCCATATCGCCAGATGGGCCAGCAGTCGAGCGGCATTTTCCTGGCAGGGATCGAACTTCTCGATCAGCTCCTGGTGCGATCGCAGACAGGCCATCCCGCGCTCGATCTCACGCGCCGCAACATGTCCCTGTAACTGCGAGAGGAAGCCTGCGTCAATCGGCAGGTTGGCGGAATGACTCCTGCGTGCGCCCATCACCATTCATTGACGTTCTAGTCCAATAAATCATAACTGGCAAGCGTCAAGAAACTCCTCCATCAGTTGTCAATCGGAGCATAGCGAGACCGCTGCAGCCACGAATTCCGGCACTGTAATCCCACGTCGATGTGCCAACGCAAAGCCTGCTTCCTCCCCACTAGGTCATTTCGGACCAGTAGGACAGGGCGGACAGCGCGGTTTGTTTGAAAGGGCAAGCCGGGGTCTACTGCACGCAGGACGCAAAACTTTGCGTGGGGATAGACACATGACGAATTTCAACCGGCAAACCAGCAACCGGCAAACCAGCAACTGGCAGACCAGCCCACGGTGGCGTGGTATCACTCGTCCGTACACCCAACAGGATGTCAACCGCCTTCGGGGCTCGTTCCAGATCGAACACACGCTCGCGCGCCACGGCGCGGAGCGGCTGTGGAACATGCTGCAGGACACGGCAGAGTCCTTCGTCCCAGCGCTCGGCGCCATGACCGGCAACCAGGCCGTCCAGCAAGTGAAAGCTGGATTGAAGGCCATCTATGTAAGCGGCTGGCAGGTCGCCGCCGACGCCAACAATGCCGGACAGATGTACCCCGACCAAAGCCTCTATCCGGCCGATAGCGTGCCTAATCTGTGCCGCCGCATCAATCAGGCGCTGATGCGGGCCGACCAGATCCATCACGCCGAAGGCCACAATGGCACGAACTGGTTCGCTCCGCTCATTGCCGACGCCGAAGCGGGATTCGGCGGCAACCTCAACGCCTTCGAACTCATGAAGGCCATGATTGAGGCGGGCGCCGCCTGCGTTCATTTTGAAGACCAGCTTTCATCGGCCAAAAAGTGCGGCCACATGGGGGGCAAAGTCCTGGTGCCGACCTCCGAGGCGATCCAGAAACTGGTCGCCGCCCGGCTCGCCGCCGATGTAATGGGCGTGCCTACGCTGATCATGGCGCGCACCGACGCCGACAGCGCCAATCTTCTGACCAGCGACGTCGATCCGCGCGACCGCGAATTCGTCACCGGCGAGCGCACCGTCGAAGGCTTCTACTACATTGAGGGCGGCTTGCAGATCGCCATCGCCCGCGCCATTGCTTACGCGCCGTATGCGGATATTCTCTGGTGCGAAACCTCCAAGCCCGATATCGAGGAAGCACGCGAATTCGCCGCATGCGTGCACGAGGTTTATCCCGGCAAGTTGCTGGCCTATAACTGCTCGCCCTCGTTCAACTGGAAGAAGAATCTGGACGACGCGACCATCGCCAGCTTCCAACATGAGCTTGCCAGCATGGGCTACAAGTTCCAGTTCGTTACACTGGCGGGGTTCCACGCCCTCAACCTCGCCATGTTCGAACTCGCCCGCGGCTATAAGCAGGCCGGCATGTCCGCTTACTCTCGACTGCAGGAAAAGGAATTCCTCCGCGAGCAGCAGGTCGGTTATGAAGCGGTCAAGCACCAGCGCTTCGTCGGAACGGGATACTTCGATGCCGTACAGCAGGTCATCAGCGGAGGCACCACGTCCACCATGGCGCTCGAGGGCTCAACTGAGGAGGCCCAGTTCAGCGACGTCATCGATCAACTCGCAGTGCCGGGAAATGGCCATGCCATCACGAACCGGATGGCAACGGGCGATGCATTGTTCGCCAATCAGTCGTTCACCGATCCGTTGTTCACCGATCCATCGCTGATGGCCGTTTGCTGGGAGGCGTCTGACGAACTGATGCCTTCGGGGGATTAGGAAAACCCTGATTAAGTCTTCATTGGAGAGCCAGGTTGCGTCAAAATACGACCCTCAGCGGCTAGAGCCGCTTGTGTAGCTGGGCTTTAGCTGCATGGCTGAAGCCATGCCCTTTCAAAGCCCTTCGTCAACTGACTTAATCAGAGGTTCCTTAGTACGGGATTTGCTGGCTAAGCACTTACGCGTGTTGGATCGTTTTGAGCGTTCGCTTGTCTTCGCGAAGTTGCGCTGCGGTAAAGGCACAGCCGCAGGTGCCGCATCTCCAGCTTGTGAAGGCGGTGGTCATAAGGCTTGGCCCACCGTTACTCGGAGGGGGTTGGTTCGCGCGCACTGCCAGAACCAATTCCCCACCGCACTCCGAACATTCACGTTTTTGCATAATTTATCCGTCGAGCGAGCGTGGCGTAACCTAACCCGCCCGGCTCATATGGGGGATAGTCGTGCTTCCTATTCGATGCTGCTGCTTCGACGAGGCCAGATACCCGAAAATGCTAGACGCTAACCCGTACGGATACTAATTCCGGGTTACAGTGGGAAGTTTGCATGGATTTGACCGCGTCTTCGGCTGTAAACCTACCCATTACCAGGGCCAGCTTGCGGTCGGTTGTCGTCTGGATGGGAACCTTATCAACGCGCTGCACGTATTGAGGGGCATGAGCGCCACGGTTCACTTTCACAACAAACTTGATGTTTTTCATGGTTCCTTTCTGTTTTCCGTCGATCTGACAAAAAAAGTGACTACCAACAGAAGGGAGGCAATAGTAAGCCGGCTCCCCGTTTTCCCACTTGCCATTCGCAATCGAAAACCACACAGTGGTTCTCAATGAGTCCTTGGTTTTCTCGCTGGCAACACAATGACCAGCGGATCCGTGATGTCGTGACTCAGGTTTCTCCTCAGAGCAATCGAAGAGGAGATCGTTTTCAGTTAGGCTAACTTGGTTAGAGAACCTGAAAAGAGTACGAATAAGACAAGGTGCCTGCTCAATTTCAATGTTAGGCTCGTGCGCTACGATTGTCAAGCCTTTCGGCGCCAGCCATGCCCACGAACGCCAATGCCGAAGCCGCCTGGAACTACCACGAAGTTACGAAGCATTCCTACACCAGCGTTCGCACCAACCCGCATTTCCTGGACTTTGCGCAACCAGCCCTTGCCGTTCAAGATCTATCCCGCGCTGGAGCCATCGCGCATGCCAACTGAGGTGCGCCAGACTGGGGTGGCCGCCCTTTCTGCGATCGCCGGCAGCGTTCCCGTCTCAGACAAACGCGGCGCCGGACTTAGAGGCCGTTGCCCAACTCCTATACCTTTCCGCAGGCATTACCCGGCAGAGAAAGTATTCGGGCGGCGAAATCTATTTTCGCGCTGCCGCGTGCACGGGAGCGCTCTACGAAGTCGAGCTCTATCTGGTTTGCCGCGAACTCGCCGAACCTTCAGGCTGGCGTCTATCACTTCGCCCCTGCCGAGTTCGGCTTGCGCCGGCTGCGTGCCGGAGACTATCGCAGTGTCCTCGTCGAGGCCACCGGCGGCGAACCCGCCATCGCTCACGCGCCGCTGACCATCGTCTGCACCTGCACCTACTGGCGCAATGCCTGGAAGTATCAGGCACGAACCTACCGCCATTTCGGCTGGGACAACGGCACGATGCTCGCCAACCTGCTGGCCGTCGCTACCGCCCTGGGGCTGCCCGCCAAGGTAGTGTGCGGTTTTGTGGACGCGACGGTGAACCGCCTGCTGGATGTCGATTCCCAGCGCGAGGTGGCCTTCTCGCTGGTCGCCCTTGGTCATGACTCGGCGCTTTCTGGGCAAACCGCGCCGCCTTCGCAGACCATTTCCCGAACGCTGGCGGAGATCTCCCCGCTCGGCTTCGAAACTGTCCCGCTCTCTCGGGACGAGGTTGACTATCCGCTCATGCGCGAAATGCACGCCGCCTCTTCGCTCGATTCGGCGGAAGAAGTTGCGGCATGGCGCGGGCGTACTGCGCCGGATACGGTAATGCCTAGTTCTCCGCCGCCCGCGGGACCCGTCGTTCGGCTCCAGCCTCTATCCGATGGCGAAATGCCTCGTGATCCGATCGAGCAGGTCATTCTGCGCCGCGGCTCCAGCCGCCAAGTTTGCGCGCACGCCGATCAGCCTGGCGCAGCTCTCCACCATGCTGGACCGGGCTACGCGCGGAGTGCCGGCTGACTTTGCTCAGATCCGATGGGATCTCAACTCAACCACCTCTACCTGATTGTCCATGCCGTCGAGGGTCTCGATTCCGGAGCGTACGTCTTCCACCGCGACCGTGGAGTGCTCGAGTGTCTAAAGCATGGAAATTTTCGCGACCAGGCTGGGTATCTCGGATTAGAGCAGCAGTTGCCTGCCGACGCCGCCGTGGACATTTTCTTCCTGGCAGACTTACGGCCGATATTCGATCGCTTTGGAAATCGGGGGTATCGGGCGGTGCAGCTTGAAGCCGGCATCCTAGGCGGCAAACTCTATCTGGCGGCCTACGCCCAGCGCCTGGGCGCCACCGGCCTCACCTTTTACGACGACGAAGTGACCCGCTTCTTCTCCCCACACGCCGAAGGCAAGAGCGCTATTTTCCTGGTGGCCGTGGGCCACAGCGTCAAACGGAAGCCATAGTGCTCGCGCTTGAGACCGACTCTCCTCTAATTGTTGATTCCGACTGGCAGGTAATGGGAAGGACGTAACCGACTGAAAAGGTTGGCAGCCTCGCAGGGATTCGAACCCCGATACTCTGCTCCAGAGGCAGATGTCCTACCGTTGAACGACGAGGCTACGCTGCGATTCTAAACCATTTTGCCGCCACTGCAAAACGGTGTACTCTTGCCGGTGGACGCGCCAGATACGAGACCCGGCGTTAAAATTGTTTGCAGCCTTGCGAGGAGTCGCTATGTCCAGCAGCGGAACTTTCACAGAAACTTTCACCGGAAATATCACCCGAATTGACACCGACTACGCCGAGATGGCGCGTCGTCCACTTGAGGCCGAGCAGTGCGCTCTCATCGTCGTTGACATGCAGGAAAAATTGCTGCCGCCGATCTGGGAAAAAGAACGGCTGGTGCGAAATATCCAGCTGCTGATTCGCCTGGCTGGAATCCTGAAGATGCCGGCGCTGGTGACGACACAATACGCGAAAGGCTTGGGTAACACCGTGCCGGAAATCGCGTCCTTGTTGCCGGAGAGCCCGCCCATCGACAAGCTGATGTTCTCCTGCTTCGGCAGCGAGGCGTTCTGCTCATTGCTGAAGCGCCTACCGGGCCAGCGGACGACCGTACTGCTGTGCGGTATGGAAACCCACATCTGCGTGATGCAGACTGCGATGGGGGCGCTCCGGGAGGGCTATCTGGTGCATGTGGCTTCGGACGCAGTCAGCTCGCGGACGGAATTAAACTGGAAAATCGGGCTGGACCGCATGCGCGCGGCCGGAACCATTCTGTCCTCGACCGAAATGATGATCTACGAACTGCTGCGGTCGTCGGGCGCGCCCGCGTTTCGAGAACTACTGCCGTATTTGAAGGGGTGATTAACGTAGGGACAGCCGCCCTCGGCTGTCCAGGGGCGAAGCCCCGGAGTGCTCTTGACCGCAAGCGTGAATAAACCAAACCCGAGGCGAGCTTTGCTCGCCTGGACAGCCGAGGGCGGCCGTCCCTACGTATTGCTTTCTTTCTGTTTCACCCGCACAACTGTGATTTTCGAGAAGCCCTCCTCGAAGGTCGGAGGCTTCAATTTGCCCGCCATCTTCCGCATGATATCTTCGGGGACGGCGCGGCCGCGGCGCTGGTGGCGTTCCAGGCAAACCTCCAGCGGGACGTCGAAGAACACGCCCTGCACATCGTAGCCGTAATCCTTGGCCAGCTTGATCCAGCTATGGCGGTCGTGGGGCGTAAGGTTCGTCGCATCCACGTAGTTCATGGGACGGCGCGCAATCAGCCTCGCCTTCAGCATCGACCGCAGGTTGGAAAACACCAGATCCTGAAAGCGCTGCTCCTGCGCGTCATCGAAAAGAAGTTCGCGCAGCAGATCGCTCGAAAGTGGATGAATATTGTGCCGCTTGAACCACGAACTCTTGCCCGATCCCGGCAACCCGATGGCCAGGACTACCGTTCCCTTGCTGGCGCGGGCGGGAGCCGGCGCAGCTTGAACCGGCGCAGCCGGAGCCGGTAACGGAGCAGCGCTTTCCTCTGTGATCCTCTGTGCCCCCTGTGGTTCAAGTCCTTGTGACGTCCCCGCAGCCGCTGGTTCCGGGGCGGACACCTCGGCTGAAGACGGTTCTGCCACGGACGATTCTGCTGCCACTGCGGGCTCAGCGGCTGCCGGCCGTGCACGAGATCCGCCACGACCTCCCCGGCTGCGACGACGGCGAGACGTTCGTGTTCGCGTCTCACCTGCCGCCGATGCTGCGGCGGGCGCCGAGGCGGGCTCAGGCGCGAGCTTCGGGCTCGGGCTCCGGTCTCGACGGGCGACGCGACTCGACTACTGGAGCCTCGGCGGGAACGTCGGGAGGCGCGGTGGGCTCGTTATCGTAGAACCTGGGCTGCAAGGGCTCGGGTGCCTTGGTTCCTTCCTTGGTGGAGCCGTCTCCGGCCTTCTTGCGGCGCTTCAAGCGCTCGCTCATCCATTTGCGCATATAGCTGCTTTTAGCACACCGGCGCACACTGGAGCAATCCGCGTCCCGTGGCGGCCGGGGTACCTGAGAAAGCATCGGGTGATCGGGCCATCGGGTCATCGGGCCATCTAAGTTCAAATGCCTTTGACTTTCGATGACCCGATCACCCGATGGCCCGATCACCCGATACAATAAGCCCATGAATCCAACCCATCCGTCAACTCTCCCGGTTGCCGCCGGGCAACTCCCCGCCGTGCCGCTGACGCTTGAAGGCTACGCCACGCTTCACCAGATGATGCGCTTCCGCTGGACCGCATGGCGCTCCACTCCCGACAACGCCCGTCGCGAGATCGCCGCCGAAGCCACGCGGCTGCTGGCCGAGATGGAAGCCAAGGCCGATGGGCAGTCGGCGCTGTTCTCGTTGCTGGGACACAAAGGGGATCTGATGCTGGTCCACTTCCGCGCAGAGCTTCGACCAACTCAATCAGGCGGAGCTCGACGTGGCGCGGCTCCGACTCAATGACTTCCTGGAGCCTGCGACTTCCTATTTGTCGGTGATTGAGCTGGGGCTGTATGAGTCGTCGCTGAAGACCTACAAGGCGCTCGCCGATCGCGGCGTGGAACCGCACTCGGAGGAATGGAAGCACGCTATCCAGGAAACCATCGCGCGCCAGAAAGAAGCGATGAAGCCGCGGCTGTTTCCGGCGATGCCGCCGAACCGGTACATCTGCTTTTATCCGATGGACCGGCGGCGCGGCGAAGACAAGAACTGGTACACGCTTCCCATGGAAGAACGCCAGCGCCAGATGAATGAACACGGCCTGGTCGGACGCCGCTATGCCGGAGAGGTGAAACAGATCATCACCGGCTCCATCGGGTTTGATGACTGGGAGTGGGGCGTCGACCTGTTCGCCGACGATCCCTTGGTTTTCAAGAAGCTGATCTACGAGATGCGCTTCGACCACGTCAGTGCCGTGTATGCGCTGTTCGGAAGCTTCTATATCGGATTGCGGTGCCCGGCGAACCGACTGCACGACTTGCTGGAAGGAAATTTGCCGCAACACGGTGAGACTGGCGCTTGAAAGTTTGAGAGAAAGCGGGAGGGGAGCAACTGCCAGAAAAACGGTAATGTCCTAACCCCGCGCGCGGCGACTGTAGCGCCGCCGTCCCGGCGGCTGTCCGGCGGGCATCATGCCCGCCGAGCCGAGGGCGAGGACGCCCTCGGGACAGCCGGCAAGGATGCCGGCGCTACTTCGGCGGCACACGCCATTAGGACACTACCGAAAAACAGAAAGCTCGATGAGCTGTCACTAGGCGGGAGCGACACCCGGCTCTGACATGGAAATCGAAGGCGATCAGGGTTTTTCCGCGGAGGCCGGGCGGGTTAGTTCGCGGGCAGCTCTCGCGCAGCCGGAATTTTTGTAGCTTTCCCGTAGAAGTCTTCGGCAAGGGGCCGAAGATGACGGTCTTCGGCGCTTTGAAGTGCGCCAAGCGTTCGCGGCAGAAATCGATGATCTCCTGCTCGGTGGCCGAGGCTCCCTCCTTCAGCGTAATGAAGGCGCAGGGTGTCTCGCCCCATTTTTCGTTGGGCCGCGCGACTACCCCGGCCTCCAGCACCGCCGGATGGCGATAGAGCACCGCCTCAACTTCAATGGTGGAAATATTTTCGCCCCCGGAAATGATGATGTCCTTCGAACGATCCTTCAATTCGATATAGCCGTTCGGATGCATGACTCCGAGGTCTCCGGTGTGGAACCAGCCGCCCGCGAAGGCTTCCTCAGTGGCCTTGGCATTCTTCAGATAGCCGCGCATAACGGTGTTGCCGCGCAGGAAGATCTCGCCCATGGTTGCGCCGTCGCTAGGCACCGGCTTCAGGGTCGCTGCGTCGGCGACCATCAGCCCTTCCAGCGTCTCGTAGCAGACGCCTTGTCGCGCCTTGTAAGTCGCCTGCTCGGAGACCGGCAGGGCATCCCACTCCTCGTGCCAAGCGCAAACCGTCACCGGACCGTACACTTCCGTCAATCCATAAACATGCGTGACATCGAACCCGAGACCCTGCATCTTCTCCAGGATCGCCGGCGGTGGCGCTGCTCCCGCGGTCATTACCCGAATGCCTCGCCGGATATCCCGCTTCTGCGCGGCTGGCGCGTTGACTATAGTTCCGAGGACAATCGGTGCGCCGCACAGATGCGTGACGCCGAGATCGGCGAACGCATCGTACATTCCCTTGGCCGTGACTTGCCGCAGGCATACATGTGTACCTGCCATCGCCGTGATGGTCCACGGGAAGCACCAGCCATTGCAGTGAAACATGGGCAGTGTCCACAAATAGACGGGGTGGTGCGGCATCGCCCAAGTCAGGGCGTTGCCAACGGCGTTCAGGTAAGCGCCGCGGTGGTGATACACCACTCCTTTGGGATTGCCCGTGGTGCCCGAGGTGTAATTGAGAGAGATCGCCTGCCATTCGTCGCCCGGCAGTTCCCAGGCGAAATTAGAGTTGCCCTCCGCCAGAAACTGCTCGTACGTCAACTCGCCCAGCAGTTTGCCGCTTTGGGCATATTGGTCGTCGATGTCAATGACCAGCGGCTTGTCGCCAACTCGATCGAGCGCCTTCGCGATCACGCCCGAAAACTCGCGGTCTGTGATGAGCACCTTGCAATCGCTATGCTGGAGGACGAAAGCGATCGTCTCGGCGTCCAGCCGGATGTTGAGCGCATTGAGCACCGCGCCGGCCATGGGCACGCCGAAATGTGCCTCCAGCAGCTCGGGTATATTAGGCGCCATTACGCAAACCGTGTCGCCCACGCCGATGCCGCGCTCCTTCAAGGCTGCCGCCAGCCGAATGCACCGCTCGAAAGTTTCGCGCCAGCTGCGCCGGATGGCCCCGTGAATCACCGCTGTGCGCTCGGGAAACACGGCGGCCGTACGTCGGATGAAAGACAGCGGCGACAGCGGCGTGTAATTCGCGTCGTTCTTGTCCAACGCGATTTCGTATGGATTCCGCGTATGCATGGGCACGAATCTCCTTTGAGGCCGCAAGAAACAGCACTAATCTGCGGTCACTTCAAGCCTTCGACGAGGTAGAGATCTGAGAGGGTTCGGATATAGCCGTACACGTAAGCCTTGGCGTCCGGGGTTATTGTTATTCCCCGAATCGTGTCGATTCCCGCCGCATCGGCAGGCACCAGTTCCTTCCAGAGCGTTCTTTTTCCGGTCGACAACTCGAGCTCAAACACTCTGGCTGGAATCTCTCCAAAACGGAAGATGTAAAGGAATCGGCCATCTGCGGAGAAGCCTGTCGGTGCCTCATCTGGCGCTGCGCCGGGGACGAGCACGGGTTCGCCACCGGCGACGGGATAAAGGTAAACTTTGTGATCCGGACCGACGCTGGCAGCAAAGTCGCCCTTCGGAGAGATCACAACTGCCGGGTTCACGCCTTCCGGGCTGATCGGGCGCGGCTTGCCTTCCCCGGGAGACTCCACATAGAGACGAAATCCGTGTCCCGCCTCGTTGCCCGAGAACACCAGTCGTTTCCCATCGGGGAGCCACCGCACCCAGAGGTGATTGATCGAATCGTGGGTGAGAGGCTTCGCTTCACCGACCCCGGTCGGCAGCAGGACCAGCGGTGACGGAATGATATTGGGTCGCGCGAGCGCCCATTTCCCGTCAGGCGACAATGCAGCCCCAATTCCTTCACTCAGACGAATGGCCGGCGAACCATCCGTTTTGCGCAGGTAGACCGCATACTTTGGCCCTCCACCCTCCCCGGTTTCCCCAAAAAGGACGGTTCGACCGTCGGCTGACAAATCGCCTGGCACCGACCAGTCGAGCCAGGACAAGTCGCGTTCTTTGGCCTCGCCGGGAGCCAGACCGACCATTCCGGCCCGGTCGTTGCCGCGGGTCAGCAGCACATTCCCGTCCCGGCCAACATCGAGCAACGTCAATTCTCCAGGAACGCGCGCGAGCAGCCGGACGGTTCCCGCGAGGTTGACGGCATAGAGAGACCGGTCGCCACCAGTTCGTGTGGCCGTAAACCATATCTCATCGCCGCTGGGCGACCATGCAATTCCCTGAATGCTGTCCCAGCCGGTACAAAGAGTTGTCTTTTTCCCGGCCAGATCAACCACGGCAACCGCCCCACCATCGTCGCCCAGTTGGGGGTGGTCAATAAAGGCGATGGTGTCTGCTTTCTGGGAAATGCGAAGATGACCAATCCATCCATCGGCTTCATAGAGCACCTTGCCCGGGGGAAACTCCAGGCGGTGCCGGCCTTGCTCTTGCCGCACAATCGCCAGAGTGCTTCCATCCGGAGACCAATCAGCCCATTCCACATTCTCCAGGATCTCCCGCGGAGCGCCGCCGACCAAAGGCACGCGCGCGAGTATGCCGGAATAGAGGAATTGGGCGACCGGGCGGCTTCCCAGCGAAAGCGCCATTTCGCCGGACGACGAGACGGCGAGGACGTCGGCTCCGGCTGGCTCCAAATCATGCGACTCCGGGCTTTCCGGCCGCGTGGTGAACAGCTGCAAAGATTTGCCTTCCCACGCCGCACTGTAGATGATGGTCTTGCCATCGGGAGCAAAACGTGCCGCGTGAACCATGCCTCGGCGGAATGTGAGCGGATGGTAGATCGGCAGTGAGGCCTGCACCGGGCGTTGCAATAAGAACTTTCCAGCGGCGAGGCCGGCGATCAGCGCGATGGCAGCGGCCGCCAATGCTGTGACCAGCACGCGTCTTCGCGACACCGCAGTCTCAACCGCCGGGGTCGGAGCCGTCCCCGGTGGGGCGGCAACTGCACTCCCTGCCCGCACGCGTGACGTGTCGAGTGCGCGCTTGATTCGCTTCAAGTCTCCCCGCAGCTCGGCGGCTGTCTGATAGCGAAACTCGCGCTCCTTCTCGATCGCCTTGAAAATCACCTCCTCCAGCTTAGGAGGTATGGCTGGATTCGCGATCGACGGAAGCGGTGGAGTGCGGTTCAGAATGGCCTCTGAGACTACGCCACTGCTGTTTCCCGGAAACGCCAGGCATCCGGTGGACATTTCGTAGAGCACCGACCCGAAAGCGAACAAATCGGTGCGCGGGTCAAGTTCTTCGGCCCGAACCTGCTCCGGCGACATATAGGCCACCGTTCCAACCGTTGAGCCGGGAGTGGTCATCATTGCCATTGCCCCATCGGTAGCCGTTCGCAGCACGGATTCCGAACTGCCCAGACGGTTTTCCGGAGCTAGCTTCGCCAGACCGAAGTCCAGCAACTTGGCCTGCCCACGTTTGGTCACGAAAATGTTCGCCGGCTTGATATCGCGATGAATGATTCCTTTGGAATGCGCGGCATCCAAAGCGTCGGCAATTTCAATCGCCAGACTCAGAAGCGTTTCCGTGTCCATCGGACGGCCGGCAATGCGGTGTTTCAGGGTCTGTCCTTCGAGGAACTCCATGACGATGAAAGCCTGGCCGTTTTCCTCGTCAATCGCGTGGATGGTGCAGATGTTGGGATGGTTCAGCGCCGACGCGGCGCGCGCTTCCCGCTGAAAGCGATCCAGGGCTTGGCGATCCTTAGCCAGATCTTCGGGCAGAAACTTGAGCGCGACGGAACGGCCCAGTTTGATGTCCTCGGCTCGGTAAACGACACCCATACCGCCGCCACCGAGCTTCTCGACGATCCGGTAATGCGAGATGGTCTGGCCGATCACTATGCGATGCCTCGGCTTTCGGGTCGCTTCATCTTACGGACGTGGCATCCGCTAGTCAACGAAGGATGGGGGTACTATGACCTGAGAGGGCCCTCAGGGCCGGTGGGGTGAACAGCGTCCCGAACGACATAACACCGGGCGGTCTGGTTCATGACCTCAATAGTTCGACGGGATCGGCAACGCCGCCAACGTTCATCTTCATCGCGCCGTAGGCAACCTGTTCATGGTGCCGTTACCGCCGATCTTTTGACCGAGGCGATTTGATAGTGATAGGAGGCGACAATGCGCTCTACGATGCGTTCTGTATTTAAGGCTGCGCTCATTTGGGGGGCTGTGGGTTTTGCGATGGCGGTTTTTTTCTTTGTGCTGTCCCTCCTTACCGACGCCTTGGCCTATGTGGAACTTGTTTTTTGGCCCAGCAGCTTTGCTTTCATGGCCTTGGATAATTCAACGGCCACGCGGCTTGATCGGGTGGAGGGAACGGCGTTTCTGATCTTCACGAACTTCGTGTTGTACTTCCTCGTTGGCTTTGTCCTTACTCTTGGATGGAAAACAGTGAGGAAAATGGCGGCGCGGCACCATGCTGCCTCACAGTCTGGATAACCGCGCTAAATGATGGGCGATGTCAGCCTCGGATTCCGACCACCGGCAGAATAGCCGTCAACGAAGGATGGCCTGGTCCGAACGTGGCGAAACGCGAGTCGCGAACAAGAGCTACGAGGAATTGCCCGGCGCGATCAGGCAACCTCGGTAAAGATGTACTCGTGCTGGCCATCGCGTATGATCAGCACCCGCTTGCCGGCGCGTTCAGCCACCACGAATTCGAACCCGCTATTGGCGGGATCGATCGTGATAAATGAGGTCGTACCGTCGTCATTCGTCCGCGATGCCACCGTGCTTTTCCACTCGCCGAAATCGAATGTGGTCACTCCGTCCTGGTTCAGCACGGCCAGCTCACCGAGCTCCTTGCTGGAATACCGCTTTGCCAAACCAGCCACCTGCGCCGGGGCAGCAGGCACCGCGAGTCGTTTCCGGTCTTGGGCAAGGGCCGATTTATGGCGCGCCGCCTGGGCCGAAAGGTCGCTGGCTGCCTCAAGTTTGCCGTCGAAGACGACTTCCAGCAAGCGACGCCCGAACGCATTCACAAGTAGGCTCCCATTTTCCGAATTGGTGAGCAGCACGGCGCCAATGCCGAAGTCTGGCAGAAAGAAAAAGTCGCTCTTGAAGCCTGCGATGCTGCCGCCGTGACTGACAACCGGAACTCCGTATTTGCGGTCTACTCTCAAGCCCATTCCATAAGTCTCGTCCTCGCCGAGGGCAATCTGCGGCGCACGGCGCGCCAGCAGATTCTCTGCCGAAACCAGCTGCTTGCCATTGGGCAGCTTCCCCAGCGCCAGCTCGAGTTGCACGTAACGGATCAGATCGCCGGCCGAGGTCCACACGCCCCCAGCGGGACGGGCCGGCACGATCGAGTAATCGAGGGCCATGTTGGCCACGGCGGGCTTGCCATCCACATCGTCCCCATGCGGGCTGGCATGGTTGCCGGCGAGGGCGCGCGCAAAATCGAAGGTCGTCGACTTCATCCCCAGCGGATCGAAAATCTTTTGCTGCATCGCTTTGTCGTAGGCGGCCCCGAGCTCCAGCTTCGGATGCACCAGGTGTGCGCCAATGTATCCCGCGGCCGCCGCCATCAGATTGCTGTACTGAAAGACCTCGCCAAACTTGCTGGTCGGTTGCATGGTCCCGAGCAAAGCGAGGGTGGATTCCGGAGTTGCATTCTTGAATTCGAATATCCATTCCAGATCCTGTCGCGGCATTCCGGTGCACGCGCAAATCAGGTTCTTGACGAGAACCTTTTTCGTAGTTTCCGCATCGCCAAGTTTGAAGCTCGGGTAGGCCTCGATCACCGGTTCATCCCACTTCAATTTTTTCTCGTCGACCAGTTCTGCCAGGAGCAGCGTCGTCATTCCTTTTGTGTTGGACGCCGCCATGAACACCGTATTTTCGTCCACCGGCTCCGGCTTGCCCAGTTCGCGCACGCCAAACCCACCCTGATACACAACTTTGCCGCCATCAATCAGCGCCATGGCAGCGCCAGGGATACCGAGTTTTTGCATGGAGGTTTCAACGAACGATTTGAGCTGAGCGATATGTGCATCGTCCAGCGGCTGCGGTTTACGGCCGGCCAAGAGACTCGCGGTGGTAGCCCTTCGGCCGCAAGCTTTCGAAGATCAGCGAAATCGGTGCACTGCGCTTGTTAACTGTCAGTTGACTTCCGTCCAGCATGAAGACCGTCCACGCGCTGCCGGCCCGCAACGCAACCACGTGTACAACGGCACGCTCGTTCGGAGAGGTCTCGTAGTCAAACACCAGCCGCTCATCCCAGCCCTCGCGCGGCGGGCGTGGCGTAACCAGCTTCAGCGGTCGCTTCGCATCAGGTTTGTATGCCGCCCAGCCGGCCGCGACCGCGGCACTGGCATCGGCTGCCTGGGAGTCTACAATGGCAACGTGCGTATCGGCCTCGGGCGGCTCCAGTATGACCAGGTTCTTGCCGGTCACGATCGACCAGCCGGAAGGAACCGTAAAAGCCGCTCCGCCCGGCGTTACTCGCGGCGTATCAGCCGCCACCCGCTCCGGTGCCGATTTTGCTTCTGCCGCTTGCGGCGATGCTGGTGGGTTGGAGGCAGACGTTGCTCTCTGCGCAAAGGTGGCGAACGCCAGGAAAGCTAGGAGAGCGGTTCGATGTATGGACATGTGAGTCACTCACTTGTGAAGATATGAAAAATTGCGGAATTATTAACGATACACGCGGCGCAACCGACTTGTAAAACGTTGCGAGATCGTCTGCGTGATCGTGGTTGCCGCCGTCAGTGATCGACCAGACCATCTCGCACTGCCGCATCCTCGAGAAGCTCGGTGGTGATAGCACGGGCGGTGTTTCCGTCGAACTCCGCTAGAAAACTCTGCTAGAATTTCCTGAATTCGAATTCTCTTGGAGTCGCGCATGCGCCGATGGTTCGTAATTTTAGCTGGACTTTTTCTGATGGGAATTGCTTGGTCGATCTCATCCGCGTCTTCACCCCGCGCGGGCACACCGGAGACCGAGTTGAAGGGTGCCTTTCGGCGATCCGAGAATAACGGGTGGACATTCGTGCATCTGCAAGGTACGCCGCACGAAATCGGCTTTCAGAACGGCTACCTGCTGGCGCCGGAGATTGAAGACACGCTAAAAGTCACAATCCTCGAACAGACACACGACAGTAAGAAAGACTGGCAATTCTTCCGCGATGCCGCGCAAAACATGATGTGGCCGCACATTGAGCCGGAGTACCGGGAGGAGTTGCAAGGAATCGCCGATGGCGTCAATGCCCACGGCGTGAAGTCTGGAATGAAGATCGACCTGTGGGATGTGGTGGCTTTGAATGCCGCCGAGGAATGGGAGTACTACGTCAAGCAATACGACCGGGCGCACGGGATCAAGTCCACGGCTTCGCTAGGGGTTCCCGAGCATTGCAGCGCGTTTGTGGCCACGGGCAGCTATACGAAAGACGGCAAGGTTGTGATCGCTCACAATAATTGGACGAATTACTTGGACGGCGAGCGCTGGACAATCATTTTCGATATTGTTCCGGCCAAGGGCAGCCGCATGATCATGGACGGACTGCCCGGCGTCATCCACAGTGCCGACGATTTCGTGGTGAACTCAGCGGGGATCATCATTACGGAAACGACGATTGGCCACTTCGCCGGATACGACCCGTCCGGGATTCCGGAATTTGTGCGGGCGCGCAAGGCGGCGCAGTATTCGGCTTCCATTGATGATTTTGCGCGCATCATGAAGGAAGGCAATAACGGCGGCTATGCCAATACCTGGCTGATCGCCGATATCGGAAAGAATGAAATCGGCCGCCTGGAATTAGGGTTAAAGAACGTGACGCTGGAGCGGAAGAAAGACGGGTATTTTGTGGGCTCGAATTTCCCGATTAACGAGAAACTCATCCGCGAAGAGACTGACTTCGACCCCGATGATATGAGCGTGAGCGCCAACGCTCGCCACGTCCGCTGGGAGCAGCTAATGGCGGAGAATAAGGGCAAGATCGACCTGGCGGCGGCGCAGCGCTTTCTGGCCGACCATTACGACACGTACGAGAACAAAGAAGATGCGGACGAACGCACTCTGGACGGGCACATCGACCTTTCGCCGCGAGGCGATGAGCCTTGGCAGCCACCTTTCGGAATGGCTGGGGCTGTCCAGAACAAGGCTGCCGACGCGAGCCTGGCGGCAAAAATGAGTTTTAGTGCCGCCGCCGGTCATGCCTGTGGCAGGGACTTCAAGGCGGCTGAACATGTGCGCGCGCACCCGGAGTTCGCCTGGCAGAAAGATCTGCAGCGGGACATGAACGCGCATGCCTGGACGACTTTCACCGTGGCGCAGTAAGGTGCAAGAAGCTCTACACGAGGCAAAACTCTCTAAGGTGGGCGAGCAACTTCCCGGTATCGATGGGTTTGAACAAATAGGCATCGCACAATGACTTGAACGACTGGACGACATTCTTTACGTCGTCCAGCGCCGTGGTCATGATGATCTTTACGCCATGCGTTGAGAGCGTGCCTCCGGCTTCTTCGAGAGCGCGGATTTCCTTGACGGCTGTCTGGCCATCCATTTCCGGCATCATGATATCCATGCAGATCAGGTCGTACATTTGCCCGCTCTCTTGGGCGGCGCGAAACGCCGCCACCGCCTCTTTGCCGTTAACCGCGATGTGGCATTCGCCATATTTTGAGAGAAACGACTGCAGCAGAAGCCGGCTAGTGAAGTCATCTTCGACGATAAGTGTGCGCATATTAGTGATTCCCTCCTGAGGCTTGACTACACCACCCTGACTGCTTCAGGGTGGTCTTGAGCAGTTCGAATTGTTCTTCCAGGCGTGGCAGCAGAGCCAAGGCGCGGCTCAACTCCATCGCTGCCGCCGCGTCCTGCGCTTCGGAGCAGAGCGCTCGCAGGGCCTCGGCCGACATCGTAGCCGCCGCTCCTTTGAGGGCATGCGCCTGCCGCCGCGCCCCGACGGCATCGCCCTCCTCCAGCATTTTCTTCAGGGTGCGCAACTGGCGCGGGGCATCGTCCAGGAACCCGGCAATGACCTTGCTGGCAAGGCCTCGGTCGCCCATGAGACGAGCGAGCAGATCTTCCGGATTGAAAACAGCCTGGTTGAAAACAGTTGGGTTGAAAGCGGCTTCCGTGTTTGCGGGCGACGTGGCCGGCGGGAGGATTCATCTCGCCGGCGTTGGCAGGCGGGTTCAGCCATTTCTCTAAGACGTCAGCCAATATCCGCAGCTCAACCGGCTTGGCAATGTAGTCGCTCATTCCCGCCTGAAGGCATCTGTCCCGGTCTCCGGTCATCGCGTCGGCGGTGACGGCGATGATAGGAATGCGAGGGTTGCGCGTCCCTGCACGAGGCTCCCGGATGCGTTTCGTCGCCTCGTAGCCGTCCATCTCGGGCATCTCGCAGTCCATCAGGACCACGTCGTAGTCGGCCTTGCGGAGCGCTTCGAGGGCCGCCGCACCATTGGCGACCAGATCGGCGCGATAGCCGAGCTTTTTCAACATCGCAACCGCCACTTCCTGGTTGGTCAAGTTATCTTCGGCCAGCAGGATCCGCGCTTGGCGCTTTGCCCGGACTGTGCTGGGCGGCTGAGCGACAGGCTTGCCAGGGGCCACGGTTCCGTTTCCCTTGGCGCGCAAGGCAAGCAAAGCTTCTCTCAGAGTGCGTTCCCAAATCGGCTTGATAACGTGCCCGGAGAACCCAAGCGCTTGCAGGCGTGCCAAGTCGCTGTGCCGGCCAAAGCCGGTCATCAAGACGAGCGCTGTATCTTTCAATTGCGGATCGGCCGCGATCCGCCGCCCCAGTTCCTCCCCGTCCATGCCCGGCAGGCTCATATCCAGTAACGCAATCTGGAAAGGGTCAGCTATCCTGGGCGGCTTGGCGCAGAATCGCCAGGGCGGAGTTTCCGTCCGCTGACTCTTCCGGACGGCAGCCCCAGGAGCGCAGAATGCTGCGTACCAGCGACCGGTTCGTGGCGCTATCGTCCACCACCAGCACCTTGGCGTCTAGCAGACTGGGCTGCACGCCGGTCACCGGCGCGCTGGGTCGCGGTTGCTTCTCAAAGACAGCCGTGAACCAGAACTTCGATCCCTTGCCTTCGTCGCTCTCGGCGCCGATTTGGCCACCCATCATCTCGACCAGTTGCTTGGAAATGGTCAGACCGAGGCCGGTGCCGCCGTAGCGACGCGTACTGGATCCATCCGCTTGGACGAACGGCTCGAAGAGAGCGGAGGCGCGGTCCTGCTGAAAGCCGATGCCGGTATCGCTCACCGTGAAGCGCAGCGTTGCCGTGCGTTCTCCCTCCGCCTCGCTTCGCACCCGGATGGCGACCTCGCCCTGAGCGGTAAACTTCACGGCATTTCCCAGTAAGTTCACCAGAACCTGGCGGACCCTGCCGGGATCGCCCCGCAGCAGCCAGGGAGTTCCCGGCTCCAGCTCGCAGGTCAGTTCAAGCCCTTTTTCGGAAGCCTTGATCGCCAGCACGGCGGCGGCATCCTCCAGCACAGTGCGCAGATCGAAGTCGGTTGTGTCCAGCGTCAACTTCCGGGCCTCGATCTTGGAGAAATCCAGAATGTCGTTGATCACCGCCAGCAGCGCCTCGCCGCTGCTGCGCACGATTTCCGCATACTGCCGTTGCTCCGGCGTCAGTTGCGTGTCCAGAAGCAAACCGGCCATTCCGATCACGCCATTCATCGGGGTGCGGATTTCGTGGCTCATATTGGCCAGGAACTGGCTCTTCGCGCGGTTGGCGGCTTCGGCGGCTTCCTTGGCCTTCCGCATTTCCTCCTCCGCCCGCTTGCGCTCGGTGATGTCGATGCATGTGCCCTCGACCAGGGACGTGCGGTCCCGGTTTCGCTCCCCAACGCAACTGACGTTTTCGAGGACCCACACGGCGTTACCGTCCTTGCGCTTCAGGCGCACTTCCAGATCGGTGAGCGCTTTCTTCTCCTGCAAGCGCGCCCAGGTGCGCTCCGCATCGGCGGAGTCGAAAAACAGATCTGACCTGCAAAGACCCGCGAGTTCCTTGCCAGAGCGAATAACCCAAGATATGCGCGTAAGCGTCGTTGGCATCAAGTACCCTGCTCTCCGCCGTGTATCGAAAGACTCCGGCGAGGTTGCGTTCGAACAGGAGGCGATAGCGCTGTCTCACTCTCGTGCAGCGCCTGCTCCGGCCTGCTTGCGCTCGGTGATGTCTTCGTAGATTCCGATGACGCCGGTAACCTTGCCTTCCCGGTCCCGCAGGGGCAATTTGCTGGTCTGGATCCCCAGGCGGATCTCCGTCTGGCCTGCTGAAGAGTTCATCAAAGTTGAGCTTGGCAGACTCCTCATCCATCACCAGCTTGTCATCGGCGCGATAAAGATCTGCCCTCCCGCTCCAGCTGAGGTCAAAATCACTTTTGCCGATGATCTCTGCCGGGTCGATTCACACCAGCATCGGTAGCAAAGGCCCGATTGCGCCCAGGAAGACGCAGTTCCGGTCCTTCCAAAAAACGCGTTGAGGAATGGTGTCCAGGAGGACTGAAGCATCTGGCGTGACCGGTGCAGTTCCTCCTCCGCCCGCTTGCGCTCGCTGATGTCGCGCACGAAGGCGAAGGTGTATTCCTGCCCGTCGAACTCCAGGTAGTTCGCCGTTATCTCTACCGGAAAAACCCGTCCCTGTTTGGTAGTGTTCTGGCCTTCAAAGGTTATCGAGCCCCGCCTTTTGAGCTCTTCCCAGAACCTCCGCCAATCCTCTTCTTTCTGGAAATGCGGATTCAAATCCGGGACCGACAGCGAAAGAAGCTCCTCGCGGGAATATCCTATAGAACGACAGGCCGCCTCGTTGGCGTAGACGAAATGGCCTTGTGAGTTCGTCCAATATATATCGTCCGAAGCATGCTCCAATGAGAATTGCGCCAGCCGCAGTTCCTTATCCGCCCGCTTGCGCTCGGTAACATCCGTGCACGTGCCGACAAACTCGATGAGGTCACCGGCTTCGTCGACGACCGGATGGCCCGTACTGTGTAGGTTTCTTATCGCTCCATCCGGCAGGACAATTCGAAAGTTCGCTTCATAATCCTTCTTTTCAACCATCGATTCATTGAGGATGCGATGGAAGAGCGGCAAATCCTCGGGGTGAATCCGTTCCTCCGCCTCCTGGAACGCTACCGTCCCTTTCCCAGGCGCCATGCCAAAAATCCGATAGTGTTCCTCCGACCAGAAAGCGATCTCCCGTTTGCCGACGTTCCAAGCCCAACTGCCGTTATGGTTGAGCCGCTCCGACTCCGCGAGGTAGGCCTCGCTGCGTCGCAACTCCTCTTCCGCTCGCTTGCGCTCGGTGATGTTGGAAATGAAGCCATCCGCGCAGCGTACCCCGTCCCTTTCGTAAGTTCGGTATGCCCGATCGTGGGCCCAGATCCACGTGCCGTCCTTGTGTTGTACCCGGTATTCCACATCGAAAGGCCGGCCTTCCGAAAAAAGCTGGTGAAAAGCCTGCACGACGCGACTGGAATCGTTCGGGCAGATTCGCTCAAACCAGATTTCAGCACCCTTTTCACATATCTCCTCGGAAGTAAACCCAAAGACCGGCTCGGCATTGGGACTGATGTACTGGATCTGCCCGTGCAGCGTCGGAACTCCAGATGACGGCGGGAATGTTGGCGACCAGAGAGCGGAATCTCTCCTCGCTGTGCCGAAGCTTCTCGTGCGCCAGCCTGAGGTCGGTGATGTCGTGAGTCGTACCGACCAGGCGTGCGGACCGCCATCCTGGCCGGCGACAATTTGACCGCGGCTGCGGACCACACGTATCGTGCCATCGCGGCGCACGATTCGATGATCAACGTCGAAAGGTTCATGGGTCTGAAGGGTGTTCTTTATGGTTTGGTCGACGCGTTCCCGATCGGCGGCGGGAATGGCGTCCATCATCTTGCGGAACGGCAGGGCAGCCGCGCCCGCCGGGGCGCAATCGCTGGCGGGCCAATCGCTGGGGGGCCAATCGAAGATGCGAAAAAAACCGGCGGAGCCGCGAAACTCGGCCGCCCGCGCATCCAACTCCCAGCTTCCCAGCGGGGCGATACGCTGTACTTCTTCCCAACTCTTCTCGCTGCTCTGCAACGCGGCTTCGGTGGCGCGATGTCCCGTCACGTCCTGCTTGATGGCAATAAAGTTGGTGATGGCGCCGCCGGGGTCGCGAACCGGCGTAATCGACATTTCTTCGGTATAGTGAGTCCCGTCCTTGCGCCGATTGATGAGCTCGCCGTGCCAGATCTCGCCCGCAAGGATCGTCTTCCAAAGCTCCCGGTAATAGGCCGCGTCCTGGCGATCGGACTTCAGTATCCGCGTGTTTTGGCCAACGACTTCTTCCGCGCCGTACAGGGTTATCCTGGTGAAGGCGGGGTTGACGTACTGAATCGTGCCCGAGGTATCGGTAATCACGATGGCTTCGCGGATTTGCCCAATCGCGGTCGCGAGCAGGGCCAGGCTGGCATGGTTAAGCGTTCGCCCCGCCAGGTTGCAGGGCCGGTCCGGCAATCGGCGATTCGCAGCTTCGAGTTCTTTAGTGCCGCCCATCGGAGTACCTGCCTGACCTCGATAAGTTGGAAACTGCTTACTTTTCTTTTTGATCCCAGCTGTTGTTGAGTAGATCGGCTGTAGATCCCCGGGACTGTAATGTGAGCGGTCGATAATTCGTCGTATCCCTAATGTCGGGATTGTCCCCGGTAGTTCGACTGGGGAATTACTTGCTCTCTCTACCCGAGCCGTAGCGCGAGCCCTCGTTTACAATCATGTACAACCCCCAACACGGTTATTTAAACTGACTGGAGGGGCAGCGATGTCTTCCTCGTCCGGCAGAAAACACGCGGGCGCTGGCGCGGCGAGTGATCAGCCCGCGGTCCCCGAGCCTTCGTTCGCCGAGCGCGCGCGCACTTTGGTGTACTTGGCCCGCATCGGAAGCCTTTCGACCCTTTCGCGCAAACAGCCCGGCTTTCCTTTCGGATCCGTCATGCCCTACGCTGTGGACGATCACGGGCGTCCGATCTTCCTTATCAGCACAATGGCCATGCATACGCAGAACTTACAGGCGGACCCTCGCGCCAGCTTGCTGGTGACCCAGAATGACGCCGACGCCGGCGGTGATCCGCTCGGAGCATCCCGGGTCACGCTGGTAGGGAATGTTCTGCGGCTACCGGAGTCGGAGGTGGCCGAGGCTCGCAAGCTCTACTTAGCCCGTTACGCCAACAGCAAGTATTGGGTAGATTTTGAAGACTTTTCTTTTTACCGCCTGGACGCGGTCGACGTTTACTACGTGGGCGGCTTCGGAGTGATGGGCTGGGTATCCGCCTCCGAATATGACCGTGCACAGCCCGACCCTCTCGCTGACTCAATGGCCGAAATCATTCGGCACATGAATGCCGACCACCAGGAGGCGCTCGTTCTGCTCGCCCGGGTATTTGCACGCATTGAGTCGCAGGAAGCAACCATGACCGCGGTCGACCGCCTCGGATTTCATGCGCGCTTGAAAACCCAAGATGGTATAAGGGGTGTTCGCATTGCATTCTTGCGAGAGGTGAGCAGCCCGGCAGAAACCAGAGAGGTTCTGGTAGAGATGGTGCAGCAGGCGCGCTCGTCGGCGTGAAGTCCGCTATCGGAGCCGCCGAATTGGCTCGGAATCCCTTACTATGGAGGGCTCCTAATCCCAATGACCGCATCCCGTTCAGACGCGCTGGTGCTCTTCGGTGTGACGGGAGATCTCGCTCACAAGATGATCTTCCCCGCACTCTATGCGATGGCGAAGCGAGGCGCCCTCAAGGTGCCGGTAATCGGGGTCGCGTTCCCGAAGTGGAGTCTGGAGCGTCTGCGCAAACGCGTGACCGACAGCATCAAGCGATCCGGCGGGATCGATAACCGGCGCGCCCTCCACCATCTTCTTTCCCTGCTCACATACGTCAGTGGGGATTACAAAGACCCAGCCACGTTCACGGCGATAAAAAAGCGCTGGGCAGCGCGCGTCGTCCAGCGCACTACCTCGCTATCCCGCCCTCACTCTTCGAGACAGTGATCAAAGGACTCGGTGCCGCGAGCCTGGCCGAGCACGCGCGCGTCATTGTTGAAAAGCCCTTCGGACGTGACCTGGCTTCCGCGCGAGGAACTCAACCGCGTCGCGCACTCGGTGTTCCCGGAAGACTCGATCTTCCGCATCGACCACTACCTCGGGAAGGAGGCGATCATGAATATTCTCTATTTCCGCTTCGCCAATTCGTTCCTGGAGCCGATCTGGAACCGCAACTACGTGGCCAGTATTCAGATAACTCTATCCGAGGATTTCGGCGTGGGGAACCGCGGCACGTTTTACGAAACCGCCGGCTGTTTGCGCGACGTGATCGAGAACCATCTCTTCCAAATCGTCGCGCTGCTTGCCATGGAGCCGCCGGCCGGTAGGCACTTTGAAGCCGTACAAAACGAGAAGGCTAAGATCTTTCAAGCCATGCGCCCTCTAAAGCGCGACGACTTGGTGCGCGGCCAGTACGCTGGCTACCGGAAGGAGCCAGACGTGGCGAAGAACTCCGACGTCGAGACTTTCTGCGCCCTGCGGCTTTTCATCGACTCATGGCGCTGGGAGGGAGTGCCGTGGTACCTGCGGTCCGGCAAATACCTGGCCGATACCGCTACTGAGGTCCTGGTGGAGCTGAAGCCGCCGCCGCAGAGGCTTTTCGCCGACTCGGCGCCAGTTCCAAAAACCGGCAAGGCCAACTACGTGCGCTTCCGGCTCTCTCCCAGTTCGGCCATCGCCCTCGCCGCTCGCGTCAAACTCGCAGGCAAGGAGTTCGTCGGGGACCAGCGAGAGCTCTACCTGTTCGAAGAACAGCGAGGAGAGGAATCGCCCTACGAGCGGCTTTTGGGCGACGCCATGACCGGCGATGGAGCGCTCTTCACCCGTGAGGACGCAGTTGAGGCCGCCTGGGCGGTGGTCGATCCAGTCCTTAAGAACCACCACCGGGTTCGCCCCTACAGGCGCGGCAGTTGGGGGCCGAAAGAGGCTGACGCGCTCATCGCGTCAGACGGCTATTGGCACAACCCCAGCCCCAAGGAAGCATCCGGATGTTGAGCCCGCGGTTTTTTGGGCCGCCCCTGACCGCAACTGCTCGCGTTAATGGTTATGCGGGCAACACGTCAGAGTCCTCACACGCTCAGAACCGGAATCGGCACCGCGCAAATGATGGCGTAGCCATGGATCCGCAGGTTACCCCCATAGGGGTAGCACACGGTAACCAGCAAATCCGCCTTCGTCTGCTTCGCAGCTTGGCTCAGCACTTTAGGCACGTCACCACTGCCGATAAATACGTCCGCCTTGATGCCCATGTCTTGCTGAAGGTCTGCGAGATGCCGAGAAGCGTCGCCGACCAGCGACTCTTTCCACCCCGGAACTACGTAGCTGCCGCCAGGTCCCCAAAGCTCCACCGAGGGAGTGACGTGGGCGAGCGTAAGATGGGCGCCGAATTCGGCGGCCATTTGCGCGGCCCACGACACAGCTTGGTGACTACGAGGGCTGAAATCGACCGCGCACAGGACGTTGCGGAGTCGCAAACTCCTGCGCTGGCGATTCTTCCACGTGGCCTCCGGTCCAAACCGGGCACTCCGTCCCGTGTAGTACTTTCGCTGTCACCGAGCCCAGCAGAAACTGGTTGAACGTGAAGCCATGGGACGGCATCATGATCAGGTCGGCTTTTTCCGTCCTGAGCCGTCTCCACAATTGCCTGGGCCGGGTTGCCTTTGACCAACATGGGCCGGATGGCCAAGGCCCTCAAGCTCCTGCCCGAGAGACTGGTCCAGGTTTTTCGGCGCCCGTTTAACCATCTCAGCGAGCAAATCCCACCGAGCCAGCTCGGCGTCGTCCTTGGGCACACCGGCGGCATGGCTCCGCGCGGTCACGGCGTGCAGCATCACAATCTCAGAATGGAAATGGCGGGCCAATGTCGCAGCCTGATGAATCACACGCAGCGAGGCGTTCGGGAAATCAACCGGCAGAAGAATCTTCTTAATATTCAACATCGCGCACCAGCCGGAGGGTAAAATGCCCCTAGCATCTCCCTTAGGCGTTCGCAGCCCAGGTTGGAGTTTAACGCAATCTTCCTGGAACTCCGTTTTTGGACCGCGACGCGGTGATCGCGCACGTTTCGAAGTAGGTTGAGAGAAGTTGACCCGGTCAGCCATATCGCGGAAGGGCTAACCGCAGCGAGACTATCTTTGGCGCGCGTTCAGCTTGTCGAGTGCGCGCTTCAACTCTTCAAGCTTCTGTCCAGCCTCGCCGAGCTTGCCTTCCGCCGTCAGGCGCTGGTAGTCGGCAAGGTCTTTGGCGGCTTCCGCGATGAGCGCGTTGAGATCCGCTGCGGGCTGGGGCGACGCGGCGGATGCCGGTGCGCCTCGCGCCGGCTCCGCGGGGACTGCCGCGGCGGTCGTTGACGGGGCACTCAGCGACGAGGCCGCTCCGCCAAAAAGGGCCGCCATCGCCGACTCGAAGGTTGGGCCGTACGCGAGCCGATCTTGCAGCGCGAGCACGACCAGACGCAACTCCGGCATCGGACTGCGCTCGGCCTGCAGGTAAATCGGCTCCGCATACAACAGCGCGCGCCCGGACGGAATCACCAGCAGGGCCCCGCGCCGCACGTGCGAGCCTTGCTGATTCCACAGCGTCAATTGTCCGGAAAGCTGCGCGTTCTGATCGATTCGCGCCTCGATTTGCAGCGGTCCGTCGACCAGCTTGGTTTTGGGAAAGTTGTAGACCACCGACGTGCCGTATTGTGCGCCGTCGCTGCGCCCGGCAATCCAGCCAATCAGATTATTCCGGTTGGCCGGCGTGAAGGGCAGAATCTCCACGAACTCCACGCCGGTTTCGCCCGGCAGTTTCATCAGCACGAAGTTCGGCTGCATCGCCTGCGTCGTTTGCTCGCCTCCCTCGCCCATGCCGACTTCGGTGGCGACCGTCCACAGATCCTCGCGGTTGTAGAACGCTTCCGGATCCGTCATGTGATACAGGCCGTACACTTCCGCCTGCAGTTTGAGCAACAACTCGGGGTAGCGCACGTGCTTGCGCAGCCCGGGCGGCATCATGGCCGCATCCTTGAACAGACTCGGAAAGATGCGGCGGTAGGCTGCGATGATCGGATCCTCCGTATCAAACACGTAAAACGTTGTCGTGCCATCGTAGGCGTCGATGACCACCTTAACGCTGTTCCGCATGTAGTTAATGGGATTGTTGCCGAGACGGTAATGGGTCGAGTAGGGATAGCTGTCTGAAACCGTGAACGCATCCATGATCCACGACAGCCGGCCATCGTCGCCGAGCACGATGTACGGATCGGGATCGTAGGTGAGGAACGGCGCTAATGCCGACACGCGATCGCGCAGGTTGCGCCGCATCAGCAGCCGGCTATCCTTGTTCACGTCATCGCTGAACGGCAGCTTCGCGAGGTCGTCGCGGTCGAGCGCGATCACGATGCGGCGCAGGAAACCGCCGAGCACGATGCCGCCGTTGCCTTCGTAGGACGTGAGGTTGTTGCTCTGCGCCTTGCGGGTAGTTGAATTCCTTCTGCCGCGTCTTCACGTAGACGTCGGTATTGGTCAACTCGCCGAAATAAATCTCCGGGCGCGTCACGGTTAGACCGCGCACCGTGCTCTGGACCGGCATGTTGCTCAGAATCAGCGTGGGCAGCCCTTCCGGCGTGAATCCATTGACCGGGTTCATCGTGATGCCATAGCCGTGGGTGTAGATCAGCTTCTCGTTAATCCAGTTGCGGCTGCTCTCCGGGAGCTTGTCGACGTTCAGTTCGCGCGTGGCGAGCATCACCTCGCGAGTCGTGCCGTCGATTTCATAGCGATCAATGTCGATGTCGGGGAAGTCGTAGTAGGTGCGGATTTCCTGAATCTGACGCAGCGTGTCCTGGAGTGCGCGCCAGTCCCACAGCCGGATGTTCTGCAGCGTAGCCTGATTGTTCGCCGGGTCGGCCGCCTCGACGGTCGTCTCCGCGGGAAACTCGCGCTGCGAGACCCGGTTCAATCCGTAGGCCTGCCGCGTCAAGTCGGTGTTGTAGACAATGTAGGGCTTCTCGCGAACCAGTTCGTTCGGTTTGACGATAAAGCTGCTGACGTACCAGGCGACTGCTTGAACGGCGACATAACAGACCGCGGCCGGAAGGATCGCCGCGACCAGCCAGCGTCCGCGTGGCATCCGCACGGCGTTGACGGCTGCGATCACCGCGCCGAGAACGAGCGCCGCGCAGACGACGAGCATCCCTGTGAGCGTGACGTGCGCGTCCGTGTAGGTCACACCCCCGAAGATCGTATGATCATCGAACAATCGCTCGAACCGGCCGATATACACACGCATCGCGAGGATCAGCAACAGGAACGCAAACGTGATGGAGAGCCCGCGCCAAGGTAATGTGACGTGAGCGGCTGAGACGCCCGGCGAGCACACGGGTTCCGCCCGTGATGAGGATGAAGAAAACGGCGAGTGCACAGGTAATCACGGCCAGCGTAAGCAGCCAGCCGGCGATGAGCTGCCACGCGGGCAGGGTGAACAGAAAGAAGTTCAGCGGCTTGCCAAAAATCGGGTCCACGACGCTGCACCAGTGGTGCGCGGCGCGTACCAAAAGAGCGCGAGCGTCGGCCATTCCACCATCATGCTGGCGCCGGTGGCAGCGGCAATGGCGAGCGAAACGCCGAGCGCGATGAGGCGCAGGACAGGCTCAACCGGCAGCTTCACCGGCTGTCCGCCGATGAAAATCGTGTGACCGCTCGGCAAATCGGGGAGATGCGCCCGCTTCAGAGCCAGGAACGATCCGTACAGAATGAGAAATGTGGCCGCTGCAAAAGCCGCGAAGATTCCCCACTGCAGGCTCAGCGTTTTCCAGAACACGTCCCCGTAGCCGAGCGACCCGAACCAGAGCACGTCCACGTAATACGACAACGCGGTCCGGCCGCCGAAGACGATGACGGCAAGGACGGCGAGAATGAGAAGGAAGCGGCCGCGTCGGCGCCGCGGCGGATGCGGCGGCGGCCAGTCAATGGACTCAGGCATTGCTCCACCCCGTTCTTGCCAGCGTTTCCATGATCAATAAGAGTTCCAGGAAACGGTATTGTACAGTGCCTGAAGAAGAGTAACTACTTTGCGCGGGTGGTGTCACGAGGGTTGTGAATTGTTCGCCACAGACTCAGCGCGGCCATTGCTCTAGAATACGAACATGAGGATCTTGCTGTTCAGCGGAAAAGGCGGTGTGGGCAAGACCAGCCTGGCCGCCGCCACGGGCGTGAAATTGGCGCAACTTAACTATCGGACCCTGGTGCTGAGCATCGATCCGGCACACAGCCTGGCAGATGCGTTCGATCTCGACACTGAACTCTTCCATGTTCAAACCTCGGAGCCACTGGCGATCGATGATCGGCTTTCGGTCCAGGAGCTGAATATCCAAAAAGAGATCAAGCGCCATTGGCAGGAAATCTCCTCCTATGTGAGCGCCGTGCTGCGCACCACAGGCATCAGCGGCGTAGAGGCGGAAGAACTGGCCATTCTGCCCGGCATGGAGGAGCTCAGCGCCATGATGTACATCAATCAATATCGGCGCGAGCAGCGTTACGACGTCATCGTGCTCGATGCCGCGCCCACCGCGGAATCCATGCGCTTCATCAGCATGCCGACAACGCTGGACTGGTACATGAAGCACATCTTCCCTTTCCAGCGCAATTTACTCAAGGCGGTGCGGCCCATCGCCAACCGGGTTGCGCCGTTCGAACTGCCGCCCGACACCTACTTCGCCAACGTTCGGGACCTCTTCGATAAGCTCGAGGGAGTGGGTGAGATGATGGAGGATCCGCGGATCACCAGTGTGCGGCTGGTCACCAATGCGGAGAAGATGGTGGTGCGAGAGACGCAACGGGCGTTCGTCTACTTCTCTCTGCATGGGCTCACCGTGGACGCAGTCCTTGTAAACCGTTTGCTCCCAGCGGAGGTTAGGGATTCCTGGTTCAATGAGTGGCACACCTCCCAGAACGCGATGCTGCGTGAGATCGAGGAGTACTTTGCGCCCGTGCCAATAAAGAAGGTACCGTTGTTCTCGCATGAGGTACTGGGCAGGCAGCGGCTAGAGGATCTCGCGCGAGTGCTGTATGCTGAGGACGAAGATCCGTCCGCCGTAACCCGAACGGAGAAACCCTACACTTTCGGGAAACGGAACGGGCTTTATGAGATTCGTGTTCTTTTGCCTTTCGCCACCAAGGGCGAGATCGAGCTGTTTAAGAAGGGCGACGAACTTGTCGTACAGATCGGTACTTTCCGCCGTCATATCGGGCTGCCGCGATCAATGACCGCCCTGTCGCCTTCCCGGGCGCGCCTGGAGAGCAAGGTCCTCACGGTCGAAATGAAGGAGCTACTATGAACAAGCCAGAGAATAGCCAGTCAACCACCAGCGAGCAAGGCGCTCATGAACGCTGCCCGTGTCGCGAGATCGTGGACACCGTCCAGGCTTTCCTGGGGATTTCGCCTGCTGCCCGGCAGCACTTGACAAGCTCACGCGTCGAGTTCCTCAAGGCGGTCCGGGAGATCCTAAACGACCGTATTGAGCACTTGTCGAGCCATGGCCAGAAGGGTACGAAAGTCGCGGTTGAGTAAGTTATCGCAGACGCGTGATCGAACCTGATCGGTCGGACGTCTCCCAAAGCGTCCTCGACACGGAAGTGATTAGGCCGTCGCCTCGCTGATGCCATCTCAGGACGTCCCGGTTTTGCGTTCGTACGGTACGTACACTGGTTCCCAGATATTCGCTTGGAGTTCGCGATCCAGGCCATCTTCGCCGCCAACCTGCGCCTGCCCATCTTGAATCGCCTGGCGACCTACAGCCAGCGCGATTGAGCGACTCAGTTGCCGCGAATCCGAAAGTGACGGCAGGAGGCTTGCCTTCTTATCTTTTTGTGTGGGGACGAGACGTGCCAATTCTTTAGCCGCAGCCATGACCATCGCATCCGTGACGCGTTTGGCTTTGGAGGCAACAATCCCGAGAGCAAGCCCGGGAAATATGTACGAATTATTGGTCTGGTCGATGCGAACCTTCCTCCCCCAAATAGTTACCGGTTCGAACGGGCTTCCGGTGCCGATCAGCGCCCGTCCTTCGGTCCAATCCACCAAGTCCTGAGGAGTCGCTTCGCAGCGTGCCGTGGGGTTCGAAAGCGGGAAGATGACGGGTCGAACTGTGTTCCTGGCCATTTCGCGCACCGCATCTTCGGTGAAGGCTCCCCCTTGACCAGACACTCCGATGAGGACCGAAGGCTTGGCATGGCGAATCACATCCAGCAATGTGATCTCTCCATTCGTTTGTCTCCATCCCCGCACTTCTTCTTCTTTGCGCGCGTAGGGCAGTTGTTCGGGCCGCACATCTTTGCCCTTTTCTGTGATCAGACCGTAGCGGTCGATAGCGTAGAAGTGACGGCGAGCTTCCTCTTCCGGAATGCCCTTGTCATGCATGAACTGTTCTAGCAGGTTGGTAATGCCTATGCCTGCGGTTCCGAAGCCAAAGACAGCGATCCTCTGTTGCTCCAGTGGCACGCCCGTGACGTTGATTGCAGAGAGCAGCGTCGCGGCCGCTACCGCCGCAGTGCCTTGAATATCGTCGTTAAAAGTGCATAGCTGGTCTTTATAGCGAGCCAGAAGTCGAGCGGCATTCGAACCGGCAAAATCCTCCCATTGCAAAAGAACGTGCGGCCAGCGTTTCTTCACGCTGTTTACAAAAACATCTACGAAAGCGTCGTACTCTTCGCCGCGGACCCGATGATGCGTCCATCCAATGTAAATTGGACTCTTTAACCTGTCCTCATTGTCCGTTCCTACATCGAGCAGAATCGGAAGACAATGCTCCGGATGGATGCCGCCGAGCGCAGTGTAAAGGGCCATCTTCCCAATGGGGATACCCATGCCTCCCGCACCTTGATCGCCGAGCCCCAGGATTCGTTCACCATCGCTGACCACGATGCATTTCACACCGTCGTAACGGGAATGACTGAGGATCTGATCGATACGATGTTTATTCGGATAGCTGAGGAACAAACCTCGTGGCTTTCTCCATATCTCACTGAAGCGCTGGCAACCCTCACCCACCGTTGGCGTATACACCACGGGGAGCATCTCTTCGATATTGCGCAGCAAGAGCGCATAGAACAGCGTCTCGTTCGAATTCTGCAGGTCGCGGAGAAAGCTGTATTTATGGAAGGCGTTCGGCTGTTCCCGGAATGCTTGAATCCGCCTCTGAATCTGTTCATCGAGAGTCCCCACATGCGGTGGCAACAAACCGTGCAGGCCAAATATATCGCGTTCGTGATCCGTGAAGGCTGTTCCCTTATTGAGACGGGGAGAATTGATCAGGCCATATCCCGAAAGAGAAATCTGGTGGGTCTTATTGATTGCTGTCTGCGGTAATTGCTCGTTCATTTCTATCCCTTTCCAAATTCGGATCAGCTTCGTCCGATAAGCTCAGAGCTGGATAACATGGCGGCCTAACGCAGTGGTACGGATTTGTTTGCAATCTGCGCATCTGGGGCCAGCCGCTTCAATTCAGTATGCCAGAGCCAGCGGGCCTATTGGTTCGCGCAACAACTCGTTCCCTCTGGTACCCTGCATACACCTATGCGCCTTCACCATAGCGTGTTTTTCGTAGTCGCCCTAGCCGGTTGCGTCTTCGCCCAAAATGTCAAACCACTTGCCGACCGCCTCGCCGCCCAGAACGCCCTTTTCGAAGAGCAGTACGAGTCGGATCTCCGCAACTTTCCTGAGCGTGCTACCGCCTTCGGCGACTACCGCTACAACGACCAGCTCACCGAGTACTCACTCGCAGCCATCACCCGGCGCCACAACACCGACGAGGCCTTCCTTAGCCGGCTCGAAGCCATCCCCTGTACGGGCTTCTCCGACCAGGACCAACTCTCCCACGACCTCCTGGTTCGTGTCCTCCAGCAGCGTATCGCCGACTTCAACCTCAAAGAGTACGAGATGCCAATCAACCAGCAGAATGGCATCCATACCAGCCTCGCGGATCTGCCGCTGTCCGTTCCCCTCGACTCCGTAAAGCACTACGAGGACTACATCGCCCGTCTTCACCAGATCCCGCGCGTCCTCAGCCAGACCACCGAAGTCCTTCGCGCCGGCATGAAGGACAAGCTCATGCCCGTCCGATTCCTCCTGGAGAAGCTCCCCGTCCAGTGTCAGGGCATCATCGACGCCGACCCTTTTCTGGTCCCGACAAAAAAGTATCCCGCGAGCATCTCCCCCGAAGACCAGAGGCGCTTGACCCAGCAGATCACTGACGCGATCAACGCTCGACGTCATCCCGGCCTACAAGAGCTTCGCTGATTTTCTGCGCACGGTATACGCCCCTGAGGGCCGTACCACCCTCTCGGTCACGTCTCTCCCGGACGGCCAGAAGCGCTACGAAAACGACATCTACGGCCGGACCACCACCCACATGAGGCCGGACGAGATCCACCAACTCGGTCTCCGCGAGATCGAGCGCATCCAGGCGGAGATGATGGTTATCGCCAAGAAGGAGGGATTCGCCGACCTTGCCTCCTTCCGGGCCTCACTCAAGACCAATCCCAAATATATTCCGACCTCTGCCGAGCAGATCCTGGACGATTTCCGCCACTACATCGCGCAGATGGAGCCCAAGCTTCCAGGACTCTTCACCCTGCTTCCGAAATCGCCGGTCACCGTCGAAGCCATACCCGCCTTCCAGTCGGCCGCTGCGACCCACTATGTCACCGGCACTCCGGACGGCAAGCGCCCCGGCCGCGTCGTGGTGGCCACCTCCGACTTTGCGCGGCGCTCACTCATCAACGACGAAGCGATCGCTTACCACGAGGGCATCCCCGGACATCACATGCAGTTATCGGTGCAGCAGCAGCTCACCGGGCTGCCCAAGTTCCGCCTCCATGGTCTCGGGTTCAACGCTTACGTCGAAGGCTGGGCCCTGTACGCGGAGCAACTCGGCAAAGAGGTCGGCTTCTACCAGGATCCAGTTTCGGACTACGGCCGCCTTTCCTCTGAACTTTTCCGCGCCGTACGTCTGGTCGTCGACACCGGAATCCACTCCAAAGGTTGGACCCGCGATCAAGTCGTGGACTTCTTCCGCAAGTCCGGCGCTGTCGACGAGCCCAGCATACAGTCCGAGACCGACCGCTACATCGCGTGGCCGGCGCAAGCCCTCAGCTACAAGCTCGGGCAGCTCAAGTTCCGCGAACTCCGCGAGCGCGCCCAGAAAGAATTGGGCCCCAAGTTTGACATCCGCACATTTCACGACGAGATGCTCGACGGCGGAACCCTTCCTCTCGATCTCCTCGACGCACGCACCGACAAATGGATCGCACAACAAAAATCAAAGTGACGTGTTGGGAAATAACTCCGAAGGAAGTTGCCTGAGTTCCCCCGCCATCTCTTACGTCCGGTCATGTTGTCAACAAATTGTCAAATTGATGTCACTTTCTTCCCCGAAATGTGCCATTAACCCGATATCAGGCTAGAGTTTAGGGGTATGATTCAGGGCAATTACGGCGGGCGGGGGTGGTGGTGAACAAGAACGTATCTTCAGCGACGACGACAGCGACGACGACGATGGACGCGGTTCCGGCTGGGGCGGAGCGGATCCTGGTGATCGAGGACGATCGTGCCGTGCAAAAAGCTCTAAAGCGATTGTTTGAGGCCGAGGGCTTTGCGGTGGATATTGCGGGGAACGGCGCAGCGGGTCTCGAGATGTTTCGGACGGCGGCGCCGTCCGTGCTGGTGCTGGACTTAAGCTTGCCGGGGACGCCGGGGCAGGACGTGTGCCGGGAAATCAGCCAGGCAGCGCCCTCGTTGCCGATCGTCGTCCTCAGTGCGCGAACGGAAGTGATGGACAAGGTACTGCTGCTGGAGTTGGGCGCGCATGACTACGTGACCAAGCCCTTCAGTCCGCGGGAGCTTCTGGCGCGGGTGCGGACGGCGATGCGGCGGTCGCAATCGCTGCGGACTCCGCTGACCGAGACTTTTACGTTTGGCGATGTGAAAGTCGATTTCACGAAGATGGAATTGTGGCGGGAAGGGAAGCTGGTGCCGCTGACTTCGCAAGAGTTCAAGGTGCTGAAGTTCATGATCCAGAACGCGGAGCGCGTGTTATCGCGTGAGGAGTTACTGAACCACGTTTGGGGATATCGGAATTATCCGAGCACGCGGACAGTCGATAATCACATCCTGCGACTGCGGCAGAAGCTGGAAAAGGATCCCGCGAACCCCTTGCACTTTCGCACCGTGCACAGTTCGGGATACAAGTTTGTGCCGTAGTGGAGCGAGGTCAGAGGTGAAAGGTCAGATTGCAGAGGTGAGAAATCACAGCGGCTTTACCTCTGCAATCTGACCTCTCACCTCTGACCTTTTATAATCTAATGTCCTGTAACCCCTTCGAGGTTTGACCATGGGCGGAATTCGGTTGCGGACCAAGTTCCTGTTTTCCATGGTGGCGGTATCGGCGGCATTAACGTTCACCACGCTGCTGGTGGTGCGGCACACCGTACAACAGGAGGTGCGCCTCGGAATCCAGCGCGACCTGCAGAATTCCGTTTCCGCATTCCGCAACTTTCAGAAGCAAAGGGAAGTCACGCTCGAGCGTTCGGCGGCGCTCTTGGCCGACCTGCCGAATGTGCGGGCGCTGATGACCACACACGACCCGGCCACGATCCAGGACGCATCGCGGGATTTGTGGCAACTGGCGGGCAGCGACTTGCTGCTGCTGGCCGATTCTTCCGGCAAGGTGATGGCGCTGCAGACCGCTCCGCCGGAGATCACAGTTCATAAGGCCCAGGATTTCTTTCCGCAGGTGATGTCGAGCGACGAGACGCGACACTGGTGGTATGTCGAAGGCCACCTCTACGAAGTTTTTCTCCAGGATATTTATTTTGGTCCCGCCAGCGGCCGTCAGGTTTTGGGATACCTGCTCGTGGGGTACGAAATTGACGACCGTCTTGCCCGCGACCTGAGCCGCGTGGCTGCGAGCGAAGTGGCGTTTCGCTATGGAGACGCGATTGTGCGCAGCACCCTGAAGCCTGCCCAGGAATCGGAGTTGCTCCGCGTGGCGCCGAGAACAGGAGGCCCGCCGCAGAGTGATCAGATGCCGCTGGGTGGGGAAACGTTTTTGGCGACGTCGGTGGATTTGCCCACGCCGGGCGGACCGGCGCTGAGTCTGTGGGTGTTGAAGTCGTTCGATCAGGCCACTGCATTCTTGAGCAGCCTGAACGAATTGCTGCTGGCGCTCGGCCTGACGGCGGTGCTGGCGGGGAGCCTGCTGGTTTTTCTGATCTCGCATACCTTTACGCGTCCGTTGGAGAATCTGGTAGCGGGCGTGCGCGCGCTGGAGCAGGGCGACTATGCCTATCCGCTGCAGGCGCATGGCGGAGACGAAGTCGCCGAGGTCACGGGCACGTTCGACCGGATGAGAAAGAATCTGCAGAAAACTCAGCGCGAGTTGCTGGATGCGGAACGGCTGGCGACGATCGGACGGATGGCGAGTTCGATCTCGCATGATTTGCGGCATTCGTTGGCGGCGGTCATAGCGAATGCGGAATTTCTTTGCGAGAGCAACTTGACGCCGGGCCAGCGCGAAGATCTATATGCCGAGATACGAATTGCGGTCAACCAGATGACGGAGTTGATTGAGTCGCTGCTGGAATTCTCACGCACGCGAGAGTCGCTGCGTCCCACCTACGGCGACGTTCGCTCGGCGGTGGAGCGGGCGGTGCAGGACGTGAAGGCGCATCCGGAATTCCAGCGCATACGGATCCGCATTTCTTGCGAAGGGCCAACCGAGGGCTGGTTCGACTTCAAGAAACTGGAGCGCGCCTTGCTCAACTTACTGCTGAACGCGTGCGAGGTGGTGCCGGCGGAATCCGGGAAAATCGATATCGAGCTGAAACGCAAGGGCGAGAAGTCTGGAAATTCGCATCGAGGATAACGGTCCCGGAATCGCGGAGGCGGTGCGCGACCGGCTGTTCGAACCATTTGTGAGCCACGGCAAGGAGAATGGCACCGGGATGGGATTGACGGTGGTGCAGAAGATTCTGCAGGACCACGGCGGCGACATCACGGTGGAGCGGACTTCGGCTTCGGGAACGACATTCCGCGTGAATATTCCGCTGAATCCCTCGGCGGAAAATGCTTTGGCGGCCCGGCATGTTAACTAGTACCGTGACCACAAGATGTTTGCCACAGGCTGGTGAATTGTAGCGCCGGCATCTTGCCGGCTGTCCCGAGGGCGTCGCGCCCTCGGCGCGGCGGGCAGGGATGCCCTCGGGACAGCCGCCGGGACGGCGGCGCTACAGTCATAGCGGATCGGGCCGACTCGTTAGCAGAGATCACACGGTCACGGTACCAGAGGGGGTCGGTTGCGAACTCCCGGAATACAGATCCGGAATCGAGACTTGAAGTGCTCGCCCGAAATTCAAAATGAAGTGCGGAAGTCGCGGGAGGCGGCATGACTATGAGCAAGATGCGCTGTTTCGAATGGTTGCGATGGGGGATGCTGACCAGTCTAATGGCGTCGGCTGCGCTCGGCGCCGCGCAGGAACCTGCGAATCGGATGCAGCCGCCTTCTCCGGAAATATCGCATGAGTTGGTCAGCGACTCGGTTCGCGAGTTGCGGGAGCAGGTTCGCGAGTTGCAGGCGGCGGTTGCCGGAATGCGCTCCGATTGGCAGCGAGCACGCACGGAAACGGCGGAACTACGCCGCGAGCTTGAGGAGGTCCGCACAGAAACGGGGCTGCGGAATGCGGTGATAAGGAATGCGGTAGTGAAGTCGGCGACGTCAACGGCCAGCCCCGTGCCGGTGGGGGCCTTACAGAATGTCTTAGAGAACCGGGCGCCGCAAGATCAAAGAGCGGAAGATCCGAAACAAGATCCGAAACAAGATCGGAAAAAAGGAGAGCACGCGGCCAGCCTGGAAGAGGAATACCAACTGCTGAGCGGAAAAGTGGACGATCAGTATCAGACGAAAGTGGAAAGCGCATCGAAGTACAGGGTGCGGCTGTCGGGCATTGTTCTGATGAATCTGGCGAGCAATCAGGGTGTGGTGGATAGCATCGATCTCCCCACGCTCGCGTATGCGCGGCCGCCAGGCGGCTCAGGAGGAAGTTTCGGTGCGACGCTGCGCCAATCGGAAATCGGGTTCGAGGCATTCGGGCCGACCGTGGCGGGTGCGAAGACGACGGCGGACCTGCAACTCGATCTGGCGGGTGGGTTCCCGCCGATTCCGAACGGAATCAACTCCGGACTCGTGCGCTTGCGGACGGCCACGATGCGAATGGATTGGACAAACACTTCGGTTGTGGTCGGCCAAGATGCGATTTTCTTCTCGCCGAACTCGCCGACCTCCTTTGCGACGCTGGCGATTCCGGCGCTGACCTATGCGGGGAATTTGTGGAGTTGGGTGCCGCAGATAAGAGTGGAACATAGAGTGGCGCTGGGGGAACAGTCCAGCCTGCTATTCCAAGGAGGGATTCTCGATCCGGTGAGCGGGGAAGCACCGGGTACAGTTCCGGGCGAAGTAACGGGCGAAGCGCCGGGCACCGGTTATTACCGGCAGGCGGGGCCTGGGGAAGCATCGCGCCAACCGGCATACGGCACACGGGTCGCGTGGACGCGGAATGTTTTCGGACAACCGTTGCGGGTGGGCGTGGGGGGGTACTACACCCGCCAGGATTATGGTTTCAGCCGGAATGTCGATGGCTGGGCCGGATTGACAGATATCGAGTTGCCGCTCAATCGCCAATTTTCCTTGAGCGGAAAATTTTATCGCGGAAGGGCTCTTGGCGGACTTTACGGCGGCATTGGTCGCAGCGTGTTGTTCAGCGGCGATCCGAAGTTGGCCAGTACGGAAGTGCAAGCGTTGAACTCGATTGGTGGCTGGGCGCAATTGAAATACCGGCCCGCGAATAAATGGGAGTTCAATGCCGCGTTTGGAATGGACAATCCGTATGCCAGCGATCTGAAATACTTCCAATATCCGCAGTCCTACGGGGATGCGACGCTGGCGAGAAATCAGGGAAGCTTCGTGAACATGATTTACCGTCCCCGATCAGACCTGTTGTTTTCCGCTGAGTATCGACACCTGACGACGTATTCGCTTACCAACGGCGGGAACAGTGCAGGGCATCTCAATTTGATGATGGGAGTTCTGTTTTGAGCGGAAGCGGCAGGGTAAGAAGCCGCAGTAAAGAACGCAGTGAAGAACTAGAACTTAAGATAGGCCATCGACGATGAGCCATAGAACAATCATTTGGGTCGCGATGTTGTGGGCCAGCGCGGCGGGATTGCACGCGCAGTCCCCGACGCAGATAACAACGCAAATAACGACAACGACCGTGCGCGGGCGCGTCGAGGTCATCGGTGCAAGCGGCGCGGGCAAGAGGCGCCATGGAACGATTCCCGGGACAGTGGTGTGGCTGACGCCCATAACGACGTCGGGAGCGGCAGGCGAAGCCGCTGCGGCGCCGCCAAATTCATCCCCCGGTCCACCGGCAAGTCCGGCGCAAAACCCACGCCTGGTGCAGAAGAACAAGAGTTTCGAGCCGCACATCCTGGTGGTTCCGGCGGGGTCGATGGTGGAGTTTCCCAATCGCGATCCTTTCTTCCACAATGTCTTTTCGCTTTTCGAAGGAAAGCGGTTTGATCTCGGTCTGTACGAGGCGGGTACCTCGCGAACGGTGCGATTCGACCGGCCCGGAATCAGCTACATTTTCTGCAATATTCACCCCGAGATGAGTGCGGTGGTCATTACTCTGACGACACCGCTGTATGCCGTTTCAAATGCGGACGGGCAACTCAGCCTGGCGGGCGTTCCCTACGGGCGTTACATGTTGTATGTCTGGAGCGAGGGCATCGGTCCCGAAAATGCGCAGCCCCTGGCGCGGGAGATCACGATCGCGGAGAATGCTTCGTCTTTGGGAGTGATTCGAGTTCCGGAAGCCAATGGCCAGCGCATTGCTCATAAGAACAAGTATGGACGCGAGTACGACGAGCCCACGCCCAATAACTCTGTTTACGAGCAGCAACGCTAGGTGCTTATTGAAGAGACCGCAAAAAGGCCGCCTGCTCTCGGGCGGCCTTCACGGCATTTTCCTTTCATGTTTTCTTATCTTGCATCTTCGTTTTCGAGCGCCTACTTCAAAGCGATCACACCAAACGTTCCCGCCAGATTGTTGTACGGACCGGCGGTGAAGAAGAGTTGGTTGGTCTTGCCGTTGTTTGCCGCGCCTCCGCCAAACTCAATCCCCCAGAGTTGGTCGATGACGATGTCCTTTCCGTTCGTGTCTTTGACCGTGCCTACAAATTGGCCGGTTTCGAGATTAAAGGCGTTGATGGTCCCGCTGTTCGTGTTGTTCGAGACCAGCAGCGTGTTGCTGAGTGGCCCGAAATTCTTGGGCGCCACGGCGAAACCCCAGGGCTGGTTCAAGGGCTTGCCCGCCGCGAGCGTCTTCACGAACGTTCCGTCTTCCCGGAAAATGTCGATGTAGCCGCCCGGAGCTTCGTCTGCCTGGGCAAACGCCACGTAGACCAGTCCATCGATGTCCTGAATGCCGAACGGCACGTTACCCGCCGGCAGCGTGCTGTCGGTAAACGAATTGACGAGGTTGAAGCTTCCGTCGTACACGTCGACTACGTTGTTGGCCAGGTCGGCGGCATACAGAAGGTTCCCCGAAGGCCGGTTGGTAATGGCGAGACCGGTGTAGTTCGCGCCGGACGCCGAGTTATTCACCACGATGATCGCGTCATTGGGATTGGCCCCGGGAGCCCAGCCGCTGATGGTCCCGTCCAACGTCGCGAACAGGAAGTGTGAGGCCTGTCCCCCTATCTGAAAATCTGACGATCCGTTGACCACAATTCCGGTTGGTTGGCCGGGGCCCGCGCCGCTTGCCGAGGGGATCAAGACCTCCAAACCCTGCTTTACTCCTTTGCCAGTGTAGATTGTCGACCAGCCGGAGCCTTGATCGCTGACCCAGAAGGGGCTGCCCGAGCTGCGAGCAAGCCCCCAGCCGTTCACCTGCAGCGGGTCCATGAACTTGGCCGTTTTTGCCTGATTCGAATCCAGATTCGTAAGTTGATACTGCGCCAGGGCTGCGCTCGAAAAGAGCGTTACGGCAAGCCCAAGGCAAATTGTGAAAGCAATCTTGTGACGCTGCATACAGGATCCTCCTTAAGGATTGTGGGCCGGAGTGGAGAGCAAGTAAGTCGCGGAGCGCACGACGCTTGAACGATACTTTCTCCATCCGGTTTGCAGCCGAATGCTAGTTCCGCAGCGGCAGGCAGGTTGTCAACGCGATGTCACGTGTTTGTACAATTCTTGTCGGGAAGGTGGAGCGTTCGCGAGTGATTCGGGCGCTGTTCGCGCAACCCACACGCCGCTTAATGAACTCGCTCAAGCGACCCCGAATGCACACCCGAAGGAGCGCATGGAGCTCCTGGAAACGGTGCCGTTGCTCATCATCGATGATCTCGGGATGCGCAAGCCGCCCCTGACCGACGCCGAAGAAACTGCTGGCGATCGTCATGCGACGCGATGAAAGGGCCGGCACGCTGCGGCCACGAACTTTCTCTTGTGAGGTTTGACACCGATCTTTGCGCGCAAACTGGTTTATAATGCGCGGTCTCAAGAGAAACTGTGTTTGCCGCTCGCGGAGCATGGGTCCGTTCCAGTGCCCGCGACTAAGGAGGACCAGGAATGAAACTGCATTTATTGGTGGTGTTCCTTCTGCTTTCGACAGCCCTGCTCGTGGGCCAAACCTTTCGTGGAACAATCCTTGGCTCCGTGACCGATCCCTCCGGAGCATTCGTGGCCGGAGCGGCAGTCAAAGTGCGCAACGTTGCCACTGGCCTGGAACGTTCGACCGTAACCAGCGGCGACGGCAGCTACGCGATGTCCCGAGTTGCCCATCGGTACATACTCCGTCTCGATCACCCTGACTGGCTTCCAAACCGCGATCACCAACAACGTCGAAGTGGACGTGGCTACCGAGCGGCGCGTGGACGCGCAGTTGAAAACCGGCCAGGTCACGCAGACGGTCGAGGTCTCCGGCGGAGACCTTCCCCAGATCGAAACCCAATCCAATGACCTGGGTGGTGTGCTGACCAGCAAGGCGGTTGAAGATCTGCCCATCAACGGCCGCGATTACACCAAGTTGATCTTCTTGAATCCCGGCGTCGCAGGTTCGCCCGATCAGATCACCGACTCGCCCGGATCGTTTGGCGAATTCTCCATGAACGGCGCCCGCGGACGCTCCAACAATTACCTGCTCGACGGCACCGACATGAACGACGGCTACCGCAACGACCCCGCCATCAACCAGGGCGGCGTGTTCGCCGTTCCGTCGGCGATTCTTCCCATCGGCGCCGTGGCCGAAATGAAAGTGCTCTCCAACTTCCAACCCGAGTATGGCCGCAACGCCGGCGCCGTGGTCAACATCGTGACCAAGAGCGGCACGAACGCCCTCCACGGCGAATTGTTCGAGTATTTCCGCAACAACGCGCTCGATGCGCGCAATTATTTTGACCAGTCGCAATCCCCAAGGCGCCATTCCACAACAACCAGTTTGGCGGCTCGCTCGGCGGTCCAATCGTCAAAGACAAAACTTTCTTCTTCCTCGAATTACGAAGGCCAGCGCGAGACCGTGGGATCGGTGACGGTGGCCTGCGTCCCGGACGCCGCTCAGATCTCGGCTGCCCAAACGGCGATCCTCGCAGGGGGCGGCACGATCAGCTCTATCGAGTGCAGGCTCTGGTCAATGTCTACCCGCACAATCCCCAGAACTATATTCCCGGAATCACCTCCAACAAAGCTGGCTGCTTCAGATGCCAACAACGACTTTGCTCCGGATTACATCGCCAGCGCTCCGTCATTCAACAACCTCAGCAGCTTCATCGCGAAAATCGACCACAATTTCAACGGCAAGAATAACGTGACCGGCCGCTATTTCTTCGGCGACAGTACCCAGTCGTTCCCTCTGGCCCTGACCGCCTCCGGCGGCCAACTCCCGGCTTTAACACCGTCACGCCGACCCGCGTCCAGTTGGTCTCCCTCTCCCTGGTCAGCATGCTCTCGACGCAAGAAGGTGAATGAAGCTGCGCTACGGCTGGAACCGGTTCGCCGAAGGCTTTTTCGCCCAGGATCAGAAGCTTCCATCCGAGTTCGCATCGGCCTCTGCGCCGCCAGTTCACCCGCTGACTGCTCGGGCGCCGGTCCGCACGACTCCGGCCTGCCCATTATTCTGGTCTCGGTGACGCCGAGTGGCGCCAGCAGTTTCTTCGCTCAGCCCGGCGCAACCTCCGGCGATCCCCGGCAACGCGTGGACACCAACAACTCAGTTCATCGAGAGTTTCTCCTGGAAGATCGGCAAACACGACCTCAAGATCGGTTTTGAGTTCCGCCGCACCAGCATTGAAGCAGATATTTCGACAAGTATTTCCGCGGCAGACTGAAATTCGCGACACTTGAGTACATTTCTCGAATGGGATCCCGAAGGCGGCGGATTTCGGCGGCCTTCGAGTACTCCGGCGACATTCCCGGCGCCACACTTTCGAAAACGGCTACGGGCTCTATTTGCAGGACAGCTTCCGCGTGACCCCGCGTCTCACTCTCAACTATGGTTGCGGTGGGACTACTACGGCGTCGTGAAGGAGAAGAACAACCTGTTCTCCAACTTCCTGGTTCCAGCTTCGATCCCGTCGGCGATACCGGCACCGGCCATTGACTCAGGTAGGCACACCCGGACTCAGCCGACTTTACGAGCCCGACTAGAAGGACTTTTCGCCCCGCGCCAGCATCGCCTGGGACGTGACAGGAAAAGGCAAGACTGTGATTCGCGCCGGATGGCGGTCTGTTCTATGACGCCTTCTCGCAGGACATGATGCTGGGCCACCTGCCCTACCCGGCCTACTATGCCCCGGGTCCCGCCTACGATAACTTTGGACGCGGCATCCGATTACCTCGGCGGCGCTGAACGGTCCCCACGATCAACTCCCGGCGTGTACTTCTGAACAGCCGGTCTATGCACCATCCGATTGCAGCATCCGTCGAGTGCGACATTTTCGCCGTCGATCCGCACATCAAGACCCCCTACATGGAGAACTACAACATCAACATCCAGCAGCAGATCACCAGCAAGACCACGCTGCAGGTCGGCTATGTTGGGTCGCAAGGCCACCGCCTGTTCCGCTTCTTCGACATCAACCAGCCGAGCCAAGCACGCGATCTGACTGACGACAGCCTTGGCCTGACGCCCGCTGCCATGGCTGCCATGTCCCGGCGGAACGATCCAGGATTTCTCTGTGCCGCGACCCTTCGTGGCCCCGCTGGCGTCGCTGACGCGATTTACATCTTCCAGGAGAAGTCCACCGGAAGTCGAACTACAACTCGCTCCAGGTCAGCTTCAGGGTCAACGGCTGGCACGGCATCACTTCAGCGCTCAACTATGTGTATTCGAAGTCACTGGACAACTCGAGCGACTCGAAGACTTCGTCGTGAACGCGGCCCAGCCCCAGGACAGCAACCGTCCCAGTCTTGAAAACGGGCCCTCGAACTTCAACATCCCCCATCGCCTTACCTGGGTGTTCAGCTACGAACTGCCGAACAGGGGTGGCAGCATGCAGCGGATTGAAGAACGGCTGGGGCTTCGATAGCACTGTGTCACTGCAGAGCGGACAGCCCTTCACTCTGAATTACAATGCGAGGATGATTACAGCGGCGGCGGAGACGGCTTCGACCGTCCGGATGTTGTCGGACCCATCGTCTACCACAAGCGAAATCCTGCTAACTTCCTCGACCTGACGTTCGTTCGCCATGCCGTGCGATACGTCACGGTCAGCCTCGCTACTGGCGCTCGGGTTTCGCTTCCGACTGCGTTCCCGGCACGCGGCACTACGGCAACTTGGGACGCAATTCCCTGGTCGGTCCCACCTACAAACAGTGGGATTTCGCCCTCTACAAGGACACGGCCATCAGCTGAGCGCCTGAAGATGCAACTCCGCGCCGAATTCTTCAACATTCTGAACCATCCCAACTTCTCCAGTCCGCTGCTGCCGGCATTCATCGCCGACCCTGCCTCGAACTTCGGCTCCGCGGGTGAAGGTCTTCCAGGCGGTGGAATCACGAAGTTGCGCGGCGAGCTAGCGTCCACGAGCGTTGGCCGCGAATCGGCCGGCGCTACCAAATCACCGCCACCGGCGACGTCGGCATCGGCAACCCGTTCCTGGGCGGAGGAGGCCCGCGCGGCATTCAGTTGGCCGTCAAATTCAGCTTCTAGCTTCGCAACTCTGCTTCTTTCCCGGCTCCTCCCGCGAACCTGCGGGAGGACGTACGGGAGGATGGACGGGAGCGACGTACGGGAGCAGCGTTTCTGCGGCGGAGAGAGAATCGAACATCCTCCCTCATTCTCCTCATTTCACCCGTCTATAAACAACCCTACCGATAAGGCATTTCGAGGAGAATGCCGATTACGACAATGGGTATCCGAACGAATCGAGTGGCGTGCGATAAGCGAAACGACGAGTGCGGTCACATTAGAGAACACGCCTGGTTACATCGGCTATTCCTCATCCAGCGACAGGCTATGGCCACGTTCATGACTTTCGTAATCCTCGCCGCAGGTCAGACTCGGGCTACACTAAAATTCAAGGACTAGCTTCGTCCTGGAGTTACTCAATGCGCCTTCGCTTCATGCTCTTTCTGATGGCGCTGCTGACCATAGCGGCTAGTGCGTCGCTCGCGCAGGATTCGCACGCTTCCCGGCAGGTGCGCAAAGTAGTGTTTAAGGTGGCTCCCGCCTATCCTGATCTGGCCAGACAGAATAAAATTTCCGGGTCAGTGAAAGTCCGCGCAACCATCGCTCCCAACGGTTCAGTGAGATTGGTCGAGCCGGCAGGCGGAAACCCAGTGTTGCTTCAGGCGGCTCAAGCAGCTGTAGCGAACTGGAAGTTCGCCCCTGGTCCGGGTGAAACCCGGGAACTGATTGAGCTCCGCTTCGAGCCGCATTGATTGCAACGCCGATTGCTTGAATGGCGCTATAATCGGGGAATAGTTTTCCTCCCCCCTCCAGCGAGTATTAATGGACAAAGCCCCCGGAGTTTTGATTGCAATTCAGAGAGTTCAGCGCTCAGCGCCCGCACCCCGTCTCCGGCTGCTGACCGAACTGGAACCTCGCCATCGTGTGTTCTTCCGCAATCTGGCGGACCTGCTGCTGTCGCGGCCGAGTCTCGCAGATCCCGATCACCTCACGGCCCGCACCTTTCTGGGACGACGTTTTCGTCCCTTCCGGCGCCCCCTGGTCCGCGTTCCTGGAGTCACTCCTATGGCACTTGCTGATACTGATTGTGTTCGTATGGGGCCAATCCAGAGTATGGACGCCGGTAAAGCTTTTCCCGCAGCAAAATGCGGTCCACAGGTCTATTACCTACTACCCGCTTAGGCAGTCCTTTCCAGCAGCTGAGAGCAGAGTGACGAGCGTCGGAGCGCGGTCGCGACCGAAACATACGTCGCCACGCAAACCGCCACATCAATCCGCGATGCCAGTGACGCCGCAGCAAAAACCGAGCATCGTCACACCAGCTGACATCAAGCAGGCTACGGCCAGGCTGCCGAGTTTCTTGGGCTCCCATGCGGTTACGCCCATGGTGCCCTTCTCAGCCACCACGGGCCCGCGCCGGAACGCGCTGGCGGGACCGTCTGGCGTAGTGGCTCCGCCGCCCGAGGTTGACAAAGACGTTGACCAAGCCAAAGCTCGCCGGCTGGCACTGCCTCAAGCGAATGCGGTTGCTCCCGCCCCACAGCTCGGAGGGCCTTCCGCAGGACGGGCTATGAAGGCGCCCAATACGGGTGGCTTGCGAGTTGTGCCGCCGCCTCCATCGATGCAGAGCGCAGGCAACTCGGCGAGAGCTGGGCGGGTGGGTTCAGGGTTGAATTCATTGTCCGGCGCGGGGCCAAATGTCGTACCCCCTCCCCCGTCGCTTCAGACTGCGCGCAATGCTGCGGGAGATGCAGGGTTGGGTTCGATGGCGGGTGCTAGCTCGCAAGTAGTGCCGCCGCCTCCATCGGTGGAGAGTGCGGGCCACCCTGGCGGGAGGGGACGTTTAGATTCATTGCCCGGAAATGGTTCACAGATCGTGCCGCCTCCTCCTTCAGTTCAGGGTTCAGGCGGCCCTGCCGGGGGTACGAGGTTGGCCTCGCTCCCCGGTGCGGGTTCGGAAGTCGTCCCGCCTCCTCCATCAGTTGAGGGTGCGGGTCACTCTAGCGGGAGGGGACGCTTGGATGGCTCACCTACCGTGACGCCTCCTGCAGCAGTTGAGAGTGCAGGAAACTATGGTGCGAGAAAAATCTTAGAGCCAATGGACTCTGGCGCGAGAAAAATCTTAGAGCCAATGGATCCCCTGCCGATGGACGCCTCTTCGGATCCCCCGGCCGTCGAAGAGTTGCCTCTCGGTTTCCTTGGCGTGGTCTTTGCCGCGCCGGGTACCTCCTACTTTTCCAATTTCGAAGTCTTCGTCGCCAGGCGACGGGTCGGCAAGGAGCAACTGCAACTTATAAAGTTGGTTTATGAATTTCTTCCCTATCAACGGCGGCTGTCTGAATACGATCTCAATAGCCTGCCGCCGCGGGTAATCAAGCTGCGCGTCACCCCGGATCCGAGCTGTGACGAATCCTTGGGGCAGGTAATTCAGGCTCACACCGATCCAACTGGTCCAGCCACAGAGCGCCCAAAGCTCCCAGCAGCGTTGCGTTCCGCCGACATGAATGCAGTGCTGCCCTGTTATCGCACCACCGCAGACGATTTCCAGAAGGCCATGTCGAATTCGCGACCCCAGTGAGCTGACGCAGGAGAATTCTGAGAAGTCGTCCGGCGAAATGTCCTGCGGGGAGCGTTACGGCGCCCAATTGAACTGAGTCGACAGCTCCGCTAAACTGCTTGATAAGCCCACGGGCACCGCCGCTTATTGCGCGATGCTGCTGCTAACCTGGGAGAACACATTATTCGCATTCCCGCCGATCAGACGGACGGTTCCAATGACGATCACCAGGATCACCGCGAGCATCACCGCATACTCGGCGATGTCCTGACCCTCTTCGCTTCGCCACAATTTTCTCGCCAGATCCGCTGCTTTCATGCTCCCTCCCCAACCTGGAATCGCCATTTCACAGCGTTCAAAACTTCCTCCGATGAACGTCCCTCCGCTAACACCTGTATTATGCACCTTTCCGCCTCTGGACGTAAGCGGACACCGCAGGAAAACCGGGTCGAAAATGAATATCTTCGGCAAAAAACTGGGGCGACCGGATGGCGGGTGGAAACTTTCCCGGGCTGCCGGTAGTCTAATCTGCTAATACAGTGTGCGTCTTTTTCGAATGAAATTTCCGCTACAGCTCTCCGTGGTTTCTATCTTTCTTTTTGGTTGCCTTTTTTGTGCTGGGCCCCTTGCTGCTGAGCCGCCTGCGCCGGATGCGGCGTCTCCCGCCGCTGTTTCTTCGGCCCCTGTCCTTCCTCCCGAGTTTGCCGGCTGGCAGGTGAAAGGCGTGGTTGCCAGGAGCGACGATCCCGCGTCCGCTGATGCGGTGAATGCGCCGGTTCTGAAGGAGTATGGCTTCGTGCGTTTGGAGAAGGCGGCCTACACTCGCGACGACGGCCGCAATCTAACGATTCGAGCCGCGGTATTTGAAGATGCCAGCGGCGCTTACGGCGCCTTTACCTACTATTATTCTCCCGAGATGGAGGAGGAAACCATCGGCGGGCAGGCGGCTTTTCTGAATAACCGCGTGCTCTTCTATCAGGGGAATGTGCTGGTGGATGCGGTGTTCGACAGAATGAGCGTAATGTCGGCGGCGCAACTGCGGCAACTGGCTGGGCTGCTGCCGCAAGCTGCGGGCGGCAAGAACAACCCGCCTTCGCTGCCCGCGTACCTTCCGAAGCGGACTTTTGCCGGTAGTTCGGACATAGAAGTTCCGAGAAGAATCTGGAGAAGAACACGACCAAGTACATTCTGGGTCCGGTGACGCTTGATCGGGTCGGATCGCCGCTGCCCACTTCGATGGTGGATTTCAAGTCGGGCGCGGAAGTCGTGATTGGCAAGTATGCGGTGAACGCGGGCGACTCCACCCTGATGCTGATCGAATATCCGACGCCGCAGATTGCCGCGGAACGGCTGCGCCAGATTGATGCCTCGCACCAGGTCACCCAGCAGCAACCGGGGGTTGTGCCGATTCTTGATGTGGGCCCGTTCTTCGATACGCGCACCGGCCCGATCCTCGTGATCGCGTCCGGCCCTCTTTCAAAAAGCGAAGCGCGATCGCTGATGTCGTCGATCAGCTACGAGGCCGATGTCACGTGGAATGAAAACACCTACGTGACCAAGAAAGACAATCTGGCAAACTTTCTGTTCAACGCGATTCTTCTCTGCGGAATTGTGGTTGGCCTGGCGCTGGTGGCCGGGATTGCGTTTGGTGGCTTGCGAGTGCTCGTAAAACGGTTTTTTCCCGACTCCGTCTTCGATCGCCGGGAGGCCATGGAAATCATCTCGCTGCACCTGGAAGACGACCCCCGGCCGCTGCCTCGGGAGCGGTAAGTGACTCAATCGAATGTCGTTAGCGTCGAAAAGAAGGATATTTGCCCCATTTTGATCCCGTTTGCTGACTTGTGGACGCACCGTGTAAGTTGTTGAAAATAAGACTATTTAAGTCGAAAATTTTGCTTGACACTGTGCTTTTGAGGCTCATAAGATTCCCGCAGAAAGCTCTGATGGATGGAAACCTCCGTTGGAACTATTCTCCCTTGAAAGAAAAGGCCGCCCAAGTTGCCGGGTGGCCTTTTTGTTTGGGCCAGTTCTCAGCTCCCAGTTCCTCAGTGGGCTAGCCGCGATCCGGTGGTCACTGAGAACTGAGAACCGAGAACTGTCTCTTGCAACTGTTGAGTGCTTCCGTCCGTATCATCCACAGGACAGAATTTGTGTAGCCTTGGAGGCCAAGCGATGTTTTGCGATCAATGTGGTGCGCAGTTGCAACCGGGTGATTTACGTTGCGGACGCTGCGGCAAACCCGTGCTTGGACTCGTCGAGCTTCGGCGTAGCCGGGTCCGCGAGCATGTCCGACTGGTGGGCATTCTCTGGATGGCGTACTCGGCATTGCACGTGGTTGCAGGAGTGGTCCTGATCATTGTCGCGCAGACGATCTTCGGCCACGTGATCCATATTCACGAACGGCCCGCCGCCTGAAGTCACCGTCTGGCTGCGGCCTCTTCTCACGATTGTCGGATGGCTGATCCTGGCGAAAGCCGCGGCCGGCTTCATCGCCGGTTGGGGTTTGCTGCAGCGGCAGGAGTGGGCACGAATCGTTGCCCTGGTGGTGGGCTTCGTGGCGCTGCTGAACGTTCCGATCGGCACTGCACTCGGCATCTACACGCTCTGGGTGCTGCTCCCCACGCGATCCGATGATGAGTACAAAGCGCTGGCGCAGGCCGCGTAGCACGGGCGCATTGGGCTGGGCGAGGAGCGGAGCGAGGAGCGTCGTGGTCGTGCTGTGCCCGCCCAAACTGCCGCTTTGCCCCCATCCCGAAAACGGCACTGGACACGGCAAGGTGTGACTCTGGTCACAGACCCTTGGCTATCGAACATCGGATCATAGGAAGCTATAATGATCTGCGTGAGCCGAGTTCGAGCACTTGTTTTAGTCGGCATCGTGCTGCTGTGGGTGGCGGCTCCTGCCGTCGCCTGTGTGTTCCCCGGAGTCACGCTTACTCCCGCCGGGCGGGAATGCTGCCATCACATGGCCCAGCACTGCGGGCAGACCGCAATGCCCGCGAGCCATTCGTGCTGCCAAGCTCAGGGTCGCCATAGTGCCCTGATTCAGGCAAGCTCTTCGCTTCCGAATCGGCGCGTGGCGATTGCTCACACGGCCATCCAAGCAACGCTTGCGCTCCCCGTGACAACGCGAGCACTGTTGGCTATCGACCTGCATTCTCCACCACCTGACCCGCAGTTCTCGTCTATTTCCATTCTGAGAATCTAGACCGCTTCCACTGCCCGACCCAATGCCTTGTCCAAGGTCAAGCTTCGTCTTGATCTGAGCGCACGTATGGGTGTCTCGACAGGGTTTCGTCTGAAGGTCTGTCTTGTTGTGGAGGAGTTAATGAAAACGATCAAGATTCTTATCCTTTTATCGAGTTTGCTGATGTCCGTGCTCGCGAATGCGGCGGATTCTTCCAGTTCCGATCCTCTTGAAGGAATGGCCAACTTGCTGAAGCAGGAGCACCAGCACCCTCGCAAGTTCCTCACCGCCGATGAGCTTAGCGGAGTTGGAATCGGCTGCCCTATCCGGCAATCCTGAAATCCGTCTCATGTCCCGCCGAATCGCGATTGTTGAAGCGAAGGCTAGAACTGCGGGGTCGCTTGAAGACCCAGCTTTCATGTATCGCGGCTGGGGCACGCCCCTCCAGCGCCCGTGGGATTTGAACCAGACCCAGCACATGTTCATGTTCAACCAAGCTCTGCCGGGCCCGGGCAAACGGGCATTGCGGGCGGATGTTGCCGGGGAACAAAGCGAAATTGCGAAAGCAGAGTTGGAAGACGAGAAGCTCGAAGTCGCCGCTCAGGTACGAAAGGCGTTCTACGACCTGCTCCGCAATCAGGACGAATTGTTGCTCCACGACCAGCAGGCCGCACTCGCACAGCAAGCACTAGAGGAAGCTCGCATCAAGTACGTGGTTGGAAAAGTGCCCCAACAAGATGTGCTCAAGGCACAGATTGCCCTCACGAAACTGGTCGAGCACCTTGTCATGCTGCAGCAGGAAGGCAGCATGGCAAGTTCGCGCCTCAATACGCTTCTGGGACGCGATCCCGCATCGCCCATCGCGGTCGAAGGACAATACGCGCCTCCCAATACTCTGCCATCACTCTTGGAGCTTGAGCGGCTTGCCCTGAGCAACCGACCGGGTCTTGCGGCAGCGTCCTCGGCGATTCATCAGGGCGAGGCACAGGTGAAACTCGCCGAAAAAGGCTACTCGCCCGATTACAACCTCAGCGCGGGATACATGCTGATGCCAGACGGTGCCCGATACCGCAACACCTACATGGCGGAACTCTCGGTCACACTTCCATGGCTAAACCGGGGCCGTCACGATGCTGAGATTGCCGAATCGCAAGCGAGCGTAACCGAGAAGCAAGCCGAATACGACTACCGGCGGGCGCTGGTCTTTCAAGAAATTCAAGAGGCTCTGATCCGGGCACAGTCCGCCAAGCGCCTCGTAGACCTCTACCGAAATACACTGCGCCCACAAGCGCAAGCCTCCCTGAAGGCAGCGGTGAGCGCCTATCAGGCAGATCGCACCGACTTTCTCAATCTTCTCGACAGCCAGAACACGACTTTGGACCTGGAACTGAACTACTACCGCTTTGCTTCCGATCTGGAATCGAATCTGGCTGACCTTGAACGCGCAACGGGCGTTCCCTTGAATCGGCAGTCAGGTTCGCCGTCGAAACCAGAGCCCCAATCTGATGCTTCACATTTGTCCTTGGAGGTGCCGCGATGACTAAGCGTGAAAAGCAGTTCGTGATGACTGGAATTTTGTTTGGAATGCTCTTGGCTGCCGTGTTCTACGGGGTCAGCCGTCATTTGCATGGCGGTGCAGCAGGCAAAGTTGATGCGGTCACGGTTGTTCAGGCAAGAGAGAGCGAACCTGACCCGCCTCCCCAAGTGGCCGAAAGCGGAGTTGGTGAGACCGTGTCCGCTGTGCAATTAACCGGGCAGGAGCAGCAGCAGATCGGCGTGCAGACGGTTGAGGTTCAGCGCCGGAATCTCCGAAGAACCTTAAGCACCGTTGCTCAGGTTGAGCAGCCGGAGACGGGACTCACGTCCATCAGCGCCCGCGTCAGTGGACGCATTGACAAGCTGTTCGTGGATTTCACCGGGCAGGCAGTGCGACGCGGGCAGGAGATCGCCCTCATCTACAGCCCGGACATCTTCAGCACGGCTGAGGAATACAGGCTTGCCTTGGAAAACCGCAAGCGCCTTGGCTCTGGCGCCGAGTCACAGGCAATCTCCGGCGCGGAGGACCTAGTTGCCGCCAGCCGCAGGCGGCTCGAACTTTGGGGAGTGACCCCACAGCAGATCGAGGCAATTGCCAGTTCCTCGAAGCCGCAAATTGACCTGCCGATCTATTCGCCCGCCAGCGGCATCGTGACCGAACGAAAAGTAACTGAAGGGCAGTATGTGAGCGCGGGAGAATCGCTGTACACGCTCTCCGACCTGAGCACGATGTGGGTGAAGGCGGAGCTATATCAGCCCGATATGGCCTTGGTCCGCGTAGGTCAAGCTGTCGAAATCAGTTGGGACGCGCCAAACGGAGTCATCCACGGGCGGGTTGCCTTCATCGATCCGACAGTTAACCCGCAGACACGTACTGCTTCAGTACGCATACAGGTTCCCAACCAGCAAATGCGCTTGCGGCCCGGCATGTTCGTACAAGTCAACTTTGCCATGGCGGAAGGCGACGGCGTGCTCGTGGTGCCCAGATCGGCAGTGGTCGATACAGGCACTCGCAAAATCGTTTATCTCGCCAAGAAGAATGGGATTTTCGAAGGCACCGAGGTGCGCGTCGGTCCGCCTTCTGACCAGTACTACCCGATTCTTGCCGGACTAAAGGTGGGAGATCGTGTCGTTACGCAGGGAAACTTCCTGATCGACTCGCAGACGCGGATTACCGGAGGCATGACGGGATTGTTCGGAGGGTCGACGCAGTTTGAGTCTAGCCAAGAGGCGGCCTCGGCGACCATCCGCTTCGGCTTTCGAGCCGACCCCGCCGCGCCCAAAGGCGGGAGCAATACAACTGTTCATGTAACGGTGCTGGATGCATCGGGAAAACCCATAAACGACGCCGAAGTAAAGGTCGCTCTCGTGATGCCTGCCATGCCCGCCATGAATATGCCTGAGATGCGCTCTCCGGCTGACCTCGCATGGAATGGGTCTGACTATGCGGGCACCTTAAAGGTTCCGTCCTCAGGTTCATGGAACGTAGAAATCGAGGCGCGACGAAACGGGCAGCGACTCGGAACCTATCACTCGCGCTTGGCAGCGCAATGAGGAGATACTGCGATGATTAACCGGCTAATTGAATTTTCACTCAAGAATCGCCCCCTCATCCTCATCGCCTACCTGATCTTGGGAGCGTGGGGCTATTGGGCCTTGCTGAAGACGCCAATCGACGCGATCCCCGATCTCAGCGAGAACCAAGTGATCGTCTACACGGATTGGTCGGGACGGAGTCCGCAGGAAGTGGAGGATCAAATCACCTATCCGCTCACCGTCAACCTGCAAGGGTTGGCTGGAGTGAAGGACGTTCGCTCCTCCTCGGCGTTTGGCTTTTCGATGATAAGCGTCATCTTCCAGGACGACGTTGACCTCTATTTCGCCCGCACCCGGGTGTTGGAGCGGATGAACCTCGCTTCGAGTTTTCTCCCGGAAGGAGTCGTCCCCGTGCTCGGGCCGGACGCCACGGGCGTCGGGCAGGTGTTCTGGTACACGGTTGAAGGCCCCTACGACGGTGGCACCCTGCATTCACTTCAAGACTGGTTCATCAAGTATCAACTCAATTCCGTTGCCGGCGTGGCCGAAGTCGCCAGCATTGGGGGATGGGTACGGCAATACCAGATTGACGTAGACCCAACCAAACTTCGGGGCTACAACATCCCGCTGAGCACGCTGGTGGGAGCAGTGCAGCGTAGCAACACCAACGTGGGCGCGAAGGTTCTGGAGGTCAACGACACGGAAGAGGCGGTACGTGGCGTTGGGCTGATTCGGTCCGTCGATGACATCAACAACATTGTGCTCAAATCCAGCGGGGGTACTCCCGTATATATCCGCAATGTCGCCGACGTGCATCTTGGCCCCGAGTTTCGCCGAGGCGTACTGGACAAAGCGGGGAAAGAAGTAGTCGGCGGCGTGGTGGTGATTCGCAGCGGAGCCAATGCGCTGGAAGTGATCGAGACCGTAAAGCAGAAAATCCAAGCTCTAGAACCCGGACTCCCGAAAGGTGTTCACATCGTTCCGTTTTACGACCGCAGCACTCTGATACTGCATTCCGTCGATACGCTCAAGACGGCACTGATCGAGGAGATCGTCCTTGTCACTCTCGCGCACGTCCTGTTCCTGTGGCACTTCCGCAGCATTCTGATCGTCACGCTGCCCTTGCCGCTGGCGGTGCTTTGCTCCTTCCTGTTCATGCACTACGCCGGCATTTCATCGAACATCATGTCGCTTGGCGGAATTGCAATCGCCATCGGGGTGCTGGTGGATGCAGGCATTGTGATGACGGAAAACGTCCTCCGGCGAGCCGAACAATACTACGAAGCGCACGGTGAATATAGGTCAGCCATCGAGCAGATCACGTTAGAAGCAGCCAAGCTGGTTGGCCGTCCCATATTCTTCGCGATGGCAATCATCATTTTGGCTTTTGTGCCCGTGTTCGCGCTGACCGGGATGGAAGGAAAGATGTTTCATCCGTTGGCCTTCACCAAGACGTTTGCAATGGTAGGTTCGACCATTATGGCTGTTACCCTCGTGCCCGTCCTGTGCACCATCCTGATCCGAGGCAAGCTCCACCGTGAAGAAGATAACCCCCTCATGCGTGGACTTCGTGCGCTCTACAAGCCGACTCTGAACTGGGCCCTGCGGCACCGAATCATAACTCTCAGCACAGCCGTAGTGATCTTCGCTGTCGCGATGCTGCTGGCAACGACAATCGGCTCCGAATTCATGCCGCCGCTGAACGAAGAGACTGCGCTTTTCATGCCGATCACTGACCCCAGCATCTCGTTAACCAAGGCTGCGGAAATTCTCCGCTGGCAGGACAAGATCATCGCGCAAGATCCCTTGGTGGAGAACGTGGTGGGGAAGGTCGGACGAGCGGAGAGCGCCATTGACCCCGCACCCATCAACATGACGGAAACAGTTATCGTGTTCAAGCCCAAGGATCAATGGCCCTCGGGGACTACCAAAGAGACGATCCTGCAACGCCTCGACGAAAAGCTGCGGATGCCGGGCGTGACTAACATCTGGACGCAGCCCATCCGAAACCGCATCGACATGCTCTCCACCGGCATCCGCACGCAGGTTGGAGTCAAGGTCTTCGGAAGCGATCTCGCCACCATCGAGCAGAAGGCCGCGGAGATCGAGAAAGTCTTGCATCAGATTCCGGGAGCGGCAGACCTCTATGCGGAACGGATCACCGGGGCTCCCTATCTTGAAATCAAGACGAATCGCGAGGCTGCCGCCCGCTACGGCATCAACGTGGGCGAGGTGCAGGATGTGATCGAGACGGCCATTGGCGGGAAAAATCTCACCACGGTGATTGATGGCCGCCAGCGCCTTCCCGTAAGGGTGCGCTACTCTCGCGATTTCAGGGAAGACCCCGAAACTCTGCGGAGGGTGCTAGTCACGGCGTCAAACGGTGCCCAGATTCCATTGGGTGAGGTAGCCGACATCCGGCTGGCTATGGGGCCAACCATGATTTCGAGTGAAAACGGGCTGCTTCGCGGCACCGTGCTCATGAACGTGAGGGGTCGTGACGTGGGGGGCTTCGTTGCCGATGCCCAACGCGCGGTGGCCCGCCAAGTCAAAATGCCGCAGGGATACTACATCGAGTGGAGCGGACAATATGAGAACGAGATCAGCGCCCGGAAGCGCCTGCAACTCGTCATCCCGATTGTGTTTCTGATTATCTTCTTGCTGCTCTACAAGACCTACAACTCGTTCCGGGAAGCTTCCCACGTGATTCTGGCGGTGCCGTTCGCGCTGAGCGGCGGGGTCTTCCTGCTCAAGATGCTGGGCTACAACTTCTCGGTGGCCGTGTGGGTGGGGTTCATCGCCCTGTTCGGCACAGCCGTGCAGACTGGCGTGGTGATGGTGATTTATCTGGAGGAGGCGGTAGCTCGCAAGAAGACCGCCGAGGGAATGCTGACGGTTGCAAGCCTCCACGAAGCCGTGATGGAGGGAGCCCTGTTGCGTCTTCGACCCAAGGTAATGACGGTTTCGACCATCGTGGCCGGATTGCTGCCCATCATGTGGTCAACCCGCACCGGAGCGGAGGTCATGAAACCACTCGCTACGCCCGTGCTCGGCGGCATGGTGAGCTCTCTGCTGCACGTGCTTATCGTCACTCCGGTCATATTCACATGGTTGCGCGAACGGGAAATCAAGCGGGGTCTTAAGCAAAGTTAGCGCCATCGTGGGACTGATGATGTAGCCCCGCTGTCCCGCGAGCGGTGCCACTTCAGCGATCGTACTTTACGACGCAGCGCCTCTCATTTTTGCTCTTATCGGCTCGTTGTCGTAATACAGACACAGCAGTTGACAACGGCGGCGCACAAGCCTAGCATTCTACGTGAGTAAGTTACCTCTTTCTTACTCGTTCAGGTTCTCTGAACTAAGTCAGCCCATCTGGAGTTTCCCCTCTTAGCTTCCTGGGAAGGTTCACAGCCGAAGACGCTGTGTACTCTATCCAAACTTCGCGGTGCAGCCCGGAGATAGTGTCCGTACATATTCAAGTACGGCCGGCTTTCGTTTGAGTCTATGCGGCGTCCGCTAGGGGGCTCACACTTTGCCTGTCCATCTTTACGTACTCACATCACTGGAGGATTTCATGGAATACTTTCGCCTAGACCATCCACCGGATCGACTGATTCTCTGTAATCGTTCGAACTGCGAAAACATCGCCGACTATCTCGAAGTCAACGATCATGGGCGTGAGGACTTCGCCTGCGCCGCCCACACCGGCAGTGAAAGGTATGCTTCAGTTCTGCCGAAGGGCGTGCCGAGTGCCCCACGGTACCAGAGCCAGCCAGCGGCCTAACCTGCTCTGCGCCGTTGTGGCCAGTCTCTGCATTCACCGCAACCGTGATGCAGCTCGAGTCCAGATCGTATGACAGCAGTTGTACAGCAAAAACCGCCAAGCAATTTGGTAAACTAAACAAAGCAAACCAGAAGCCGACGTAGCTCAGTTGGTAGAGCAGCCGATTCGTAATCGGCAGGTCATCGGTTCAAGTCCGATCGTCGGCTCCAACATAACCCCAATTCCTCATTGCAGTTTATCGATTCTGGCAGGGCGCTCAGAATCGGCTTAAGTGTCCCGAAGGTTCAATGCCTTCATCAATTCAGCCGACTTCGGCGCCTCGCAACGATCCAGGCCATCGATGAACACGAAGACCGTCTCGTCCCGGGCGTAACACTCGACCATCTTGTGGAAGTCCGACTGTGGCTCTCCTTGCCGGGCCCGTCAGCGGCACCCGGCTTGGATGGGTTGGCCTAGCCGGCCAGCAAGGAACTCTAGGAAACTCCGGAGTGCAGTTGCCTTCTTACCAGTTTGGTCCAAACCTCCGTTTCTATTATTGACAGTTGTTCGTGGCGAGATAAGCTGAGGACAGCATACAAAAAAATCTCCGAGGTCGTCTCTCATGAAACGTTCGCACGGCAGAGCGTTTTGCGCCGCGTGGTTGAGCTTGTGTTTCTGGACCGTGGCGCTCGCGCAAGATCCCACGAAGGTCGAGCCAACGCACTACAAGCTGGCTTTTGAGAATGAGTATGTGCAGGTAGTGAATGTCCACTATGGGCCGCATGAGAAGTCGGGTCTGCACGCCCATATAGGCGGGGTGGTCGTCGTTCTCACTGCCGGGCATCTCCGGTTCACGGATGAAAATGGCAAGACCCAAGAGGTGTTTGCCAAGCCGGGTGATCCCCGGTGGTTCCCGCCCTTCAAGCACAGAGTGGAAAACCTCGGGGATACGGTATACAACGCCGTCTATATCGGGATCAAAAACCAGCGTCTAGCCAACCAGGCCAGCCTGAAGGCTGGGCCGTCGGAGATGGATGAGCAGACGAAGAAGCTCGTGGCAGACGCTCTTCTGGCCGCGGTGAAGTGAGGTCGCTGCACACGTGAGTCACCTCTGGTGGCAGTGTTCTCGATCTAGGGGCTGGTTTCAGGTGGGCTTTCCTTCTTGTGATTCATGGAAAACAGAAACTGCATCCCCAAGTAGCCGAAAAATTGCGGCTGGCCGCTCGCCGGACCGCGGAAGCTGCGTCCGGCCATGAACAGCAGCACAAAGTGCTCTCCGAGCTTGTAGCGGCCTCCACCATCAAAGGTGTTCCAGTGATTGGAACCATCGGTGTTGGCGGTGTTGTACAATTCGGCATCCAGCTCCAGCCTTTTGTTGACCTCATGGCCCACCACCAGTCCAGTAGCCCAGGCTGCGCCCTTGTTGCTGGCGAACCAATATCCGATTTCTGGATTGACCTCGAACGGCCCGACCTTCTTAGTTAGCTCGATGGGAAGATAGAACCGGACGCCGGAGTCCACGAGTCCGCGCTGTACCGAGTTATCGGGGTTGTTGAACTCGAACTGGGGATAGGTCGAAATCTGCAGGCCCTTTTCATCGTTATCGTAGAAGCGCCACTTCACGCCCGCCAGCGACTTACCCAATCCGCTGCGAGTCGGGCCGCCGTTGGTACCATCCACCAGGTACGGCACCTGGTACTTGAGCTGGATTCGGGGACCCCAGCCGTAGTTGGCATCCAGGATGGGGACGTTGTAGAGGCGCTCGGTGGGATGGCGCTCGACGTAGCCCGCGACGTTGATCTCCCAGTTGCCGTCGCCGGGAGTGCCGGGGTCATCGCCGATGAAGGGCGGCCCTGCCTGCGCCACCGCCGGCAGCGAGAGCGCGGCCAGCATCACGACCAACAGCGGGCCTGCGAATATGCGGACTGGAATCCTTATCTCCAGCAGGGCGACGAGAATGGCTATCTCCCCCAAAAGCAAAAATTGTTAGCGGGTGATTTCAAATCGGATGAGGCCCTGCGATTAGCCTAGCCATTGCTGTGGCCTGCCAATGGCTTCGACCAGATCCCGCAGGAACTCCGCCGCCCGTGCACCATCCACTACACGATGATCGCTAGAAAGCGTCAAGGTCATCATGGGACGGACTGCCGGGACGTCCGTCAACTGGCACGACTCGGTCGGCGATAGCTCCAACTGCAAGAATCGCGGCTTGGGGCGGAATGATGATCGCAGTGAATGCGTCCACTCCGAACATGCCGAGATTGCTGATCGTGAAAGTGCCCCCCGCAATATCGCCCGGACGCAGCTTGCCACCGCGTGCGCGTTCCGCCAGGTCTCGCCGCTGCACCGTGATCTCGACGAGTTCGACTTTGTCGGCATTCTGAATTACCGGAGCAACCACTCCGTCGTCTACCGCCATCGCCAGTCCAACGTTGATCTCGGCATTGGCGCGAACGCCTGCACCGGTCCAGCTCGCGTTCATGCGCGGGTGCTTCTGGAGAACGCGCGCAACCAGCGCGACCAATAGATCGCTGTGCGTGAGTTTCACTCCGCGTGATTTTTCAATATCGGGCCCGAGTTTCTGCCGCGCTTCGTTCAGAGCGCCTGCCTCCACGTCGCGGACGACGAAGAAATGGGGGACGCTCGTCCAGCTAAGCGTGGTGCGTTCCGCCATCAGCCGGGATATGGGGCTTCCGCCGTCGACCGTCGCCGGCGGTGCGCTGGCTTTGGATTCGGCAGCCGCGAGAATGTCGGAAGCAAGGATTTCTCCGCCCGCGCCCGATCCGCGGACATCGGCGAGATCGACGCCGCGGTCACTGGCGAGGCGTCGCGCTTTGGGGGAAATCTTAATGGCCTGGTTTACGGCTTGCAGAGTGGATGTCGTTGGAGTCGGCGGTTGATTTGCTGACGCTGCAGTTGAGATCGCAGACCCCTTGGGAGCGGCGGCGGTAGTTCTTCTCCCCGATTCCACCGCGACTTCATCCGCCGGAGGAACCTCTCCGGGACGCACGATCCAGGCGATGGTTCGGCCAACTGGCACTTCGGCCCCGGCCTGCACCTTGACGTCAGCAAGCACGCCATCGCCGGGCGATTCGATCTCCATTACCGCTTTGTCGGTTTCGATTTCCAACAGCGGCTCGCCTTTGGCCACCGCCTCCCCTTCTTTTTTCAGCCACGAAATAAGCTTGCCAGTTTCCTGCGCCATTTCGAGCGCGGGCATAACCACACTGATCGCCATAGTTAGATGCCGTAGTAACTCAGTTAGATTGCCATTAGTCTGGAAGAGCCTTGTGGAGACGAGGCTTGGCTCGTCTCCCGCCGGCTGCATTCACTCAGCCGCCCACTCCAACGCGTTCTTGCCGGGAGCTAGCTTCGATCATCTCGCGCACGCGCGTGCTCGGCTTCGATTCGGTTTCCCGGATTGCGGGAAGCGGACCATCCACCGTGAAATAGTGTCTGCCGGCTACCAGAAGCTCTTCGGCGGGGAAGCGCGTGATGACCTCGTGGCCGGTTTCGGTGACGACGATTTCTTCTTCGATGCGAGCGGCGCTCCAGCCATCCGTTGAAGGCCAGAAGGTTTCCAGCGCAAACACCATGCCGGGCTTGATTTCGCACGGGTGATCGAGCGAGACGAGACGGCTGATCACGGGCTTCTCCCAGATAGCCAAGCCAATGCCGTGACCGTACTGCAGCGCAAAGCAGGCTTCCTCGTTCGGGAAACCGAATTCCTGCGCCTTCGGCCACACCGCGGCAATCTCGGCCGTGGTACGGCCCGGGCGCACGAGTTCAATCGCCGCGTCGAGATATTCGCGACACCGTTTATACGCGTCGTTCATCGCGTGCGAGGCGTATCCGATGGTGAAACAGCGGTAGTAGCAGGTGCGGTATCCCATGTAGGAGTGGAGAATGTCGTAATACACCGGATCTCCCGGACGGAGCACGCGATCTGAGAAAACATGCGGATGCGGATTGCAGCGCTCTCCTGAGATCGCATTGACAGCTTCCACATACTCGGAGCCGAGATCGTACAGCACCTTGCTCACCAGGCCAACTGCCTGGTTTTCGCTCATGCCCGGCTTCATGGCGCGGTAGAGTTCGTCGTAGGCCGCGTCGACCATCATGGCCGATGTGTTGAGCAAAGTTATTTCGTCACGCGTCTTGATCAGGCGCGCTTCCGACATGAGCGCCTGCCCATCGACGACTTTGATTCCTTCTTTCTGCAAAGCAAAGAGGACCGGCAATTCGATGATGTCGATGCCCAGCGGTTCTTTATGCAGGCCGCGCATTTCTAACTCGATGCGAATTTTCTTTGCCACATCTTCGGCGCGCCCCATCTCCGGCGTCATGGCGCCGCGCAACATGGAGATTCCGGCACGCGACCGCTCTCCGAGCCAGGGACAATGTAGTTGGTGGTGTTTCGCCGCCGATCCGAAATCCCATAAGATCGGCTCGTCATTTTGCGGAAGGAGCGTGAAGCGATTCGCCTTGTCCTGAGCCCACGTACCGATGTGGGTCGCGGTCAGGTAGCGCACATTGTTCATGTCGAAGCACAACAGCGCTCCCATCTCAGACTTCTTTAGAAGATCCTTGGCCTTCGCCAGGCGCTCGCGGCGCAGGCGGTCGAAGTCAACCCGATTTTCCCAATCCACCGCCATCGTTCCATATGTGGGCAGTGCCATAGAATTCTCCTTTTGCTGAGAGGTCAGAGGTTAAAGGTCAGATTGCACAAAATACCTACGGGGAACGATTTCCACCTCTGCAATCTAACCTCTCACCTCTGACCTCCCTCTACCGTCCGCAGAGTGCGCGGGCGGCCTCAAACACGGTCTGCTCGGTTGGCACGGTTGCATCCTCCAAAGGCGGCGAGAACGGAATCGGAACATGCATCGCGCCCATGCGTTTGACCGGAGCGTCCAGATCGTAGAATGCGCCGGACGCGATCACCGACGCAAGTTCGGCAGTGACGCCATAGCGTTCGTACCCTTCGTCGAGAACGATCGCCCGCGACGTTTTCTTGGCCGATTCAATCAGTGTCTTTTCATCGAGCGGCCACATGGTGCGCGGATCGACCACTTCGGCTTTGACGCCGATTTCCTCCAACAGCGTCGCCGCGCCCAGCGCCACTTGCACCATACTGCTGGTGGCGACCAGAGTAATGTCCCCGCCGACCCGTTTCACATCCGCTACGCCCAACGGGACCGTGTAGTCGTCCGCAGGCACCGAGCCTTTGAGCTTGTACATCATCTTGTCTTCGAAGAAGACAACTGGATTCTCGTCGCGAATCGCCGCCTTCAGCAGTCCCTTGGCGTCGTAGGGAGTCGACGGGAGAACCACCTTCAAACCGGGAACGTGGCAGAACCACGCATGCAGCGATTGCGAGTGTTGCGCAGCGGAACGGCGAGTTGCTCCCATCGTGGTGCGCATCACCATCGGCACTCTCCACTTTCCGCCCGACATGTAATGGACTTTGGCGGCTTGGTTGACCATCTGGTCCATGGTCAAAGTGATGAAGTCGCCAAACATGATGTCGACCACCGGACGCATTCCCGTCATGGCCGCGCCCACAGCAAGCCCGGTGAAACCAGCTTCTGAAATCGGCGTATCGAGCACGCGGTCTTTGCCGAATTCCTCCAACAGGCCAGAGAGAACTTTGAAGGGAGTGCCCGCCTCGGCGACGTCTTCGCCCAGAATGAAGACCGTCGGATCGCGGCGCATCTCTTCCGCCAGCGCCTCGCGAATCGCCTGCGCGAATGTCAACTCACGATCGTTTTGCGCGTGAAGATGGGTCTCAGGCATACACGTCCTCGTCCACTTCATCGACGGTTGGGTACGGTGCCGCCACTGCGAAGTCGACTGCCTTCTTCATCTCGGACTCAAGTTCAGCTTGCGTACGATCAAGCGCCGCCAAATCGGCGAGCTTCTGCTCGACCAGCCACTTCCCGAAATTCGCGATCGGATCCCGCTCCGTCTTCCACGTTTGTTCTTCCTGCTTGGAGCGGTAATATTCGCGGTTGATGTCCCCGACGTGATGTCCGTGGTAGCGGTAAGTGTTGCAGAGCAGGAACCGAGGACCGTCACCGCGTCGGGCGCGTTCCACCAATCGCTGTGCGATGGCATGCACAGCGCGCACGTCCTGACCATCCACGCTGGCGGCCTCCAAGCCGAACGCAGTCGCCCGGGTCAGAATGTCTCCGGCCGTGGTTTCCGAATAATGCGTATATTCCGTGTAGAGATTGTTCTCGCAGACGTAAATCACAGGAAGCTTGAACAACTGGGCGAGGTTCATCTCTTCATAGAGCACACCCTGGCCGAGCGCGCCTTCTCCGAAAAAACACACCGCCACGCGGCCGTTGCCTAGACACCGTGCCGAAAACGCGGCTCCAGTAGCAATGCCGGCGCTGCCGCATACGATCGCATTCGCCCCCAGGTTGCCGGTCGCCGGGTCTGCAATGTGCATGGAACCTCCTTTGCCCTTGCAGTACCCGGCCTTCTTGCCCAGCAGTTCGGCGAACATCCGATCGGGGGAGGCGCCTTTCGCCAAACAATGTCCGTGACCGCGATGCGTGCTGGTGATGTAGTCGGTGCGCTCGAGCGCTTCGCATACGCCCACCGCCACCGCCTCCTCACCGATGTAAAGATGCGCCAAGCCGGGCATCAACGCCCGCGTGTAAAGTTCGTTGACCTGCGCTTCAAATTGCCGGATGGCGACCATCTGCCGGTACATCCGGAGCCATAAGTCGACTTTTTCCGAAGCTTCTCTCGGTTGTGCGGCAGTCGTCATTTTTGCACTTCCGTAATTACTCCCGACATGCGCGCCAAAACGTCGAACATGACGGCAAAGTCCAGCTTCTCCCAGCCCATGCCGCGCGCGGCGGTCAGGAACTCGTTGCTAACGGCGGTGGTGGGAAGGGGAACATTCAGCTTGCGGCCCAACTCCATCGCCAGCAGCATGTCCTTCTGCATCATGTTGACGTCGAACCACGCTTCTGCCGGTTGCTGCAAGACGAAGGGACCGCGATACTGAATCATCGGTGAGGCGATCGCGCTGTGCACCATCACATCCACAGCGACCTCGCGCGGGATTCCGCTCTTTTCCGCCAGCAGCACGCCTTCGGAAAAAGCCAGCATCTGTACGGCCAATTGCAGATTCAACGCAATCTTCATGGCCAGCGCCACGCCGTTTTCGCCGACATGCGTCACCTTTGGTCCAACATCCAGCAGCAGCGGCAACAGGCGCTCGAAAGTTTCTTTGCGGCCGCCGACCATCACTGAGAGCTTGCCTTGCTGCAGCGTGATGACGCTGCCCGAAACCGGCGCGTCCACCATGTCGGCGCCCTTCTCGCGAACTTTTGCAGCCAGGGCGCGGCTCACTTCGGGGCCCACGGTGCTCATGTCAATGTGGAGCTTGCCGGCGCCAATGCCTGCGAGCAATCCCTCCGGACCGTCTGTAACCGTCGCGAGCGCTGCGGCGTTGGTCACCATTGTGAACGTCACATCCGCAGCAGCCGCCACGGCTTTGGGAGAGTCGGCCAACTTCATGCCCCGGTCGATCAACCACTGCGCCTTGGAACGCGTCCGGTTGTAGCCGGTCACGGTGTGCCCTTTTTCGAGCAGACGGGCTACCATGTTGCCGCCCATCACACCGAGACCGATGAATCCAAGTTTGGCCATACAACAATTTCCCTTTCTTCTATAAAACCGCGCTTATGAATTCAGCTTGAATTGCCAACTACTTTTTGCCCAACGAAGACGAGTCCGCAAGCACCTGCTTGAGATGGGCGCGCATCGCTTTTCGCGCCGCCTTCGGATCGCGCTGCTCGATGGCCGCCAGTATCCGCTTGTGATGGAACTGACCTCGCTCCGGCCCTCCGTCCACATTGAAAATGCGGCTGCGCTGCTCGCGCAAAAGACCGACAATCGAATCCAGGAGCGAGAGAATCAGCGGGTTTCCCGCCGCTTCTGCCAGCGCTAAATGGAAATCCAGATCCGCTTCCACATAGGCGTCGGGATCATGCAGGCTGCGATCCATCACGGCGACGGCTTCTCGCATGGTGCTCAGCAATTGTTCCTCAATTCGGGCAGCAGCCAGACCGGCAATCTCCGGCTCCAGTACCAGCCGCAACTCCGCCAGGTTCGCCAGCCCTTCCTGCTGATTGATGCGGATCATCAGATCCAGCGACTGCCGAATCGCATGGGAAGTCCCATTCGTCACGAACGTGCCGCGCCCAGAATAGGCCTCGACCAAGCCCTTTTCACGCAAGGTCTTCACTGCTTCGCGCACCGCCGTGCGGCTCACTCCAAAGCGCTGGGCGAGGTCGCGCTCCGCCGGCAGTTGGTCCCCAGGCTTGAGCTGGCCTTTCAGAATGGAGTCCTCCACCTGCTGCACAATCTGCTCGTACAGGCGAGACGTTTTTACCGCCCGGTACATTGGCTTGGAGGCTATAGAATCTAGCGCTTCGACTGTCATTAAGGTCCTCAACTCACTCCGGTCCGATCAATTTCGCAAATAGGTACGGTGGTCCAACCAACATACCACACAAATGCTGCCTACTGAATCCAAACCGTCTTGATGTTCACAAACTCGCGGATCCCTTGCACCGCCAGTTCGCGCCCGTGGCCTGAATATTTCACCCCACCGAAGGGCAGGCGCGGATCGGACGACACCATCTTGTTCAGGAAAACCATGCCGGCATCGAGTTCGTTAATGAATCTTTCCGTTTCCAAGGGGTCATTGGTCCAAGCGCTGGCACCCAGTCCGAAGCGGCTGTCGTTGGCGATCTGGATGGCCTGATCCACATCTTTCACGCGAAAGATTGACGCCACGGGGCCGAAGAATTCTTCCTTGTAGGCCGGCGAATCTTTTGGAATGTCGGTCAGCACCGTCGGCGCGTAGAAGTTGCCGGGACGATCCAACGGATGGCCTCCGGTCAGCACGCGCGCACCCGCGGCCACAGTTTTTTTCACATCGGCATCAAGCGTAGTAACAGCGTCCGCGCTGGACAGCGGACCGAGTTGCGTGCTCTCCTCGAACGGATCGCCCACGCGCAAGTCCTGCATGCGTTTGACGAACTTGCGCTCGAACTCGTCGGCAATTTTTTCCGACACGATAAAACGCTTGGCCGCAATGCACGACTGCCCGTTGTTTTGAATCCGCGCCTCGACCGCAGTAGCGGCAGCCGCTTCCAGATCGGCGCTGGGCATCACGATGAAAGGGTCGCTGCCGCCCAGTTCGAGCACGACTTTCTTGATGCGCTTGGCGGCGGAAACTCCGACCTGAACCCCCGCCTGCTCACTGCCCGTTAAAGTCGCGGCGACGACACGGGGATCGCTTAGGATGCCATCGACCGGCCCCGAGCCGATCAGCAGCGTCTGGAACTCGCCTTCGGAAAAACCGGCGCGGCGCAGAATGTCCTCGATCTTCAGCGCGCACTGCGGAACGTTCGAAGCATGCTTCAGCAGTCCGACATTACCCGCCATCAGTGCCGGCGCGGCAAAACGAAACACCTGCCAGAAGGGAAAGTTCCACGGCATAATGGCCAGGATGGGACCAATCGGCAAATAGCGGATGAAACTGCGCTTTGCTCCAGTCTCCACAATTTCGTCGGCCAGGAATTTCTCGGCATTTTCCGCATAGTAGCGGCATCCGGTGGCGCACTTCCGCGCCTCGCCCACTGCGGCCTTCAGGGGCTTGCCCATTTCGAGCGTCATCAAATGGGCGCAATCGTCTTTTTCCTTTTCCAAAATCTCGGCAGCGCGCATCATCTTGCTTGCGCGTTCCGCGAATGAAGTCCGCCGGTGTTTTCGGAACGCGGACGCCGCCAATTGCAATGTTCTGCTCAATTTGCGCTGCAGTGAGAGGCTCGAAAGTTTTCACGACTTCGCCGGTCGCGGGATTGATGGTCGCTATTGCCATGATGGATTCTCCACCTAACTAGTTGGGGTAGCCAATGCCCAAGATGTCCAAGCCTAAGCCAGCAGTTTCTGGGAGACGGCTGTCTTGTGGTAGGACCACAATACTACTTGACTGGTAGACCGCGTCAAGGTATATCTTCCAATCGCACTTGATTCGCTACAGAAACCAGCTTCGGTAATATGGGTGTCCGGACCAACAAAAACGTTCTATCCCCTATTGGAGGCTGCAATGCATTCTCCGTTGAACGGCATTCGCGTTTTAGGGATCGTCTGTGTCGCACTTGCCATCTCTCTTCCCATGTTTTCCCAAACCACGACGGGCCGCATTCTCGGGACCGTTAGCGATCAGTCCGGCGCCAATGTGGCCGGAGCTGCGGTAGTCGTCACCGATGTACAGCGTGGCACGACTCGATCCATAACCACCGATGACTCCGGAAGCTACGTCGCCCCGCAGTTACAGCCCGGAGTTTACAAAGTCCGTGCAGAAGCGAAGGGTTTCAAGACCGTGGAGCGCGTAAACATCGTCTTGGAAGTTGCGCAGGACGTCCGCGTCGACATCACGCTATCGACCGGGCAGGTTTCCGAGACAGTGGTCGTCAGCGAGGAGGTTCCGCTGGTCAACACCACATCCTCCACTTTGGGCGGCACGCTGAGCAACGCCGAGATCAACGATCTGCCGCTGAACGGCCGCAACTACGAGAACCTGCTCCAGTTGCGTCCCGGTGTGGAGCGATATCCGGGCGGCGGATTCTCGACCACGAGCACGAACGGACTGCGCGCGGAAGACAACGCCTACTTCGTTGAGGGCCTGTTCAACAGCGAGCCCTATTCCGGCCAAGCCATTATCAACGGCGCCGGCATCGCTGGCGATTCGGCGACCATTCTGCCCATCGACTCGATTCAGGAGTTTAACGTGGAAGAACTGGCGCCAGCCGAATTCGGGTGGAAGCCGGGAGCGGTGGTTAACGTCGGCCTCAAGTCCGGCACCAACCAGATTCATGGCACGGCGTTCGCGTTTGGCCGTGACGGCGTGACCGACGCTCGCAACTTTTTCAACACCGTCCCCAACGCCAAGCTCGGCAGAACACTGGAACAATACGGCGGCAGCGTCGGCGGCCCGATTGTCAAAGACAAGCTCTTTTTCTTTGGCGCTTACGAAGGGCAGATCTATGACGTAGGAAACTCTTTCGGAGGCGTCACCAGCCCCTTTATGCCCTCCTCGCTAAGCGACGCCGGCAACTGCCTTTTCGTAACCGGCGACTGCGCCAACAGCATTACCGACGCGATCCACGATCTCGTAGGGCTAGGAATCACGCCGAGCAAAGCCAGCATGCAAATCGCGGGGTGCACGCCAACCTCAGGTCTTACGGTCACTTCCACGATTACATGCAACGGAACTGGCTTCCCCACGAACAATAATCAGAGCATCAATATCTCGAATGGTTTCTCCAACGACGTCACCATCTACAATGCGATCGGCAAAGTGGATTTCAATGTCAACCAAAACCACCGCATCAGCGGGATGTACTTCTTCGGGAACAACTCGGGAACGGTCGAAGACTTTCCGGAGTTGCAATCGAAGTGGCGGTCGAAGATTCACACGCGCGCCCAGGTGGTTGGCGGAAGTTGGGCCTGGACTCCCAGTCCCGTTGGGTGAATGAAGCGCGCGTTGGATATAACCGCCTTTACCAGCCGACATTGCCGGGCGATCTCAACACGCCCGCGTCCAGTTACGGGCTCGACACTGGCGTCTCCGGTCCATTTACGGGCGGACTGCCGCGCATCTGGGTTTGGCGGATACTTCTTTCCGGGACTGGGTGGCTTCAAATGGCCAAAGTTCCAGGGCCCCGACTCCATCACAGCAGGCCATCGATCACGTTTCCTACACCGCCGGCAAGCATGCGCTGAAATTCGGGGCGGAGTTCCATCGCAATCGGGTCACCAACGCAGCCTACGGCAATGCCCGTGGCAGCATTACCTTCCTGGGGGCAAACACGCCGACTCCTGGCAATCCGAGTGTGCCTCTCAATACCACGACCTTGGAGGACTTTTTTTCCGGGCGCCGTTCAAGTCATCACTGGAGGTGGGGAATCCGACGCTGCACCTCCACAACTGGGCTTATGGGTTATTTTTCCAGGATGACTGGCGGGTCAGCGCAGGAACTTGACGGTGAACTTTGGAGTGCGTTACGAGTTCAGCACCGTTCCCGAGGAAGATCATAACCTGCTGGGTAACTTCGATCCGAACTCGATTGGGTTAGTGCAGGTGCAGACCGGCACCGAACGCCATCAGCACCCTGTACAAGCCCGATCACAAAAACTTTGCGCCCGCATGTGGGATTTGCGTGGGACACCAACGGGAACCGGGAAGACGGTGTTACGCGGTGGAATGGGGCTGACTTACGAGACGGTCAACTGGCAGTCTTTCATTGCGTTCAACAATGCGTTCGGGCCGGGTAGCGTTCCAACCGAGGGAATCATTCTGGGCGGCACGATCAACACCGGAAACATTACTGTGTTTCCGAATTTCCCCTGGGACAATGGTCCGGTTTACGGCAACACTACGACCATCGATCTGCAATGCCAGTCCCTGCCCCATCATGAGCGTGGACCGTAACCTGACCACTCCCTACGTGTGGAACTGGACTCTGAGTCTGCAACACGCATTTACCCCGAACCTTACGTTGGAGATGGCCTACGTCGGTAACCACGGTGGGAATTTAACTGGCATTCGCGACATTAATCAGCCGCCGGTGGGATCGGGCTGGCCGGCCGCAAACGTCAGTGCTTGCACGACGGATTCCCTGGTGAACGGTGCCTGGTTACGACACCGCGATACAACATTGCGCTGCCGACAGTTGCCCCCGAGGTGGGGCCGTTCAACACGAAGTTCCCATATCTAAGTAACATCTTCCAGATGGGGAACATCTATCGGTCTAATTACAACGGCCTGCAAGTCACGCTGAACTCCAGAAACTATCCATGGCTTGAGCATGGTGGCCGGTTACACCTGGTCGCACTCTCTCGATGACGTGGGCGCAAACTGGGATTTCGGCTACGGATCGGGACTGCCGCAGAACGCTTATAACCCGGGCGCTGAATACGCCAACAGCGATTTCGATGTGCGGCATCGCCTCACGCTTTCGCTCACCTACGCTATCCCCGGCAAGAAGGGCTACGCACAGACCCTGGAAGGTTGGGAGCTCAACTCGATCGTCACATTGCAAAGTCCGCAAACTGGGGAGCGATGGATGAGGGAACCGATGCTGCCGGCATAGGTCCGTTGCCCGTTAGTCCTCCGGCGAACAGCCCCATCCGGTGGAATTTTTATGGAAACCCGAACGACTTCAAGTCGGGGCCGACAGGCACTCCATTCTTCATCGGACAGAATGCTCCGTCCGCCCCGACTGCAATCCGGCCTGCAATGCAAAAGCTCTCGCGCTGGATGGAGGATCCCCGGGTGCGGCAACCGAATCATTGGCCTTTCACGGATGCTACGCGAAAGGCAACTCCATTATGATTCCTCCGGCACTGGGAACCTTCGGCACCATGGGACGCAACATTTTCCCCGATTCCGGTTTCCGCAATGTGGATTTCTCGCTGGCGAAGAACTGGCATTTTGGCGAGCGCGTTCCGCGCCCAGTTCCGGGCGGAGTTCTTCAACATTTTCAACCATCCCAACTTCGCCAATCCCTACGGCGGCCAGAATGGTTTCGGCTTCAATGATCCTTCCGTGGGTGGCTTCGGTTGCGGCTGCGCCACTCCGGACGTCGCCGCCGCCAACCCGGCCGTGGGTTCGGGAGGCCCGCGCTCGGTTCAACTCGGCCTGAAGCTTATTTTCTGATCGCGCAGGGTTCGTAAATCGGGGCCGGACTTCCCTCCGGCCCCATCTTTTTCCAACTGGAAAGGAACTTCATCCTGTGTCAACACCATCCGCGCGTCGTCACCCGCCCCTGCGACTAACTCTGTCATTGGCAATAGTTTCTGGCTCTGATCTTCCCGCTGAGTGCCCCTTGCTTCTCGCAGCAGCGGCCCGAGCGCACCATCGAAGAAATCAAGACCGAAGCCGTCCATCGCGCCGAGGTGGGACAGTATCCGCTCATCGGACTCGATCCCGGCGACGTGAAGGAAGCCTTCAACTCGATCCATACCCACGATAAAGACGAGTGGGCCGCGGCCTTCATGGGAGTGGCCGATCGCTACATGAATGAGGCCAAGTCGCTGGAGAAAACCGACCCGACGAAAGCGAACGCCGACTACATCCGCGCCTGGCGGCTTTATTCCTTCGGACGCTGGCCGATTCCCGCATCTCCCGGCAAACAGCGCTCGTACGAAAAAGCCATCGAAGCCTTTCTGGCACACGCCCGCTTCTGGGATCCGCCGCTCGAAATCGTGCGAATTCCCTTCGAAGGAAAAGAAATCATCGGCTACCTGCGCTTGCCGAAGAATGCAAGAGGTCCGGTGCCGCTGGTGATCGCGGTGAACGGACTGGATAGCCGCAAAGAAGATCTTGACCGAAAGCTTCAGCGCGATCCTGCCGTTTCGGCATCGGCTATCTCGCGGTCGATGGCCCCGGAACTGGGCAGAATCCAATCAAAGTCAGCGAAAATGCCGAACGCATGCTCTCGCGCGTGCTCGATTACATCGCTACCCGGCCCGAGATCGACAAGAACCGCGTCGCCATGCACGGCGTGAGCTGGGGCGCGTATTGGGCCACGAAGATGGCCATCGTCGAGCAGCGCCCGCCTGCGGGGAGCGAGCGCGCAGTCGCCGCCTGTCGACAAGTTCTTTCAAAAAGAATTTCTGATGAATAACTTGCTCGGCAACCGCGAGTATCTGTTCGATCAGGTCCCGGCGCTGATGGCGATTTTCGACAACGTGAAGACGGTGGATGAAATGGCGGAGGTTCTGCCGAAGATGTCGCTGGTCAAACAGGGACTGCTGGGCAAGCCGATGGCACCTATGTTGATTCTCGCGGGAGTCAACGACACGCAGGTTCCCATCGACGACAATATCTGCTGCTCAGCAAAGGCGACGTGCCGAAAGAAGCCTGGATCAATCCGCACGGCGGCCATCTCGGACGGCAAGTTGGGGTGTGGCCCGATCCGCGCATCTTCAAAGAGGTAATCATTCCGTGGCTGGTGCGCACGCTGGAACCTGAACCCGCGAAAGAGAGCCATTAGTTAGAAAGTGAGCCATTAGCAATTCGGTCCTTTTTTTCGAGATACGAGTTAACGACAAACATCTTAGGACAGACGACAGACGACCAACGATGGAGACCCTCACACCCACGCAAGCGGGTCTTGCCAACGCCGCACCGCCGATATCCAGCAAGTTGCCTTTCTACCGCGAACTCTGGGTGCAGGTGCTGATGGCCATTGCCCTGGCCATAGTGTTGGGCTACGTGGCCCCGGCCCGCGCGATTGCCATGAAGCCGCTGGGCGACGCTTTCATTCGCGTGATTACGATGATCATCACTCTGATCATCTTCTGCACTGTGGTCACCGGAATCGCCGGCATGGAGAACCTGAAAAAAGTTGGCCGTGTCGGCGGCATGGCGCTCGTTTACTTCGAAATCGTTTCCACCATTGCCCTCCTGATCGGACTCGTGGTGGGCAACGTCGTGCGTCCGGGCAGCGGCTTTAACGTAAACGTGGCCACGCTGGATGCCAAGGCGGTCGCCGACTATGCCGGCCAGGCAAAAACGCAAAGCGTCACTGAATTTCTGATGCACATCATCCCGACGACGGTGTTCGACGCCTTCGCCAAAGGAGATATCCTCGAAGTAGTTTTCGTGGCCTTACTGTTCGGCTTCGCCCTATCGGCCGCCGGAGCCCGAGCCAAGCCGGCGGTCGAACTCGTCGACTCCCTCACTCATGTCGTATTCCGAGTGGTGAACATTCTGATGAAATTCGCGCCGATTGGAGCCTTCGGCGCAATGGCATACACGGTCGGCAAGTTCGGCCTGGCTTCGCTCGGTCCACTGGCCAAGTTGATCGGAACTTTCTGGCTCACCTCGATGCTCTTTGTCGTGATCGTACTCGGCGCCATCGCCTGGGCCGCCAGCTTCAACATCTTTCGCTTTCTGGCATACATCAAGGAAGAGATCCTGCTGGTGTTAGCCGTAAGTTCATCCGAGATCGCAATCCCGAATCTGATGGCCAAGCTTGAGAGACTCGGTTGCTCCAAGTCTCTGGTTGGGCTGGTGGTTCCAACCGGCTTTACCTTCAACACCGATGGAACAAGTCTGTACATGACCATGGCTGCTCTATTCGTGGCACAGGCGACCAATACCCATCTGACTCTGACCCAGCAACTCACCATTCTCGCGGTAGCGGTTCTCACCTCCAAGGGGGCCAGCGGCGTACAGGGCGCATCTTTCATCGCGCTCGTGGCCACGCTTTCTGTGATCCCAAGCATTCCCGTCGCAGGCATGGCATTGATTCTCGGAATCGACCGCTTCCTGAGTATGTTCAGAGCCGTGGTCAACATGATTGGGAACGGGGTAGCGACGCTGGTCCTGGCGCGTTGGGAGGGAGAATTGGAGCGCGAAACGCTGCGGCAACATTTAGCCACACCGGCTTAGAGCTACTTTTGCAAATTCGCAAGCTCGGCTTTGCACAACGTCCCCTGAGGAAGGGGATCAGCTATACAATAAATCCGGCGTGGCGAACAAATGACAAGTTGTTCATGTTCCCTCACGCGGCGCGCTAAGTTGCATCAATGCCAGAATGTGCAGTGTACTGGGACGGGCCCATTTCGCAGTTCTTCAGCATTTCCAGCCGATCTCCCAAGACCCTGCCCCCTCACAAGTGGCTATTTGGGGCCTTGTTTTCCGCAGCGGTCTTGTGCGCCGTTGCCTTCTCGCGATCGCATTTCTTACCTTCATCTTGGCTGCCGCCCACGCACGGGCTCAAGACAACTACGAAATCCAGGTGTATGGGTCCGACCTCATCGATCCCGGACACACCATGGTTGAGCTCCATAGCAACTTCACGATCGATGGCTCGAAGGCGATCGTCGATGGTGTTTATCCCACCAATCACGCCGAGCATGAGACCGTCGAGATCACCCACGGCTTCAATGACTGGTTCGAGTGCGGCTTTTACATTTTCACTTCCATAACCGAGGGTCAGAGCTGGCAGTGGGTTGGTGATCACATCCGGCCGCGCGTTGCCGTCCCTAAGAAATGGCACTGGCCCGTCGGTGTGAGCCTCTCGAATGAAATCGGCTACCAGCGACGGCAATATTCGGTGGACACATGGACGTGGGAAATCCGTCCGATCGTTGACCAGAAAGTCGGCCGATGGTATTGGTCGCTGAACCCCACGCTTGACCGGTCTTTCCACGGTGCGAGCGTGAATCAAGGCGTTGTCTTTTCGCCAAACTTCAAATTTAGTTACGATTTCAGGCCGAAAATTGCCGGAGGTCTGGAGTATTACGGTTCGGCCGGCCCAGTGACGGGATTCGATGCGGTCTCGCAACAACAGCACCAGATTTTCCCCGCGATTGATTTAAATATCGCACCGCAATGGGAGATCAATTTCGGCCTCGGCGTGGGTCTCACCGGTGCGACCGACCACTTGATTGCCAAAATGATTCTGGGTTATCGCTTTAATTTCTAACCGTCGGCTCCAACATAACCCCAATCGCTTCTTCCTCTCGCTTTCTCTGCTTTCCGATGCAAACGACGCATGATCGAGCAGCGGCTGTGTTACAATGCGCCGTTGCAGCCAGGGACTCAGGCTGAACTGTCCTAAAATGGATCTTGCTCCATGGGCCAAGCTAGTCTCAAGAATTCTGACGACAACCGGTTCCTCCGCTCTTCCGGGCTGCAAAGGCTCGTCAGGTTGAGAGACTTCGGATCCAGCTATACACTCCTTCGCCGACTCGACGACTCCCCGATGTCGGTACAGGCTTGCTAGTGCGATTGCCTGGGTGCGCCGCTTGCGGCAGATACAAACGAGGTGCTTATGTCCGTCGTAGCAAATCCTCCATCCCCCCCATCTCCGGCCACCAAGCCGGAAGCCGGAAGCCCGGTTCCCGCCATCCTGATGGCCTTAGTCACGGCCGCAATTGTCGTCCTTGCCTGGACCGGCACGACGCCCACCAAGCCTTGGCAGCAAGGCTACGACCCCTTCGGTCACTGGTGGCTTTCGACGATTTTCGCCGCTATACCCGTGATCGTGCTCCTCGGGTCTCTGGCCATCTTCCGGATGAAAGCTCACTACTCCGCTTTCTTGGGACTGGTCACGGCGCTAGTGATCGCAACCGGCCTGTTCCATATGCCGGTCAAAATGGCGAGCATCACCGCCATTTACGGTGCCTGCTATGGATTGTTCCCTATCGGCTGGATCATCCTGAACGTCATCTTCCTCTACCGGATGACCCTGCTTACCGGCCGCTTCAAGGTCTTGCAGCAGAGCATGACCGGCATCACCCAGGACACGCGCCTGCAACTCCTGCTGATCGCCTTTTCCTTCGGCGCGTTCTTTGAGGGCGCATCCGGCTTCGGAACGCCGGTCGCGGTGACCGCCGCAATTCTCATCGGCCTGGGCTTTAAGCCGCTGCAGGCCTCGGGCTTGTCCCTCATCGCCAATACGGCGCCCGTGGCCTATGGCGCGCTCGGCACGCCCATCATTGCCCTCGCCGCGGTCACCGGCTATTCGGAGTTCACTCTGGGCGCACAGGTTGGCCGTATTCTGCCATTCTTCTCCGTATTGGTGCCGTTCTGGCTGGTGTGGGCGTACGCAGGGTACAAAGGGATGAAGGAAATCTGGCCGGCCGTTGCGGTGGCCGGGGTTACCTTCGCCATCCCGCAATTCCTGGTTTCGAATTTCCACGGACCCTGGCTGACGGACATCATTGCGGCCGTGGTCTCGATGTTCTGCCTCATCCTGTTCCTGAAGATATGGCAGCCGAAAACGATTTGGGGACACGAGGGACACCAGGAAAGTGAGCACCGCGCCGCTCGTGGTGAGCACGGCTACAGCCGCGGCGAGATCGCTCGCGCATGGCTGCCCTGGCTGGTACTCAGCGTATTCGTTTTCTGCTGGGGCACGTACACCGGCAAGAAGATCATGAATACTCCGGAAAAGGTGTTCACTTCGACGAGCACCTGGTCGACGCCGCCGAGCAAGATCACCAACCCGCAGTTTCCCGTGACCGGTCTCAACAAGCTGTCGCAACGCATGCCCCCGGTCGTAGTGAAACCTACGCCCGAAGCCGCAGTGTTCGGCTTCAACTGGCTCTCGGCCACGGGGTCGGGGATCCTGTTCGCGGCGATCATCTCCGGCTTCATCATGGGCCTCTCGCTCCCGAAGATCGTCGCCATGTGGTTTCAAACCATATGGCATATCCGGTTCTCGCTCATGACCATCGCCGCCATGCTCTCGATCGGCATCATGACCCGCTACTCGGGCGTGGATGCCACTATGGGCCTGGCTTTCGCGCGAACCGGACATTTGTATCCGTTCTTCGGCACCTTGCTGGGCTGGCTGGGCGTGGCCCTGACCGGTTCGGACACCTCGTCCAACGTGCTGTTCGGCAGCCTGCAGAAGATCTCCGCGCAGCAGATCGGGCTCTCTCCCATCCTGATGGGCGCAGCCAACAGTGCGGGCGGGGTCATGGGCAAGATGATCGATGCGCAGAGCATCGTCGTGGCCAGCACCGCCACCGAGTGGTACGGACACGAAGGCGACATCTTGCGTTACGTGTTCTTCCACAGCATTGCGCTCGCGGCGTTGGTCGGAATTATGGTGACCCTCCAGGCCTATGTATTTCCGTTCACCCGTTTGGTGCGCGCGATTCGTAGCGCGGTAGATTCGTATCAGGGCATCGCTTTAGCGATGCCGCAAGTTCTTCAAAATCAGATGCCCCTTTAGGGGCTGGACACAGCAAATCAAGAGCGGTGAGCTGTGGATCCGGGCGGCCCGGGCAAGAAGCTCCCATCGCCTAAAGGTTGGACTGTCTGAAGGCTAAATCGTGAAACGCAAAGTATCGCTATTCGTCCCTTGCTTCGTGGACCAACTGCTGCCCGAGGTGGCGGTCGACACGGTCAAGGTGCTGCGCCGGTTGGGCTACGCAGTCGAGTTCCCCGAAGATCAGACCTGTTGCGGCCAGCCTGCTTTCAACACCGGGTACTGGAACGAGGCGCGTCCGTGTGCGGAAAATTTCGTTCGAGTTTTCAAGCATGCCGACGTGATCGTGTGCCCCTCCGGCTCCTGCACCACCATGGTTCGCTCGTTTTACCCCGAACTGCTGGCTAAGAGTTCGTTGCGTGAGGACGCCCTCGCCGTTGCCAGCCGCACGTTTGAGCTTTCGGAATTTCTGGTGAAGGTCGCCGCTGTCACCCAAGTGGGCGCAACTTTCCCTCACACCGTTACCTATCACGCTTCCTGCCACGGGCTACGCGAGCTGCACATTCACGACGAGCCTCTGCAGCTTTTGCGCCAGGTGGAGGGGCTGAAGCTGATTGAAATGGTCCGCTCCGAGGAATGCTGTGGTTTTGGCGGAACCTTCGCCGCCAAGTTTTCCGACATCTCCGCCGCCATGGGAACCTCCAAGGCTGAGAGTGTGGCCGCGACCGGCGCCGAGTTCGTGACCGCGACCGATCCCAGTTGTCTGTTGCACCTGCAAGGAATCTTGGGCAAACGCCACGCGCCCACCCGCACCATTTATCTTGCCAGCATCCTCGCGCAGGAGAACCCGCCGCAGGAGAGCCCGCCGCAGGAAAGCATGGGTCAGGAGAAATCGTGAGCCAAACTGCGGCACAACGCTTCCTGCAGGACGCCGCCGTGAAGTCGGCGGACTTGGTGCACCGCGAAATCATTCAGCGCGGCATGGACAGCTACGATGTAGCACACCTCAAAGGGCGCGCGCGCATCAAGGACTGGGAAGCCGCTCGCCAGAAGTGCCAGGAGATTAAGCGGGAAGCCATCAATCATCTGGATCGCTACCTTCTCCAGTTCGAAGAAAAAGTGATTGCGCGCGGCGGACATGTTTTCTGGGCGGCCAATAGCGAAGAGGCCTGCACCTATGTGAAGAACCTCGCCACCCGCCTCGGTGTGCGCACCGTGGTGAAGTCGAAATCCATGGTGACGGAAGAAATCCACCTCAGCCCGGTACTGGAGAAGGCTGGCATCAAGGTCTGGGAAACCGATCTTGGCGAGTTCATCGTGCAGTTGCGCGATGAAGCGCCCTACCACATCGTCACCCCCGCCATGCATCTCAACCGCGGCCAAATCGCCAAGTTGTTTCGCGAAAAATTGGACCCGGCAATCGACAGCGACGATCCGGTCGTATTTGATGGCGGCAGCGCGCCGCATACTGCGCCAGGCCTTCTTCGCCGCCGAAATGGGTATTTCAGGCGCGAATTTTCTGGTGGCGGACGCCGGCGTCATTGCCATTTCCACCAACGAAGGCAACGGCCGCCTGTGCACCAGCGTTCCACGCATTCACGTCGTGGTCACCGGCATCGAGAAAGTAATTCCGCGGCTCGAGGATCTGGCCGTGTTATGGCCGGTGCTCGCCACCTCCGGCACAGGGCAGGGAATCACGACCTACGGTACGCTGATCGGCGGTCCGCGCCAGCCGGGCGAAGTCGACGGCGCGGAAGAATTCCATGTGGTGCTGGTGGACAACGGACGCAGCCAGTTGCTGGCCGATGCGGAACAGCGCGAGGTGCTGCACTGTATTCGCTGTGGCGCCTGCTTGAATATCTGTCCCGTCTTCCGCCACGTTGGAGGACATACTTATGGCACGACCTATCCCGGACCGATCGGCAGCGTGCTTACGCCGCATCTGAATGGCATCAAGGAGTTCAAGCACCTGTCCTACGCGTCGTCGCTGTGCGGCGCTTGCACCAGCGTTTGTCCGGTGAAAATCGATCTGCATCACCACCTGCTGCAAAACCGCCGCAACGCCACCGAGGCGGGAGCCACCAAGTCGAGTGAGCGGCTGATCTTCCGGGCTTGGCGCTGGGCTATGCTTCATCCCCGGATTTACGCGCTCGGTGGCTGGTTGATGCGCAAGGTTCTTCGCGTCATTTACGGACTGGGGCTTGCGGGATCGATCCTCGACCCGATGCGGGTGTGGAACCGTTATCGCTCGCCCGTGCCGCTGCCATCCGAATCATTTCGTGCGCGTTGGAAAAAAGGCCTAGGTGCAAATTAACAAAGTGCAAACTAACAAAGCACAGACTGAAAAAGCGCAAACCGAAAATCCAAGCCGCGACCGGATTCTGGAGCGGATTCGCGCGGGATTGCGCACCGTAGTCCCGGAGCCGGCGGCGATGGCGTCGGGCCGCGTGATCTCTGAGCCAGTCATCTTTGAGCCAATCGTTAATCCTCTCGAGCGCTTCCAGCAGGAATGCGTTGGCAATCTAATGGAATGCGCGCTGACCGCCGATTCTGCCGCCAGTGCGCGACAGCTTTCGAAAGTTCTCCAGTCGCTGCCTGAGGGAGAGACATTCGTGCAAGACGATCCAGCGCTGCGCCGGCTCATCGAACTGGCCGCGCCTGCTCGGCCAATCCGCTGGTCGAGTGAAGGCGCGCCGGACGAAGCTTCGCAGGCCACGGTCACGCTCGCCGAAGCTCTCATCGCACAGACCGGGTCGATTCTAGTGACCGCTTCGTGCGGCGGACGAGGCGCCTCGGTGATCGCCCCCTGTCACATCGTTTGCGCGACTGTGGCACAACTGGTCCCCGATCTGGCCACTGCCCTGAGCCGCGTCTCACAGGAACGAAAACTCGATAGCAACTCGTTCGCGTGCGTCATCAGCGGCTCCAGCCGCACTGCCGATATCGAAAAAATTCTGGTGCAGGGAGCGCATGGCCCGCGAAGGTTAGTTGTCATCTTGCAGACCGCGACCTAGCAGCTGCGGAAAATTCTGATTCGAGCCGGGGTTGGGAAGCGAACTGGTTTTGGGAAGGGCACGACCCCAGTCGTGCTGATAAGTCGTTGTCCTCTGGCGACAAAGTTTGTTCCGGTCAGCGCAACAACCTTCATGCATGTCATTGGCGTGGTGGAGATTATCGCAGGGCTGATCGTTCTTAGCCGCTGGACAAAACTCGGGAGTTACATCGTCATGTTTTGGCTGCTCGGCATTACTGTCTGCCTGCAGTGCGTGCGATCAAGTAAACAGGCTCGCAAAAGGTATAACGATGTTGCTGAGATTGTGGCCAAACACAGATGGCCAGACACTATCCGTGCGTTCGCGTACCCATCCTGAAACCAAGCTCAACATAGCCGGGGCAATCGCCGAGTGGAGAACGATCCGGCCATGAAGTTGAGAGTCCACGGCGACAAGGCCGTTGGAAATGGCGAAGAGGATGGCAGTGATGATGAGCCCCCAACCGCACTCCGCGTTGGCTAGCCACCACGGTTTCCCGAAAACACGGTTCAACAGCGACTGATACTCGCCTCGGAATACGAGTTCCTCGGCGAGGCCGGGCATGATACGGAGGAAGGCCAGCCCTCGGCGTCCAGTTGCTTGCGGACCCCAAGAATGAAGAAGACTGCCGGCACCGCCATAGCCAAGAGCAATGCGACGATCGACGGCTTCAACCAACCTGGCCGGAAGCGCGACGTCACGCCGATTGAGGCTAGCGAGATTCCGGGGACGAGGGCGACCAATAAGAATGGCCATGCCGCCGAGAGGATGCACTCCTGCCAGCTCCAGTGCAGGTGCTGGAAACCATCGACCCGAGATATTTCCACGAGGGCAACGTCCAGGACCACTAAGCACGAGACAAACAACAATAAGCTCCATCGCCGCGTCCGCGAGTGCCAGACGGCGATCAAGACAAAGGGGAGGACACAGGCCAGAGTGAGTCCCGCTTGCAAGGCGACACGGCAGGAGATAACTGCGAAGCGGCACCTCCGCATTATTCGAGTCCATTTACTTCTTAATGGACACGCAAAACACGCCCAAACCGCAACTGGGGCAATGTGGTCTCCGCCGGATGATTACCAATCACCCAGTCTTTCTCATTTGTCTAATACTGAACACCGTTACCCGCGTAACCGACACTGGCGTCCCCAGGTGATATTCATCAAACCTCCGGCAATCAGCACCGAACCTGAATTGAGCAGGACCGCGCTTGCGCCGAACCGCGCAGCGCTCATGCCGTTCGATGTAGCCGTAAAGGTTCCTGCGATCGGGTCGTAAATTTCGGCGCTCGACAAAGCACTGCACGACGTGGCCGAAGTGCAGTTTTCGCCGCCGGCGATGAGTACGGTCCCGTTATTGAGAACGGTCATCGTGTGGCCGCTCGCTCTCGGCTGTAGCTGGGGAATTCGATTTAAATCCGCACCTGGCAACGCTTGGCGCCATCGGTCTCTGTCTTGAACCAGAGCAAGGCTTTCTTGCTGTTCTTGCACCAGTCCTTCACATCGGCCTCAAACGTGGCGCAGTCTGCGACACATTCCAGGATGTCGCCAGGCTTCAATTTCATAGACTCCAAGGACATCTTGAGGCGCGGTTGCGGGCACTGGAGCCCTTTGGCATCGATAACCTTCGTCATGTTATGAATCTCCTTTGGTTTTGGGTGTGAATCGCTTTCGAATCGGTCCGAGCTTGCGGATCGTTTCCGTCATTTCGGTTACCACTTGCACGAACTTGTCGCCCTCGCCCGCCGAAACATAGTCGAAACGGCAGCGCTCTTTTTCAATGCCTTCCTGCTTGAGCAGGTGTAGCAGCATGCGATGACGCTGGGTCGCCCGGAAGTTCCCCTCTTTATAGTGGCAATCTCCAAAGTGGCATGCCAGGATCAGCACCCCGTCCGCGCCATTCTCATAGGCTTGGAGCACGAATTGCGGATCCATTCTTCCACTGCACATGAACTTCACCACCCGCACGTTAGGCGGGTAGGGGATTTGGGCCAAGCCGGCCTTGTCGGCGCCGGCGTAGGAGCACCAGTTGCATAAAAATCCCACTATCTTGGGCTCGAAATTCTCCCTGGACTCGGATTTATCGTGTTGGGCATTCTCGGTTTCCGCGATCATTGTTTCGGCACTCATTGTAAGACTCCCTCGATTTCCGCTGAGATTTGGGCCATGGTGAAGTGGTTACCCTCCATTGCGCCCGACGGACAGGCCGCCACGCACGTCCCGCACCCGTGACAGAGCAGCGCGTTCACTACCGAAACCTGCTCATCAAGATCGAACGCAATAGCCTTGTACGGGCACACACCGCGGCAAACCTGGCATCCGGAACATGCCTCCTCGCGAACCTGAGCGGTGATCGGCTCGATTTTGAGCTTCTTGCCGGTGGCCAGTTGCGACAGCACGTACCCAGCCGCGGCCATTCCTTGGTTCATGGATCCCTGAATGTCTTTCGGGGATTGGCAGGCGCCTGCCAGGAAGATCCCTTTAATCTTGCTTTGTCCCGAGTCTGCCCGGCCATGCAGCTCCTCGAAAAACCCGAACTTGTCGAGGTTGGTTTCGACCATCGCAGCCAGGCGCTTCGAGCCCTCGGAGGGCACAACGGCCGGGCACAGCACGACCATGTCGGCCTCTACTTCGCGCTTGGCTCCCGCATCCGAGTAGCGGAGGCGATTGGTGCCGTTCGCGGCTTCGACCTTGAGTTCCGCAAGATTGCCATAGCGGATAAACTGGGCGTGGGGATGGGCCATGGCGCGCGCGAATAATCCGCACTCCTCCTTGCCCGGGGTCACGAGCTCGCGGTAGAAGTGAAAGATCTTCGCTTCCGGCACCTTGTGGTGGACAAGCTGATTGAATTTGAAGGCGTACTGGCAACAAACGCCAGAACAATAGGAAACGTGGTGTTCGTCCAAGCTTCCCACGCAGTGCAGAATCGCCACGCTGCGGGGTGGCGTGCCGGCACGCGTCAGCAATTGGCCGCTCGTGGGCCCGCTGGCGGAGAGCAACCGTTCGAATTCCAGGCTGGTATAGACGTCCCCGGCCGTCCCGTATGCCAGGTTGGGAAAGACCGAGCAATCGTAAAGACTTGCCCCCACCGCCAGGATGATGGCCCCGACGTTCCTCGCAAGGACTTTCTCCTGGTCATCAAACAGGACGGTACCTTCAACCGGGCAGGCGGTTCGACAAATAGTGCAATCCTCTCCCTTCCCGCGGAGGCAGGCTTTCATGTCGATGAAGGGCGCGTTGGGCAATCCCCCCTTCAGGGCAAACGCCATGGCCTTGCGTTGATCGAGGCCACAATTGAACTCGTTGGGCGTGGAAACCGGGCAAGGGTTGACGCACTCGCCGCATCCGATGCATTTCACCGCGTCCACGTAGCGAGGAGCTTGCCGGATCTTGACATTAAAATTGCCGCAGTAGCCCACCACCTCGGCCACCTCCGAGAGCGTGAGGATCTCGATGTTCTTGGACTGGAATATATCCGCCTGCAACGGCTCCAACATGCAGGGGGCGCACTCTAGATTGGGAAACAACTCTTCGTAGCGCTGCGGCAAACCGCCCAGCACGGGAGTCTTTTCGACCAGGATGACCTTCCGCCCAGAGTCCGCGAGAGCCATCGCCGCTTTCAGGCCGGCAGGCCCCGCACCCACCACCAGCACATCCGAACAGACCTCGATTTCCTTTTCCTCCAGCGGAACTTGAAGGTTCACCCTCCGGGCTGCGCCCCGTATATAGTGCACCGTCTTTTGCACCGCCTGCTCCGGGTCCGCCGTCACCCACGCCACCTGCTCGCGCACGTTCACCATCTGCATCAAGTAGGGATTGATATCGGCGGCGCCCATACACTCACGGAATGTCTGCTCGTAATCGCGCGGCGAACAGGCTGAGATCACCACGCGATCCGGCTTTTCATCTTGCAGATCCTGTTTGAGGAAGGCCTTGCCTTCTTCCGAACAAAGGTAATCGCAGGACTTGCAGTAGGCCACACCGGGGAGAGTGCAGACTTCCTTCGCCACCTTTTCCGGATCGATTTTCTCGGCGATGATGGTGCCGCACTTGCAAAAATAGACGCCAATCTTCATTTCTGCATCGCTCATTTCTGCTCTCCTCCTGATGAAGTAGCTGGCTGCTCAAGATCGATCTGCCGCAGCACTCCCTCGACGACGACGGGAACCGCCCGCTCCACGTCCGGGGTCAAGTTCTCGCTAAAGGTTTCCACGTCATCCGCCTCGATCGCCCAGATGGTGATCTGCGGCGGCAGATTCAAACCCAGCATCGCCCCTAGCTCCAGGGCCTCCTGGAAGCCCCCATCGTGCGTGGAGTAGGTGTTCCGGGACTGCCGCAAGTCCGAGGGTTTGAGCCTGTAGACAGACCCGGGCTTGCCGCCCTCGGTCATGATGGCGTCAATAATGATCGCTCGCTCGTGACCGTTTAGGGTTTCCATCAGGCGAAGGCCACCCGCCCACAGCTCGTAGGTCACGATGTCGGGTCGCGACCGGAGTGCATGGGCGAGCCTGTCCGCGACTTTGATTCCAACACTGTCATCGGAGAGCACGCGGTTTCCGATCCCGATGATGATGGTCGACATTATCGCTCCCTTACCCGTCGCGGCGCAGAGACTGTAGACGTCTCGCCATCGTAGCTTTTGATATTCACGATTAAGGGCATGTCCCCCGGCAGCGTATGGGTGGCGCAGGAAAGACAGGGATCGTACAACCGAAAAGCCATCTCCACCCGGTTGAGGAAGCCCTCTTCCACGACCTCAAATCCATGGATAAACTTCTCGGCCGCTTTGCGGATGGACATCGAGATGGCGGCGTGGTTGTTCGTGGTCCCTACCACCAGGTTGACCTTGGTCAGGATCGCTTTTTCGTCGGAGGCATAGTGATGAGTCAAAGTGCCGCGCGGCGCCTCGACGCTTCCCACCCCCTCCCCAGCGATGCCCTGAGGAATCTGCCGAATGTCCGGGGAAGTAATCTCGGGGTCGTGCGCCAGTTCCTGCATGCGCTCGGCGGCATACAGCAATTCGATGAGGCGCGCCCAATGGGTGGCCAACCGGTGATGCACGGGTTGATGTCGTCCCTCCACAGTCTTTGCGCCCAGGGTCTGATAGAAGCGCTCGAACTGCTCTTGCGCCAGCGGTGTGGCCAAGCGGTCGGCCGCGTTGAGCCGCGAAAGGGGCGTAGCGGTGTAGACACCACTCTCCACTCCATCCACAAAGCCTTTCCAGCCGATCTTCTTCAGGTAGGGAAACTTCAAATAGGTCCAGGGCTCGACGCGCTCGGCGATGTGTTGGGCATAATCGGCGGCCTCGTACTTTACAAACTCGCGGCCCTCCGGGTCAACGACCCGGATCTTGCCCTCGTAGAAATTGAGACGGTTTTCTTCATCGACCGTTCCCATGGAGTAGGTCCGGTGGTGATAGACGTCGGACAGGACGAGGTCGAGATAAGCGGGATTGCCCAGGACGATCTGGTCAAACACCTTCAAGGTGAAGAGCGCGAACGCGACGTTCTGCGCGGCAATGGTTTCAATCTCCACGCGTTCGGCGGCTGAGACTGGCCTTGCTCCACCCTCCCGGAACCCCGGCCACGGGATGAATGCCCCGTCCGCCCAACATCTCGATGACGTGATGATTCCTGGCCCGGCATGCGATCACCTGCTTGCCCACGTCGAGGCCCACTTTCTTGACCACGCCCAGCAGGTTCCGCTCGGCTGGCGGGGCGTCAGGGCCCACGATGAAATCCGGTCCACCCAACGCGTAGAAATGCGTGGTGTGATCGGTCACGAAGAAAGCCATATAGAAGAGTTCGCGGATTTTCTTCGCGGCGGGCGGCGGCTCCACGCCAAAGAGCCGGTCGAGGGCCTTGGTCGAGGCGATGTGGTGAGCTTCCGGGCATACGCCGCAAATGCGACTGGTGATCACCGGCATGTCTTCGGCGGGCCTGCCCACACAAAACTGCTCGAAGCCCCGCAGCTCGGGAACCTGGAAATAGGTATTGGCGACGTTTCCTTTTTCATCAAGAAAGATATCGATTTTCCCGTGCCCTTCGAGCCGGGTAATTGGATTGATCGTGACCCGTTTCATTGCGTTTTGCCCCCCAGAATCGAACCTGCGGCACCGTACTTGTAATAGGTTCCTGCCGGATCAGGGATGGAATTGAGGAGTTCGTCGACTTTCTGGGTAAGCTCTTCCGGCGTCATTCCCTTGTATTCACCCAATTCCAGGATCGAACCCAGCGCCGACACCATCTTGGCTCCTTGGTCTCGCACGCCCTCCGGCGGGCCATAACAGCCCGTGCAGGGCATGTTCGCCTTGGGGCAGGGAGCACCGCAGCCGTCCCGTGTCGCGATGCCCATACAGACGACCCCTTGTTCCAACAGGCATTTGACAGGGTCGGGAGCAACCTCAAACGTCCGGTAAAACCGCGGGAGAACTTTGATGGATCGGTTCGCGCGCGCATTCGTCGCAAACGCTCGATGTCCCCGCGCCGATCACGCTTCCCGGCGGAGGCAGAGGCTGGCCGCTGATGATCGTCTCCACAACATTCCAGATCTGGTGCGGCTCGGGCGGACAACCGGGCATAAAGTAGTCAACCTGCACACATTGCGCCAGCGTCTTCACATTTTCGTAGAAAACCGGCAATTCCAAAGTGCCTTCCGCGACCTCCGTGTGGTTTTGTGGAGACAGTTGCGCCAAATTGTCTAGGCTCGCGCTCTCTCCATAGATCGTCCGAAGATGTTCCTTACGCGAAGAGAAATTACTGAGCGCGGGGATTCCTCCCTGGTAGGAGCACGCCCCGTAGGCCACCAGCAATTTCGACTTCCGCCGCAGCAGTCGTGCCATCTCGTCGTTCTCTTCCGTACGGATCGCCCCGTTGAAAAGGGTGAGCGTAATGCTGGCGTCCGGCATGGCTTCCACGTCGGCTATTTTGGTGTCCATCAAACAAGGACAGAACACCAATTCGAAGTGCTCCGCGAGTTTAAGAAAATTCTCATGCAGGTTGACCACAGCGATTTCGCAACCGCCGCACGAGGATGCCCAGTAGACACTGAGTTTTGGCTTCGACATTCTGCTGCTCCTGTCGGTGACCGATTCGTTTCCGACGCAGAAACCGGGGACCACGAGGTACACGTGTTCCTAAGTGCGTCTATCGACCATAAAACTGGACTGCTTTAGAAGCATTGAAAAAACAGGCGCGGCTTGAGTTCTGAGTCTTCTCTCACAAGGTGAAGGAGCCGGCTCAGGTGATTCAGGCAGGGCTTCGAGGGCTGGGCAGCGCTTCGAGAGCGGTGTGCGCACGTTGCCACGCCGCATCGAGGTCGCGGCAATCAAGCGCGACCAGCAAACTCGTGCTTTCGAGGATTGCGTCCGCTTGATCCGACAGCGCTGCACCTTCGACACACGAGAGGTCTGGGGCAAGACTAAAGTTCCCGTCAAGGTGACGATAAATGGCTACACTTGGCGCAGCACGGTCGGGAACGGGGGCGGGATTCAGTACATCGTCGTCAATGCGGCCGCCCGCCGCCATGCGCGAGTAAAAGCTGGAGACGTTGTGACGATTGTCCTTGAGCCGGATGCCGAGAAGCGGGAGGTCGAGATTCCCGCACCATTGCAGAAGGCGCTGGGCGCGAAGATCACTCGGAAGCTCGACCGCTTGACATTCACTCACAAAAAAGAATTCATCGTGTGGTATTCGGAAGCGAAACAGGAAGACACACGTTCTCGGCGAGTAGAGAAGATGAAGCAGATGCTCTCGACAGGGAGGGTCATTAGCTGATGACCCTTAGCCCTCGATTTCCCCTGGCCGGAGTACGGGGGACTCTGGTCTGCAACAAACTCCATACCGCTGCCAAAGCCGAAACCACGGGCTATGCGCGAGCATCTCGTCGTGCCTGCGATTCAAAGCCGAGAGGTCGCTCCCGCTCAGCGGTCTGGTGTCCGGCGCGGCGAAGATGCGCTCCAGCCACTCGATTTCGGCGATGGTTCGGGCAATGTTCATGACACTCAAATTTGGATGCACCTCGCGAGCGCATCGTGCCGAAACGTCCTGCTTACTTCGGTGGAATGCCTCGCCGGGTGATTAGATAAACCGCGAAGCTTCCCAGCCAATGACCGCCCTCGTAATGCTCGCCGGTCACAGCCGCCAAGCCAGCCCGCCTGTGCGCCTCGGCAGTCGCCATGATCGACGGCAGCCGCTTGTCGTTCTTGGGTAAACGAGCAGCGATTCCCTCCAGCATCCATGCTCGGCTGAGATTGAGCCCATCTAAGTGCGCCAGCTTCGGATCGCTTGGATCAGGCGACACAACGGGCTGCAACCATTTAAGGTCGCCCGATGTGGAAATTTGGGGCATGAATGCTCGGAGCCAGCGTGCGAACTCTGGGCTCGGCAACACACGGCGCATTAGGTCCGCTTCGCCGAGGCACGGTGATAGGAAATCCTCGCCGGAGGGCTCATAGGCCAGCGGGCAGTTCTTGTCGCTGAGGTAGAACTGCGTGGCTTTGGACACAACTAATTCGGCGAATTTCTGATCGCCGTTGCCGTGTGCATAATCGAGCATCAGACCGAGCGCGAAAGCGGTCTGGTCGTGTTCGCCGATCCGCACAGGGTTGGAGAGCTTCGGCAGCCAGTTGTTCAGCCGTTCTAACACGACTTTCTCAAGCGGATGCAGATTAGCCGCCATCTCTTTAGCTTGCGGATCGTCCCCTTCGCGTAATTCCGCAACCAGTTGAAGGAGCCATGCCAGTCCATACGGGCGCTCAAAACTGGCGCGTCCCTCCCCTCGGAGATATGCAGCCTCCTGCACGATGTTTTCTGCCGTGAGACTCTGTCCCAGTGCTTCGCGAGCAGCCGGAACAAACGGAGCGTCCGGGAAAGTCCTGACCAAGCGCACGAGGAGCCAATGCCCGTGCACAGAAGAATGCCAGTCGTAGCAGCCATAAAAGGCAGGCGTCAATTTCCGTGGCGGGGCAGCATCCGCATCGCTATTCAACGTGTGGCTAATGTGATTTGGATACTCTTTGTGGACGCAGGCAAGGGCGAGATTTGCAAACCGCTGAGCCGCTTTGATGTCAAACTCACCTGTGTTTTGGGCTGCAGCACTCATCGTGAAGAGCAAGAGCGTGGCGCAGAAAGTCAATCTCAGCGGCTGATACTTTAGCCGAAGATGGAGACCAAAGGCGAAGACGAGATTCAGGAATGTGGGCATGGCACTAGCTCATATACCAACCACCATTGACCGAAATCGTCTGCCCGGTCATGTAGTCATTCGTCGCCAGCATCACAGCGACGGATGCGATGTCGTCCACCGAGCCAAAATGCCCCATCGGAATAAGATTCGGGCTCGCGTTGGGGTTGCTGGTCACCATATCCGTTTCTATCAGCGCGGGAGCAATGGCGTTCACGGTGATTCCGTCTCGAACGAGCGCGGAAGCGCAGGAGTGCGTCAGCCCTATGATCCCCGCCTTGGATGCGGCGTAGTGCGCCCCCACTGCCCCGCCCGTCTGTGCAGCGACTGAAGACAGGTTGATGATGCGTCCCCACTTTCTTTGTCGCATACCGCCAACCACCGCCTGCGTTACCAAGAACACTGACTTTAGATTGACGGTGAGCACTTCGTCCCATTCCGCTTCTGTAATCTCCTCCAACTTGCGAGGATGAGCTATACCCGCGTTGTTGACCAGGATGCCGATGCCGTCAAGGTGCGCCTCAACCTCTGCCGCCATGCGCCTCACGTCAGCGGCGACCGATACATCGGCTTGAACCGCGATTGCCTTCCGTCCCATCCCGGTGATTTCGGCACAGACTGCATTCGCAGCGGCGGCACGCTCACGGTAGTTGACGGCGACATCGGCACCAGCCCGAGCCAGAGCCAGTGCGATTCCCGCTCCGATTCCGCGACTTCCTCCAGTAACAAGAACAACTCGATTCTTTAGGTCTCGCATGCCACACACGGTACCATTTCGGGAGCCTTGCAGAGATGCTGGCTAATGTGATGTTGACTTGAATCCGCCATAGGTCAGGTAAACGCCGAGCACGAGCGAAATAGTCCCGTACACGTAGAAAAGTTGCTGGTAATGAAGCTGCCCAAGAAAAACACCTGCTTCTAACTCAGGCGGCAGGAACAAGAAGAATAGGCTCTTCACGAGCGCCATCCAGCCGACAAGGGTGACCACGACGACGAGCGTACTTCCCGACCAGATATTGTGAGCAAGAACCATCGCCAGCCCAGCGGCCAGCGTGATTATGCCGACGATCAACATCATCGACGGATTCTGAAGAAGGGCGGTCACCCTCTCCACGGTAGCTTGCCTGCGAGTCATCATCGAGAGCGCGATGACAATGCAGTACAGCCCAATCAGCCGGCTAAGAAAAAGTGTACGCGGCAACATGGTGGTGCCCTCCAAACGAATCAGGGATTCTGCCAAGCCTTTGCGAGCAACGCGACATCATCCCGCACGGATTGTGGTAGATCATTACTTCGGCCTTCCCTTGAAGACTATCCGAACTTGGATGGGGGTGCCGTGCGATTCGTCCTCGGCCAGTCAATCCTCCACCGCCCGCCCGATGTTGGCAGCCAGAACAGTTTCTTTGGCGGCGTTCCTCGTGCACAGTGGTATAGCGCGGCGGCTCGCTCGTAGAAACCGCGAGTATGCCACTGAGTCCAAAAATCCGAACCGCTGAAAATCCAGATGGTGGCAGAATTCGTGGCAAAGGGTGCTCAGGAATGTTCCAAAGGACGTGATCTCCTTCCGCACCGCCGTCTTCATCCACACGCGGATCAGCATTGTTTCGGGAGTGTAGTCGCCGAAAAGCTCGGTTGACCAGTTTTCGCGGACTCGCAGCGGTCGGGATGCAAGCACGCGAATGCCGCAAGCTGGGACTCTGTAGAACTCCGATGCGGCATCCAGAAATTCAGCGCAGGCTCGGCGGACATCCGCAGTAGTCCCAGCCCTCATTGCCGATTCCACGGATTGTGCGGTGGTCAGCAAACGCCCGTCTTGCGGCAGGTCGAGGGTTCTGATTCGGGTCGCTTTCGAGGAACCCCGTACGGTGGTTCGCGTTGCGCGGTGGGGTATCCGTGATCATTCAATCCTCATCCGAGGGTTTGTGGAACTCGGGGAAGAGTATAGAGGATTTCATTTGCAGCCCCGAAGCCGGAGTGAACATCGAAGAAGCTGTACCGGGAGGTATGCCCCATGCCTAAACAGAAGAAAGAATGCGGCTCGCTGAACGGCTGGTACGCAGATTGCGGACTTCTTGGGTCAGCCAACATCCGTAGTCCAACGCTGGGCAAAATCCGGAATGCCCGTTACCCACGAAGATCGGCACGTGCAGGCTTCACCCGACGAGTTGAACCGCTGGCTTGTGGACGAATCCGCAGGGGAGCCTGTTCAGATCGCAACCGATAACACTGATCTCGGTGCCGAACTGAGGCGCGGGCTTTCATTTGTCAGAAAGCACACACCTCCGGCTCGGAAAAAGAAAAGAGCGGCGTAGGTCTCGCAGCGATTTCTAAGCGGCTTTTTCCATCGGAAAGCCAGCTTCCATCCATCCCTGCTTGCCCTCGGGATAATGCGCCACGTTCGTGTAGCCCATCGCCGCCAATTCACGGGCGGCGTATTCGCTGGCGTGTCAATGCGTGTTCGTGGTTACGGGTCTTTCTTTTTGACGCATGTACCACGGGTTGACAGAGAACGCACTGCGTCTTTTGTCTTCCTGTTTTCGAACCTCGCCTCACAGGTTAGTCGCAACGTTAACTTGCAACCCGAGCCTCGATCCGGAAAGCAAAGGCGTAGTCACGCGCAAACTGATCGAACGTGATCGGTTTGCGTCGAGTGAGCCGTTCGACCTCGTTCGTCACCAAACTTGCTTTCCCCTCGCGATAGAAGCGCTGCTGATCAACGAGTGCGTCAGCCGCCCATTCCGATGCGCCAGAGGACAGGATGCCTTTCTTGAACTCCGTCGCTGGCAGGTCCACGTACTTGATTGTGCGTCCGGCAACGCGAGAAATCTTTTCCGCCACTTGCTCACCGCTTAGAGATTCTCCTCCCGTCAATGCATACGACTTGCCTTCGTGGCCGGTGGCGGCGAGAACGATTACTGCCACGGCGGCAACGTCCCGGATATCAACTATGCTGACTGCGCCCTCTCTCTGACAGCCGTAGAACGTGCTCTGAGACCTGATCGTGCCGGCGTTGTAGTTGACGAGATTCTGCATGAAATCGGTGGGACGAAGAAACGTGTAGGGCAGTCCCGAGGCTTCAATATTCTCTTCCGACTCGCGATGCCCGCTCGCAAACATCGACTCCCGTCCACCCAGAGCGGAAAGCTTAACAATGTGCTTCCGCCCAGCCGAGCGAACCTCTTTGACGAAATTCGCTTCCCACGCGTGTAGTTCCCGAACTGGCGGTCCCACCAGAAGAATCTTGTCCACTCCGTCCAATACTGGACGAATTGTCTCAGGTTTCGCGTAGTCCATGATCACGCCTTGCAATCCCGCAGGGGCTTTGGCTGCCACGGCGGGCAACCGGAAGGTAGCTCGTATCTCCAGCCCCACGGCCAACGCTTGCTTTACGACTTCACGCCCAACGTTTCCACTGGCTCCAGTGATCAGAATCATCACAACCTCCATGCAGGTAATGGTTGACGGCTGCTGTTGACGCTTCCTTGCTAAGCTCGACTATGGGGTGTGAAAACACTACAGAGCAATAACCCCCTCTCTCGGTCTGCCGAGATCACAGCGTCACCATGAGGGAGATCACGAATCGGCTCTGGGAGCCGAACTGCGGTTACGGTTCCGTCCGCTCTCAGACGCAGGGTCATCGTCAACGAGCAGGCAGGGCAAAGCCAGAAGTACTCAACTCGGTTGGACTTGGACGAGCCAGACGCCGGGTCGTTTTCGAGGCGAAACAGTCTTCCATCTCGCAGATAGCGGAACGGAGCAGAACAGGAGGCATTGCCACATTTGTCGATCATCACACGCCTACCATTTCTGTCCGCATCGAAATACCTCCGATGCGACCGAGAGCGGTTTTCACGCTGCGATTCGCTCTGAGCCCTCCTGCACCTCATTGTTTGCGGATGAGTTGCATGCCCGGATCAATCGGTGAACTCCCATCCTTCTAAGTAGCCACTGCGCTACAACCGTGTCTGCCATTACGTGAGAGCTAAGTTGCTCAGATGTCAGGCGCTGCCATCGTTCTTCCGTTGTAGTACCACCTTCGGTCGCCATTTCCAGAGTACGACTTTCCACACAGCCGTTCTCGATTCGATAGTCCACTACGGGCGAACCATCGCAGCGATCAATGCGAAGCCTTTTGCATGCCAGCATACGGCACCTTCACAATACGAGTGTGCAATTCTTTTGCCACGACCTCATGATCCCCTAATACGCTGACCTCCATCGAGTTGTACCTACCCAGACGGTCACCCACGGAGCATAAGCGAGAATGTTTTTCGTGCTCTGTGGAAGGTTCAACAGGCATCGAAGAAGCTGCGGTGGAAGTAGTCAGAGCCCGCCACATTAAATCCGGTGTGCTGTGGTGGAGTTTTGGGCGAGGACCGAGAAAATCTGCGCTACAGCAAATGCTGTAGCGCACGGAACAACACAGACGAGAGGGAAGAGGCTCGAATAAGGACTTAAATATCTCTCACTGGGAAAGCCACACGCGGCGAGGTCTCTCCCGGCAACTCAATGAACGGTAGCCCATTGTGTGCTGCCAACGGGATGCGCAGCGCCCTTCTCTGGGAGTTCGGCAGCCGAGTTCAAGAAGCGTCATGTATTTTGGCATCCTGCGTGCACGATAAGTGAACGGATGCCCTCAGCCCGAGTCCCAAGGAGCCGAGATTATGACCTACGTAATGACCAAACCTTGCCCGGTCTGCAAACAGCAACTAACCAAGCGACAGCCGACTGATACCGTTCACTGCCCCTGTGGGAAACATGTTTGGCAGGGCTAGCACCTACCTCCGCTGCCCGAATCAAGTTTCCGAAAGACGGAGCCATGACTGATCAATCTTGCACAGTTCCGAACGACTTAACTGAGTCATACTGCCACCGTTTGTACTGAGAGGCTGGGCTACATGACTGCCAAAGAAGGTCGCACTAATTGCACCAACCAAGAACGCTGGATGAACCTCTGCGGGCAAGCCGAAAAGGAGCAGGACCCGCAGAAGCTAACCGAAGTGTTCGCGAAAATCGACCAGATGCTAGCAAATAAAGCAAAGTTGTCTCAAGGGCCAGAATCGCCCGCAATTTCAGAGGAGTTTAGTCAAGCAGCAGTAACCCGTACCAAAGCCCGCAACAAAGCCCGCACGTTGGTGGGTGTCTGGTCCGATGCTTTTGGCGATTGATCCGCTGATCATGTCCCCGGTGCATCTGCTCGGACACTCACCGCCCCCCTCGCCCAGAAGCGCTTACAGCCAACGCATTCGAGCGAACTACAAGAGACAGTTCTTTCCAGCCGAATTAGCCACTTTGAGTGCCTGCTATTGCCCGATGGAGCCGTTCCGATGAAACCGACCGCCTTCAAAGAAGCGGTGATGCACCATGCTTTGCCCAAGGAGGAAAAGGATGACGACCAAGACGACTACAAACAGGAACTGTCTAATTCCGAATGATGGTGGCTTTCGTCCTGCGGGATCCCTCTTATCCATGGTCTCCTCAGAGCCCACTTAGTCAAGCAGCAGTGCCAGAGAGCCGATCATTGTCCTGCAAGATTCGTTTTGCGTAGCAGTCTGTCCGGACGGCTTTGCCGTTTCATCGAAGCACGTATCCCAGAACCAGTTCAAGTTTCCGAAAGACGGAGGCGACCATTTGCTAGATCGGATTCGCAGACCTTCCGGTGCTAACACGGAAAAGAACCCCGGCTCCAAAGATGACGCCAGGGCACGGATTCCGTCGTGCCACCTCAATCATTGGGCGTACCATCGGACATGCGGAGAATACATCCCAGACTGCCCCCACTCAGACCTTCTTGAGCGCTCAATAGCTGCCGATGTCCTCCTTCGGCAAGCGCCCGACGAGGAAGAGGACGAAGAGGAAGACGAAGACGACAGCAAAGCAAAAGAAGATGACGATGATGACGGCACGACCGACGAGGGCTACTCGGAGTGAGCGTGAAACATGCCTCGATTTCGCACAGCCAAACGGCAGTCGAAGAGAATCAAATCGGTCTTACCAGTGCGACTCTGGATCGCGGGGAGTAAAAGATAGCCATCTCGCGCATACTCTCGATGTCAAGCTGCACCTGCTGCATCTTCGATTGGAGATCCGCAGGATTTGATGGGCTCAAACGCACGGTGGTCTATTGCTCGCCGTGATGAGTTGTTTGAAGCTCGTGGCGGGGAGCATGGGCGCGACTTGGAAGACTGGTTCCGGGCAGAATGCGAACTTCTGTGTCCGGTCTCGGTTTCCATGTCGGAATCCAGAGACAAGATTAGTGTTCGCGCTAGTGTCGTTGGCTTTGATGAGACTGAACTTGAAGTCAGCATCGAGCCACACCGCATCACGATCCTGGGTAACAAAGAGCCAAGTGAGATGAAAGCCGAGGGCAGAACAATCGATCAGACCGGCTCGCATCCCCACCAAATCCTGGAAGTTGTACACCTTGCGACGGAGGTGATGCCGGAGCGCGCAGTCGTCGAATTGCAAGCGGGGGTGCTGAAATTTGAGTTACCCGCAGCTGCCATGGACGAGTTTGAAACTGCTCCTGCGCCTTGACTGGACGGGACCCAGCGCTCCTCGAAGAATGTGGTTCGAAGAATATCGGTCAGCGCCAGGCCGTCGGCCCTCTGGTGAGATTTGCGTTCTGCGATCGCTATGAACTGAACAGCGACTGCAATTCGCGCGGTGTGTCCACAATGACGTCTGGAGTGGCCTCGCGAAGACTGCAGGGAGCGAAACCGTAAGTCACTCCACAGGTCCACATTCCCGCGTTGCGTCCGGTGAGGACATCATTAGGTGAGTCGCCGATGACAAGGGCCAGTTCCGGATCAGTGTTGGTTTCCTCCAAGACTTTCCTCGCACCCAGTGGATCGGGTTTCTGAGTGGCAAAACTGTTGCCACCGTATACCGAATCGAATAACTGGTCTATGCCTAACCCTTTCACGATCGCGCGCGCAGCCTCCACCGGCTTGTTAGATAAGACCGTTAAATTCCGGTCAGTTCCGTTTTGCGATGCCTGCACCGCATCCAACATTTCCCCCACTCCTTCATAGGTTCGCGTGTAGTCGAGGTTGTGAAGGCTGTAAAAGGAGAGGAAGAACTCCAGTGCTTCTTGCAAAAAACGCTCGTCCTTAGGATCGCCGAGGGCCCGACGCACGAGCATGCGAGCCCCATCGCCCACGTAGGCTGTGATTACTTCCGGAGGCAGTTCGGGACGCTCGAAGTGACGCAACATGGCATTCACGGCGTTGACTAGATCCCAGCGCGAGTCGATGAGTGTCCCGTCCAGGTCAAAAATCAGCAGCTTCATCTTCCTGGGGTCGAATTGCCGGTTGAACTGAATCACAAATGCTCCTGCTCGCAGCCTGGAACCCTCATAGCACGATGCCGGTCCACGCTCCGTGGTATGAACCTACAGTGGTCTGAACCTATAGCGGCGAAGACAAGCTTGCAACGTGATGGAACGAAATGCACTCAGGGCAGGTCTCACCGTTTGGTAACAGCCTCCACTGGCGATTCCTCCGGCACCGATTGCAATCGGCTCAGGGCCGCGACCGGCCGAGCGAAGGGCACGGGGCTGTCCTTGCTATAAGCACGCAGCAAGTGATAAGTGATGAGCAATTGCGTAAGGGCCAGCGGATCGCTATGCCGCACTTCGCTGCCGTCGTTGTAATCGCCGAACTGATCGGCGCGAACGGCCGCAGATCGGGAAGATGTTTCCAGATCGCTTGTTCCAATTCGCTGGCGTGTTCGGGGCTCACGTTGCCGTCCACCTCAAGAAACTCCACCGGCCGTCCACAGTCGCGCCCGAGTTCAAGGTGATGCCCGCAGTTTGGCCGTTCTTATGGTTCACCAGATAAGTGAGGTCGGGATGAGGAATAGTCGGGCGCAACACGAGATGCACGTTCAAATGCCCATCCGCCTGATCCGATCCCACGCCGTTTTCCGGATAAAAGCGCACGACAATGTCGGCGAATTCGCGCTGTGGGCGGATGAAGTCCCGCGAATCCGGCTCGCGCTTATCCATTTCCTTCAACACTGCTCGGGCGCATAACCGCGCTTGGTGGTGTCGCGCTTGATTTTCCAAAGGCGCCTCATGTCCTCGGGAGGATCGAGAAAAACCTTGACGTCGTAGAATTGCCGCATCGCAGCCGTGTGAAATCCCAGCAACCCTTCCACAATGACGAACTCGCGCGGTTCCACGTACTCGGGCCGCACCAGTGAGCCGGTGCTGTGGTCATAGACCGGCT
>CAWCDV010000036.1:0-32808 GCA_963794365.1 uncultured Acidobacteriaceae bacterium
GGTCGTTAGTCGTCTGTCGTTAGCGAGCCCACCCAACTACGAAATCTCCGCAAGCATTGCGGGCAGCGAATGACCAGCGACCGACGACCAACGACCGATTCCTGAAAAACGAAAGCGGCAGGGCCAACCCCCTGCCGTCTCGCCTGCATGCAAAAACTCTGGGGCCCTACTTGCTTTTATTGACCACTTTCTTGAGTTCGTTTCCGGGGGTAAATTTGGCGACTCTACGAGCAGCGATCTTGATGGTGGCACCCGTCTGCGGGTTTCGGCCATTGCGGGCCTTACGCTGCGAGACGGAGAACGTGCCGAATCCGATCAAGGCTACCCGGTCCCCTTTTCGAAGGGCAGCAGTAACACTGTCCACGGTGGTGTCGATCGCGGTCGTCGCCTGCGCCTTTGAAATACTGCAGGCTTCGGCGATCCGGTCAACCAGATCAGCTTTGTTCATGCTCTCTCCTGACACTAGACATATTCGGAACCCGCGCATCAGCCGGGGAGGAAAGCTCAAAGCGCGAGCACCGGCGATGCCAATTCTCGCCGATGTTAAGGGATTGTCAATGGGAAACACGTGCCAGTCGCCGGTTTTGACACCTAAGGCGAACGCCTGTTGTAGCAATTGAAGAATGCGAGGAAACTGCCAGTTGCGGATTGCGAGATAGAGCGGCGGGCTGCGAGCTGCGACACTCTGTTTTCCTCGTTTCTACACGGTTCTCCACAAGCCGCCGCTCGTCTCCACAGGATGTGCACAGAAAGGAAACGGATTCGAGTTGCGGCGCAGGCGGGTTCGGGTGCAGAGTTCTAAGTGGAGTTTTGAGTAGAGTTCTAAGTGAGGATTAAATTACGCAAACATGAAAACCGCAGCCGAAGTTTGCCCCCTCTGTGCGGGCTCAGGATGGAAACCGGTTCCGGGAACGCCGGAGGGCGGCGTGACGCGCTGCGATTGTCAGTTGCGGGCACGCGGCGGCGCCCTGATCGCCGCGGCGCGGATTCCGAAGAGATATGAGCATTGTGAGCTGTCAAACTTCGAGTTCGAGGGACCGCACTCCTATCTTGAACCCGCTCGCATGATAGCGTGCAAGTTCGTCGAGGAGTACCCGATGAACAAAACCGGACTATTGCTGGTGGGCACTACCCCGGGATTGGGAAAAACGCACCTGGCGGTAGGCATCGCAAAGGCGTTGATCCGCGAGAAAGGGATCGAGTGCGTTTTCTACGACTATGCCGACCTGTTGAAGCAGATCCAGGACTCATACAACCCGCGGTGCAAGCCACCGAGCTTGGTCTACTCCGGCCGTGTTTGAGACGGAAGTGCTGGTGCTGGACGATCTTGGATCGGTGAGACCGACCGAGTGGCGGTGGGATACGGTGCGATTGATACTCAACACGCGTTACAACGATAGCCGGACCACGATCATCACCACAAACTTTGCGGACGAGCCAGCCGCGAAAGCCTCTGGCGACCCAACAATGAAGGCTTTCGAGGATTTTGCAACTCCGGAGCCAGCGGCTCGGGAGAAGTACAAACTCGGCGACCGCATCGGCGAGCGCAATGCGTTCCCGGCTTCACGAGATGTGCCGAGTCGTGAAGATGGAAGGGCCGGACTTCCGAAAGAAGTTCAAGAGCGCGAGCTTCGGATGAAAATTCAGAGGTGGTTCTTTTAATACCCAACCCAAAAACTGTCATCCCGAGCGCCGTCCCGAGCGCAAGCGAGGGCAAGCCGAGGGACCTTGTGTTCTCCCAATCCTCACAAGTTCAGTGTGATCGCCAGCACTGCATTCGTCTGCCGATACGCGCAATGTCGGGTGATGCCCCGCGAATATCGCTTCTACGTCTACGTTCTCCAAAGCAGCTCCCGCCGGTGCCTCTACCTTGGAATGACAAACAATCTGCACCGGCGCGTTTTTGAGCACAAAACGCATCGGACGGAGGGATTCACCGATCAATACAACGCCACACGTCTGTTGTATTGGCAGAGCTTCGACGATGTGCATAAAGCAATCGCACGTGAAAAGCAACTGAAGGGCTGGCGGCGGGAGAAGAAGTTGTGGCTGATCGGGCAATTCAACCCGGGGTGGAAAGTTCTGGCAGCCGGTTGGTATGAGAACACAAGGTCCCTTGACTTGCCCTCGCTCTCGCTCGGACAGCGCTCGGGATGACAAAGAGTGAAAGCTCGAAGCGCTGAGCAGCAAGCAGAACTAAGCAGCACGCAGCCAGCCGGTATCGGATATTACATTTCCAGTCTGCATTTTGCGTTGGGCAGCACTACAATCGCAGTGTGCTCAGCGAGCGCATCGAGTTCCGGCCGGAAGCTGACGCCCAGGTCTTCTCTGCCGTAGCTGTCGCGCCCGCCGTGTTTCTTCTGCGCAGCGAGGATGCGAACTCCGAGCCCTACGTCAGCAAGACTGCCAACCTGCGCCGGCGGCTGCAGAGGCTCCTATCCAAACCGGAAGAGCGCACCAAACGCCTCAACCTGCGGGATCGCGTGCGCTGGATCGAATACACGCTGACCGGCTCCGATTTCGAATCGGGATTCGTCCTCTATCAAGTCCTGCGCTCTGCCTTTCCCAAGACCTACGCGAATCGACTGCGGCTGCGCTTCGCGCCGCTGGTCAAGCTGCACCTGGAAAACGAATTTCCCCGCGCTTCGATCACGACACGGCTGGGGCGAATTTCCGGCAGGAATCTCTACTACGGGCCATTTGCTTCGCGGGTGGCGGCGGAAAAGTTTATGAACGACGCGCTCGACTTTTTCAAAATGCGGCGCTGCGTGGAAGACCTCCATCCCGACCCGAAGTTTCCCGGCTGCGTCTATTCCGAAATGAAGATGTGTTTGGCGCCCTGTTTTCGCGGCTGCACCGATGACGAATACCGCGCCGAAGTGGTGCGGGTCGAGGATTTTCTCGACTCGCGCGGCGAATCGCTGAAGCGGCAGATGGCGGCGGAGCGCGATGACGCCTCGGCGAAAATGGAATTCGAGACGGCCGCCGCCATTCATGCGCGGCTCGACAAACTCACTCCCGTGCTGCAGCAACTGCCGGAGTTCGTCCGCCGGATTGACCAGTTGCACGCCGTGATCGTGCAGAAGTTCGTCCAGAAGTCCCAACAACCGGAGAGCGTTGCGTTGTTCCGCATCGACGGCGGCGCGATCGCCGGGCCGCTGGAGTTTCCGATCTCCGGCGCGGAGCACACTAAATCGCAATCCATGGAAGCCCGTATTCAGGCCGCGCTGGCGGCATTTCCAGCCTGCTAAGCTAGGCAGCGCGATCGAGCGCATGGAGCACCTGGCGATCCTGAAGCGCTGGTGCTTTCGCGGAACCCGCGCGGGCGAAATTTTCTTTGCCGATGCCAGGGGAGAGCTGCCGATGCGGCGCCTGGTGCGGGGAATCGGACGCGTATACAAGGGCGAAGCGCCCGAAAGCGAAATGCACCCGAGGCCGGCGGAATGACGCTCGAACTTCTCAATTCGACTTCCGCCCTCGTAAAATGGAACCACTATGGCGAAAAAGACCGGAACATCGACCAAGACTAAATCGAACAAAAAAGGCGCAGCGCGATCGAACAAAAAAGCCGCAGCGCGACCTGCACCTCTCGATCAGCCCCTTCGCGACCACCTGCTCTACCTGCTCAAAGGCGGTGGAGCGCACGCGAACTTCGACGATGCCATGGGCGATTGGCCCGTGCAACTCGCCGGAGTCAAAGTTGCGAACTTCCCCCACACCGCATGGATGCTGCTGGAGCACCTGCGCCTCGGCCAGTGGGACATCGTGGAGTTCAGCTGCAATTCGAAACACGTCTCCCCGAAATGGCCCGAAGGCTACTGGCCTGCCTCGGAAGCTCCCGCGGACGAAAAAGCATGGACCGCGAGTATGGCTGCGTTCAGGAACGATTTGCGGACGATGGAGCGGCTTGTCGTGGACCGGAAAGTCGATCTCTATGCACGGATTCCCTGGGGCGATGGGCAAACGATTTTGCGCGAGGCGCTGCTCGTGGCCGACCACAATGCGTATCACCTTGGACAACTGGTGATGCTCCGGAAGGGCATCGGAATCTGAGCCACCGGAGCAAGCTGGAACACCGCCGAGACGAAGAGAACGCGGAGAAATTCTTGCGCCAAATTCAAAATTGAGGGGAGCCTGTTGTTCTTTCCTAAAGTCATCACCGTAGTTTTTCAAAAACCAAGAAAAGGTTTTCTCGGCGTTCTCTGCGTCTCGGCGGTGAAAAGATTTTCACGCCGGAATAGCCGCCCAAGCCGGCGTGCGCGGCGGCCTTTTTCGGAACACGACCCGTATCTCTTCCCGCCAGTGTTCGTCAATTCCCAGCACCTCCCAATCGATCTCCGGCGACAGATAGCGCAGGATCGTATCGGTTGTGGGATGCACATGCAGAGCGGGCGCGACCAGCATCAGTAGAGGCTTCCGCGGCGAGATCTCGCTTCCGGGAAAATAACCGAATTGCGCAAACTCGCCGCGGCTCTGGTGCCAGGCGACGCGCGACCAGTAATCCACGCCTTGCAGCGGTAGATGGATATCCTCGTCGGCTTTGAGTTCGATGACGGCCAATCGTGCCTCGCGAGTTACCGCCAGAATGTCAATCATCGCGCGATCCGCCGCGGCAAACGCGGGCACCTGGGCATACACCGGTTCCGGCCGCAGCCGTCCGTCGAGCGCAGCGATGTTCCGGACGACCAGCGATTCCAGCCAGCGCTCGGGATGCATCCGCCACAACGCGTGATTCTTGGGACCGTCCTTATGACGGACGGCCGCCGCCAGCCGCACCAGATCGGCAAACTGGGCTTCGTTCTCCGAGTTGAGTACGCGCTCTTCCGGCCCCACCCCGATAGCGATTTCCTCGCTGCTCTGAAAATTTCGCGGATCATGCGCAATCCGCGCCTGGGCGAGTTCGAGGCCATGCCGCCGGAATGAAATCAGCGCGGGCGAGAGCACCACGACCTCCGCTTGCGGCAGAATGGCGCGAATGCGCGCGATGGAATCCGCAAAGCGTTCGCGCGCCAAGCCTTCATCGATCGAATGCACCAACCGGGTTGCCATATTGCCGCGATCGCCGATATCCACCGCCGTGCACGCATCCTCCGGCTGGTCGAATTCGTACAAATGCCACTTCGCCGCCGTGGGATGGAGATGCGCCATACGCTGCCGGGTAAGAGTAGCCATGCCCTTCGGCACAACCATCGCCAGCCCTTCGACCACGCGGCGTTCCTGCTGCGCCAGACGGCACGCCTCGAGCCAAAGGATTCCGCAGGTCAGCGCGCCATCGACTGTCGATTGCGTCTCTTCATTGTTCACCCCAACTACGGCTAAAGCCCGCTGTCCCTGGCGCAGCAAGCCCCGCAGGTAGGCCGGGCCGAAGGAGTGTTTGAGGTCCATGCTGGTGGTGAGCCGGACCACGGTCCAGCCGGGAGAATTTCTCTCCAGCGCCCGGCGCAGGCGAGGCTCGTAGGCGCCGCGCGCCGCCCGTCGCGCCGCCAGCGAGCGCTGATCTCGGTCGCGGCAGAAGTCGAGCCGCGTCGGGCGATTCTGCCCCATGCGCTGCACCAGCAACCGGAGCGTGGTGGCCTTCACTTCCGCATCCAGCACGCGCCGCACGAAATTGCGCTCGCTCGACCACAGATGCAGCAGGCATTTGTTGTACTCGCCAGAAATCGAATACTTCGAGTCCGCCAGATCGAAAGCGATGGCGCCATCTTCCACCACCACCGCGGCGCGCGCGCCGTCGAGGAAGTCGGCGAGCATTTGGCTGAGGGAGTCTGGGGTCATGGAGTCGGTTCTTTACCGCGTGAGGGATGAGGTCAGTGATCGCTGGTACAAAAACCAAGGGCGGTGACGATGTTTGGTTTCTCCTTATTGGTTTTCTCCGGGACATGGTTGGATGGCTGCTACGTTTCGCTTTGGTTTTGGTAACCCCCCAATTTTTCAGTTAAAGTATTGATTCTAAATTGGTTATATGTAAAGTATTCAAAGATAATGGGTTAGCATTTTGGCCTCTAGTGTTATCAAAGGGTTAGCGGGCACGGTGTCCGCCAAGCTCGTACCGGAATTCGCTGTTTTGTCAAAGATCGAATTGAGGATACGGCCAACCCTTGTTTGCACTAAGTCCAATTTGATGACACGCCCTTGCCCCTTCATGATCCTCTATTTTTGTTTATCAAAGAGTTAATACAGCATGGGCCTGCCATGCTTTGAGTTGCCGTCCCCTGAGAAATGGGCGCACATCGGCCCTGACACACAGGTCGATTTCCATTGTCGCCGACGGGCGGTTCGATGTCAGTGATGATGCACACGGGATATTTGTGATGAAAGAGGTCAAAGACCCCGCCCAAGCGGAGCAAGGACTGATTGGATAAGGGCGAAGACTCGATTCGGACCCGGTAGTCTTGGTTTGAGGGGATGCTCCGCACACAAAAACCGTATCCAGAGATCGTTCGCATCGAGAGCAGCCCGCGGGTGCCCCTGGTCGGCGCAAGCTAGACCGCTGGACTGATTGGGCGCTCTCGCATCCCGCGGGGGCCCGTGCCAAAGCGGGCGCAAAAGATGCGCCTTGGAAAACAAAAACCGTTTTCCACTTTCGCACCGGCCCGGCGACGACGGCGGGATGTTCGCATAGAAGAATCATGGTCGATGTTGGGGCCGTATCGATGGTTGGTGGAACGATTTTCCACCGGAAGTGATTCAGCGTGAGATTTCCAGAGTCTTGGTCCTCAACCTCTCTGGCGAAAAAGCGGTGCCTCGGCACGGCACAGGATATCTTTGTCCTTGACAGAGTCTTCTCTCTTATCGAGGGGCACCCCCTCTGGAGTGGGGATGGGCGCGAGCCCGGGCCACCCGCCCGGCGCGAGTCCTACAGGTCGGACGGCTGCAACCCCGGTATGCTTGGCAATGTGGACCAGCATGCGGGGTCCGATTTCTTCCTTGTCGTGGAATGCCCAGATGTAGTCCGGATACTGCGACTCACGGTGATGAAGCTTGATGTGTGAACCGCGGCTTGCGAAAGCGGCAGCCAATTCTCAGGAGCGCGCGATCGACGCGGCGAGACCCTGGTGCTGGGCCACTGGGTCACGCGGATTGGCAGGTGACGCTGATCGACGCAGGAACATCTCTTGATTTCTCGACGTCATCCGCGATGACCCTTAGCGCGAGCGCGTAGGCCTTTGCCTTGGCCTCCGCTTCGGTCTTCCCGTACGCCAGCACGCCGGGCATGTGCGAAATCTCGGCTATCCACCTTCCGTCCGTCTCGCGTTCCGTTTCAATATTGAATCGCAGGTCCTGGGTGCTTGCGCTAAGGGATGGTTTCTTGGGGTCTGTCATCATCAAGCTCTAGTATGCTTATAATCGACTTTAAGAATACGTTGCCCACCAAGATGAAGCCAGCAAATTGCACGGTCCGGAATCAGCAGAAGCAGCCGCGTTTGCCTCTTTCTGACGGCGTAACGAGCAAGCGGCGGACTTTCACCGGAGGCCCAATGCGTGCAGAAGCGACTTCACCGGTTCAACCTCCGCTGCCACCAATAGCACGAGCAAGTGCACCAGTGCGTAGATGGCGAGGAGCGCCGCTTCCGGCGCGGAGCTGTGGAAAAGTGTGATGTGTTTCAAATTCAGCCACTACCCACTGCCCTAGTACAGCTTGGTGGGAGCGCCTTGACGCTGCTGAGGCAAAGGGAGGGTGTAGGGGTCCTTCGACTACGCAGGGACTTCACTTCGTGAAGTTCCTGCTGCGCTCAGGATGACAACTTGGATAGGTGACCGGACGGCCAAGAGTTGGGGACGCTCTGTAACAGGAGTCCGTGCGTACAAGCCAGCCCTCTTCGTCTTACTCCTCGGTCTTGGGCGAACGATCAACGCTTATCGACGAACGGCCCTTTTGCAGCTATAATCCCTTTGTCGTCATCTAAAGACGCGTACAGGCTCTATCCGCGCGGTTTGCGGAGGGGCACTGGAGGGTACTGTGAGTCTCACTCCTATCGGCGGGCAGTGTCCCAGCCGCAAGATCACTACTGCTACTATCCGCGAAAAGAAGTTTCAGCGCGATCCCATTACCTGCCTTACTGCCTACGACTACGCCACCGCGCGCCTGGTTGACGAGGCGGGCATCGACATTGCTCTGGTCGGCGACTCGCTGGCCATGACCATGCTTGGCTATGAGAACACGCTTTCGGTCACGGTTGACGAGATGCTGCACCACGTCAGGGCGGTGCGCCGCGGCGTGAAAGACGCGCTGCTTATTGCCGACATGCCTTACGGGTCTTATCAGGCTGACCCCAACGAAGCCATTCACAACGCCGCCCGCTTTGTGAAAGAAGGCGGCGCGGAGGCGGTCAAGATGGAAGGCGGCGAGAAGCGCGTGGACGTGATCCGCCGCGTCATCGACGCCGAGATTCCGGTCGCCGGGCACATCGGCCTCACGCCGCAATCGGTCAACGTGATGGGCGGCTACAAGGTTCAGGGCAAAACGCTGAATGCGATCGAGCAGCTTATGCGCGATGCGGTTGCGCTCGATCGCGCCGGCGTGGCTTGCATTTATCTGGAAGGGATTCCGCGGGAAGTCGCGGCCATGATTACCGCTCGAGGTTGAAACGCCTACCATCGGCATCGGCGCCGGGCCGGATTGCGATGGCCAGGTGCTGGTCTTCCACGACCTGGTCAACTTGACGTTTGGACATGCGGCGAAATTCGTTCGCCGCTATGGAGACGCCGCCGCGCTGATCACGGAATCCATACTGGCCTTCAAGGCCGACGTGGTTTCGCATCAGTTCCCGAACGACGCTGAGTCCTATCACCTGCCGAAAGAAACGCAGGCCGCACTCGAAACGGTACTCCACCGCAAGCACGCCATGCAGCGATAATGGCGGGGCGGAGAATACGTGGTGCAAAATTTAGGCTGCGGAAAGAAGTCGCCTTGTCGACATGCCGGCGCCTCAGCGGCTAAAAAACCGTCGATTTTGCGGGACTTACGGCGCGGCTAAAGCTGCGCCTCTTCAAAACCAGGTCAAAACCGGAGTTTTTCCGCAGCCTGACGGTGCGAACCGCGGCACGGAACATAGTGCGAATCTACGCACACACGATCATCACCTTAATGCTGCTGGGGGCTCTGCTGGGCTGCTCCAAGCCGCGCGGAAACGCCAACCGTGGAAATGCGGCAGCCGACCGGGCTTGAGTCCATCCCGGCACCGGATCCCTCGAAATATCCGCCGTTTAGCAACATGAGCGGGGTGGAAGAATCCTTATTTCGTCGTCCGCGAGGATGGGATCGGTTTCGTCGATCTTTCCAATCGCGAGATCCACATGCTGAAGCCGGAGGAAATCCCGGCTGAGTTGGTCTCCCTGCCGTCGAGCGCATGGCCTTACGGCCGCGTGGTGCTGGTCGCGCAAGCCGTTCCCAAGAATCCAACCAAAGAGACGAAGGCAGACCTGCGCAAGAACCGCGCCCTGCTCCTCGGAACTCTCCAGGAATTAGACGTTCAATTTCGCGAGGCGCCCTGAGCGGGCAATCGACTGCAGGCCGGCGGTGTGGCGCGGCCCCTGAAGGGGCGTCTGATTCGGAGGAACTTGCGGTATCGCTGAAGCGATACCCTGATACGAAACCTGAGTTTTTCCGCAAGCTGCAAGGCGATGCGCTTGATACGAACCTTGGTTCTTCCGCAGCCTGCTCAGTCGTTGACGCTACGAGCCATGAAGATATGCTCCACCATTCCGGAAGCTCGCGCCGCCTGCCGCGATGCCCGCGCGAGCCGCGGACGCCTTGGCCTCGTTCCTACGATGGGCGCTCTGCATGAAGGGCACTTGTCGCTGGTGCGCGCTGCCAAGGCGCAGTGCGAGGCCGTTGCCGTTTCCATCTTCGTGAACCCTACGCAATTCGGACCGACGGAGGATTTGTCGAAATATCCGCGCCAGTTCGATCGCGACTGCCTTCTGCTGGAAAACGAAGGGGTAGATATTCTCTTCGCGCCGGCGGTCGAAGAGATCTATCCCGAGGGCGGAGTCACCTGGGTGCTGGTCGAAAGCCTGAGCGAAAAGCTTGACGGACGCTCGCGCCCCGGCCATTTCCGCGGCGTGACCACCATCGTCGCTAAGCTGTTTCACATTATCGAGCCCGAGGGCGCGTTCTTCGGACAGAAAGACGCGGCGCAGCTGGCGGTGATCCGGCGCATGGTGCGGGACTTGAATTTTCCGGTGGAAATTGTCGCCTGCCCGATCGTGCGCGAACCCGATGGGCTGGCCATGAGTTCGCGCAACGCGTACCTGAATCGAGAAGAGCGCAGTCGCGCACTCGTGCTGCAACGGTCTTTACAGAAAGCTCGGCAGCAATTCGACGACGGGGAAAGAAGTGCCGCGAAGCTGATCTCGGCCGCCAAAGAAGTCTTCGCCAGCGAGCCGCACGTGGTGCTCGATTATTTCGAGATCGTTGACCCGGAGACGCTCGATCCCGTGGAACGGATCTCGCACAAGACGCTGGTGGCTGTCGCCGCCCGCGTCGGCGCCACGCGGCTCATCGACAATGTTGTTCTTGAACCCTGAAACGAAACCGCGCACGAATTAGGGAAACTCTGATCCAGTGTCGGCAAAAGGCATTAACCAGAGGATACACAGGGGTACACGGAGGCCCCCCGGGAACTTAATCAGAACTTCCTTAGGCGGCGGCTCAGAACAAATTCAGCTGATGCGCGATCTGCCGTATGGGGGCATATTCCTGGTCATTGGCTACGACAAATTGTTTGGCGCGGAGAATCTTCAGGACGGAATCGTTTTTGCCTTCCTTCAGGGCGAGGAGGGCGCGGGCAAATTTTTCTCGCTCGGCCTCGGGCACAGCCTTGCGAGCCACGAACACGTAACCAACAAATGGCTTGGAGGTATAAAAAACGCGGACTTTCTGGCTGTTTAGTTTTCCCATACCGATCAGGGAGTTGAACATCGTTTCATCTAAAGCTCCGGCATCGACCACTCCGGTTTCGACCAGTACTGCGGTTGCCGGATTGCTTCCGCTAAAGCGAACCTTGAGATCGGTTTCGGGATCGATGCCCGCCCGCATGAGTTCGCGATACGGTATCAGATGAGTACTGGCCCCTTTGATATCTCCAAAGGCGAACAGCCTTCCCTTGAGATCGCTGAGCGAATAGATCGACGAGCCGGCAGCGGTGATGAAGACCGAGTGCAGGGACAAGTCAGAGGTACGCTGAACGAGAGGGATGACTCCGGACTGGGCATGAGACTGGATATACGCGAGCGCACCCAAGCAGGCGAAATCGTAAGATCCATTGGCCATGCGGTCAACGGTGTCGCTGTAAAGGTCGGCGGCCTCAAGAATCACAGGCCGACCCATCGCCTTCGTGAGATAGGCGCGCAGAGGTTCCCTGTCCTCCGGAGTCGCCCCATCGTAGACCAAGCCGACGGTGATCGGCTTGTCGGCGCCGAAAAGCGCAGCGCCGACCAGAAGACAGATTACCGCCAACGCTGTGCTCCGAGCTAGTAAGAGCATCGTATCTTCTCGCTTGCTGAATTCAAGCGGGGGTTCTAGGGAGTGCGTCTTGCAAGTGCTCTAAGGAAGGCATCGCCTGACTCCTCAGTTAGGCCCTCGTCTAGCAACTAATACATGATTTGGATCACGCGGTGTTAGTCACGAATGGACGTATTACAGCTCGCGCCCCGAGACAAATGGATTTCCGGCGATGAAGTAACGCAATGGCTGCTCGGCGGACTTTGCGATCCCGACGCGCGTTGTGACTATTATGCGTCGCACGCGATAGGCGTCATCGACAATCTGGAGGTCTGAGCGCGCGCTCACCAGGCTTTTTCCGTTGTCGCGCTCGCGGGTGATTTGCAGAGCTTCGGTCAGGCGTCCTGGGCCGGAGGAAATTTTCTTGAGGAGAGAAATTTCTTGCGATCCGGTTCTTGCGGTATCGTGGATCCGGAATTGCGGTGTTCGCCGCGGATACTGCCGAGCTGCGCTCGGCTTGGACCCTTCGGCTTCGCTCAGGGCAGGCTTGCGAGGGCGCCCGTCCCCACACGAGCTCGATCCCTCGTGCTTTTGCCATTTGCTTGATGCCGGCCACCGGCTCCAGGGCGCGAAACGAGCACGCAGCCGGGAACTCCGTCGGGCAGGCAGGAAACATTCAGGCAGTAGTGATTGCCATAGATGAAGTAGACGTAGGCGTGACCGGGAGGACCGAAGAGAACGGAATTCCGCGCGCGTCCGGCCTGCGGCGGCGTGCGCTGCGGCATCGCCTTTGCCGAGATAGGCTTCGGTTTCGACAATTCGTCCGGCCAGAATTCCGCGGGGCGTTTTCCGGACGAGCAATTTTCCGAGCAGCGCCCGCGCTACCCGCCGGGGATCGCGATTGAAGAAGTCCGCTTTCAGCAAAGTGACGCGGCCGGGCGCTTTCATGCTATCAGATAAGGCGAATCCAGGGTTTGTCATCGCCGAGGCGGCAGCGAGGCGAGTCTGCCGAGCTTTGCGCGCGAACTGCAGATCCCTCGCTTCGCTCGGGATCGACAATTCATGAAAGGTTGCGCTCGGCTTGGACGGGCGAGGGCGGCCGTCCCCACACGAGCCGTTTCACGCAGCGGCCTTCAAATACGCCAGGACCTCTTCCGCGTGGCCTTCTGCTTTCACGTTGTTGAAGATGTGCTTTATTTTGCCGTCGGGGTCGATGACGAAAGTCGTCCGCGCGATGCCGTGCACTTTCTTGCCGTACATTTGCCGCTCTTTGACCACGCCAAACAGATTCGCTACCTTCTTCTCCGCATCGGCCAGCAGGGGGAAAGGCAAACTGAACTTGTCCTGAAACTTTTTCTGCGCGGCCGCCGTGTCCGCCGAAATGCCGAGCAGCACGACGCCTGTTTTCTTGATTTCTTTGTAGGTATCGCGAAAGCCGCACGCTTCCTTGGTGCATCCTGGCGTATCGGCCTTGGGATAGAAATAGAGCACCACCGTCTTGCCGCGAAAATCTTTCAGGGCAACCTCTTTGCCGTTCTCGTCCGTCGTATTGAAGTCTGGGGATTTATCATTAACCTGCATATGGAATTTTCTCCTGGCCGCTGGTTATTACATCGCAAGTTATATCGCAACGCGGATGCTCGCCGTCACCTTGGCTGCCTTGGCCTGGCTTGCCGGTTCATGGCTGGTGGCCCAGGTTTCAATACCGCAGTATGGGCACAAGGCGGCGTCCACCAAGGGACCGCGCGCCCTGGGACTGATCCAGCTTTCGGCCAAGGGCAACAAGGGGCGCATCATTCCCATTGCCATCATGATGGACGGAAAATTTTACGACGCAGGCTCGTATAAAGCTGCGCCCGTTCCCATGGCTCTTGACTTCGGCATCGTCTATGAAGGTTTTCGCAGCGGGGTGTCGCAGGGCTTCTTCACCATTACGCAGCCGGGACAACTCAACCACGTGTGGATCGCCGAAGGCACGTGGCTTCCGGCGGGCTCGAAGGCTTTGGAGAAACACAAGAAGTACACGGCGCCCGTGATCGCGGACGACGACAAGAATGGGCCGCCCGTACTTCATCGCCGCGCCGAAAAGAGCGACTCTGATAGCAAGGACAACAGACAAAGAACAAAGACAAAGAACAAAGACAAAGATCAGAATAAAGATCAGCAGAAGGGCGCGTCCGCTCCAGCGCCGCCGACTACTGCGCCGCCTGCCAGCGCTCCGAGTTCGCCCGACAGTGGCAAGGCTCCGACCGCGCCGGATGCTGCGAAAACGCCGGCGCCGCCGGAGACCGCGAAGGCATCTGCGCCGGTTTCTGCGTCTTCTGCGTCAGACGAGCTCGAATCGACAGATCCGAATCGGCCTCGTCTGCGACGCGGCAATGCCGGACTCAAGTGCGCGCCGCGATGTCTATCCGACGTTCGACGCTTTGGCGGTCGCGACTCCGGGCGCAGCCGCTGCAGGCACAGCGAAGCCCGATGCGAAGGCGGCAAAGGATTCCGCCGCGGCTTCGCCGCAGGACTCATCTTCATTCCTGCGATTTCCGATGCGGGCGGGCCCGATCCGCGTCCCTACACCTATGATGTGAAGCCGGCGGAAGAGGCCATCTATCGCAACAAGATGCTTGATCTGGCTGCGACGCTGGTTCGCGGCCCGGCAAGCGCGGCGACGAAAGATGCTGCCGCGCCCAAGAAGATCATCCGTCGCGCAATCGGCCAAATCCGCCGGCAAGTCGCCCCAGCCCGCCTTCGACGATGTGAGCTTGCGCATCTTCGATCTTTCCAATTCGAACGAGCCGGTGCTGGTGCTCTCGGCGAAAACTCACCCGGCCGTTGTCCCTGCCGGCGCAACCGGAAGCGTCGAAGAACCACAGGAGATCACGCTGATCGCCCGCACCAATCTCGAAGGCGAGCTACGGAAACTATTTTTCTCGCAGACGGATTCGCGGCATCTCGACGTCACTCCGCGGATGGAACTGATCGACGCGGTCGATGCCGACGGCGATGGCCGCGGCGAATTGCTGTTCCGGCGCACCTTCGACGATGGCAGCGCCTACGCCATCTACCGCGTCACCGCGGACCGGCTTTGGCCGCTGTTTGATGGACGCCGTAAATCAATCGGGTGATCGGGCCATCGGGTGATCGAAATTCAAAGGCCAGCCTTTAGATCGCCCGACGACCCGATCGCTCGATGACCCGATTGACTCATTCCGTTTACAATGTCTTCCTCTCAGGGGTGAGATCTATGCGCGCTAGTTCTCGCATTGCGGTACTCGCTTGCCTCTCGGCGGGGTTCTGCTTGGCTCAGGAGCAGGACTTCAGCAAAGTGCAAATCAAAGTTTCTAAAGTCGCTGGCAATGTTTACATGCTGGTGGGGGCCGGGGGGAACATTGGCGCCTCCGTCGGCGATGACGGCATCGTGATCGTTGACGATCAGTACGCTCCGCTGGCGGACAAAATTCAGGCGGCGCTCAAGGGCATTACCGATAAGCCGGTGCGCTTCATCATCAACACGCATTACCACGGAGACCATACGGGCGGGAACGAATTCTTCCAGAAGCAGGCGCCGATTATCGCTCACGATAATGTTCGCAAGCGGCTGGAAGAGGGCGGCCAGGCGGGCAACGGCGGGTCGGTGCATTTCGAAGCCAAGCCGCAGCCGAAGGGCGCGCTGCCGATTATCACGTTCGATCACGACATCACCGTGCACTTGAACGGGGAAGACATCCGCGCGCTGCACTTCCCGGCCGGACACACCGACGGCGACTCGGTCATCTATTTTCCGAAATCAAACGTGGTGCACATGGGCGACGATTTCGTGACCTACGGCTTTCCCTTCATCGACGTGGACAGCGGCGGCAGCATCGACGGCATGATCAGCGGCGTCGAGGGAGCTATCGCCCAGCTTCCTGCGGACGTGAAGGTCATACCGGGCCACGGCGGGGTTTCGAATCTGGATGACGTGCGCGCCTATGTGAAGATGCTGAAAGAAACGCGGGCCGCGGTGCAGGATGCGCTCGACAAGAAAATGACACTGGAGCAGATGAAGGAGAAGAAGATTCTCGATCCCTGGAAAAAGTATGGCGGAGAATTCGTCACCCAGGATGTGTTTCTGGAAACGTTGTATAACTCTCTGACCGGACAGAAAAACGGCAAGTTCATCAAGCATAATTAGCGGCCCAGGCCCAGCCCCTAAAGGGGCATCGGCTTGCGAAAAATTGCGGTATCGCTAAAGCGATACCCTGATACGAATCTCGGAGGTTGGCGCATGAGCGGAGTTCGAATGAGAAGTGGGCGGATGAAAAGTTGTCGCATGAAGAGTGGGCGCATCAAAAGCCTTCGCATGAAAAGTCTGTCTCATGAAGAGTCTTCTCCTGTCGCTGATTTTGTCTTTCTCCTTTTGCGTGTCTGCTCTCGCCGCCGATGGCAAGGCCGTTTCCTACAAGTCTGGTGACGAGACCGTCAGTGGAATTCTGTACACTCCCGCCGGCAAAGGGCCGTTTCCAGCGCTGATCGTGGTTCACGAGTGGTGGGGATTGAACGACTGGGTGAAGCAGCAGGCCGAGAAGCTCGCCGGCCAGGGATACGTCGCGCTGGCGGTCGATCTGTATCGCGGCAAGGTCGCCGACAACCCGGACCTGGCCCACGAACTGATGCGCGGTTTGCCGGAAGACCGGGCTACCCGCGACTTGCGAGCCGCCTACGACTTTTTGGCGGCGCAAGCGAGCGTGAAAAAAGATCGGATCGGCTCGATCGGCTGGTGCATGGGCGGGGGGTACGCACTCGATGCGGCGCTGGCCGAGCCTCATTTGGCGGCAACGGTCATCAACTATGGGCATCTGGCGACGGAGCCGTCGGAACTGAAGAAGATCAACGCTCCGATTCTGGGACTTTTTGGCGGGCAGGATCGCGGCATTACGCCGGACGATGTGAAGAAGTTTCAGCAATCCATGGAACAGCTGGGCAAGAAGATCGAGGTGAAAATCTATCCGGATGCGGGACACGCATTTGAAAATCCCAACAACAAGCAGGGATACCGGCCGGAAGACGCGGCTGACGCTTGGCGGCGCACGGTCGATTTTCTGGCCGCGACGTTGAAGAAGTGAGGCGGCGAGTGGGATTTTGGGGGCGAGATCAAGCGATTTGCACAGATATTTGTGCGTCATTTGGAAGAACTACAAGGTATCGCTGAAGCGATGCCCTGATACGAGACCGAATTTTTTCCGCTGCCTGTGAGGAAGCGAACTAACCCAAGATCTTCGTGAAACAAGTTGCAGCGAGGATGCAAGGAATTTCCACTTGCCAGACGGTACCACTCTGGTTACTATGCACGCATCTTTTTTTGGATTTGAATTAGCCGCGTACCTATGAATATCGGCGAGACCATCCGCAATTTCCGGCTGCAGCGCAGCATGTCACAGGGCGACATCGAAAAGCGCACCGGCCTGTTGCGCTGCTACCTTTCGCGGGTTGAGAACGGCCACACCATCCCTTCGCTGGATACGCTGGCCAAGATCGCCGGGGCGATGGATCTGGCGCTGTCGCAATTCTTTGCCGAAGGCCACAGCAACGGGCACAGCCAGAAGGGGTTGCCGCAGCTCTCCGAAGATGAACTCCGCTTCCTGAGCCAGATGCGCCGGTATTCGGCGAATCTGAACGACAGCGACCGGAAGCTGGTGCTGGCGATGGTGAAGAAGATGGCGTCGAGCACGAAGTGAGGCAGCTCTCAGCTGTCAGCTCTCAGCTTCCATCTCTCAATTCAGCGATTTTTCCCGGGGCTCTTAATCTTGAGCGACAGCCTAAACGCTAATGGTTGATTTCGCTCGCACCGATTGCTGAGAGTAACTGAGAGCTGACAGCTGAGATCTGCCCCTGGGTACTTTCGTACCATCACCTGCGTGTCCGGCTGGAACCTCGCTATCCCCATGCTGCAACGCTAAGCTGTTGGCTGGGGAATCCTTGTGACCACTGAAGAAGAACTGGAACTGCTCGATACTCAACTTCGCCGGCTGAAAATCGAGTATGAGATTTTCTTCAATAATCCGGCTAAACGGCCTCCCACCGACGTCGAATGGAAGGTTCTCTCGTTAATTCGCAAGTTCAGCGATGGCACGCGGATGAGTTTTTCGCAGCGCTTTAGGTACAACGAAATGGCGCAGCGCTACGCGATTCAAAGCGACCTGTGGCGCAAAAAAATGCGGATTCGGGAAGAGGGCTATCGCCGGCCCTACGAAGCGATGCTCTCGGTGCAAGGCGTGCGCGTCGGCCAAGAGCGCGAAGCGAAGCACCATCCGGTGTATGGCCTCAGCCGCAGCGCCGAAAGCGGGGTCGCCGAGACGCCGGGGAGCGATCGGCCTTTCTCGGTACAGTGCTCGGGCGCGCTGGCGGAGCGAGAGCAAGTCGAATCGCTGTACCGGGCGCTTAGCGAAGCCAAGCAAAAGTTGGGAGAAAAAGTTTCTGGCAACCTCGAATCTTTCGCGACGTTCGTCAGGAAAAAGACCAGCGAGATTCGCAAGGAGCACGACTGCGCGGCGGTGGTGTACTCGGTCGAAGTGCAGGATGGACAGGTTAAGCTTAAGGCTAAGGCGAAAAGCTAGTACCCAGTACCCAGTAGCCAGTACCCAGGAGTCCAGTCGTGAGGCTGCTACGACGTATTCTGATCACGGTGGTTGTTACGCTCTCGGTTGTTTTCGTGGGCGTGTACGGAGTCGGCGTGGCTTCTTCTTTTTATATGGCGAAGAAAAGCCCTTTCGCCAGGATCGTTTCGACTGACTTGCAGGACAAGTCGGTTTCTGATGCTCCGGGAACGAAGCTGTCGTTCATTGGCTACGAATTCGAGGTTCCGTGGAGCGACCTCGACGAGACTCAGACCAGGCTGTATCCCAAGGACAAGCCCGAAAAATGTAAAGTCGATCTCCATTTCCGTTCGGGATTGCGTCTGTTGGTTACCGCTGTCCCTCCTCGTGAATGGGCCAACATACTCGTCACGGAGTTCAAGGTCCCTTCGCAGAGGGCAGAGGCTGCGATAAAGTCGGACTATAGCTTTGTGAGTGGTCTGTATGAGTTGACACCGGACAGGATGCACTACTGGGCGCTGTCGCCGGACGTTCACACGCGCGAGACATTCTGGCTTACGATCAAGTCCGTGGTGCTATCGAGTTCGGCCGCATCTGGGATATTTAACCTGCAAAACCAGAGCTCCAAAGGATTTCAACAAGGCAATCCTCAAGCCCGGCCGTATGGAATTGTCGTTCACCTGTATTCGGACGACGGCAGCGTCGAGATGATTTTCGTTCAGAAGGACTACAAGAGCTCCGCGGGCGTCACCCAGTCGGAGATCAATCGCATCGTCCAATCTCTGCGTAAAGCTACGCAGAAAAAATCGACGGCTCCACGCACTGCGCAAAAGTGACCCCTGCGACTTAGCGATGGTCTTTGCCGTCCGAAAGCGAAACAATTAGAGTTGCGCAAAAGCGGAGTTCAGCCCTCGGCATGTACTACCTTCAATCCCAATCGCTTCTCGAACGGATTGAAATCGTGGTCGCGATGCAGGAGTTCGTGACCGGACATTAGGCAGAACGTAGCAATCCAACAATCGATTGTTTTGCGGACGGTATACCCCTCCGCACGCAGCACGCGGTAGTTCCGGGCGGCTTCGGTTGCCAGTTCGACGCCTCCAGTTGGGAACACGTGGAACCGCAAAAGCTCGTCGTGAACTTGGAGGAACATGCCTGGATCGCGCACCCCCTGCAACACTTCGCACAAGATCAAGTCGGTCAATCCCAGGCGGCGCTGTTTCATCTCCCGGTCGAGCCACGCCGTTTCTTGGTTGGAGGCGCCTCTTAGGTAGTCGATCCACACGGTCGTATCGACGATGACCATATGAGGTTACTCGGGTGCGGTTACTCGGCAGTCCGTCCACGGCGGGACGCGTTGAGATCGCCTTCCCACTGCACCTTGCCTTTGAGCCGCCGGATCGATTGTTGAGCGTACGTTTCGACCAGCAAGCGCAGACCGGCTTCCACCGCCGCCTTCTTGGTGCGGACGCCGCTGTGCCGTATGGCTTGGCGCATCAAGCCGTCGTCGATATCGATGTTCGTCCGCATTCTTCTCAATCTCCAATGTGTAATAATCTCATGATTATGTGTATAGGGCAAGCGCGAACCCAGCGCCGCCGACAGTTCCTCAGCTCGGCTGGGCGGACGAGGGCGTCCGCCCCTACGCGAGCGTCTAACTGCTAGAATTTCTCTTCATTCCTTTACTTATTCGTCGTCGAGGAGGCTATGTCTAAAATCCAGCGCGCCATTCTTAGCGTTACCGACAAATCTGGACTGGTTGATTTTGCCCGCAAACTTGCCGAGTTCGGCGTCGAACTGGTTTCTACTGGCGGCACGGCCAAGCTGCTGCGCGATTCCGGCATCGCCGTGAAAGATATTTCCGAGCTGACCGGGTTTCCTGAAATGCTGGATGGGCGCGTCAAGACGCTGCATCCGAAGGTGCATGGGGGGATCCTGCATCGGCGGGAAGACAGCGGCCATCGCGCGGCGGTTGCCGAGCATGGCATTCCGGCCATCGACATGGTGGTGGTCAACCTTTACGCCTTTGAAAAGACCGCCGCCAAGCCGGGCGTGCACTTCGAGGAGTTGATTGAAAACATCGATATCGGCGGGCCTTCGATGATCCGTTCGGCGGCGAAGAATTTTCAGGATGTCGCGGTCGTTACCTCGCCCGCCGATTACGGCGCGATTGCCGAGGAGATGGCACGGTCGGGCGGAGCGCTGTCGCTGTCCATGGAAACGAAGTGGCGGCTGGCGCAGAAGGCGTTTGCGACGACTGCGGCCTACGATTCGGCTATCGCTTCGACGCTCGAGCGGGTGGGCGGCGACTTCGAATGAACGTTGCAGTTAAAACCGGCGCAAGGCTTTCCCCAAAATCTGCGGCTGTCTTTTCAAAAAGTGGCGGACCTGCGCTATGGAGAGAATCCGCATCAGAAGGCTGCGATGTACACGGACGGTTCGGGCGCGGGCGTGGCGAACTCGCGTCAGTTGCAGGGCAAAGAGCTTTCCTACAACAACATTGTCGACCTGCAGGCCGCCTGGGATCTGGCGCAGGAGTTTGAGGAGCCGGTTTGCGCCATTATCAAACATACAAATCCTTGCGGAACCGCTACCGGCAAGACGCTCGCCGAGGCTTACGTGCGGGCGCTGGAATGCGATCCGGTCTCGGCGTTTGGCGGAGTGATTGGAGTGAACCGCGTGGTGGATGCGGCGGCCGCTAGCGAAATGGCCAAGCTCTTTCTGGAAGTCATCGCCGCTCCCGCATTCGATGACGGCGCGAAAGCGGCGTTTGCCTCGAAGAAGAATCTGCGGCTGGTCGAGGTTCCTGCCGGGCAGCAAAACTGGGTTCTGAAAAACATTTCTGGAGGCATACTCGTGCAGGATGCCGATCTTCACAAGCTGGCCGAAGGCCGATCTGAAAGTCGTTAGCAAGCGCCCGCCTACGCCGGAAGAAAAGCGGGCGCTGCTGTTCGCGTGGAAGGTCGTGAAGCACGTGAAGTCGAACGCGATTCTATACGCCCGCGATGGGCAAACAGTGGGCGTCGGCGCCGGACAAATGAGCCGCGTCGATTCCTGCAAGCTGGGCGCGATGAGGGCGCAGTTGCCGCTGAAGGGTACGGTGGCCGCCTCCGATGCTTTTTTTCCCTTTCCGGACGGCGTCGAGGAAATCGCCAAGGCGGGGGCTACCGCCATTATCCAGCCGGGAGGCTCGGTGCGCGACCAGGAGGCGATCGACGCCGCCGACCGGCTTGGGCTGGCTATGGTCTTCACCGGGGTGCGGCATTTCCGGCATTAGGCATATTCATTGTGGAAGCGGGGCTTCGCCCCGCTTGGACGGGGCACGCCCCGTCACCACACAACAAAACCTCCGAACTCCAAAGCCCCTGTACCTCTGGCTTTAGGCCCAGCCTGCGCTTTCTCGCCACGGAAAGGCTTGCCAAGGGTAGAATAAGAAAATCCGGGTCGCCGCGGATCAGCATCCAATCACGTGGGCTGCAATTTGCAGGTTTTGGGATTTTTCATGAAAAAACAGTTGTGGATCGTCATTGTCGTTCTTACGGGATATTTCTTACTCGCCCAGAATTTACTGGCGCAGAGTCAGCCCGCTCGCGTCGCGGATTCCCCGGCGGTTGCCGGCGCGCAGTCCGCCACCAAGGGCAAGACGCCCGACCGCGCCGCCGCCTACTACCACTTTGCCCTCGCGCACATGTATGAGGAACAAGTGGCGACGTACGGCCGCAGCGAATTGGCGAATAAAGCGATTGAAGAATACCGCGCCGCGATTGATGCCGACCCGACCTCCGCGTACCTGACCTCGGGCCTGGCCGAACTCTATGCCAAGACCGGGCGCATTCGCGACGCCGTGGTCGAGGCGCAGGACATCATCAAGCGCAATCCCAACAATCTGGAGGCGCGCCGGCTGCTGGGAAGGATCTATCTGCGCTCGCTCGGCGACATGCAGGCGGGCAGCGGTTCGGAGAGCATTCTGAAACTGGCGATCGAGCAGTATGAGCAGATCGTCCGCCTGCAACCCGACAGCATGGATGACCACCTGCTTCTGGGGCGCCTGTATCGCTTGAACAACGATCTGCAAAAAGCGGAGAGCGAATTCAAGACCGCCGTAAAACTGCAACCGGATTCGGAAGAGGCGGTCACCACCCTGGCCTATCTCTACAACGAACTGGGGGACACGGCTCGCGCCGCGCAGGTGCTCAGTTCGGTGCCGAACGGGGAGCGCTCGGCCAAGCTTTATTCGGCGCTCGGTTACACCTACGAGCAGCAAAAGCAATATAAGGACGCCATCGAGGCGTATCGGCACGCGATTGAACTGGACCGCGACAATCTGGACGCGATTCGCGGCCTCGCGCAGAATCTGCTGAACGATGGCCAGGCCGATGCCGCTCTCGAACAGTACAAAGTGATCGCGGACGCGAATCCGGAAGATGCGCAAACCTACGTGCGCATCGCGGAAATCTACCGCAAGCAGGGCAAGTTCGATCTGGCGCTCGAGCATCTGAAAAAAGCCGAGTCGATGGTGCAGGACTCGGTCGAAGTTCCCTACAACATTGCCGCCATCTACCAGGCGCAGGGCCGCTACGACGAAGCCGTTCCGATCATGCGCGACCTGCTGAAGAAATCGGAGAAGCCCGAGGGCAAGTACTCGAACGGCGAGAAGAGCAATCGGGCGGTGTTTCTGGAGAGGCTGGGCACGATCTACCGCGACCAGGGGAACAATCAGGCCGCCAACGAGATTTTCCGCCAGATCGTCGCCCTGGGGGGCGATGAAAACATAGAGCGCGGTTATCAACAGATCATCGATACCTGGCGCGAAGCCAAGGAATGGCAGAAGGCGACCGACGCTGCCAAAGAAGCGGTGCAGAAGCTGCCCACGAGCCGCGATCTGAAGATGGTGCTGGCGGCGCAGCAGGCCGATATGGGCGAGGCCGACCAGGCGCTCAAGGACGTCCGGGCCATGTTGAAGGGGGGCGCCAACACCAGCTCCAACTCCAACTCCAATTCCAACTCCGATGACCGGCAGGTTTATATCACGCTGGCGCAGATGAACACACGGCTGCGCCGCTTCAGCGAAGCCGAGCAGGCGCTCGACAAGGCCGAACAGCTATCGAGCAAGCCGGAAGACAAGGAATACGTCTGGTTTCTCCGCGGCTCAACTTTTGAGCGTCAGAAGCGCTACGCCGAGGCGGAAGAGCAGTTCAAGAAGGTGCTGGCCAGCGATCCGGAGCATGCATCGGCACTGAATTATCTGGGCTACATGCTGGCCGACCAGAACATGAAGCTGGAAGAAGCGCTGGGATACATCAAGCACGCCGTGGATCTCGATCCCGCCAACGGCGCCTATCTCGATTCCCTCGGCTGGGCTTACTTCCGCCTGGGAAAATATGAAATGGCGGAAGACAACCTGCTGAAGGCTTCGCAGAAAATCAATACCGATCCCACCGTCCACGACCACCTCGGCGATCTGTACCAGAAAACCGGACGCCTGAAGCTGGCTGCGACCAACTGGGAGCGCGCGCTGAACGAGTGGAACCGCACCATTGCCGCGGAAGTCGATCCGGCAGACCAGGCGCGGGTGCAGAAGAAGCTCGACTCCGCGAAGATGAAGCTGGCGAAGGAAGAGGGCGCAAAGTAGATGAGTCATGTTCGCCGCCGAGCTCGCCGCAAGATCTCGTTCTAACTGTGCCTCGATGTTTGCTCTTCTTTTTTACTTGCCGCGGGTTTGGTTGCATGGAAGATGATCCTGCCGAAGCCGCAGTCGTCTTTCGTCAACCTGCAACCCGCTCCCGACTTCACCTTGAACGATCAGGATGGCAAGCCTTTCACACTCTCAAGCCTGCGCGGATCGCGCGTGGTGCTGGTGTTCTATCGCGGATACTGGTGACCGTTCTGCATGCGCCAACTGCGCGAGTTCGCGCAGCACGCCGGCTGAATTCGAACAAGTAAAAGCGCGCCTGGTGGCGATCAGCGTCGACGATCAGGAGCATGCCCACTTGGCTTGGGATAAGCAGGCGACCATCAAGTTCGTGATCCTCAGCGATCCCGGGGCGCGTGTGATTCGGCAGTACGGACTGCTCCATCGCGCACGGCAAAGGCGACGACCGATATCGCCATGCGGACAACCTATGTGATCGACGAAAACGGACGCGAGCGCTGGCGCAAGGTTTCCGCCGCGATCCCGGAGATTCCAAGGCCGCGGAGGTGCTGCAGGAATTGCGCGAGATGCGGTAAGCTGCAAGTGTGATGCGCGCTCCATCACGAACATTCAACATCAAGAATCAAAATGCTAGACTTTTTCCATGCTCGCCGACTATGCGGTGCGCGTAGAAGACTCCCGCGGACGCCGCTATCCCGAGCCGCCGCATCCCTACCGCAACGACTTTCAGCGCGACCGCGATCGTGTCGTCCATGCGCGCGCCTTTCGCCGCCTGGAAGCGAAGACGCAGGTTTTCACCCGCCGCTACTCCGACCACTTCCGCAACCGGCTGACGCACACCATTGAGGTGGCGCAGATCTCGCGCACCATCGCCGCGCAACTTGGATTGAACACCGATCTGGTGGAGGCGCTCGCCCTGGTGCACGACCTCGGCCATCCTCCTTTCGGCCACTCCGGAGAAAAAGCGCTCGACGCCGCCATGCGCCAGCACGGGTTTTCGTTCGATCACAACCTGCACGCGCTCCGCATCGTCGAAGACTTCGAACTCCGTTATGCCGCTTTCCGCGGGCTGAATCTGACCTTCGAAGTCCGCGAGGGCATCATCAAGCACTCGCACGATTATGGCGCCGAACAACATCCGGAACTCGCGGAGTATCTGCTCGATCAGCGGCCGCCGCTCGAAGCGCAGCTCATCGACCTGACCGACGAGATTGCCTACAACACCGCCGACCTCGACGATGGTTACGAAGCGCGGCTGCTCACGGTCGAGCAGATTGCGGACAGCGTGGATCTTTTTACGCGGCATTACAGCGAGGCCAAGAAACCGGTACCCGAATGTGGCCGAGAAGCTGGTCTTTAACGAGGCGTTGAAAAGCATTTTTGACGGCTTTGTCGGGGACCTGATTACGAACACGGGGCAACGCGTGGAAGCCGCGGGCGCGCATTCTCTGGAAGATGTTCGCCGCCACGGCGAGCGGCTCGCCGCCTTCAGCCCGCCGGTCGAAGAGGAGCGCCGCCGGCTGAAAGACTTTCTCTACGAAAATCTTTACTACAGCCCGGCGCTGGCGGCAGAGAAAGAAGACGCCGAGCGCATCACCGGAGAGCTCTTCGCGCACTGGATGGAGGAGCCCGACGATCTGCCGCGCAACTACCGCGAAAAAGCCGCCGCAGAGCCGCTGCCCCGCGTCATCTGCGACTACATCGCCGGCATGACGGACCCGTTCATTTATCAGCAGTATGAGAAGTATTGCGGGGGGTAGGACTGTCCTAAGAGCCTGCCTAAACAGAACGCTGAAAAACTAGTCTGGGGTGCAAGGAAGCTCACCTCGGGCGCTAAAGCGCGAACATATTTTCAACGACTTACGGCACGACTAAAGGTCGTGCCCTCCCCGATCCGCACCCGACTCGGAGTTTTTCAGCAAACTGTAAAGACGCCTCTGATAACACGGCATTTATGGTATGCCTGAAGGCATACCCTGATACAAATCGCACTGCACCACAGGCTCCTAATGTCCGGATGCTAAAATCGGCGGGACCGTTGCTTAGCGAGACAGGAGGCTTATGGCAAATACATTTGGCACAGATATTTTGATTCAAGCTGAAGATCCGCTGAAGGCCGCTAACTTCTATGTCAAGGAACTCGGCTTTGAGATTACGGATAAGAATCCAAAAATGATCGGCCTCCACGGGGAAAATATCAATCTATTTATTGAGCCTGGCCCTGCTCTTGGGCCGGTATTGGAGGTTACCGTCAAGAACGTCAAGGAAGCCAAGGCGAGGCTCCAGAAAAAGGGCTGCCAGGTGATCAAGGACGAGCCCGATTTCCCAAGGTGTTATATCAAGGATCCAAACGGGCTGATTTACAACTTAACAGAGTGATGGAGCGCCGGGCGTCCCCGCCCTTGGACTGGCGAGACGCCCGTCCCTCCACCGTATGACTCACGCTACTTCCCGTACGTGATCCGGTAGATCACGCCTCCCGCATCATCGCTCACGTACATCGCCCCTCGCCGCCAAACACAATCCCCACCGGACGCCCCATCCAGCGGCCTTTGTTCTTTTCGCCGGGCGCCAGCCATCCGGTGATGAAATCTTCCGCGCCGCCCTGCGGCTGGCCTTTGTCGTCGAGTTTCACGCGCACAACTTTGTATCCGGTTGGAACGCTGCGATTCCACGATCCATGAAACGCGACGAAGATGTTGTTCCGGTACTCCGCAGGGAACTCCGACCCTTCATAAAACGCGAGTCCCAGCGGAGCGGAGTGCGCCTGCATCTGGACCTTGGGCTCGATCACATTCTGGCAGCGATTGTCCATGTCTCCAGGCTTCGTGAAGTTTGAATCGGGCACGCGGTCGCCATAGCAATAGGGCCAGCCAAAATCGCCGCCGTCTTTGCCGAGATCGACGATCACTTCCGGCGGCAGATCGTCGCCCAGCCAGTCGCGCCCGTTCACCGTGGCCCAGACTGTGTCGGTCTTCGGATTCACCGCCAGCCCTACGGCATTGCGCAGGCCTTTCGCGAAGATCTTCTGGCCGCTGCCATCGGGATTGAATTCCATCACGGCCGCTCGCCGCGGATCTTTTTCGACGCAGACGTTGCAACTCGATCCGGCCGAGACATACATCTTGCCGCCGTGAAACAGGAGGCTGCGGGTGGAGTGTCCGCCGCCATCCGGCAGAGTCGGCGAGTTTCGGATTGGAGGCGCGCAGGTTCGCCTCGTCCCAGTCATAGCGGCGAACCTTGTCGTTCTCGGCGACGTAGAGTTTGCCTTCATAAAACGCTAGCCCGTGCGGCTCATTCAGCCGGCTAAGAACAGTCACCGTGCGCTCGGCTTTGCCCGCATGTTTGGGGTCGGGAAGCGCGACCACCTTGCCCTCACCCGATTCGCTGACCAGCAGGACGCCGCCGGGGCTGAAGACCATCATGCGCGCGCCGTCAATATTTTCGGCAAAAACCGAGATGTGGAATCCCGGCGGCGCTTTCAGTTGCGCGAGATCGAAGCGAGTTTTCTCGGCGGCAAAATCGGCACGAGCAAGGAAAAGGAATACGAGCAGAAACGGAAGCAGAAACGATGGCCGTCGCAGGTAAATTCGTTGCATATTTATTCGTTGCATATTTTAGTGGGATGACTCCTCGGCGAGCTTGGTTCATTTCTTCGCTGATTGCTTGGTTGCGCTCCGGGAAGAAAAACCGTGCACGCAGTTTTTATATCAGTTCCCGCCAAAATTACCGCTCGGCGGGTGCGCTGCAGGGGAGGATGGGGTACAATATATATGAAAATAAAGCACTTGCATCCACGCTTGGCATCGGGGCATTTGGCACGCAAACTGTTTACAGAAAGGCAGGCCGTTGATTCGGCCGGCTTTTCGAGGCAAGCTTTTAAGGCAACCCTCGTGTTGTCTTTTGCCTTCGGAACTTTATCAAATTGTTTAACGACGGAAACGACGCAATCAAGAATCGCGCCGGAAGGCGCCCGGAGTGGCTCCCCACTCCCCCAACTTTGGAGGAAATTAAAAATGAAAAACCGCACCATCTTCGCTCTGTTGCTGGCCGTAATACTGGCCGTGCCAGTTTTCGCGCAGGATAATTCCACCCCCAAGACTCAACCGCCGTCCACAGACTTCGTCGAATCAACCCGGCCAGCCGGCCCAAGGCCGACAGCGCTACCGGCAAAGATCCCTTGCAACCGAACACTCGCGAAGGTTTCTGGGGCCGAGTGAATCCGTTCGCGCGCAAGAAATACGTGGCGCGGCAGACGCAGCCGATCCGCGACCGGGTCAACGAACTCGATGAGCTGACCGCATCGAACAGCAGGGCGATCAAGGACACCGATACGCGCGCGCAGCAGGGAATCCTGCTCGCTTCGGCCAAGGCCAACGAAGCCGATCAGCATGCCATCGATGCCGGCAACCGGGCGCAAGCCGCGCAGCAGACCGCGCAACAGGCCCACACCCGCCTGAACACGGTCGAGCAGGTGGTCACCAACATCGATCAGTACCAGCCGACGACCCAAACCGAAATCCTGTTTCAAGTCGGGACAGACGGTGCTGAGCCAGAACGCCAAGAATGCTCTCGATGAAATGGCCACTCCGTTGAAGGACCAGCGTGGCTACGTTGTCGAGGTGCAAGGCTTCGCCTCGGGTCACGGACAGGTGGCGATCTCCAACTCGCAGAAGATGGCCGAGTCGGTTGTCCGCTATCTGGCGCTGAACCACGACATTCCGATCTACCGGATTTACCTTGTCGGCATGGGCAACGCGCCGGTTCCAACTGCGGCCGGTGCGGACGAAGCCAAGCCGAAGAAGCGCATTACCGGCGGACGCGTTGAAGTCAGCCTGCTGAAGAACAATCTGGAGCAGCTTGCTTCGACCAGCACGACGCCGACTCAGGAACAACAGCAGAAGTAAGAGTACCCTCCCTGTGGAAAGGCCTCCCGTGAGAACGGGAGGCTTTTTTTGTTGGTGTGGAGACGGGCTGTGGGGGAGCGGTCGGCGCCCCGCTTTGATTCGAGGCCCGCCTCCACACATTCTCGTGCTATCCTGCAACGCGTCATGGAAACTCTGTTCTACGCCGCACGCCTTCGCCCGTTGGTCCACTCTTCCTCGCCGCCTCCACAAAAGGCCTGGTACGACTCGAATTCGAAGGTCGTGTGCAGAAGTTGAATCCTGGCACGATTCAATTGCAGGAGTCCGAGGCCGCACTCGCACCCTATTTGCGCGAACTCAACGAATACTTCGCGGGCGGTCGACGCGAGTTTTCTTTTCCTCTCGATCTCCGCGGAACCGAGTTTCAACTCGCGTGCTGGCGCGCGCTGCTGGCAATTCCGTACGGCGAGACCCGCAGCTACCGCGACATCGCTGAAGCCATCGGCCACCCTCATGCCTACCGTGCCGTCGGCATGTCGAACAACCGGAATCCGGTCGCCATCGTCGTGCCTTGCCACCGGGTGATTGCATCAAGCGGCTCGCTCTGCGGTTACGGCGGCGGCCTCGATATCAAACGCAAATTGCTCGAGCTTGAGCAAGCCGGTCTTCATTCTTATTCTCGTCTTCCGCTGGGAATCGGCGCATAGACGCCGGGCAGGCGAAAATTCCAAAAAACTCGCTCTTTACGATGGGGGCGATAAAAGTGTGCCCACAACCTGTAAAATCGCTTCGGCCTGTCGAGGGACCCCGTGCGTCCCACGATTCAACAACTCAGCCGGCGAATCCGCAAGTGATCCGTCTCCCCCGTAGAACTCACCCGCGATTGCCTGGCCCGCATCGAGGAGCTCAACCCGACACTCAACGCCTTCATCACGTCCCCGCCGACTCCGCTCTCGATCAGGCGCGCCGCGCCGAGCAAGAAATCCAGCGTGGCAACTACCGCGGCCCGCTCCACGGCATCCCCATCGGACTCAAAGATATTCTCGACACCGCCGGCATCCGTACCACCGCCGCCAGCGCCCAATACAAAGATCGCATTCCCACCGAAGACGCCGAAGTTGTCCGCCGCCTGCGTGCCGCCGGCGCAATCATCCTAGGCAAGCAGAACCTGCACGAATTCGCCTACGGCGGCAGCTCGATGATCAGTTTCTTCGGCGAGGTCCACAATCCGTGGGACATGTCGCGGATCACCGGAGGTTCCTCGGGCGGCTCCGCGGCAAGCGTCGCGGCCGGTCTCGGCTTTGCCGCGATCGGCACCGACACGGCCGGTTCCATCCGCCTGCCCGCCGCCTACTGCGGAGTCGTCGGGCTCAAGCCGACGTACGGCCGCGTGAGCGCCCGCGGAGTCGTTCCCTTGTCATGGTCCTACGATCACGTGGGCCCGATTGTGAACTCGGTCTATGACGCGGCGTTGATGCTGCAAGTGCTGGCGGGCTACGACGCAGGCGATCCCGCCAGCATGGACGCGCCTGTCCCGGATTTCGTCGCCGCGGTCGACCAGCTTATTGGTCAGCCGATTTCTCACGCTGCGCCGAAGCTGCGCATCGGCGTGCCGCGGCATCTTTCTTCGACGATCTCCATCCCGAGGTCGCTGCCTCCGTCGAAAAAGCAATCGAGATTTTTCGCGAACTCCGTGCTGAGATTCGCGAGGTCAAACTCGAAGTCTCCACCACCGACCGCAAGCTGGCGAGTTCCGAAGCCTATGCTTATCACGAGCATTCGTGGCCCGCTCGCCGGAGCTCTACCAGCCCTCGACACTGGCGCGCATCCAATCCGGAGCCAAAATCTCCGCATCCGATGCTCTCCGTGCCAGCCGCGACCTGCAGGCGGGCCGTCACGCAATCCGAAAAATATTTGACGACGTGGATGTGTTGCTAACGCCTACCGTTCCGATCCCGCCGGCCGTGATCGCCGATCTCCGGCAACATCCCGACACACTCCGTCCGCAAGAAATGATCATGCTGCGCAACACGCGGCCTTTCAATGTGTGGGGGATTCCCGCGATTTCCGTTCCGTGCGGATTCACAAAAGATGGCCTGCCATCGGTCTGCAATGGCCGCCGCTCCCTGGCGGGAGGACGTGGTGCTGCGGTGGCGCACGCTACGAGCAAGCGACGGAGTGGCACAAGCGAGTGCCAACACTGACCAACACTCCGATATCTGAGAAAGAGAAGGGGTCCTTGACTCGCGCAGGCGGGATTCGTTTCGCGAATCGTACTCTCCGCTCAGGAAGACCGAACTTAGTGCTGGTTACCAACTGATGACCGCAATTCGCAGTTGTTTGCCGACCCTTAGCGCCAGCCTCATTGGGGATGGCGCAGTTTGCGAAAAGTAGGGTTCCTTCAGCACATGATCGTCGACTCTCACTGAGCCCTGCTTCAGTTTTCTACCGGCATCTGTTATGGAAGCCGCGAGACCGCATCGAACCAAAAGGCGATCTAGCCCTTACCGTTGCCGCGGGCCGCGCGCGGTATCTACGACAGACCCGCCGATCTCCGCAAGGTTAACCGAAATCTCCTCGACATCTTCCGGCACCTCATCTTTCTGAAACTGCTTCGCCCAATCCTCCGCCGCTTTCGCCGCTGCCTCTGCCGAATGAAAGTCCGCCACAATCGACCGCGCCAGCTCTTTCTTCAGCGCCATCGGATGCGCCTTCCCGCTCGCTGCATCCGCTTTCATCGCCGCGATCTGCTCCGACGCGTACATCGGTCAGCAGCTCGTAATAGCGCCACATCATGTCGTCGGAAATCGACATGAGTTTGCCGTACATTTCCGGCGGCGGCTCGTGAATGCCGATCGCGTTGCCCAGCGACTTCGACATTTTGTTCACGCCGTCGAGTCCTTCGAGGATCGGCGTGGTCAGCACCACCTGCGATTCCTGTCCGTATTCGCGCTGCAACTCGCGCCCCACGAGCAGATTGAATTTCTGGTCGGTGCCGCCCAGTTCCACGTCGGCTTCGAGCGCCACCGAGTCGTATCCCTGCGCCAGCGGATAGAGCAGTTCGTGCATGGCGATCGGCTTCTCTTCATGGAAGCGCTTGTGGAAGTCCTCGCGCTCGAGCATCTGCGAGACCGTGTACTTCGCGGTCAGACGTATGAAATCCTCGGCGGAGAACTTCGAGAACCAGCGGCTGTTGAAGTCGACCACCGTTTTTTCCGGGTTGAGAATCTTGAAGACCTGTTTCTTGTAGGTTTCGGCGTTGTCGGCAATTTGCTCCCGCGTCAACGGAGGGCGCGTCACATTGCGGCCGGTAGGATCGCCGATCATCCCGGTGAAGTCGCCAATCAGAAAGATGACAGTGTGGCCGAGATCCTGAAAATGTTTGAGCTTGCGCAGCAGAACGGTGTGGCCCAGATGGATGTCGGGAGCGGTCGGGTCAAAGCCCGCCTTCACCCGCAGCGGCTTGCCCGAGGCGAGCGAGCGTTCGAGCTTGGCGCGCAGTTCGGATTCCTTGACGATCTCCGCCGCGCCCTTCTTGATGTATGCCAGTTGTTCGTCAACCGGTGGAAAGTTAGCCATGCGTTTCGATTATAACGACCCCGCCTGAGATTAAGAAGCGGCAGCTCCACAAAGCCACGAGCCGCGAGCACAGAGCGAAGATTGAAGAGAAGAGCGTGATATTCTAGTGACGAAGCTCGCGGCCCGAAGCTCGAGATAACCGCCGATAGAAGCTCAGCGCCGCGTCTCCCTGCTACCAGCTTCCGATAGCGCCGCAATTCCCCAAACGCCTCTCCTGGATCGAACCTCTTTTCGTGCTCGGCGATCACCACGCTCCGCTCGCGTAACAATTTTGATTCTGCCAGAGCCGCCAGAGCCTCGCGTACTCGTCCCGCATCGGTAGGGCGGATCAGAAAACAAAATCGGCGACGCGCCCTGCCGCTTCCAATTGCGCGGCTTTACCCGCCTCGGCCTTCACGAGCGGAATCCCTCCGCAATCCCCAACGACTTCAAATTCTCCGCGATCAGCTCCGCCGCCGCTCTCGACGCCTCGACGAAATACACAAGCGGCCCCGCGGCTGAGCGCCTCGATCCCCACCGCGCCCGTCCGGGCATACAGATCCAGCCAGGTCGTTCCCCGCCAGCGCGGCTGGATCACTCGCGCACAGTACGTCAAACAGCGTTTCCCGCAGCCTGTCCGAGGTGGGGCGAATGTCCATCCCGCGCAAGGAGCGCAGCGGCCGGCTCCGGTATTGGCCAGCAATCACTCGCATA
>CAWCDV010000037.1:0-27143 GCA_963794365.1 uncultured Acidobacteriaceae bacterium
CGACCTCCTCTAGGGTTATATAGTGTGGGGCTGTTGAGAGCGGAAACGGAAATTCCGGTTAAAACTTCTGAATCATAGCAATGACGGGGGGGACGTATGCAAGGGAAAAGAATTTATAAGAATTTGTACTTTCAGGTACTGACGGCGATCGTCATGGGTGCTCTGCTCGGGCATTTCTACCCCGAAACCGGCGCGAACATGAAACCGCTGGGTGATGGTTTTATCAAGCTGATCAAGATGATCATCGCTCCGATCATCTTCTGTACCGTCGTAACCGGTATCGCCGGCATGGAGGACATGAAGAAGGTAGGCCGGGTTGGCGCCAAGGCACTGCTGTATTTTGAGATCGTCTCGACGGTGGCGCTGGCGATCGGCCTGCTGGTGGTCAGCGTGATTCAGCCGGGTGCGGGCATGAATGCCGATGTCTCCAAGCTGGACACCAAAGCGTTGGAGACCTTCACTGCAAAGGCACAGTCGCATAGCACGGTGGACTTCTTGATAAATATCATTCCCAACACTGTAGTGGATGCCTTTGCCAAGGGTGACATTCTGCAGGTACTGTTCTTTTCGATCCTGTTTGGTTTTGCTCTCTCCATGCTCGGTCAGCGCGGCAAAGTGGTCTTCAACGTGATTGACGAGGTTGCACATGTGCTGTTCGGCGTCGTGGGAGTCATCATGAAGGCTGCGCCCATCGGCGCCTTTGGCGCTATGGCTTTTACCATCGGAAAATTCGGTCTCGGTTCTCTGAGTAAGCTGGGCATGCTGATGGGCAGCTTCTACCTGACCTGCCTGCTGTTCATCTTCATTGTCCTGGGTACCATTGCCAAACTGTGCGGCTTCAGCATCTTGAAGTTTATCAAGTATATCAAGGAGGAGTTGCTGATCGTGCTGGGAACCTCCTCCTCGGAGTCGGTCCTGCCTCGCATGATGGCCAAACTGGAGAATCTGGGCTGCAGCAAGTCGGTAGTAGGTCTGGTAATCCCGACCGGCTACTCCTTCAACCTTGACGGCACCTCTATCTACCTGACCATGGCGGCCGTCTTCGTGGCCCAGGCTACCAATACCCGGCTTACCCTGATCCAGACCCTTACCATTCTTGGTGTGCTGCTGCTGTCATCCAAGGGGGCGGCAGGCGTTACCGGCAGCGGTTTTATCACCCTGGCGGCCACTTTTGCCGCCGTACCCACCATTCCGGTGGCTGGCCTGGCTCTGATTCTCGGGGTTGACCGCTTCATGTCCGAAGCGCGCGCCCTGACCAACTTGGTTGGCAATGGTGTGGCAACAATGGTGGTTTCCCGCTGGGAGGGTGAACTCGACAACAACAGGATGTCGCGGGTTCTAAACAAAGAGACTGAAGCAGAAGCCGAAGAACCTGAAGCAATTCTGGAGGGCCTCCCGCTGCCTGACAGCCAGACGGCAGCCGGGCAGGCTTGATGAGATACACCCGAAGTCACCATATTCCGAATAATGAAACTACGGTCATCCCAGTCGTTCGCATATTGAAAAACAAGTAGAGGAAAGAGCCAATGAAAAAAGCCATAGCACTTTTAACTGTGATCGGATTGTTCTCATTCGCACTTTTGTCGTGCGCGGCCGATAGAAACGATGCAAAGGCCCTGGTGAAGAGAGCGGCTGCGTATGTGAAGTATCAGGGAAAAGAGAAGGCGCTTGCAGAGATCAGCACGCCCAAGGGGATGTTTGACAAGGGCGAACTTTATGTATTCGCATACGATCTTCAGGGCGTTATGCTTGCTCACCCCAAGAATCCGGCACTGATCGGGCAAAACTTGATCGCCGTTCCGGACACCGAAGGGAAGCTGTTTCGCAAGGAGATAGTGGAAAAGGCGAAGTCACAGGGTTCCGGATGGGTCGATTATGTGTATTTGAATCCGGAAACAAATAAACAAGAGCATAAGACGACTTACTTTCAGAAGGTGGGTGACATCATTTTATGCTGCGGGGTGTACAGGGATTACAGCCATGAAGGAGATTGAACCAAACTTTGTCATCTCCCACGTATTTTTCCTAATCCCAACTTTCCTAATTCCAGTGGTGGGAGTGCCACCAGATCTTCTGAATGTCGAAGGTGACGCCGCGGCAGAGATACATCGGCGCGTTTTCCTCTTCCATGCCAAAGCGCTGGTAGTGATCGAAGGCCTGAAAGGAAGTGCAGTTGTCGCGCACATCATCGAGGCCCCACTGGATGACGATGAGGTTCTTGTAAACCTGTGGCGGCGGACCCCAGTACCAATGGTTCTGGTGGCGAGAGCAGGCGCGCGGCAGTCCGTACTGAGGGCCGAACTGGTTGATGGCGCCGGCTTCGCCGTAGTTGCCAGCCCAGATCCCGGTATCGGCGCGCTCGTCGGGGGGCAACGAGTTGTAAATGGCGGCGACCTCACGCACCATCTCGGGCCATCCGAACTGGTCGGCAACCGGTTGCGGCAACAGCGACTCGTGGTGCACTTCGGCCTTGGAGGGTTTGAAGCCTATGGCGTTTTCATAGGCGAGGAGACGCTCCGGCGGCAGCATCCAAGTCACCAGCGGGATGGCAGGAAGCGCCGCGAGCAGGATGACGGCGACGACGGCCGCACGCGTGTCCAGGCAGCGCGGTTTGCCAGCCATCGCTCGATCACGACCGCGCCGCCGGCGAAGAGCATCGGATAGATCGGGAACACGTAGTAGTTCTTGGCGTGCGCGACTTCCATCAATACGAAGAAGACGGCAAAGGTCAGGCCGAGCAGGCGCCAGCGGCGGTCGCGGAGAAACCAGACCAGGCCCGGAGCCAGACCGGCAACAGGATCGGGTGCAGGTCGATGATCTGCTCCTTAACGAACGCGAGCGGGCCGAGCACGACGTTCTTGCCTTCGCGGCGGACGTTGGCCAGGTCTTCGATCGTCGGGAAGTGATGGCGGATTTGCCAGATGATGTTGGGCAGGAAGAGCGCCAGCGCGATGGCGCCGGCGATCCAGATCCATTGCCGGGCGAACTCGCGGCGATGATGCGTCAGAAGCAGGGCGACGGTGACCGCGAATCCGAAAGACAGTGTGGAGTGCTTGTTCTCAAGGCCGAGGCCGGCGAGGACGCCGAACCATAGCCAGAGCCGCGAGTCTCCGGTGCGCAAGATGCGAGCGACGACCCACATGCAGCCCATCCAGAACAGCGGCTCGAAGGCATTCATGGTGAGGAGGCTGCCGACCACCAGAATGGCGGGGCAGAGCAGAATGCAGAGACCGGCGAGGAACTGGGCATAGCGTCCGCCGCCGAGTTCACGCGCAATGAGAATGGTGAGCGCAACCAGAGCCGTGCCCGCGAGCGCGGGAAGGATGCGCAGCGCCGCCAGCGAACCGCCCATCCACAGCGCGATCTTGGCGTAGACCGCGATCAGCGGGGCGGCATCGACGTAGCCCCAGTCGAGGTGGCGGGCCATGTCGAGGTAATACAGCTCGTCGCGAAAGTAGCCGTAGTGGCGGACGCTGGTGAAGAGGTGCAGCAGAAGCTTGACGGCGCAGAGCGTGACCAGGACGCCGACGGCGAGGCGCGGCAAAGGCTCGGTCGAGTGCGCTTCGCGATAGGGCGGGTCCATGTTAGTCGCGGACATGCCAGGGTCGGCGGTCAGGGGCGGACGTGTAAGTATCCCATAAGGGCAAGTTCATGCTCCTGGGAGTCAACATTAGCAGGAGCGTCCGCATTAACAGAAGCGTCCGCGTTGCGGGCAGCCGAGGTGGCCAGACCATTGGCCTCAGCGTTGTCCTCACGACGAACATGGGAGATCGAGAAATCGAGCGACCGCGCCAATTTCCGGCAGATCCAATTCAGGGAATAGAGCCGCGGGCTGCGGCAGCTGTACTCGCCCCTCATCTGCTTGACCACTACTTCGGAATCTGAAAACACGTGAAGCGCATTGGCGTTAAGCCGCAGGGCACATTGCAGCGCCTCAAGCAGAGCAACGTACTCGGCGACATTATTGTCCTGGTGCCCGATCCATTTGGCGATTCTGATTGTGCCGTCGGCGGAGCCGTCGATGATCACTCCAATACCAGACGGTCCCGGATTCCCGAGAGAGCCGCCATCGACGTAGGCCACGAGATCTGACATTGTGTGGTGCTGGTACCAACCATGCCTGACGTATCTTCCGGCGTCAAGATGCTTACCTGATTCCTGCGAACACTTCTTGTAGTTCCTGCTCACGCCTTCGAGCACCTGTGAACGTTCCTGTGCAAAAATGGGAAAAAATTAATCTCCCATTCATTAAACAGCAACAATTCAATGGGTTGCGTTTCTGGGTCTTGATCCATCGCAGGCGGCCGATTGCACCAAAAAAGGGCATTGACAATTTTCCAGCAAATCTCTAAGGTTGGCTTCCGTCGACGGCTGAAAGGGTTGGCTCAATTAAACTTTAGCCAGTCCGAAGTAGGCTGAGTGATCAGCCCGGCGGGGCAACCCGACGGGGCAGCCAGACCTGAAAAAACCGACGGCTCTGCGAGGGGCAGTTGGGGTTTGGGACCGCGAAAGCGGTGATCGCATCAAGGGCTGTGACGGTGCATGCCTCCACGCTGTTTGGCTCCCTCGCAGGAGCTGGCGGCTAGAGCATAACCAATGTCACAGCCTTTACCTTTTTCCCGCTTTTCTATTGCCGCAAGGCCGGCTCTCCCCTGTATCTCGTTTCAGCAGTCTAGTGTACTGTCCCGTAAATTCGCGACATAAGTCTCGACAATCGTCTGCGTAAAGAGAAGAATCTGCTGCATAGCGAGTTCAAATACATAGGTCCTTCGCTTCGCTCAGGATGACAGCGCAGATTTATACCGCGAACTTGTGGGACACGACACTAGGCTCTACACCACACGCCGGCCGCTCACCAGGTTAATGACTAGTATCACCAGTGCAACCACCAGCAGCAGGTGAATCAGGCCGCCGGCCACGTGGAGGCTAAAACCAAGGAGCCACAGAATCAGAAGCACAACGAAAATTGTCCAAAGCATATTGATCTCCTTTACTAACTCGAGGGTCGCCGAAGGTGATCGTCCGATCGTCCCGAAAAACTCATCTCTCTTTTATCTTTATCTTGTCGTGGCTGGCGCGAGCGACTTTCCGCACTCCAGGCAAGACGACTTGGACCGCGATGTGATTAACCCACAAAACGGGCACATCCTTTGAGATGCGAAACCGCGAGCCGGTGGCGTAAACGACGCAAACAGCCTGGAGAAGGATGCCGTGATGGCGGCAAGCCGTCTACGGAAACGATCGCGCAACCGACGAAAAGCGCGTTCCATCAGCGATCCACCTTCGTTCTTTCTCCCCATGCACGGATGGTTTCGTGATGAGGCAATTGGCTGGAGTGCTCTTGAGGTCTCCCTTTCCGCATCTCCGCCAAACTGACGATGACACGCCGGGGCCAGTTATACTGTGCAAGATTGCTCACCAGATTGCTGACACCTTGAGAGGACGGCGCATGAGCGCTAGAGAAGGTCAGGTACTCAGGTTTCAGGTCTCGTTCGGCGAGGTGAGCAATAGAGACCAGTATCCTCCTGCCCGCTGTGCGATCATTGCGCTTGAGACGAGCACTTCTTCTCTCTCTTTCAGGTTTTCTGAGCTAAGTCAGCCCATCTGAAGTCTTCTCCTCTTAGTTCCGCAGATCTGTTTGTAGATCTCAAAGGACAATACATGAAAAAGATAATGTCGCTGCTGTTGATGAGTTTGATCGGCTTGGTTGGAACCCTCGCGTGGGCAGGCTCGGCGCGTGAAGACTCGGTCGATCGAATGCAAAAGTCCGTGGATGTTCTCCAATGACGATAATGGCGACTCCCGACAAAGGTATTCCTGAAGAAGTGTTGAACGGTGCAAAGTGCATGGTCGTAGTGCCCAACTTGATCAAAGGCGGCTTCATCTTTGGCGCCAAGCACGGGCGTGGAGTTGCCTCCTGCCGCACGCCTGAAGGCTGGAGCGCTCCCGCATTCGTCTCGATTGGCGGTGGAAGTTGGGGATTGCAGATCGGGGTCGAAGACATTGACCTGGTTATGCTGGTCATGAACGACCGTGGTTTACAGCATCTGCTTTCCAGCAAGTTCGAACTCACCGGCGAAGGATCGGTGGCCGCGGGCCCGGTAGGCCGTCATACTTCCGCCGGAACCGACATATTGCTGCACACTGAAGTGCTAACTTACTCACGCTCGAGGGGTGTGTTCGCCGGCTTGACCTTGGAAGGTGCGGTAGTGGAGCAGGATAACGACTCCACGCGCGCCATTTATGGCGAGCACATGATGTTCCGCAACATTCTTTCCGGCAGGGTGCCCACTCCCGCAAGCGGAGAGGCATTATGTGGCCGCTGTGTCAGATGCAGGCCACCAGGCCCACATCGCGGAAGCCAAATAACACAGGATTAAGTTGATAAGCGTTTCTGAGCGAAATATGATTTCCGCTGACCGAGACCGCTGACCGGTTTCGGTCATTTTTGTTTTCGGTCAGTTTGGCTGTGGCTCTAGCGCCTCCCATGGCCTGCACGGTTGAATGGCGGCGAGAACTCCCCAAAACTTAAAATGGGCCGCCAGCCAAGAAGCGGTGACTCTTCCTTGGCTATCGGCCCATTCGATCCGGACTAGGATCGGAGGTGATACTTACATCCTAGACCCTCCTGCTGGATTGTCAAGGATCAACTTCCAGCCCCCAATATCGTCTCAATTTGCGAATTCCGTGCCAAACGCTCTCGGTAGTGTCTTAACTGTGTGTTGCTGCCTCTGAGGTGATGTATGGTGAGTGGATTGCGCTCCCCCGCCACGGATGAATTAGAACACGACCAAGCGCTCTCCAATCATTGACACTTTCCTCGCCACAGTGTTAGCTTTATTTGTTTTAGAAGCGGCTCTTCTTCCACTGGAATCAGCCAGCAGGGCAAGGATTCGATCGTCGGTTCGATAATCAGTTCGATCATCACAAAATGGAACAGACACTCCGACAACTAGGCGAACTACTGCTCGGAGCCGTGCCCACCGCCATCCTGCTGGGAACGCTTTACATCCTCTACACTTTCCTGGTCCATCGGCCGCTGACTGCCGTGCTGGCCGAGCGCCGCAGCCGCACCCAGGGGGCCATGGAAAAAGCGCGCGCCGATATCGCCGCCGCCGAAGCCCGCACCGCCGACTACGAGCAACGCCTGCGCGAAGCGCGCCAGAAGATCTTCAAGAACCAGGAAGCCCGCCGCCAACAGGCCACCCAGTCCCGCAGCCAGGTCGTGAATGAAGCCCGCACCCGAGCCCAGGACCAGGTCAAGCAGGCCCGCGCCTTCATGGAAGAGGATAAGCGGGAAGCCATGTCGAAGCTGCAATCGGAGGCGGCCAGACTCGCAACCGACATCGTGCGCACCGTGCTGCGCCCCATGGCATCGCCCAGCCAGGTCGGTGGCCAATGAAAATGAAGCGAGAGCTCGTGGAGGGAGAGCAAGTGTGGGGACGGGCGCCCTCGCGAGCCTGCCCTGAGCGAAGTCGAAGGGTCCAAGCCGAGCGCACCGGGGCCCCCGTCAAGCCCGGTGTTGGCTTGACGGGGTGGAGCAGTTCGGCAGCTGCCGGTGGCCACAGCAAATCTGGATTCGCCGATATGAAGCTGCCGGCCGTCCTCCGCCCGCTGCTCGCGCTCGCGCTCTTGGCATTCTTGTCCGCCGTTCCCTTACGAGCGTTCGCCTACGCCCAGGAACAATCCGCCGCCCAGCCTTCCCAGCAAGCACCCGCGGAGCCCACAAAAAGAGAAGCCAACCAGCCCACTCCCGACCAAAAGACGCATCGGCGGAGAGCTGGCCGAGGAGACCCGCGAGGCGGAGGGAGAAGGCAGGAAGAAAACGCAAATCTAAAACACGCCGCGCCGGTCCGCTGGCTGGCGCGCAAAATCGGTCTGAGCGTGCATCAGGCGCATCTGCTGGCGCTCAGTCTGAACTTCGCCATCATTGTCGTCATCGTATTCTGGGCCGTGCGCAAGTTCGTTCCCGGCATGTTGCGCGACCGCAGCGCATCCATCCAGCAAGCTTTGCAAGAAGCGCGCACCGCCAGCCAGGATGCGAATCGCCGGTTAGCGGACATCGAAAATCGTCTGCGCCAGTTGGATGTCGAAATCGGACAGATGCAGGCCGCCGCGGAAAAGGAAGCCCAAGCCGAGGACGTCCGCATTCAGAAAGCCGCCGAAGAAGATATTCGTAAGGTCGCGCTGGCCGCGGAGCAGGAAATCGCCGCCGCCGCCAAGCAAGCCCGTCGCGAACTGACCACCCATACCGCTGGCCTGGCCATCGCCTTGGCCCGCAAGCAGATTAACGTCGATTCCAATACCGACCAGGTACTGGTCCGCACCTTTGCCTCGAAGTTGGCCTCGCGGTCTCCGCATGACGACGACGGCGGAAAGGACGGCCAGTAACCTTGGCTTCCGTCGTCGGAACTTACGCCCGCGCCTTCGCCGATGTAGTGATGACAAAAAGCAACCTCCTCGATCCCGCGCGCATGCTGCAGGAATTGCACGGCATCGAGGCCCTGCTCAAGGAAAGCGACCCATTGCGCCGCGTCCTCGAAAACCCGTCCATTCCCGGAGACGCAAGCGCGCCGTGCTCGACGCCATCACCCAGCGCCTGGGCACCACCAGGCAGGTGAGGAATTTCGTTGCCGTAATCACCGATAACAGAAGGCTTCCGCTGTTCAGCGAAATCCTGAAACAGGTGGAACAGGAATTGAACGACCGCCAGGGCTTCGCGGAAGCGCAAGTAAGCAGCGCGCGCCAACTGAGCGACCCGGAGAAGCAAATGCTCGAAGTCGAGATCGCAAAAATGACCGGGAAAAAGGTCCGCGCGCGCTACGCACAGGATGCTTCGCTACTAGGCGGCGCCGTAGTGCAAGTAGGCAGCACCATCTACGACGGCTCAGTAAAAGGCCAGTTAGAAAGAATTAGGGAGCAGCTGGTGGAGGGCTAGAGAACCGCTTACTGAGCTTCGAGCTGCGAGCTAGACTGTCTCAGCTCGAAGCTGCGAAGCCACGAAGCCGCGAAGCCTAGAGGCGAGAAAGCGAAGCAGACCAGCAGCTAGAAGCTAGAAGCTAACGAGCTAAGAGCTAAGAGCTGACTTTATGGCACAAATCAAAGCAGACGAAATCACGCAATTAATCCGCGAGCAAATCGAGCACTACGAATCCAAGATCGCGGTCGACGAAGTGGGCACCGTCATCACCCTCGGTGACGGCATCGCCCGTGTCTACGGCCTCGACAAGGTCATGGCCGGCGAGTTGCTCAGCTTCTCGCACGGCGTCGCCGGAATCGCCATGAACCTCGAAGAAGATCAGGTGGGCGTGGTCATCCTCGGCGAATATACCGAGATCAAGGAAGGCGACGAAGTCAAGCGCACCGGCCGCATCATGAGCGTGCCCGTGGGCGACGCCCTGATTGGCCGCGTCGTGAACTCGCTCGGCGTGCCGATCGACGACAAGGGCCCGATCGCCACCGATAAATTCATTGCCCTCGAGCGCCTCGCTCCCGGCGTCATCGACCGCCAGCCCGTGCGCGAGCCCATGGCCACCGGATTGAAGGCCATCGACTCCATGATCCCCATCGGCCGCGGACAGCGCGAGCTGATCATTGGCGATCGCCAGACCGGCAAGACCGCCGTTGCCCTCGACACCATCATCAACAGCAAGGGCAACGACCTGATCTGCATCTATAACGCCATCGGCCAGAAGCGCTCGTCGATTGCGCAGGTGGTCAAGATTCTCGAAGATGCCGGCGCCATGGAGTACACCATCGTGGTCGCCGCGTCGGCCTCCGAACCCGCTCCCATGCAGTACATCGCTCCCTACGCGGCCTGCGCCATGGGCGAGTTTTTCCGCGATGCGGGACGCCACGCCCTCTGTATCTACGACGATCTTTCGAAACACGCCGCCTCCTATCGCGAGATTTCGCTTTTGCTGCGCCGTCCTCCCGGCCGCGAAGCCTATCCCGGAGACGTTTTCTATCTCCACTCGCGTCTGTTGGAGCGCGCCGCCAAGCTCAGCGACGCAAACGGCGGAGGATCGCTGACCGCGCTTCCCGTAATCGAAACCCAGGCGGGCGACGTTTCGGCATATATTCCGACCAACGTGATTTCGATTACCGATGGCCAGATTTATCTTGAAACCGACTTGTTCAACCAGGGCGTCCGCCCGGCCGTGAACGTCGGACTTTCCGTAAGCCGCGTAGGCGGCAGCGCGCAGATCAAGGCCATGCGCCAGGTGGCCGGAACCCTCAAGCTCGAACTAGCCCAGTACCGCGAACTGGCCGCCTTCGCCCAGTTCGGCAGCGATCTCGACAAAGCCACGCAGGCGCAGCTCAATCGCGGGAAACGGCTGGTTGAACTTCTGAAGCAGGGACAGTTCTCGCCCCTCCCCTTCTCGAAACAGATTCTCATCATCTTCGCCGGCACCAGCGGAGTGCTCGACGACATGCCGGTAGAACAGGTGCGCGACTTCGAGAAAGATCTTTACAAGTACGTGGAAACCACAAATCCAGGCCTGCTAAACACCATCATGGAAAAGAAGATTCTCGACGACAATCTGAAAGCGGATTTGTCCAGAGTAATCAAAGAAGCAAAACAGCAGTTCGTGGATGCCAGGCAAGCAGTAGCGAAGTAGCTGTCGAGCTGCTGGCTTCTAGCTACTAGCGAGCCATCGATATGAACATGCTCGCCAGAAGCTAGCAGCCAGTAGCCAGTAGCTGAATTTATGGCCAACATTCTCGACATCCGGCGCCGCATCCGCAGCGTGGTCAACACGCGGCAGATCACCAAGGCCATGAAGACCGTCTCGGCGGCCAAGTTGCGCCGCGCGCAAGAGGGCGCGCTGGCCGCGCGTCCGTATTCGCAGATGCTCACCAACGTTCTCAAATCGCTCGTCTCGCGAGCCGACATCTACGATCCCGTCACTGGACATGCCCATTCATCCCCTGCTCGCCGAGCGCCCCGAAAAAAATATCCTGCTGATCGTCGTCACCGGAGATAAAGGCCTGGCCGGCGCGTTCAACACCAATATCCTGAAGATGGTTTCGAAATTCATCCAGTCAAAACCCGATCAGAATATCGACATCGAATGCATCGGCCGCAAGGGCCGCGATTTCATGCGCCGACGCTACCCGACCGCCCCAGAGAAGGCCTCCGCCGATGGAGCGACAAACGTCTCTGCCAGTGGAGAGACGGGCGCCTCGCCCGTCCAACCGGGAACAGAAGTCGCTCCCCCGCGCGCCGGTCGCGTGCAGATCGTAGGCGAATATGTCGGAGTTCTGGGCAAGGTCGAACACAATTTCGCAAATACTCTTAGCGAGAGCGTGATCGCCCGCTACTACCCGCCACGAGATTGACGCCGTCTACATTCTCTTCAACGAATTCAAATCGGTCATCGCGCAACGCCTCGTCGCCGAGCGCCTGCTGCCGATCAAGGAGATCGGCGAAGTCGACGTCCAAATGGCGGAAGAGCCTTCGCGAAGAGGAACGCAAGAAGCGCATCGAAGCGGCGAAGACGGCACACGTCGGCCTGCGTCCCGTCGATACCACCGCCGTCGATGAGGCCGCCGCCAAGTTCGCGGCGTCGCCGGTGGATTACATCTACGAGCAGCCGCCCGAGCAGCTTTTCCAGGGTATTCTGCCGAAGTACATCGGCATCCAGATTTTTCATGCGCTGCTCGAGTCGGTAGCCGCCGAGCACGCTGCCCGCATGACGGCAATGGATGCGGCAACCATCAACGCCAGCGATATGATCGATTCGCTCACGCTGATAATGAATCGAGCGCGCCAGGCAAAGATTACAAAAGAAATTATAGAAATCGTAAGCGGAGCGGCAGCGCAGTAAGAATCAGCTGCTTAGCTGCTGAAGGCTACTAGCGGCTAGCAATCGTGCTGAATGTCAGCAGAAGATTTATGATTGCTACAGTAGCTAATGGCTGAGAGCTTGAGGTCTATGTCAGAAAATATCGGAAACGTAATCCAAATCGCAGGCCCCGCCGTCGACGTGCAGTTCACCGAAGCGGCGATGCCTCCCATCTATCAGGCGCTTCGCGTCGTCAGCGACGGCTTTACGGTGCCTTCCCCCATCAACGTCATTCTCGAAGTGCAGCAGCATCTCGGCGAAGGCCGCGTGCGCTGCGTCGCCATGGAAGCGACCGACGGCATGGTGCGCGGCATGAAGGCAATCGATCAGGGTGGACCCATCTCCGTCCCCGTCGGCCGCGGCACGCTCGGCCGCGTGATGAACGTCATCGGCGAACCCGTGGACAAACTCGGTCCCATCGCCTTCGAAAAGAGAATGCCCATTCACCGCCTCGCGCCCGCCTTCGATGAACAGTCGACCACGGCCGAGATGTTCGAGACCGGCGTGAAAGTAGTGGACCTCATCCAGCCGTTCTTGAAAGGCGGAAAGATCGGCCTCTTCGGCGGCGCCGGCGTCGGCAAGACTGTCGTCATCATGGAACTGATCAACAACGTAGCCAAGCAGCACGGCGGATTTTCCGTGTTCGCCGGAGTAGGCGAGCGCACCCGTGAAGGCAACGACCTGTGGCTCGAAATGAGCGAGTCGGGAGTAATCAAGCCCGGCAAGCCCGACGAGTCAAAAGCCGCGTTGATCTACGGCCAGATGACCGAGCCCCCCGGAGCGCGTCTCAGAGTAGCGCTAACCGCTCTGACCGTAGCCGAATATTTCCGCGACGAAGAAGGCAGCGACACGCTGCTATTCATCGACAACATTTTCCGCTTCACCCAAGCCGGCTCCGAAGTATCAGCCCTGCTAGGCCGCATGCCCAGCGCCGTCGGTTATCAACCCAACTTAGCTACAGAGATGGGCGAGTTACAGGAGCGGATTACTTCTACTAAGAAGGGGTCGGTAACTTCGGTGCAGGCGATTTATGTGCCGGCGGATGATTTGACCGATCCGGCGCCGGCTACTACGTTTGCCCACCTGGATGCTACGACCGTGCTTTCGCGTGCACTTACGGAGATTGGAATTTATCCGGCGGTGGATCCGCTGGCTTCTACTTCGCGAATTCTCGATGCTCGAATTGTTGGGCAGGATCATTACGATGTGGCGCAGATGGTTAAGACAGACGCTGCAGACTTACAAAGACCTGCAGGACATCATCGCCATTCTGGGCATCGACGAACTTAGCGAAGATCAGAAGGTGACGGTCGCGCGCGCGCGCAAGATCCAGAAATTCCTCTCGCAGCCGTTCTTTGTGGCCGAGCAGTTCACCGGCACTCCGGGACGCTATGTGAAGATCGCCGACACGGTGAAAGGTTTCCGCGGCATCGTGGAAGGGAAGTACGACGACATTCCCGAGCAGGCTTTCTACATGAAGGGAACGATTGACGAAGTGCTGGAGACGGCAGAGAAGATGAAGGGGCGCGGCAGCGTAAGATCAGTCGTTGGTCGTTAGTCGTTATCGTTGGCTGTTAGTCGTTGGCAAATGCCTCGCGGCTAGTTCTGAGCTAACGACCAACGACCAACGACTAACGACTGACGACTAACGACTAACGACCGAATGGCTAATACTTTTCAACTCGAAATCGTAACTCCCTCCAGGCTGTTGGTGAAGGACGCGGCGGAGGAAGCGCAGATCCCGGGGGTGACCGGGTATCTCGGGATTCTTCCTGGACACGCTCCGCTGATTACCGAGCTTGGCGTCGGTGAGATTACTTATAAGGCGAGTGGCGCCACTCACACGCTGTCGTGTGGCGTGGGGATTTATGGAAGTGCTGCCGGACAAGGTGACGATTCTGGCGGAGGCGGCGGAGCGTCCGCATGAAATTGACGTAGAGCGCGCGCAAAAAGCCAAAGACCGGGCCGAACAGCGCCTGAAGAGCAACGATGTTGAGGTGGACTACACGCGCGCCGAAGATGCATTGCAGCGCGCGGAAACGCGTCTGAACGTTGCGAAAGAAAAGTAGCGTCCCTCCGTCGCGCAAACACTAGAGTCCACTATGGTGCGGGCCGTCCAGCGACCCACTTCTCGAAAACGCGCAAAGTGTCCGCGTTCCCTTCTCTGCTAACGCCAAGAACAATGTGCGCCTTCTGCTAAACTCTTCAGTTCCTTTCGGGGCGCGCGAGGCAATTATGGCGATGCAGTTGGTGGGAGTGATTGGGGCGGGCACGATGGGCAATGGCATTGCCCATGTGTTTGCGCGGTGCGGGTTCAACGTGGTGCTGTGCGATGTGGACGAGCGATTTCTGGATCGGGGGCTCGCGACGATTGCGAAGAACCTGGATCGCGAAGTGGCCAAGAACAAGATCACGGCGAGCGATAAGGTCTCCACGTTGGGGCGCATTACTGGCGGTGGTGGACCGGGCGAAGCTGGCGGATTGCGATCTGGCGATCGAGGCGGCGACAGAGAAGTTCGAGATCAAGGCGGAGATTTTCCGCGAGTTGGATCGCCTAATGAAGCCGAAGCCGGAGGTGATTCTGGCCACGAATACGTCTTCGATTTCGATCACGAAGATTGGGGCGCTGACCGGGCGCGCCGACAAGGTGATTGGAATGCACTTCTTTAATCCGGTGCCGGTGATGAAGCTGGTCGAAGTGATTCGAGGCCTCGCGACTTCCGAGGCTACGTTCGAGACGGTGCGCGAGCTGGCGGTGAAACTGGAGAAGACGCCGGTGGAGGTGAATGACGCTCCGGGATTTGTTTCTAACCGGGTGCTGATGCCGCTGCTGAATGAGGCGATGTACGCGGTCATGGAGGGCGTGGCGACGGCGGAGGCGGTGGATGAAGTGTTCAAGCTGGGGATGGCGCATCCGATGGGGCCGCTGACCCTGGCGGATTTTATCGGGCTCGACGTGTGTCTGGACATCATGCGCGTGTCATGCAGGATGGGCTGGGAGATCCGAAGTACCGGCCTTGTCCGCTGCTGATCAAGATGGTGGACGCGGGCTGGCTGGGACGCAAGAGCGGGCGCGGCTTTTACACTTACTCGTAGATAAGCTGCGAGCTACGAGCCGCGAGCTTCGAGCAAGCTGTTGTCACGCAGTTCGTAGCTCGAAGGTCGCGGCTCTCGCAACGCGAATTTAGCTCACTATCAGAGATGAAGATATGACGACAGCCGGGGGCGGAATTCTTCCGGAAAGAAAACCGGGCGGCGACGTTTTTTATTATTTGCTGGCGGCGATGTCGGGAGCATTGGCGGGGTGGTTGGACATCAAAGTCGGTGACCTGCTGCTGACGGCGATGGTGGTGCTGGCGGCGAACATGCTGCTGGGATTCCTGAGCCCGCGCAGGCCGTGGCGCTGGGTGGTCCTGGTAGGAGTGTTCGTGCCGGTGGTGGAGTGGCTGGCATATTTCTTTCTTGCAGAAAAACCGGCGCGGGCGCAGATCTACGAATCGTTTCTGGCGTTCATGCCGGGAATTGCAGGCGCCTACGGGGGAGCGGTGGGACGGGGCGTGGTGGACAATTTGTTCGCGTAAGAAGTGAGCGCATCTCGCGGTAAACGCCGCTGGCTGCTCTCCGCGCTGGCGATCGAAATTCTTAACCACAGGGAGCACGCGGGAAAACAAAAAGAAGTGTTTCCCCCTGCGATCCACTGTGCTTCCGGTGGTTCAAGCTCTGGCCAGTCCCACCAAAGGTACCGGTTCCTGAAAAACTCTTGCCGTTTCCACAGCCGGTGGGGGTAAGCTACGGCTATGGGAGTGTCGGTTTCGGTGCTGGCGAGCGGCAGCCGTGGGAACTGCTCGCTGGTGGCGACGAGTTCAACGCGCATTCTGGTGGATGCCGGTCTCTCCGGCCGCGAAACCTTCAAGCGGCTGCGGGCTGTCGCTGATCGAAACGGGGAGCGCACCGAGGAAATTTCCGCGATCCTGATTACGCACGAACACTCCGACCATGTTGCCGGACTGCAGCGGCTGGCCACCAAGCTGAACGTGCCCGTCTTCCTGACCGCGCCGACGCATCATGCCTGGAGCCGGGCGGTGCGCGATGAGAAAGGAGCAATCCCCGAGCTTCCGAAGTCGGAACATTTCTCTGCCGGGCGCGGCTTTCGCGTGGGCGACATTGAGGTCATGCCCTTTACCATTCCTCATGACGCCGCCGATCCGGTGGGCTTCACCTTTCGCGCGGAAGGCGTCAAGATCGGTTTTGCCACCGACCTGGGCTACATGCCGGCCAGCGTGCGCGACCATTTGCGGGGCTGCAGCGTGTTGGTGATGGAGTCGAATCACGATGTCGAGATGCTGCGTTCGGGGCCCTATCCGTGGTCGGTGAAGCAGCGGGTGATGAGCCGGGTGGGGCATCTGTCGAATGACGCGCTCGCGGAATTTTTCTCCAGCGATTATGATGGAGGGGCCGAGTACGTAATTTTGGCCCATTTGTCTGAGCAGAATAATCATCCGGAAATCGCGCGCGCCGCGGCAGAACAGGCGCTCGGCGGCCGTCAGGGGCTGTGGCACAACCGTGTGCTGCTGGCAACCCAGGCGGAAGTTCTCGAATCCATCCGGTTGTAGCCTCTTCGGTTTTAGCCTCTTATGAGCGAGTGTGTGGAACCGATTGTCGGGAAAATCCTTGCGGGATGGCGGTACGATATTTCCGGCCTGGCTCCGGAAATGCGCGGGGACTACGAGTTACATTTCGCCGATTGCGAGCACTGCCGCAGCCGCCAGAAACTGAACCGCATCATCGATATTTCTCTGATTGTGCTGGCTTCGGCGTCGGCCGGCGTGTTTCTGCTGGCGTTTGCCGTGATCCGGCATTTTGGACTGCGCCACGCTTTCTGGTTGGAGGTGGGCGCGCTGGCGGGCTTTGCGCTGTCGGCGCTGATCTGGCTGATCGTGGCCGTGGCGACTCCCGCGCCCATGGCGGTGGTGGATGTAGCGAAGCTCGGCGCGCGACATGTGCATGACCGGCTGCCGGCGGAGATCCGCGAGAAGCTGCCGGAAGAACTGCGGATGAAGATCACGGGGTCATGAGCGCTCAGTCGTGACGGTTCAGCGATGAAGTTCGGGTTCAAAGTCGCCAGCGCTGGCCCTCGCATGATTCAAGCCTTTTCATGATTCAATCCCTTAAAAGAGCGCGATGCTCGTCCTCATCTTCCCGCCAATGGGTATCTGCATTGGCCTGATGGTCATGTCCTATAAGAGGCGCTACCTGTTCGGCGGGCAACATAACTCCAAACGCAAGTCCGACCGTAGGTCCGAATCTGGACCGGGGCCTCCGTGTACCCTGTGTACCCTGTGGTTAATGCCTTTTGCCGACACTTAATCAGAGTTTCCCGTAACGGCTGTTCACTGATCTTCTGTCAATGTAGTCCCGAGTCATCTTATCGGGGTGGTCCGCTGTATAGGAGCGTGACTTGCGGCTTGAAGTACCGCCCAAAACTGGATTTCATCCGATACGGGAAATTGGCGCCAGTTAACCAGCCTCTCCCGCAGGAACTGCCTTGATATCCAACTTACAAGTGATACAATCCCGTAATGCCAAAGACACTAATTCAGTCAGTAGTCAAACAACTTCAGCAGGAACGTGCGCGACTTGAGAGCGAACTCCGCAGCGTGACCGCTGCACTGACCACCTTCGGGAAAATCTTCTTACAGGGAAGCAAGCGAGGCCCAGTCGCAACTCGCAAGAAGCGAACGATTTCGGCTGCGGGACGCAGGAGAATAGCAGCCGCGCAGAGGGCACGATGGGCAAAGGTTAGGGCAGCAGCCAAGAAAAAATAAGTACGCCCGTCTTCCGCCGAGAGCTCCCACGAGGCGGAAAATCCGATCCTCCCGCTAGACGCCTCCAACTTAGACGCGCCCAACGCGGGGGCGCGTCAGTTCGGGAGATCTCTTAATGGAGATCTCTCAGCACGGCGACCACAAACTCGGTAAACTCCCGCACGTCTGCTTCGGTCGTGTCGAACGAGCACATCCACCGCACCACCGACTCCTCTTCGCTCCACACATAGAAGAAGTACCGCTCCTGTATCCTCTTAATCGCTTCCCGCGGAATTTGCGCAAACACTCCATTCGCCTCCACGGGATACACAATCTTGACCCGCGGAATTTTCTTCACTTCCTGTTCCAGCAGTCGCGCCATCCGGTTCGCGTGCTCCGCATTTCGCCGCCACAGATCGTCCGTCAGCAGCGCCTCCATCTGCGCCGACAGGTAGCGCATCTTCGACGCCAGTTGCATTCCCTGCTTGCGCACAAACAAAAAATCCTCCGCCAGTTCCGGACGAAAAAACACGACCGCCTCCACGCCCATCAGCCCGTTCTTCGTCCCGCCAAACGAAAGCACGTCCACTCCCAAGTCGCGCGTCGCCTGGCGTAAGCGTTGAGTCGCTGCGCCGCCACGGCGTTTGCAATTCGCGCCCCGTCCACGTGCAAAAACATCCCCCGCTCGTGGGCAAACCGCGCCAGCGCCTCGATTTCCGCCGGCTTGTACACCGTGCCCATCTCGGTCGCTTGCGTAATCGAAATCACCCGCGGCTGCACATGATGCTGGTCACCAATTCCGTGATAGGCATGCGCCACCGTTTCCACCGTCAACTTCCCGTCCGGCGCGGCCAGAGGCACGAGTTTGCAGCCCGTAAACTTTTCCGGCGCGCCACATTCGTCCGTATAAATATGAGACAGCTCCGGACACAGCACCGCATGAAACGGCCGCGTTAGCGCCTGCAAGCTCAGCACATTCGCCGCCGTCCCATTGAAAACAAAAAAGACCGCCACATCGGCTCCAAATTGCTCCCGGAATTTTCCGACCGCCGATTCCGTGTACGGATCGTCCCCATACCCCACCACATGCCCCTGGTTCGCGCGCCGTATCGCCTCCAGCACCTCGGGATGCACCGCGGCATTGTTGTCGCTCGCAAAACTTCGGCTCGGTTTCATGACAAAACAATTTAGCAGAAGGGAAAATTCTTCGGTGCCTCGTGCCCTTACCGGGAATCTTAAGGCGCTTTGACTCAATACGGAAAGAATCCACACAAGACGCCGCGCCGCATTGCCAAGCCTTTGCCGCTTGACTTCTCTGGTCTATTTGTTCTACATTGCAAAAGAAATGAAGCGAGGAGAACTTCTCGGATCTCTGGAGCACATAATCCTGCTCGCCTTGCGCGTCTGGACGGAGGCGCTCATGGAATGATCGTGCGACGCGAGATTGAAGAACGTACCGGCCGCAATATTTCCATCGGTGCCGTGTACGCGACTTTGGAGCGGCTCGAAGCAAAAGGATATGTCAGCTCCTTCACTGGCGAACCGACCCCGGAGCGCGGGGGCCGGGCGAAACGGTTTTTTCGCGTCGAGGCCGCCGGCAAACGGGCGCTGCAGATATCTGAACAAACGATTCGCAGCATGACGGCGGATTAAAAGACCGCTGGGGGAGCATATGAGGCGCGATTCGCCGCCGGCATATCGTTTGCTGGCTTCTCGAAGCTATTCGTACCGGACCGGTATCGAGAGGCCATGCTAGGCGACCTAATCGAGGAATACACGCTTCGCATCGAATCTGCGTCGCCATTCACGGCAGTCTCGCTGGTTTTGGAGTCAAGCCTGTCGTTCTGTCCCGTCCATGGTCTGGTCCTCGTTGCGGAGAGGAAATTGGCTTCATCAGCATGGGGGTCGCTATGGGCGTGTACATCTTCATGGGGACACTGAAGTTCGCTGCGGACTTGATGATTTCGAAATTGGCCGCCCCAGACCAAACGACGTATATCGTTCTCGCGCCGATTGTGTTTCTCACGACGACCGCCATCGGTGGTTGCGTTGCTGCGCGAATTCGCCGTGGCGCAACGATCTATCTAGCATTGATCGTAACGATTACAGTTGCCGTTTTGATCGACCTCAAGGTTTGCAGCGTGCCGGTACCGTGGTGGTATCAGTTTGGATTTCTCACTCTAGGGCCTCTGGCGGTGATCATCACGCCGGCACTCTTGGGCGCTTGAAGCAACAGCTGAAGAACTGCCATGTAGGCGGCCTCGGGAACCTCATCTCGGACTACCGATTTGCCGCAGAAGGATCTTTATGACAACCAACTCTTGGAAGTTGAAACGTTGGACTGTTTGCGTCATCGCCCTGGTTTCCTTTGCCTCTGGATCGCTCATCGGTGCCCGCTTGATGCAAGTGAATCAAGTGAGGGCCGATAGCAATCGCGTCTTCGAGCTTCGCGTTTATCATGCTGTGCCGGGCAAGCTGCCGGCGCTGGAGTCACGGTTTCGCGACACGACTTCAAAGCTACTCGCCAAACACAATCTGAAGGTTGTGGGTGATTGGGTCCCCGAGGGTGCTCCCGATTGGGACAATACATTAGTCGATATCTTGGCTCATCCCAGCCGGGAGGAAGCGAAAAAGAACTGGGACGCGATGATGGCCGATCCAGAGTTTCAGGAAGTGATCAAATCCGAGCAGGCCAACAAGCTGGTGGAAAAAATAGACTCGACGTACATGCGTCCGACGGATTTTTCGCAGATGAAGTAGTGCCGGACTGGCAAGATTCGATTCGTCCCGACAGTTGAGTTCAACACCAAGTGCGATCATAGCAACAATCTAGCAGAAGGGAAAATTCTTCGGTGCGCCTCGTGCCCTTACCGGGAATCTATAATTGTTCTAGTATTGCTGCGGTCGGGTCGCCGTGATGACCAGGCCCTGAAGGGGCGTCTGATTTCCCGTAGGGACGCGTCTTGCCGTGTCTTCGAGCACCGATATGTCTAGATTTTCCGCAACTGCGCCGTTTTTGATGCTGTCCGGGATTCTGCCCGGCGCCCTTCTGGCCGCGCTTCTTTTCACCACCGCCTGCGCCAACAGCAAAGCCGCCAAGGCTGCCGCCCCGCAGGCCATGCCGGTTAAAGTGCAAACCGCTAAGGCGCAGAAAATCGACGACACCACCGACTACGTCGCCACCTTGAAATCCCGCGACTCCGCCGTGGTGATGCCGCAGGTCGAAGGCATCATTACGCAGATCTTCGTCCACTCCGGTGAACAAGTCGCTTCCGGCGCTCCCATGATGCAGATCGACCCCGCCAAGCAGCAGGCCACGGTCAAGAGCCAGGAGGACGCGCGCGCCGCCCAGGTCGCTCAGGTCAAATGGGCGCAGCAGAACTACGACCGCGTCAGCGGCCTTGCCAATGCCGGCGTAGTCAGCAAGCAGGATCTCGACCAGGCGCGCGCCACTCTCGACGCCGCCCAGGCGCAACTGCACTCACTCGATGCCCAGGTCAGCGAGCAGCAGGTCCAGTTGCACTACTACAAGGTGGTCGCCCCGCGCGCCGGAATCGTCGGCGATGTTCCCGTCCGCGTTGGCGACCGCGTCGTCACCACCACCACGCTCACCACCGTCGACCGTCCCGGCAGCCTCGAAGCCTACATCTATGTTCCCATCGAGAAATCCGCGCAGCTGAAGATGAATCTTCCCGTCCAGATCGTCGACGCTTCAGGAAGCCTGCTCGCCACCAGCCGCATCACGTTCATCTCGCCACAGGTGGACAACACGACGCAAACCGTGCTGGCCAAAGCGCAGATCGCAAATGCGAACGACAGCCTGCGCACCGCCCAGTTCATTCGCGCCCGTGTAGTCTGGGGCAGCCAGGAAAAGCCGGTGGTTCCGGTCGTGGCCGTGTCGCGAATCGGCGGCCTCTATTTCGTTTTCGTCGCTGAGTCTGATCAGAAAGGTGGATACGTGGTCCACCAGAAGCCGCTCCAGATCGGCCAAATCGTCGGCAACGACTATGTCGTCCTCGACGGCATAAAACCGGGAGACAAAGTAGTCGTCTCCGGCACCCAGTTTCTAATCGATGGCGTACCCGTAGTTCCGCAGGAAAGCAGCAGCTAGGCATCTGGTGTCGATCGGGTGTCATCGGGTCATCTGCTGAACTTCCAGATCACCCGATGACCCGATCACTACCCGATACCAGCTCAACGAACTACTCTTATGGTCGACTTTTTTATTCATCGCCCGGTATTCTCAACCGTCTGCGCCCTGCTCATTATTCTCGCGGGCGCAGCGTGCATTCCTACGCTGCCCATCGCGCAATTCCCCAACCTCGCGCCGCCGCAGGTCGGTGTCACCGCCGTCTATACCGGAGCCAGCGCCCAGACCGTCGAGTCCGCCGTGACCACGCCGCTCGAGCAGCAGATCAACGGCGCCGAAGGCATGAAGTACATCACCTCCTCCAGCACCAACGACGGCGTCAGCCAGATCACCGCCACCTTCGATCTCACCCGCGATCCCGACCTCGCCTCCGTTGACATCGAGAACCGCGTCAACACCGCTCAAGGACGTCTCCCCAACGCGGTCAAGCAAGTCGGAGTTACGGTCGCCAAGACCTCGCAGAACTTCGTCTTCGGCGCCGCCGTCTACTCGCCCGACGCTCGCTACTCCACGCTCTTCATGAGCAACTACCTCGACGTCTACGTCCGCGACAGCCTGAAGCGTATTCCCGGCGTGGCCGACGTCATCATCTTCGGCGAGCGCAAATACTCCATGCGTCTGTGGCTCGATCCCGTTCGCATGGCCAGCCGCGCCCTCACCGCCGACGATGTGGTCAACGCTCTGCAGGAGCAGAACGTCGAAGTCGCCGCCGGGCAGGTCGGTTCCCAGCCCTCCATGCCCGGCCAGCAATTCCAGATCAGCGTTCGCGCCGTCGGCCGTCTTTCCGAATCCACGCAATTCGATAACATCATTCTGAAGAGCAATGCCGATGGCACGCTCGTCCGCCTGCGCGACGTCGGCCACGCCGAACTCGGCGCCGAAGACTACAGCTCGAACCTCGACTACAACGGGCACGAATCCGTTGGCATCGGCATCACCCAGCTCTCCACCGCCAACGCCCTCGACGTCGACCGCCGCTGCATCGCCGAGCTTGAGCGGCTTTCCAAGCGCTTTCCGCCTGGCATGAAGTATGAGCTCGCCTTCGATACCACCGACGCGGTCGGCGAATCCATCCGCGACGTAGTCTCGACGCTCGGCCAGGCGATTTTCCTCGTCATCCTCGTCATCTTCGTTTTCCTGGAGGACTGGCGCTCCACCATCATTCCCGCGGTCACCATCCCGGTCTCGCTCATCGGAACGTTCGCCTTCGTCAAACTGCTCGGCTTCTCCGTCAACACGCTGACGTTGTTCGGCATCACGCTCGCCACCGGCCTGGTGGTCGATGACGCCATCGTCGTCATTGAAAACATCGAGCGCCACCTGCAGGAAGGCGAGCCGAACCCGACCAAGGCCGCCTCCGACGCCATGAAGGAAGTCACCGGCGCCGTCATCGCCACTTCGCTGGTGCTGGTTGCCGTCTTCGTGCCGGTCGCCTTTTTTCCCGGCACAACCGGCATTCTGTTCCGCCAGTTCGCGCTGACCATCGCCTTCTCGATTACGATCTCCGCCTTCAACGCGCTGACCCTGACCCCCTCACTCTCCGCGCTCCTGCTGGGTCGCGACGCACGGAGAAAAGAATTGGTTCTTCAAGCGCGTCGATCGCGCTCCTGAGCGCGATTAACAACGGCTACGTTCGCGCTCTCCGCACGTTTCTGCGCTTTGAGGCCGTAGCGCTGATCCTGTTTTTCGCCGGACTCGGTCTCGCCTACTTCGTTTTCCGGCACGTCCCCAAGGGCTTCGTCCCCACCGAAGATCAGGGATACCTCATCGTCATCATCCAGGCTCCCTCCGGAGCTTCGCTCGAATACACGCAAGAAGATCGGCGAGCAGGTGACCGCCATCACCAAGAACTTTTCCTGAAATCGAGGGCACTTTCTCCGTCTCCGGCTTCAGCTTCGGCGGCAGCGCGCCCAATCGCGGCCTGGTATTTCTGTCCCTCCAGCCATATGCGCAGCGAAAGGGCCACGAGCACACCGCCGCCGCCATCCTCAATCGACTGCGCGGCCCCTTGTTCGGAATTTCCGGCGCCATTGTCATCCCTGTCGAGCCGCCTGCCGTGCAAGGTCTCGGCCAGTTCGGCGGATTCCAGTTCGAAGTCCAGGACCAGGGCAATCACACTCTTCAGGATCTCGACAAAGTTACCGCACGACCTGATCCGGCAGCTGGTTTCGGACGCAAAGATCTCGTCGGACTCTTCACCACCTACACCGCCAGCGATCCGCAGTTAGTGGTCACTATCGATCGCGAAAAAGCCAAGAGCCTGCACGTCCCGCTCAGCCAGATTACCGACACGCTCAGCGTCTACATGGGTTCGGCCTACATCAACGACTTCGATTTCAATAACCGTTCCTATCGCGTCTACGTGCAGGCCGACAAGCAGTTCCGCTCCCATCCGCAGGACATCAAGCAGTACTACGTGCGCTCCGATTCCGGCGCCATGGTCCCGCTGGAAAATTTGGTCAGCATCAGCCAGACCGCCGCGCCGCAGGTCATCAGCCACTACAACCTTTTCCGCTCGACGGAAATCGACGGCTCCGCCGCTCCCGGCTTCAGTTCCGGACAGGCCATCGACGCCATGCAGCAGCTCTCCGCGAAAATCTTGCCCCAGGGCTACACCTACGAATGGTCGGGAATTTCGCTCGAAGAGTTGGCCTCGGGATCGACCACGCTGATCCTCTTCGGCCTCGGAACGCTGGTCGTCTACCTGACGCTCTCGGCGCAGTATGAAAGTTTCGTGCTCCCCTTCATCATTTTGCTCGCCGTGCCCATGGCGTTGCTCGGTGCGCTTTCCGCCCAATGGCTCCGCGGCCAGCAGAACGACGTCTACTGCCAGGTGGGACTCGTCATGCTCGTCGGCCTCGCCTCCAAGAACGCCATCTTGATCGTCGAATTCGCCGAGCAATTGCGCGAGCGCGGCATGACCATTGTCGACGCGGCCGTCGAAGCCGCCCGCATCCGCCTGCGCCCGATTCTCATGACGTCGTTCGCCTTCATCCTGGGCGTCGTTCCCCTGGTCACCGCCAGCGGCGCCGGAGAAAACGGACGCCACTCCGTAGGCACCACCGTATTCGGCGGCATGATCATGAGCACGATCCTCAATTTGTTCTTCATCCCCGTGCTCTATCTGTTGATCGAAGGCTTCAGAGAGCGCCGCCGCAAACCCAAAGCCGCCTAACCAAGTGTGGAGTTCATGTGGGGACGGGCGCCCTCGCCCGTCCAGGGTTGCGTAGGGACGGCCGCCCTCGCCGTCAGCAGCGACTCGGCGACCTCGCAGCATGGATTCGCAAGATAGGCGCCCAGTCCCCGGCGCAAGAAAAAGCAACCCTTCGCCTCTCTCCAGCGTCAGAAAAGTGCGAAGAATTTCAGGATTTCTCACCATGTCATCAAGAATCTGGCGTGAGGTCAAACAAATGAAAAAATCACTGCTCGCAGTTCGTGCTATCCCATTGCTTCTCTCAATGACGATTCTCTCGATGACGATTTTCTCGATGGCGGCCCTCGCCAGCCCCGCCATCCAGGACAACCAACCCACTGGCGCACTCAACCAGAAGAGCCTCGATCGCATCTACAAGGAAGTCCGTCACGAACTCGTGATGCTTCCTTACTACGGCGTGTTCGACAACCTCGCCTACAAGGTCGACCCGGACGGTACCGTGACCCTGCTCGGCCAGGTCTCGCCGGAAAGGGGTCCTACTCTCAAGTCCGACGCCGAAAAAGCGGTCAAGCGCATTGAAGGTGTCGAAAAAGTCGTCAACAACATCGAGGTCCTGCCCCCCTCCCCCATCGACGACCGGATCCGTCGCGCTGCCTACCGCGCCATCTATGGCAACACCGTCCTAAGCCAGTATCAGTTGCGGGCCGTTCCGCCCATTCACATCATCGTCAAGAACGGACACATCACGCTCGAAGGCGTAGTCGCCCGCCCGATGGACAAGCAAATCGCCGGCATGCAGGCCAACGGCGTTCCCGGCGTATTCTCAGTGACCAACAACCTGGTAGTCGAAGAACAGAGAAGAAAAAAGACGAGAAGAAAAAGTAATTTGATTTCTCAGGCCCCCGGAGCGGGCGTTCCTCTCTGCTCATTTGGGGACGGCGGCTCGTGTGGGGACGGGCGCCTCGCGGCCTGCCCTGAGCGAAGTCGAAGGGTCCAAGCCGAGCGAAGCTCAGCAGGCTGCCGGCGGTCATAGCACCTTTGGATTCGCACTAAGATGCAGGTTGAGCAGCGCTCGTCTGCAATCCAAAAGCTGACCTCTGCAATCTACAATCGGCTATGCCCCAAATCGCCGACCCCGCCGAAATCGACCGCGCCGCCGAACTCCTCCGCGCCGGCCGTCTCGTCGCCTTCCCCACGGAAACGGTTTACGGTCTCGGCGCCAACGCCCTCGATGCCGAAGCTGTAGCCCGCATCTACGCCGTCAAAGGCAGACCCGGAACCAGCCCGCTCATCGTCCACGTAGCATCGATAGAGATGGCGCAGTCGCTAGTTGCGAACTGGCCGGAAACCGCCGACCGTCTGGCCCGCCGATTCTGGCCCGGCCCCTTGACGCTGGTGCTCGAAAAGTTGGTGCTCGAAAAGCAGCTCGAAAAACAGCCGGCAATCCCTGCCATCGTCACCGCTGGCTTGCCCACGGTCGGTCTCCGCATGCCCGCGCATCCTATCGCGCTTGCCCTGATTCGCGCCGCCGGCGTTCCGCTCGCCGCACCCAGCGCGAACCGCTTCACCGAACTTTCTCCGACCACCGCCGACCACGTCCGCCGCAGCCTGGGCTCCGAAGTGGATTTCATACTCGACGGCGGACCCTGTAAGGTCGGCATCGAATCCACCGTGATCTCGCTAACCGAGCCCAGGCCGATCCTGTTTCGTCCAGGAGGGATTTCGCGGATAGACCTGGAAGCGATCGTCGGTCCAATCGCCTCGGCGGAGGAAGTTGAAGCCGGAGCGCTTCAAACCGGAGCCCATCCCGCGCCCGGCCTGCACCCGCGCCATTACAGCCCGCGCACCGCTTTATATCTAGTGACCAATGGAAAACTGCCCGATCAGGGCCAGGGAATCTACCTGCAGCACCAGCATCCGCCCAACCGCCCGGACATCAAGACCATCCAGATGCCAACCGCGCCGCCGCCTACGCCGCTGCTCTCTACGAAAAGCTCCACCAGGCCGACACCGGCAACGTCGACTGGATTGCAGTCGACCTGCCTCCAAACGCGCCCGAATGGGAAGCCGTGCAAGACCGCCTACGCCGCGCCGCCTCGAATGAATAGAAAAAAATCAACGTCAGGTAATTGGTGCTAACGCCATATTGCTCATTGACCGATGACTGGGGTTTGAGTGAAATCGCC
>CAWCDV010000038.1:0-36624 GCA_963794365.1 uncultured Acidobacteriaceae bacterium
CCTCGGTGGCCTAACCGGCTGCGGAAAAGTTGATGTTAAGCTGGGGGTTGACTTTGCTTCGAATCGCCTGCCTTACACCGAGTAGGGGACATCGTCACTGGCGGCGCCTCGCCCCATACTTTCCGTCCTCGTCGAAGCCGCGTCGGCAGACTTGCTGCCCCGTCGCATGGCGACGATGCCGGTGCGCACCATCTCCAATACACCGTATGGACGCAGCACTTCGAGCAGTCCATCGATCTTGTCTTCTCCGCCAGTGATTTCGATGGTCAGCGATTCGGTAGCAACATCCACCACCCGCGCCCGAAACACGCTGGCCAGTTCCAGCACGTGGGAGCGCGCATCGTGCGTGGCCGCCACCCGGATCATGGCCAAGTCCCGCACAATGGCCGGTTGATTGGTGATGTTCTCGACCAGCAGCACGTTTACCAGTTTGTATAAATTGGCTTCGATGCGGCGGGCCTGGTCGTGGTCGGCGTCGACGGTAATGGTCATGCGCGACACTTCTGGTTTTTCCGTCCGCCCCACCGTCAGCGAATCAATATTGAAGGCGCGGCGGCGAAACAGCGAAGCCACGCGGGTAAGCACACCCGGTTTATTTTCGACGTACACCATGAATGTATTCAGCATAGTTTTGATTCATCTCTCGATTGAATCATTGAATATCAGGTCAGCGGCTGAGAGGCTCAGATTGCTAGCGGAACTTCCGAAGCAAATGGATTTAACATCCGCAATCTGACCTCGTAACCTCTGACCTGCATTTATTATCCTCGGCCGTCTCGACAATCGGGCTGGGCCGCCGGATCATGTCGTGCAACGCCGCCCCGGCCGCGACCATCGGATAGACCGTGTCTTCCTGTTCCACCTTAAAATTGATCAGCATCGGCCCCTCGTGCTGGCGCGCCGCTTCGACCGCGGGCACGACCTCGGAACGCCTCGAGACCGTCGCGCTCCGAATGCCGTAAGCCTCCGCCAACTTCGCGAAATCCGGATTGAGCAACGGCGTCGCCGCGTAGTTGCGGTCGTAGAAAAATTCCTGCCACTGCCGCACCATGCCGAGATAGCCGTTGTTGATGATGGCGATATGGATCTTCAGGTTTTCCTGCACAATCGTCGCCAGTTCGCACATCGTCATCTGGAATCCGCCATCGCCCACCACCACCCAGACCTCGGCCTCCGGGCAAGCGACTTTGGCGCCGATGGCGGCCGGCAGCGCGAAACCCATCGTGCCCAATCCGCCGGAAGTAATGAGCGAGCGCGGACGCTCATGCTTGTAGTACTGCGCCTCCCACATCTGGTGCTGGCCGACGTCGGTGACCACGATGGTGTTGCCGTCGCGCGTCTCCTGCCACAAATCGTTGATGACATGGGCGGCATAAAGATGGCCGCTGTCGGGCAGGTTCTGGATGTCGCGCACCGCGGAATCGCCCTTCAGCCTGTCGATGGAATCCAGCCACTCGCTGCGATCGATGGATTCGATGTGCGGCAACAACTCCAGCAAAACTTCCCGCAAGTCGCCGACCAGCGCAACATCGACCTTGACGTTCTTGTTGATCTCCGCGGGATCGATCTCGATGTGAATCTTCTTGGCGTTGGGCGCGTAGGTTTTCAGCGTGCCGGTGACGCGGTCGTCGAAGCGCATGCCGAAGGCCAGCAACAGATCCGCTTCTTGAATCGTATGGTTCACCCAGGCTTCCCCGTGCATGCCCATCATGCCCAGATTGAGCGGGTGCGATGCGGGGAGCGCACCCAGGCCGAGCAGTGTGAGTGCGACTGGAATCCCGGCCCGCTCGGCAAAATCGCGCACCTCGCGCATGGCTCCGGAAATGATGATGCCGTGACCGGCAAGGATCACCGGCCGCTTCGAATTGTGGATCAACTCCAGCGCCTGCGCGTACTCCTGCCGGAGCGGGCGAAAGGTCGGGCCGGTAACCCGGCAATTGCGGCTTGGCCGCTTCCCAGTCGAACTCGCACGTACCCTGCTGCGCATCTTTGGTGATATCGACCAGCACCGGACCAGGACGCCCCGACCGCGCCACATAAAAAGCTTCGCGGATCGTGCGCGCCACTTCGCTGGCGTGCGTAACCAGATAGTTGTGCTTGGTGATCGGAAGGGTCACGCCGGTAATGTCGGTTTCCTGAAACGCGTCCGACCCAATCAGCTTGCTGCCCACCTGCCCGGTGATGCAGACGATCGGTGAGGAATCGAGCATGGCGGTGGCGATTCCGGTGACCATGTTGGTCGCTCCCGGCCCCGAGGTTGCAACCGCCACTCCCACCTCTCCACTGGCGCGCGCGAAGCCGTCGGCCATGTGGGTTGCGCCTTGCTCGTGGCGCACCAGCATGTGATGGATCTTGCTGCCCTTCAGAGCGTCATAGGCGGGCAGAATGGCGCCGCCCGGATAGCCAAAGACGACCTTCACGCCTTCACGTTCCAGACATTCCCAAAGAATACTGGCCCCGGTCATGGTCTTGCCCTTGCTCGTGCTCGGCGTGGCTTTCGATCGGCATCGCTTTTCTGCATCGGTCATAACGAACCTCCCTAGCAGTTCCGTGGTGCAAATCCAGCCCCGGAGGGGCGAACCAGCTTAGCCCAGCGCTTCAGCGCTGGGTAATCTGGAAAAACGATCCGAGTCCCGAGGGACGACCCAGCGCTGAGGACGGGGACCTGCGCGCTCCCCGGAAAAAACAAAACCCACCTTGCCAGCGTCTCTGGCGGGTGGGATTCGGGAGCACTTACGATTTCTAATTTCTCAGCTCACTCTTCCCCCCGCACCGCGGCCGGCAGGCATACTCGTACCCCGGGAATTCTAAAACTAAGCCGTCGGAGACTCCGTCCATTCGTCAAGGTCGCACCAAAGAGTTGACGTGATAGTACCGAAGCTCCCGCCCGCCTGCAAGCGGAAAGTCCGACAAGTTCTTTGCAGACGCTGATCCCCATGGCCGAAGGTCTGGAGAGGGGCACGACTTTACAAGCTGCGGAAAAACGTGCGGGGGTACCCACAGTACCAACTAGCAAATAGCCGCAAAAGTCCGGTTCCATTTCACTGGCTCTGCGTGCTGCTCGCCGCTTTCACCGCCTCCTGGCAAGCGCCTGCGGCGGTCAACACTTTGTCAAACGCTGTATCGGTGCGAAGTTTTGCCAGCAGAGGATCATAAAGCAGATTCTCGTGCGCGCAATAGTTCTGCTCGACCGCGCTCTGGAGCAGATGGAGAGCCGCTTGTTTCTTGCCACAGTATGCGAGGAGTGATCCCTGGTAATACCACGTCTCAGGGTCGGGCTCGGTGGGCAGGCTGGTTTCCGCTTCGTGCGCGATCCGGTCCAGATCCGCGGCTGGCCGCAACTGCAGACAAGCCTCCAGCAGATCGCGGTGATAGCGCGGCGCGGTCGGCATGCGCTTCACGGCCTCGCGTGCTTCCGCAATCTTCCCCTCGCGCAGAAGGAGGGAAGGCGTCGATATACGCGGCCTACTCCGAACCGGCATCCAGACGGACAAAATCCGTCGCCCGTTCGGTCTTACCCAACTCCATGAATGCCCAGGCGCAAGAGCGAAAAGTGTAATTGCCGGGGTCGAGCGCCAGCGCCGTGTTGCATTCACTCGTCGATTGCCCCAGCATCCCGGCGTAACGATAGACATAGGCCATCGCGAAATGGGCCTCGGCACTCTCCGGACGACGCTTGACCATCGCCTGCGCCGCCTGGTATGCCTTGCCGAGTTCGCCTCGCTCGACCCGGTTGGCGATCAGCTGTCGAGCGGCAAGCACCCGATTCGGATCAAGCTCTACGGCGCGTTCGTAGGCTTGGTTGGAACGCTGGAACATCGGCTCGCCACCATCCGAATAGTCCTCGTCATAGTAGCAACGCAATCCGAGCTGTTCCCATGCCGGCGCATAGGTTGGGTCCACTTCGACCACATGCTCGAGAACCGCGATGGCATCCTTGTTCGGCCCGGCATCGTGAGGCAGCGCCAGGCTATGCAGGTAGAGATCGTAAGCCTCCGGGTTTTTCGGGCGCGTGCCGGTATCGAGAAAACCACCAGTGGCACCGAGCGCCGGCAACAACCCTTGCCGTATCTGGGCCGCCATCTGCGCTTGCAATGCGATCAGGTCCTGAGCGGGCGCGGTCATGTTCGATCTGCCACAAAAGCCGGTTGCCGTCCACCTGGATCGCTTCGAGCGTAATCAGCAGGCGGTCGCCTTGCTTCAGGAAGTGTCCGGTAAGCACGTTGGCCACGTGCACGGCGCGGCCCGCCTGCTGCGGATCGACGTCATTGCCGACAAACTTTCGCGTGATCGCGGAGGGGCGAACGTCAAGCGTCCGGGTATAGGTGAGCGTGTTGGCGATTTCATCGGCCAGCGCGAAACGCAGAAACTCCACGCTGATGTCGCCATTCATGTTTTGCAACGGCAGCACCGCAATGGTGTTCTTCGCCGCGCCACCGCCCGCCATCCGGCGCTCTTTGAACCACCACGCTCCTACCGCGATCAAAACCGTCAGCAGCAGCGCGCTGACTCCCAGCAGGAGATAAGTTGGAAACTTGCTCGAGGCCTGAAACGCGTTCGTGGCAATGCGATACGGCAAGGCTGGCCGCCGCGCCCCGCTCTTGGTCAACCCCGATTCCGTTTCCTTCCTCAACGACTGGAGATCGCCTTTCATCGCCAGCGCGTTCGGGTAGCGGTGTCCCCGGTCTTTCTCCATAGCCCGGCCGATGATGCCTTCGAGATCCGGGGGGAGCGCGGGGTTGAGCTGCAGCGGAGAAACCGGCTTCTGGTTCAGGACCGCGTCCAGCGTGGTAATCACGTTGCCGGTGGCAAAAGGCTTCTTGCCCGTCGCCATTTCGTAAAGCACGACTCCAAGCGAGAACAAATCGCTGCGCGCATCCAGTTCTTCGCTGCGCGCCTGCTCCGGAGACATGTACACCGCCGTTCCCGGAATCACGCCCACCGCAGTCAGCGAGTCCTCCATCGCGGCCTCGTCCGATCCCGGTTCGCGCGCCGACTTGGCCAATCCGAAATCGAGGATCTTTGTTTGACCGCTCTGCGCCACAAAAATATTGGCCGGCTTGATGTCGCGATGAATGATCCCCTTGGCATGCGATGCCGCCAAAGCATCCGCCACCTGGATGCCGATGTCGAGGATCTCGTCGACCTCCATCGCCTTCCCCCGTATCCGCTCCTTCAGGCTCATCCCTTCCAGCTTCTCCATGACAATGAAGGGATGTCCGTCGTTGTCGTCGATATCGTGGATGGTGCAGATGCCGGGATGGTTCAACTGGGAAGCGGCGCGCGCTTCGCGCATGAAGCGGTCGAGCGACTTGCGGTCGTGGACCATCTCCTCGGGAATGAACTTGAGCGCGACGTGACGGGCCAGGCGCGTGTCCTCCGCCTCATACACCACGCCCATGCCTCCACCACCGAGCTTTCCCACGATGTGATAGTGAGAGACTGTCTGGCCGATCATTCCGAGGGCCTCAGTGCCGTCGGCGGCTATGTTAGGCCGCTGGAGAAGCTTAGGTCAACCCTCACCCGAGAAACTAAAGGCGAGATACAAGTCCCAGCGTGCTTCGAGGCGCATGCGGACACGTGAAAACTTGCCCCGACACGCCTGTTGGATTAGTTTTCGGCGCTTGCAAGTAGGCTTTCAATCCGGCCCGAGCCTACTAACTAAAGCATCTGACTCGGTTTGCCGATTCTTCAAGACGTATCTCTGTATACACGGGCCAGCCCTTTGCCAGCCCTCAAAGCGCCTCTTGGTCTTATTCTATGGTCAGGTCGTACCGATCTGCCAAGGGGGATGAATGAGCGGCGGTTCGTGGTTTGGCGCAGCGGAGGTCGGAGGTTCAAGACTGATGCAAGCCTTGGTGGTCGATGATTCCGCTGTTTACCGCAAATTGACCGGCGATCATTTGCGCAGCTGGGGTTTTGGCGTCACCCTCGCGGAAAGCGGCTCCGAAGCTTGGCGAATCCTGGAGGAGCCGAATGCTCCCAAGCTCGTTCTGCTCGATTGGGTGCTGCCCGATCTGGATGGCATTGAGCTTTGCCAGCGCATCCGCCAAGCCGGATCGTCCAGTCCCTACGTTTACATCATCTTGCTGACCAGCAAGGAGGGCCGCCAGAACATGCTCCAGGCCATGCAAGCCGGGGCCGACGACTATCTGGTCAAGCCCTTTGACGAATTGGAATTGAAGGCGCGCCTGCTGGTCGGTAAGCGGATCCTCGACTTGCAGGAGGAATTGGTTTCCGCTCGCGAGTCGATGCGCCACGCCGCCACCCACGACAGCCTCACCGGGTTGACGAATCGCGGAGAAATTCTCGCCATGCTGGAGCGGGAATTGGAACGAGCGCGCCGGGAGCGCAAGCCCGTGGCCGTGATTCTTTCCGACGTCGACCATTTCAAGGACGTGAACGACACCCTGGGCCATCTTTTTGGCGATGAGGCGCTCCGGGAAATCGGCCGGCGCCTGCGCACTCAACTGCGCGTCTACGACGGCGTTGGCCGCTATGGCGGAGAAGAATTCCTTATGGTTCTGCCCAGCTGCGATCTGCCCAACGCTCTGCTGCGTGCGAACGAACTGCGCGAGATCATTGCCAAAACACCTGTGGTTTGTTCCGGCGAGGAAAGACTCATCACCATGAGTATGGGAGTCGCCGTCTCTCGTTGCGAGGGCAAGAACGAAGTGGAAAGGTTGTTGAATCAGGCTGATGCCGGCCTTTATAAGGCCAAAGAGAACGGCCGGAACCGGATCGAGCACTTCACCCCTGCCGCCAAGAAGCGCGCATGGGCGCGCGCCCAAAAGTTAACGGCCTTTCCTAATGATCGTCCGTAGCCTGCGTGTGGATAATCCTAGACGAGCAATCCGCAGGTAAGCGTTGAGAACAGGCCGTTAGCTGCTCACAGCCACACAGTGGTAGCCTTTTCTGGAGGAGTGAGTTCCCCCAGCGGCCGGACTGGCCGCCAGTGACTGTTCACTTGCTTCCCGACCTTCCAACCCGCATCAAGCGGTGCGCGCGCGCCGCCGGATTCGATCTCTGTGGCATTGCGCCGGTCCGCGACTTCGGCGAGTTACACGTCTTTCCCGATTGGATCGCGGATGGGAAGCACGGCGAAATGAAGTACATGGAAGCGCGCGATGAGACCGGCGAACTCAAGCGCGCGGCGCTGGCCCGAGTCGCTCCCTGGGCGCGCAGCGTGGTCGTGTGCGCCATCAACTACAACACCGCGCATCCCTACTCGACTCAGGTGCAAACCGAAGATGCAACCCGCGGCTGGATTTCGCGCTACGCCTGGTCTCGCGAGGATTATCACGACGCCGTAATGCTCCGCCTGAAGCAGGTAGAAAATGGGTTGCGCGGATTACTTCGACCCTACGGGCAACTGGCCGCTGGCCACTGGCAACTTGCACCTCCGTTCCTATGTCGACACCGGCCCGCTCATCGAGCGCGTGTACGCCAAGTATGCCGGCGTCGGATGGATCGGCAAGAATACTTGCATCATCAACCAGCAGCTTGGATCGTGGCTGTTTCTGGGCGTGATCCTGACCTCGCTTGATTCACGAAAGACGATTTCACGAAAGACGACTTCACGAAAGACGATCTCACCGGCGATGAGCTCACGGCCGACCTGCCTGCGCCAGATCGTTGCGGAAGTTGCACGCGCTGCATCACCGCCTGTCCCACCCAGGCGATTGTTGCGCCCGGCGAATTGGACGCCCGGCTATGCATCTCGTATCTGACCATCGAGAAGCGGGGCGAGATTCCAGACGAGCTTCGCTCGGGCATGGGACGGCACGTTTTCGGATGCGACATCTGTCAGGACGTTTGCCCGTGGAATCGCAAGGCGCCAGTGACTTCCGCGGCGGAGTTCGAGGCGCGGGAAGGTCTGGTCAATCCTGCGCTCGACTGGCTGGCCGAAATGCAGCAGGAAGAGTTCCGGGAAGTGTTTCGCGGATCTCCCGTCCGGCGCGCCAAAGCTTTCCGGCCTGCGGCGGAATGCGGTGATTGCGATGGGCAACAGCGGCAACAAGAAATTTGTGACGGCGCTGAAGAAACTCAGCGAGGATTCGGACCCGGTGGTAGCGGAACACGCGCGCTGGGCGCTGGCGAGGCTGGAACTGGCGTCTCCCTCAACCCAACCTTGATGGTGGAGAGCCGGGCGCCCCCGCCCTGCCTCCAAAATGCTTGGACGGGCGAGGGCGCCCGTCGCTCCACCAGCAGATTTGTCCATTTACAATCGTCAGTTCATTCAGGGAGGACAACACCCATGTTCCAGAAGGATCTGCTCCACGGCAAGCGCATTCTTATTACCGGCGGCGGCACCGGTTTGGGCAAGGCTACGGCGCAACGGTTTCTGGAACTGGGCGCGGAAGTTTATATCTGCGGACGCCGCCACGAAGTTCTTGCGGCGACCGAGCAGGAGTTACGCGAGCGCACCGGCGGCAGCAACGACGGGAAGAAGATCCACTCCCGTCCTTGCGACGTGCGCGACCCATCGGCGGTCGAAGAGATGATCGGGATCATCTGGGCCGAAGGTCCGCTCGATGTGCTCATGAACAACGCGGCAGGAAATTTTCTGGCGCGCACGGAAGATCTTTCGTTGGGTGCGTTTCAATCGGTGATTGGCATTGTCCTGATGGGCACGCTGCACACGACGATGGCTTGCGGACGGCGGTGGCTGGCGGCGGGGCGCGGAGGCGTGGTGCTGAACATTACCACCACCTACACGACGACGGGCTCGGCGTATGTGGTGCCATCGGCGGTGGCGAAGGCAGGCGTGCAGGCGCTGACGCGGAGCCTGGCCATCGAGTGGGGCGATCGCGGGATTCGTATGAACGCCATCGCACCGGGGCCGATTCCGACGGAAGGCGCGTTCTCGCGTCTACTGCCGCGTCCGGAACTGGCGGAGGCGGCAAAGAAACGAAACCCTCTGGGAAGGTTTGGGACGACCGAAGAGTTTGCCAACCTGGCCGCATTCTTAATTAGCGATGGCGCCGGGTATGTAAATGGAGAAGTCGTGACCATGGATGGCGGGGAGTGGCTGCAAGGGGCGGGCGAGTTCACGGCGTTGGGACGGGAGCTGACAGCCAAGGAATGGGAAATGATGAAACCAAAACCAAAGAAGACCAAAGAATGAGAGCGCGCCGAAAGCGTGTGAGTAAGGGCAAATGAATATGCGGCACGCCCGCAGGATGGGGTCAAAGAGCCGCAAAAAGACCGCAAAAACGAAAGCGCCCCGACTCGGTTAGAGTCACGGGACGCCCGTTTGAACAGCCCTCCCCCGAAGTCTGCTCAATCACGACTCTACGTTCTGATCGCCGCGGGGGCAATGGCACGAAAGTGTGACTCCTAACTTATGCGTCAAGTGAGAGGCGCTGGACATCGAGACGACAATTTTCATCCTACAATGGGCAGAGGGACGATCCCGATGAAAACGACCGGCAACAACAATCCTAATCACAGGCCGGGGCTCAGGCGGTGGCCTCACAGAAGCCTTCCACGCCTTTGGCTTACCCGAGGCGCTGCACTTCATGCGGGGAGATATCCGTGAGCATGGAAATTCCCCTGCCGAACTCCTTAGCTGTCAGCACCGAAAACCTCTGCCGCCATTACCAGATGGGGGAGGCGTTGGTGCGCGCGGTGGACGGGATTTCCATCGACATTGGTGCCGGGGAATTTGTCGCTCTGCTGGGTGCCTCGGGGTCCGGCAAGTCGTCACTGCTTAACCTGATTGCAGGCCTTGACCGGCCCACCTCGGGTGCGGTGATCGTGCAGGGAAACAACTTGGCCACGCTCTCACGCGAGCAACTGGCCAAGTACCGCTTACATACCGTCGGAATGGTCTTTCAGTCGTTCAATCTGATACCCAGCATGTCTTTGTTGGAAAATGTGGAGCTCCCCATGCGCTTTGCCGAAGTCGATCGCCGCGAGCGTTCTGCACTGGCGCGCCAATCGCTCGAACGGGTGGGTTTGAGCGGACGGCTAGCGCATCGGCCCACGGAACTCTCCGGTGGCGAGCAGCAGCGCGCTTCCTTGGCGCGCGCCCTCATTAACCACCCCAAGCTTCTTCTGGCGGACGAACCGACGGGCAATCTTGACAGCCGCACCGGCACAGAAATCATGGAGCTTCTTCATAGCTTCAATCAGTCGCTGGGCATGACCGTGCTGATGGTTACGCACGAGCAGGCCCTCGCCGAGAAGTATGCCGGGCGGATGTTGCATCTGGCGGATGGCAAGCTCGTCGATGACGTAACCAACGATGACATGACGTAACAACGATGGCTTACTCAACGATGGCCTACCCAACATCTCGTCCGTCGAGGCGCCCGCGCCGCGGGGAGAAACACCATGAAGTTTTACGACGTCACTGACCTCGCTGTTCGCAACCTGCGCGAGTCCGTCTTCCGCAATTCGCTGACCACGATTGGCATCTCCGTCGGTGTGGCCTCCCTGGTCGCGATGCTTTCGCTCGGCATCGGCCTGCAGCAGCTTGCTTCACGCCGACTGCAGAAGTCCGGCTTATTTGACACTGTCGTGGTCACGTCCCGGCGGGATCTCCGCAACTTCCGCGAACAGCGAGAGGACGGCCCACCACCGGCCGAGAGCCCCGCGCTGGATGAACCGGCGCGACGGAAGATCGCGCAAATCCCCGGCGTGGTCGAGGCCTATCCCGATATTCGGTTCGTTACCGAGTTGCGCTTCGACGACAAACCCCACTTGACCATGGTGGCTGGCGTCCCCTTCTCCGCCAAGAGCAACAACGATGCTTTCGATGGAATGCAGGGCAGTTTCTTCTCGTCGGAGGCGGCTCCGGAAGTCATCCTGCAGAAGTCGTTTGCCGAAGAGTTGCTGGGCATAAAATCAAAGCCGGGCGCGAGCAACCCAGATACAAATATTGCCGAGTTGGCCAAACCTCTACTCGGGAAAGAGTTGACGATGCGCTATGCCGAGCGCACCGCGTCTCCCTCGGCATCTCCCACGGCATCTCCCACAACGACAGCGCCTGCTGACAGGGGGCCTAGTGACGCTGCGGCGTACTCGGTCGTTTCACGCCAGCAGGCACTGAAAATCGTGGGGGTGACCGACCTCGATCCCGATAGCATGCGCGGGACCGCCCGGGCACGTGTCTTCCTCCCGCTCAAGCTTGCGCAAGACTTGCACATCATGCAGTCCAACCTGCGCGATACTTCGGCCAGCGATTCGCCCAGCTATACCTCACTCAGCGTGCGGGTAGCGAACCCCAATCAGGTCCCGGCCGTTGAAGATGCCATCAAGAAGATGGGATTCGGCGCTTTTTCCATCGTCGATGCGACCCGCAGCATGAGCCAGTTCTTTGCCGTGCTCGACGGGTTCCTCGCGATCTTCGGGAGTCTGGCCTTGGCCGTTGCTTCCATCGGCATCGTGAATACGCTGGTAATGGCCATCCTCGAACGCCGGCGCGAAATCGGAATCATGAAGGCCCTCGGCGCCAGTGATGCTGACGTGCGCGGCCTCTTCTTCGCCGAAGCCGGCGCCATGGGACTCGTCGGCGGTGCCGTCGGAGTCACGCTCGGTTGGGCGCTCGGACGCCTCATCAATTTCGCAATGAACATTTATCTCCAACGCCAGCATTTTCCTCCAGCGGAGATCTGGTCAGTGCCGCTATGGCTGGTTCTCAGCGCGATCGCCTTTTCCATCATGGTCAGTCTGCTGTCGGGGCTCTACCCGGCGGCCCGAGCCGCGCGTCTCGATCCGGTGCAGGCACTCCGCTACGAGTAAGGAGGCTACGAGTAAAGAGGCTGCGGAAAAACTGACGTTTCGTATCAGGGGCATCGCTTCGTCTCGTATAAGGGTCGCAAAATCAAGCTTTAGCGATGCCATAGAGTCAAGTTCGCAATCAGACGCCCCTTTAGGGGCTGGGGCGCGAAGTCGGACTTTTTCCGCAGCCTGTAAACTCGTCTTATGCGCTGTCTGCTGGCGATGGCTCATCCTGTTTTTGCTTCCGCTCCTGCTGGGCCAAGCCCACGCCCAGGGCCGCATCGATTGCAACGCGCTGGAGAGTCGTGTCCTCAGTCAAACCGTTCACTACTGCGTTATGTTGCCACCCGGCTACGACTCGGCGACTGCCGGCCCTTCTCCGCGGCGTTATCCAGTGCTTTATTTTTTGCATGGACTCGGCGATAACGAACAGGCTTTGTTTAAAGGTGGTGGATGGGACCTGATCGAAGACCTCCGCCAGCAAGGGCAGATCTCCGATTTTCTGGTAATCGCGCCCGAAGGAAAGCGCGCTTTCTACATCAACTCCGCCGATGGCCGCGTGCGTTACAGTGATTTCTTCATTCGCGAGTTCATTCCTTACATCGAGTCGCATTACTCGATTCGCCGCGAGCGCTCCGCCCGAGCCATCAGCGGTATGTCGATGGGCGGATATGGTGCGCTTCGTTTTGCTTTTGCCTATCCCGATCTATTCTCGTCGGTCAGTGCACAGAGTGCCGCGCTCATCGCAGAATCGCCGCGACAGACTGAAACTATGCCCACGGGGACACCGCTGAGCGGGCTGCTGGGAGCGGTGTTCGGCAATCCCGTTGACCTTCAGCACTGGAACCAGAACAGTCCCTTTGTCCTGGCGAAGCGGAACCGTGCACTGATACGGACTCCAGGGTTGTCTATCTATTTCAATTGCGGCCGTGAGGATGAATTTGGATTTGATAAAGGAGCGGCGGAACTCCACCGGCAACTTCAGGCTGAAGGCATCCAACACGAATTTCACTTGTATCCCGGCAACCACGGCGCCGCGTATTTTATGGCGCACCTCGGGGAAACGTTGAAGTTTCATTCGCGTGCGTTTGCCGCGGGGAAGTAGTTCTCTCGATGGCTTGAGTGGTAGGCCCGGCAGGAATCGAACCTGCAACCCTCGGATTAGAAATCCGATGCTCTATCCGCTTGAGCTACGGGCCCTCGAATATTTTTAGTCTCAGAGAGTAAGGCGCTCTCACTTCCTTACCTCCGCCCTCACCGGAGCAGCCTCCATTGGAAAAGCGGTAGGATCAAATGAAGTGGGTGCAGAAATTGGCCTGCTGCTTCCGAGAGGTATCTTAGGCCAAGGTGGATGCACAATCCAATTGATTCACTAAGCAATTGTACCTGTCCTGACGAAAACAGCCTGCGCACCAACTGAGAACTGTCAGGAGGAGATGTTGCAACCGCTATACCTGTTCAGCGCACGAGGCCAAGGCGAGCGGAAGTTAAGAGTGTGGCGCGCCATCTCATACTTGCGGTTGGCTCGTTGGCCCGCCTGACTGCGCGTCGATATGGGGACCTTCTGCACCCGGGTTAACGCGCAATAACCGGGCGTGAACCTGGGGCAACGTGCCGCGCTACCCAGCCGCGCACGGCGGTCTCCAGCGAAAGCCAAACCGGCCTTGGAAGTGAAAAAGAAAACGGCCGGGAAAAACTCCCAGCCGTTTGTCGGTGCCCAACGTAGCTATTTCAGCCCTACCTTACCGCCCCTCAAGTCGGAAGACTAAAAGTCGTAGTCTTCAATCGTGCAGGGGCAGGTTCCGTAGCCGCTGCCAATGGTGAGCCCATAGGAGCACAGGGTCCCCAGGTTGCCGAGTTCAGTCTCCGAGAGGTTCGAGTCGGCTAACGCGGTCTCGGTAACGAACCACGGCCCCTTCTCCACGACGTTCACAGGAGCCCCCGGACCGGGAGCAGGGAATGTGCTCGTCGTTGCCTGGATGTGCGTGAACCATGCCCGCAGTCCGGGAATCGGCTCGGGGAAGGTCGGGTCACTGCTGAAAGACGAAATGACCTTGATAACGCCGCGGGTCATTTCTCCCCTGCCGGTGAATTCGTTGGACGTGAGCTCTTTATTCACGGACTCCGAAAGCAGACCATCTGCCGTGATTGGGCAGGAGCAGCACGACCTCATCTCCTGGCTGTCATCGAACACGTAGATTGCCGCCCACAGGGTTCCGGGTACGTCCTCGATGAGTCGCATATCACATTACCCTTGGCGGTTTCCACGACGCCGGTGCAAAGTGCGTCACCGTCGTTGACGATACGCAGGGTTGCATCCGGAACACCGGCGGTATTCGCATTGGAGTAGTACGTGACGAAATAGACGCTATAGTCGCCTGAATTGCCGACTGCAGCGAGAGCATTTCCCCCCAGCATCAGGGTGATTGCCAGTACCGCAAACAGCAAATATCCGAGTCTCTTCATTTGGTTTGCCCTCCTGGTTATTGGCACCTGGGCCGGGGGGAGATCAGCTTACGGCGCTACGCCACTTTAACCTTTGGTAAGTGCTTTACAAGTACCCACACGGCGTAGTCAAAAACGCTAAGGTCCGGAAACTACTACTTATGGAGTAGTTCCCAACCCGGCCACATACGACAGACGCCCAGACCCGAGTCAGGTCTTCTCGGCTTGCCGCGATCTCGTGACTAATCCCGATAGTCGCCGCAATCCGATTACACTCAGATCCGGGATTGTTGGTGAAATCGACCAAGCAACTTTTCCAAGACAGTTGGGTTTGCAAGTATTTGTTTGGGTTCTTATTCCGGGAGGCTCCCTATGATCCGTATGACGGAGAACGGATTCGAGCAGCGCTTGCAGCCTTCGCGGGCAGTCCAGGCGGAACGCGGTGCAGTGAGCCTTGAGGAGCGTATCGAACAGGCGACCGCGATTAAGGAGCAGTTTGATAGCATGCGCAGATGGCGCGAACGGCTGTCGCCTAAGTTTCGTCGCGCCTGTTCTGCCGGGCAGTTGCTCTTTCAGGTTGTCGGCGCCGCCGGTTACGCTGGCTACTTCGCCTCCATGCACACGTTAATGCGCTTGCTTTCCTGTGTCTTGATGGCAGGTACATGGTACGCGATCTACAGAATTAAAGGAGCAGCTCAGCCCTAGCAGGCCTTAAGAGTGCCATTCTTAGGCCAATTTTGACGATGCACCAAATCGACGCGTTCCAGTTCCCGCTTTTTCCACGCCGCTCCGGGATTGTTGGTGAGACGGGGATCGATTTGAAATGGTCGGGACGGCGAGATTTGAACTCGCGACCCCTTGCACCCCAAGCAAGTGCGCTACCAGGCTGCGCTACGTCCCGATGGAATCCGCTGCCGAGGATGACGATGACAGCGTGGGGTTCGACTTTTCAAATTCTACACTCGGCGGCAGCCACGATGAGGACGCCTGCACTCACGTCGATGCGCAACTCTCTGTCACAAACGGAGGGTGACGGGTATCACCACGCGGCGACTGCTTCTCGCGGCAATATGATTGCATGGCAATACCTGGTGCCGTGGCCGGGTGATGAGTTCTACGGTGGGCGACGGGCGTCTCGCCAGTCTGGCAGTGTGGTGGCCGGGCGGGGACGCCCGGCTCTCCACCTGCCCGCATCGTGGAACGATGCGAGGGTTTTCTTGGCGAGGCTTTTTTGGCGATCTTAGTGGTAGGCGGAGCGGGCTACATCGGCAGTCACGCGGCGCGGGCGCTGCGGGGGGCGGGCTATGAGGTCGTGATTTATGACAATCTCTCGACCGGGTTTCGCCGCTTGGCGGAGGGCTTCGAGTTGGTGGAGGGCGACATCGCCGACGAAGCCCGGCTCCGGCCGGTGCTCGCGGACATGGACGCGGTGATGCACTTTGCCGCCCACGCTTATGTGGGAGAGTCGGTCGAGGATCCGCAAAAGTATTTTCGCAACAACGTGGTGGGGGGGCTGAGCCTGCTGAACTGCGTGCTGGAGGCAGGTATCCGCCGCTTCGTGTTTTCCTCGAGCTGCGCCGTGTACGGCCGATCGCGGCGGCAACCGATCCCGGAGGCGACGGCGCGCGAGCCGCTGAATCCCTATGGCGCGTCGAAGCTTTTTTTCGAAAACGCACTGGAGGCTTACGGCCGGGCTTACGGATTGCGCTCGGTGAGCCTGCGCTATTTCAACGCGGCCGGAGCCGATGAAAGCGGCGAGATTGGCGAGATGCACCACCCGGAAACTCACCTGATTCCGCTGGCGCTGGCCGCCTCCAGCGAGAACGGACCCGAGTTGCAAGTCCCCGTTTTGCAAATCTATGGGTCCGATTACCCGACGCCGGACGGCACCTGCGTCCGCGACTACATTCATGTGAACGATCTTGCCGATGCGCACGTGCGGGCGTTGCAGCACCTTGAAGGGGACGGCGACGAAAACGGCGGCGACTCGCTGGTCGTCAATCTGGGGACAGGCCGTGGATATTCCGTGCTCGAAGTCATTCAGGCGGTGGAAAACGCCACTGGACACCGGGTTCGGCGAACGATCGGACCTCGGCGGCCGGGCGATCCTCCAGTTCTGGTGGCCGATCCCGCGAACGCTCAAGGAGTGCTGGGATGGACCGCCAAGCGCAATCTCGCCGACATCGTTGCGAGTGCGTGGGCCTGGATGGAGAAAACTTCGTACGCTGCGGGATGGCAGCAATCGGCGTGAAGTTACTTATAAAGGGTCATAATATGGGTCATGGAAACAACGTGCGCATCGACCTTGCGGCGGGCTTCTCAAATTACCAATTACAAATCACCAATTGCAAATTCTTTCCGTATCCGCTCCCAGGTCACGTCCAGCTCTTCGGGCAGCACCCTGGTTTCGCCGATGACGCTGATGAAATTGGCGTCGGCGATCCAGCGCGGCAGAATGTGCATGTGGATGTGTCCGGTCACGCCGGCGCCCGCTGCTTTTCCCATATTCATGCCGAGATTGATGCCATCCGGCCGATAGAGAGCGCGCAGAACCACCTCCATTTTTTGGGTCAGACCCATCATCTCGTGGGCGGCATCGGCGGGGAGCTTCTGCAATTCGTCGAGGTGGGCGTAAGGCACGACCATGACATGCCCATTCGTGTACGGATATGTATTGAGAATGATGTAGCAATGCGCGCCGCGGTGGACGATGCGAGCTTTTTGGTCGCTTTCTTTGGGAGCATCGCAGAAGATGCAGCCCGGCTTCTGGTCGGCGCCAGTGACATAGGCGTAACGCCATGGAGTCCAGAGAAAGTCCATGGGGGGAGGGTAGCAGAAATACGCTGCGGGCTGCGCGCTACGGGCTGCGAGCTAAGAAACCGTGGCGGACGACGGTTGGCTCGAAGCTCGCGGCTCGAAGCTCGAGCTCAGCAGTGTGACGAACGGGTAAATTCTTAGGCCACAGGCCGGAATCGGGTTTGACACTGTTCCAAAGCGGTTGCTATAGTCAAAGGGTCCCCTATTGGACGCGGTTTCGAACCAGCTGGAATTGTCCTAGGGTCGTCCGCCAGGTCGGCCTCAACGCAACTCTAATGACCACGCCAGCAGTCCGCTACACCACGTCCCGCATGAGTAGCGCACGAACGCGTGCGACACAGAGGCTATGAACTTGTTCGACGACACCACGACTCGCAATTTGAATCAGTCTTGAAACCATGACACCTGAACACGACGCCCACACCGGCGCCTCGGCCGTACTAGACGCTCCCGAGTCCGCACAACCTTCACCTGCGGAAGCAATAGCTTCCGCCCCCGACGCGCGTGAAAACGACGCGCGCTGAAAACAACGCTCCTGAAAACGACGCCCGGGAGAATGACCCTCCTGAAAATTCAGCCCCCGAGAATGCCGCGGCTGGCGCCGATGATTTCGCCGCCGCCCTCCAGCACTTCGAGACCGAAACCGAGGAGGCGGTGGGCGAGGACCACGTAATCAAAGGGCGCGTAGTGAAACTGACCGCGACTCACGTCGTCGTCGACATCGGTGCGAAATCCGAAGGCATGGTGCCGATTGCGGAAGCTCTCGATCACGAGGGCAAGCCGAAGTTCCAGCCCGGCGACGAGATCGACGTAATGCGGGAGAAGGGCGAAACCGAAGAGGGCTACGTCAACCTCTCGCATCTGAAGGCGCATCGGCTGCGATCGTGGGACGAGATCGAGCGCGCTTACAACGAAAAGAAGCCGATCCAGGGCATCGTCGTGGAGCGCATCAAAGGCGGCCTGACCCTGGACATTCACGGCGCGCGCGCCTTCCTGCCGGGCTCGCAGGTGGACCTGCGTCCCATCCGGAATCTGGATGGCATGAAGGGCCAGACGATGGAAGTCGCCATCATCAAGCTCAACAAGAAGCGCGGCAACATCGTGGTCTCGCGCAAACAGCTGCTGGAAGAAGAGCAGTCGGAAAAGCGCGGCAAAACGCTGCAGCACCTGGAAGAAGGCAGCATCCTCACCGGCATCGTCAAGAACCTGACCGAGTACGGCGCGTTTGTCGATATGGGCGGAATTGACGGCCTCTTGCACATCACCGACATGTCGTGGGGACGTCTGACTCATCCCCGCGATCTGGTCAACGTCGGCGACCAGATTCAGGTGAAGGTCCTGAAGTACGACAAAGACAAGCAGCGCGTCTCGCTGGGCTTCAAGCAGCTCACGCCCGATCCGTGGCTGGATGCGGAGCACCGCTACCCGGTGGGCGCGCACGTCCACGGGCGCGTGATCAGCGTCACCGATTACGGCGCCTTCGTGGAACTCGAACAGGGCATTGAAGGCCTCGTCCACGTGAGTGAAATGACGTGGTCGAAACGGATGAAGCATCCATCGAAGCTGGTCAATGTAAACGACCAGGTGGATTGCGTGGTCCTGAGCGTGAACCCGACCGAGCGCCGGATATCGCTCGGCATGAGGCAGCTCGCGTCCAACCCCTGGGATACGCTGCACGACAAATATCCGGTGGGGGCGACGGTCGAGGGCCGTGTGCGCAATCTGACCGAGTTTGGCGCTTTCATCGAAATCGAAGACGGAATCGACGGCTTGGTGCACGTCAGCAACCTGAGCTGGACGACCCGCGTGAAGCATCCTTCCGAGGTGTTGAAGAAGGGAGACAAGGTCAAGGCCGTCATCCTGGCCATTGAACCGGACAAGCGCCGCCTTTCACTCGGCGTGAAGCAGATGCAGCCCGACGTTTGGGATTCGTTCTTCGCGCAGCACCGCGTCGGCGACATCGTGCATGGCAAGATCCTGCGCGTGGCCAACTTCGGCGCATTTGTCGAGATTGCCGAAGGCATCGAAGGCCTGTGTCACAACTCGGAAGCGGTCGATGGGAACGGACAGCCGATGCATCTCGAACCCGGCGGCGAGTTCGAGTTCAAGATCATCAAGATGAATCAGGAAGAGAAAAAAGTCGGCCTGAGCATCCGGGCGGTCGGCGAAGAAGCGTCGCGCCAGGAAGTCGAGTCGTACAAGCACCCGGCATCGTCGACCTCCTCCTCAAACCAGCACCACCATCGGCGACTTGATCTCGTGGAAACGCGCCGGCGGAGACAGCAACTAGAAACGTTGCCATCCTGAGCGGAGCAGGGACTTCACGAAGTGAAGCCCCTGCGGAGTCGAAGGACCCCTACCCCTCCTCGATCAGCCAGAACGCGCCAGGGGTGTCGCCATGCAAATGGGGCGGGTGGTCCTTCCACCGGCGATGGATCCCCAAACAAGCTTTTGCGTGGTGCTTTGACCGGCGCCCACACAGCCGTCCATACTCCAAATAACGAAAATGCAATAATTACAGTGTAAACATTACCCGCTTGTGCCTGTTTTACCACACCCTCGAAACTGGCGGAAATGACCTCATTTCCGCCGCCGCCCGCATCCCCATAACCCATTTGAAATGTTCCCAGTAGCGCCAATGTACTGACATAACTATACGTACATTATTACCTGTATAGTGTTCCACGTGGAACATTTCGACGTTTTGCAGGCCCTAGCGCCTATTTGGTGTCGATTTTCAAACTGATGTAAACCTGCGAACGATCGTCAAATTGGCTGACCGTTTTCGTGTGGCTCTTGCGGTTGTTGTACTGCGCATACACTTCGTAATCGATGCTGGGCTGAAGCGCCGGGAAACGGTAGCTTCCGTCCGGGCCAACGATATAAGTTTTCACCGAGCGGGTGTGGGTGTTGGTCAGGTAGACGACCGCGTTCGGCAAAGGATTGTCGCCGCCGTCCAGCACCTTGCCAGTGAGCAGGCGGGTCTTGTCTTCCTTCGAATCGCGGCCAACCAACTGCGCTGGAGCCGCCAGGACCGATGTCGACGTGAAGAAGACCGGCGCCGACAACATAACCAGCGACAAGAGGACCAGCAGCGAAGCCGCAACTTCGATGACCGCATTCTTCATGAATTTCCCGATTGCCATTGCCATTGCCGGTGCCGCCGATTCCGTCACCGCGGCCATTACCAGTCTAAATGAAGACCGATGTCAGAACGCTCGTCATAGTCGATATGCACGGTTACTTCGGCGCCCGGCTTCAACTGTCTGCCCGAGGGCAGCTTGTAGCCCTTCACGTCCGCCGAAACGATGTAGTCCGCCTTGCCGGCGGGCAAGCGCTGGGCGAACTCGCCGGTGTGATTGGAATAGAGCTCCCAGCGCGCTTTTTTCTCGTTGGCCCGCCGGATCTTTACCTTGACCCCGTAGAGCGGGTGCCCGTCGGGGTCCCAAACCGTTCCAAAGATGACTGCGTAAGGCTGCGGCTTCTCGCGGTCGCTACTCCGCGCGTTCACAGGGGCAACGAGACACGCCAGGAACAAGACTGACGAGGCCATTGCGATAAGTCGCCGGAACGCCCGGATATGTGCAGGATTCTTCAGGAATCTTCGTCCTCATCCTCTTCTTCGTCGGCGTCCTCTTCGTCCTCATCTTCCAGATCCTCGTCTTCGCCGACGGGCTTCAGTTCTACGGGATTCACTGTGATCACCTCGAAGTCCGTGCCGCACTCCGGGCAGGAGACGACCGCGCCTTCATCGACCTCATCTTCATCGATGTCGAGATCCGTCTCGCATTCAGGACAGTACACCATGATTTCCTCCACGTTCGGGGTACCCTGTTATATTTAGTTTCTTCGTGAGGAAAAGGTCAAGTGGCTTACCAAGAAAATTCCGAGAGAGGCCGAGTCTTCCAGTGCCGGTCGGCTTCCCGCAAGTCCTGCGGTGGCAGTCGCGGTTGCCCTGGCGCTGGCGTTTTGCATTCCTCTGTGCCGGGCTCAGGAAATGGCGCAGGAACATGGTCCCGCGCCGCGCTTGGCCGCGGACCCGCACACCGACTCGCACATCGCCGAAGCGATTCGGCAAGTTTCGGCGGACCACATCCGGCAGACGATCGAGAAGCTGGTCAGCTTCCAGACCCGGTCCACGATTTCCGCGCAGGATGAGGAATCTGTCAAAGCGGGCAAGGGAATCGGAGCGGCGCGGGAGTGGATCAAGTCGGAGTTTGAGCGCTACTCCAAAGACTGCGGCGGCTGCCTGGAGGTGAAGACCGACACTTTCACCGAGCCGCCCGGCGACCGCATCCCGAAGCCGACCGAAATCACCAATGTTTATGCGGTGCTGCGCGGAAGCGGACCCGCAGCAAGCGAATCGCATCGTGCTGGTAACCGGCCATTACGACTCGCGCAACAGCGATAATCTTAACGGGACCGACGCTGCGCCGGGAGCGAATGACGATGGCAGCGGCACGGCGGTGAGCCTGGAATGCGCCCGCGTTTTGAGCCAAGCTGCTGGCAAACTTAAGTTTCCGGCGACGATTATTTTTCTGACGGTCGCGGGAGAAGAGCAGGGTCTGAACGGCAGCAAGCATTTCGCCCAGATGGCCAAGCAGCGGGGGTGGAACATCGAAGCGGTCTTGAACAATGACATTGTGGGAGGCGACCGCAATCCGCAACAGGATACGAGCGTGGTGCGCGTTTTTTCCGAAGGGCTACCGGCGGCGGCGAGCGAGGCTGAAATCAAGCGAATTCGAATGCTCGGCGGAGAGAGCGACTCGCCTTCGCGCGAACTTGCCCGCTACATCGCCGACGTCGGGCGCTCGTACGATGCGGGAGTCAAGCCGCTTCTGATCTTCCGGCTGGACCGCTTCCTGCGCGGCGGCGACCACTACTCTTTCAATCAGCAAGGTTTCGCTGCCGTGCGGTTCACCGAATTCCGCGAAGACTTCAACCATCAGCATCAGAACGTTCGCAAGGATGAGGCCAACGGCATCGAATACGGAGACCTGCCGAAGTTCGTGGACTTCGACTATGTGGCGCACGTCGCGCGGCTGAACGCGGCGACCCTGGCCTCGCTGGCATCGGCTCCGGCACCGCCGGCGACCGTAAGAATGCTGACCAAGAACCTCGAAAACGACACGACTTTGTCGTGGGAGCCTTCGGCCGGCGCGGCCACCTACGAGGTGGCTTGGCGGTCGACGAACGCGGCCGATTGGGAGTACGTCCAAACGGTCAGCAGCGGTGCGCGTGCAACCCTGAAGGTTTCGAAGGATAATGTGGTATTCGGTGTGCGCGCGGTCGATGCGGCGGGACATCGCAGTCTGCCAGTTGTGCCGGAGCCAGAAAGATGAAGATAAAGTGAGTCGCGGACAAACCATCTCGTTCAGCTTCCCCCCATTTGCAGGATGGGTTAAGCGCATCATTCTGACTTGCACGGGGATCTATCTGTTTCAGAAGGTGATGGAGAATTTTGCCCCGGACGTTGTCGTTCAGATGCAGGAGTGGCTGGCGCTGATCCCGGTTGCCGTGATGCATGGCAAAGTGTGGCAAGTGGTCACGTACTCGTTGCTGCACGCCGGCTTCAGTCATGTGTTCTTCAACATGCTCACGCTCTGGTTCATCGGCGCGTACCTGGAGCGCGATTGGGGGCCGCGGCGGTTCATCGAGTGCTACACGTTCTGCGTCGTGGGCGCGGCTCTGATAACCATTGCTGTCTCCTATACCCATTTCCTGGGGATGAACCCGAGAATTGGAACGGTGGGCGCGTCCGGCGGAATTTTCGGTCTGCTGATGGCCTTTGGAATTCTTTACGCGGATCAGGAAATGTATTTGTTTCCGCTGCCCTTCAGGATCAAGGCCAAATACCTGGTCGGCATTTGGGTCGTGGTCGCGATCATTGCCGTTTTTGAGCCCAGTCGCAAGGCGGAGTCGCGGTTTTTGCTCATCTGGGCGGATTGCTTTTCGGCTACCTGTGGGTAAAATTCATGCCGTCTCGCGGCATGAGCTATGTGGCGTCCGAGCGTTATTTCGGCGTGCGAAATTCTTACTATCGCTGGAAGCGGCGGCGCGCGGCGAGAAAATTCGAAGTCTATATGAGAGATCACGATCGCAAAGTTACCTTCGACGAGCACGGAAACTACATCCCTCCCGACGATAACGACAAAACGAATGGCGGCTCGAAGTCGGGCTGGGTGAACTAGGACGTTGCTCGTGTGGCGCGGACACTCTTGTCCGCGCGACCAGTGTTTTCGCTGCGGGCACGCGGACAAGAGTGTCCGCGCCACACGGTCTAAGTAAACATTCTCTGAAATTTGGCGAGGACGCTTGCAGGAAGTTCGATCGCCCGTGCCTTCCCCTTGAAACCCAAGTCATGACCGGCGCCTTCCACTTTCAGTAACTCGGTCTTGGCGGGGATTAGTTGCAGGGCTTTCATGATCTCTGCCACGCTTCCGAAGGGGTCGCGCGTTCCATGCACGAACAGGCTCGGGGTGAGGAGGTTAGGCAGATGTTGAATACGGAGTTGGTCCGGCTTTCGCGGCGGGTGTAACGGATAGGAGAGCAACAGCAGGCCCGAGACTAAATCTGGTTCGGCGGCGCAGAGTATCGTCGACTGGCGTCCGCCGTAGGAGTGGCCGCCGAGAAAGACTCGGCCCGCGACACGTTTTCTCACAACAGCAACTGCGTTGCGCAGGCCTGCGCGATCGCGTTCTGCATTGCCTGGAAACGGGGGACGGGTTCGCCGTTCGCCCTCCTGGCGGAAGGGCAGATCGCAGCGCAGAACCAGGAAGCCAGATTCGGCAAAAGTTTCGCTGAGCGCGACCAGCAGAGGAGCAGTGCAATCCGAGCCTGCACCATGTGTGAGGATCAGCGCGTCGCCGTTGGGATTCGCGGGGGAATGCAGAAAACCGCGGACAGCGGGGTTTAGTGAATCATCGAAAAAGGCGGTCGCGGAGTGCATGGCAAAGTCCTCTGGGTTTCACTGTAGTAACAGAGACAGCAGGTCCTTCGCTTCGCTCAGGATGACAAGATTTAAAGAGAAGTTCATGACGAATTTGAAAGGAAGTTCATAACGAAAAAATTAGGCGACGCGGTCAGGATGACAAAGTTCGGGGTTCGCCGGTGTCCGTTCGCGCAGGTGGAGGCTTCGTGAGACCGCGAGGAAAGAGCATGGCATTGAATTCGGCGCCAATCAGCACAGCCAGCGAGATCAGGTACATCCAGACCAGCAGCGCAATACCTACACCGAGCGAACCGTAGATGACGCTGTAGTCGACATAGTGCTGCAAATACCATCCAAACAGCGCGGTGGAGATCAACCACATGGCGGTGGCAAGAACAGCTCCTGGCAAAACGCTGTGCCAAGGTTGGGTGCGGGGCACCGCGTTGTGATAGATAAGCTGGATCACGGCAATGCTGGTCAGGATCGCGATGGCCCAGCGTATCGCGCCCCACAATAACAGAATCAGAGGCCCGAATTCATGCCCGATGTGAAACAGAATGCGCGTTTCAATGCGGCTGCCGAAGGCAACCAGAATGGTAGAGAAAGTCATCGGTATGCCGGCCATCAACACCAGCGAAAAGGCAATCGCGCGCTCCTTAACCAAGCCCCAAGTTTTGGGAAGCTGGTAGGCACGGCGAAAGCCATCCATCCAGGAGATGATGGCGCCGGAAGCGCTCCAGACCGTCAACAACGAAGTGGTGATGAGCAGGCCGACCGGCCGGTCCGTGCTGCCTCTGAGGTAGGAAAGAGCGGCTGAGCTGCCCGCAGGCAAAATGGTGCCGAGCGCGTAGGAGACCTCGCGCAGGTAGACTTGGCCCCGGCTAAGGGCGGCAAGAACCGAACCCAGCACCAACAGGGCCGGGAAAAAAGTGAAGATGGAGGAATAGGCCGAGGCTTTGGCGGTTCCGAAAGCGTCGTGCTCGAAGGCACGCCAGATCGACAAGCGGAACAGCCGCCAGAAGCGCCCCAATGCTGGCGCCAGTATCAGTGCGCCAGGAAGCGGCTCCGGCTTGGGGTTCGGATCCTGAGGCTGCCCGGTCAGGCGCTGTTGGTCCAGTGCTAAAGACATTGGCGTCAAGAAACCGTCGTCTAATTAAGCGTCATTTTATAGCGAATCGAGAGTTGCTGCGACTTTAAAGGTACATGCCGAGCTGCGCTCGGGATGGACGGGGCAAAGCCCCGTCACCACACGAGCAAAAACTAAGGGGCGACTTGCGTCGCCCCTATTCTGGATTCGTCTCGTCTTACTCCGCGGCGAGTTCTTCGGTCTCGCCTTCGTGGCGCATTAGTTCCAGGGCGCGCTCGGCATCTTCGTAGGCTTGGGAGACTTCCTCCTGCACCTTGCTGGCGGCCTCTTCCATTTCTGGAGAGAGACGCACGTTCCGGTAATATTCCATGCCGGTGCCGGCGGGAATCAAGCGGCCGACGATCACGTTCTCCTTAAGGCCGCGCAGATGATCGACCGCTCCCTGAATCGAAGCTTCGGTCAGCACGCGCGTGGTCTCCTGGAAGGAGGCAGCGGAGATAAACGAATCGGTGGAGAGCGACGCCTTGGTGATACCGAGCAGCAACGGACGCCCGGTGGCCGGTTTGCCGCCCTGCGCGATGGCACGCTCGTTCTCCTCGTGGAAGCGGAACTTGTCCACTTGCTGTTCGAGCAGGAACTGGGTGTCGCCCACGTCTTCGACCTTCACCCAGCGCATCATCTGGCGGACGATCACTTCGATGTGCTTATCTGAGATGTTCACGCCCTGCAAGCGGTAGACTTCCTGGATTTCGTTCACCAGGTAAGCCTGCAGCTCTTTTTCACCGAGCACGGCCAGAATGTCGTGCGGGTTGAGCGGCCCGTCCATCAGCGGTTCACCCGCCCGGACGCGCTCGCCTTCCTGCACGTTGATGTGGACGCCGCGCGGAACGGAATATTCCTTCTCCGTGCCGTTATCGGCTGCCACGTAGAGTTTGCGCTGTCCCTTGGCCACTTCGCCGAAGCGCACCACGCCATCGATTTCGCTGATGACGGCGGTCTCGCGCGGCTTGCGGGCCTCGAACAATTCGACCACACGCGGCAGACCGCCCGTGATGTCCTTGGTCTTGGTCGTCTCGCGCGGGATCTTGGCCAGCACGTCGCCCGGAAACACCGTGTCTCCGTCCTGGACCATGAGGTGAGCGCGCGACGGCATCAGGTAGCGCTTGCTCGCCTTGCCCTTGATTACGATGGCCGGCTGACGCTTCTCGTCGGGCGAATCCGCCACGACGTGACGCGACAGACCGGTGACCTCGTCGACTTCTTCGTGCAGCGTGATGCCTTCCTGCAGGTCCTTGAACTGCGCCGTGCCGCCAATTTCGGTGAGGATGGCGAAGGTGTAGGGATCCCACTCGACGAGCGCCTCGCCGAGCGCAACCGGACCGCCTTCGGCGACTTTCACCTTGGCGCCATACACGACCGCATAGCGCTCGCGCTCGCGGCCCTTTTCGTCCACGACCGCAATCGAGCCCTGGCGATTCATGACCACGAGGTCTCCGGTCTTGGACTTCACGGTTTGCAGATTGACGAAGCGCACGATGCCGTTGCTCTTGGCATCGAGGCGCGACTGTTCCGAAACTCGCGACGCCGTGCCTCCGATGTGGAAGGTACGCATGGTGAGCTGCGTTCCCGGTTCGCCGATGGACTGCGCCGCAATCACGCCGGTGGCCTCGCCGAGTTCGACCAGGCGCCCGGAAGCCAGATTACGTCCGTAGCACATGACGCAAACGCCGCGCCTCGACTCGCAGGTGAGCACGGAGCGAATCTTCACCCGCTCGATACCGGCAGCCTGAATCGCGCCCGCCAGATCTTCGGTGATCTCATGGTTCACGTCGACTACGACCTGGCCTTCGTAGTCTTTGATTTTTTCGAGCGACACGCGGCCCACGATGCGGTCGCGCAGCGGTTCGATAATTTCACCGGCCTCGACGATACCGGAGACGAAAATTCCGTCCACGGTGCCGCAGTCGTATTCGCTGATGATCACGTCCTGGGCAACGTCGACCAGACGGCGCGTCAGGTAACCCGAGTCGGCGGTCTTCAACGCCGTATCGGCCAATCCCTTGCGGGCGCCGTGCGTCGAGATGAAGTATTCGAGCACCGTCAAACCTTCACGGAAGTTGGCCGTGATCGGCGTCTCGATAATTTCGCCGGTCGGCTTCGCCATCAGTCCGCGCATTCCGGAGAGCTGACGAATCTGCTGTTTCGATCCGCGGGCGCCGGAATCGGCCATGACGTAAATCGGATTGAGTTCGCCCTCTTTATCCCGTTTCTGCATCTGGTTAAACATTTCATCGGCAACTTTTTCCGTGATGGCCGACCAGATTTCGATGACCTTGTTGTAGCGTTCGCCGTTGGTGATCGCGCCGTCCAGGTACTGCTGCTGCACGTTGATCACCTGCTTGTCGGCGTCTTTCACCAGGGTCTTCTTGTTGTCCGGGATCACCATGTCGTCGATGCCGATGGAGAGGCCGGCGCGCGTGGCATATTTGAAGCCGAGCGACTTGATCTCGTCGAGCATCTTGACGGTCACTTCCAGGCCGAACCGCAGGTAGCAGTAATTGACCAACTGGCCGACGCCCTTTTTCTTGAGCAGACCGTTGATGTAAGGCATCGCCACGTTGACGCCCGGCACGGTCTTGGGCAAATGGTCGTTTAGAATTGCCCGGCCGACGGTGGTATTCAGGAACTCGCGCCTAACCTGCACGGGTTCCGTATGGTTCACATCCTGATCGTCGTAGGCTTGTGTCAGGTCGATGACTTCGCCGGTGTAGCGCAGGCGAATCGGGGTGAGCGTTTCCACCTCGCCCATTTCGAGTGCGATCACGACTTCGTCGATGTTGGCGAAAGAACGGCCTTCGCCCTTCGCCCCCGGTTTTGCTTTCGTCAGATAGTAGAGACCGAGCACCATGTCCTGCGTGGGCACGGTGATGGGCTGGCCGGACGCCGGCGACAGGATGTTGTGCGAAGACAGCATCAGAACGCTGGCTTCCACCTGCGCCTCGGGCGAAAGCGGAATGTGCACCGCCATCTGGTCGCCGTCGAAGTCGGCATTGAACGCGGTGCAGACCAGCGGATGGATCTTGATCGCTTTGCCTTCCACTAGCACCGGCTCAAACGCCTGAATGCCCAGGCGATGGAGCGTAGGCGCGCGGTTCAGCATGACGGGATGGTCCTTGATGACCTCTTCCAGAATGTCCCAGACGATCGGTTCCTGCTGCTCCACCATTTCTTTTGCCTGCTTGATGGTGGTGCAGTTTCCCGTTTGTTCCAGACGGTGATAGATGAAGGGCTTGAACAATTCGAGCGCCATCTTCTTCGGCAAGCCGCACTGGTGCAGCTTGAGCTCGGGGCCGACGACGATCACCGAACGTCCGGAGTAGTCCACGCGCTTGCCGAGCAGGTTCTGGCGGAAGCGTCCCTGCTTGCCCTTCAGCGTATCGGAGAGCGATTTCAGCGGCCGGTTGTTGGCGCCGCGCAGAACGCGGCCGCGGCGTCCGTTGTCGAACAGAGCGTCGACCGCTTCCTGCAGCATGCGCTTCTCGTTGCGCACGATGACTTCGGGAGCGTGCAGGTCCATCAGCTTCTTCAACCGGTTGTTGCGGTTGATGACGCGACGGTAAAGATCGTTCAGATCGGAAGTGGCGAAGCGCCCGCCATCCAGAGGAACCAACGGACGCAGTTCGGGTGGAATCACCGGGAGCACGTCGAGAATCATCCACTGCGGCTTGTTGCCGCTCTTGCGGAAAGCCTCGACCACTTTCAGCCGCTTGGCATACTTCAGGCGCTTCTGCAGCGAGGTTTCGTGCTTCATCTTCTCGCGCAGTTCGGCAGCCAGCGAATCGACTTCAATGCGCTTCAGAAGTTCCTTGATCGCTTCCGCGCCCATCATGGCTTTGAAGCCGGCGGGACGATATTGCTGGTCGAGTTCGCGGTACTTGGCTTCGTCCTTGATGACTTCGCGCTCTTTTACGGGAGAGTCGCCGGGATCGACGACTACGTAGGCCTCGAAGTAGAGAATCGCTTCCAGATCGCGCAGGGAAATGTCGAGCAGATGCCCGATGCGGCTGGGCAGGCCCTTGAAGAACCACACGTGCGAACAGGGCGAAGCCAGCTCGATGTGCCCCAGGCGCTCGCGGCGAACTTTAGACAGCGTGACTTCCACGCCGCACTTGTCGCAGATCACCCCGCGATGCTTCATGCGCTTGTACTTGCCGCAGAGGCATTCCCAGTCGGTGACCGGGCCGAAAATGCGCGCGCAGAACAAGCCATCGCGCTCCGGCTTGAAGGTGCGGTAGTTGATGGTTTCCGGCTTGGTCACTTCCCCATGCGACCAACTCCGGATCTTTTCCGGGGACGCCAGGCTGATGCGAATGGCATCAAAGTCAGCCACCGGATTTGCCATATCGAACGGGCTCGAACGAAACATGTTCCTCCGCTTTCCTCGGCTGTTGCGCCGCCGCGCGCGGCTCTCAACTTCAGTTCTCAGTTCCCGGTTCTCAGTTCTCAGTGAGAACCGGTTGAGATCGTTGCCTTTTCCGCGGCAGTGAGAGCGAATGCCGCGTCGGCCAATTACCTAAAACTTCTGCGCATCTCCCGGCTCTAAGCTCACCAGCTCTCCACCACTGAGAACTGGGAACTGAGAACCGGGAACTGCCCTTAATCCGCTGCTACGGCCACGGGCTTCTTCTCCGTGATCTTGATCAACTCGACATCCAGGCAGAGCGCCTGCAATTCGCGAATCAGCACGTTAAACGATTCGGGCACGCCCGGCTCCATCGCGGCCTCGCCTTTGACGATGGCCTCGTAGATTTTGGTGCGCCCGTAAACGTCGTCCGACTTCGCGGTCAGCAATTCTTGCAGGATGAACGCCGCGCCGTACGCTTCGAGGGCCCATACTTCCATTTCCCCGAAACGCTGGCCGCCGAACTGCGCCTTGCCACCCAGCGGTTGCTGCGTGATCAGCGAGTACGGCCCGATGGAACGCGCATGAATCTTGTCGTCCACCAGGTGCGACAGCTTCAACATGTAGATGTAGCCGACCGTGACCGGCAGTTCGAACTTCTCGCCGGTCATGCCGTCGCGCAGGGTGGTCTTGCCCGAAGTGGGCAGGCCCGCGCTCGTCAGCAACGCCTTGATTTCGGTTTCACGGGCGCCGTCGAATACGGCCGATCCCATGAACACGCCATTCTTCAATGTTGGCGCCAGCGCTTCGAGTTCGTCTTCACTCATGTCCGCGATGGTGTCCGCCAGCACGGTGTCCTTGAACAAAGTTTTGAGATCGCGACGGATGGCGTCTACGCGAGTGTTCTGCTTCAGCAACTCCGCGATCTTCAGGCCCAGTTCATAGCCCGCCCATCCGAGATGGGTTTCGAGAATCTGTCCCACGTTCATACGGCTGGGCACGCCGAGCGGGTTCAGGACGATCTCGACCGGCGTTCCATCCTCGAGGTAGGGCATATCCTCTTCCGGCAGAATGCGCGCGATCACGCCTTTGTTGCCGTGCCGCCCGGCCATCTTGTCGCCGACGCTCAACTTGCGCTTCATGGCGATGTAAACCTTCACCAACTTGATCACGCCCGGCGGCAGTTCATCGCCTTTGGTCAGCTTGTCTTTCTTTTCGTTGACGATCTTCTTGAGCACATCGATCTGGCGCGAGGTCATTTCCTCGATCTCGTCGATCTGCTCATTCACCCGCGGATCCTTGTCGGCATACTTAATGCGCTTCAGGTTGCGGGTCGAGATGCGCTCGATCGCGTCGCGATCCAGAATCGTGTCCTTGGTCAGCAAGCGCTTGTTGGTGCGCTCATCGTGCAGATCGGCTTGCACTTCCTTGCCGCCGAGCAGGCCTTCCAACCGCTTCAAGCGTTCATCGGTCAGAATTCGGATCTCGTCCGATAGGTTTTTTTCGAGCTTCGCGATCTGGTTGCCTTCGATCGTCTTGGCGCGCTCGTCCTTTTCCTGGCCTTTGCGCGAGAAGATCTTCACGTCCACCACGATGCCTTCGATTCCAGGCGGGCAGTAGAGCGAAGCGTCGCGCACGTCGCCGGCTTTTTCGCCGAAGATGGCGCGCAGCAGTTTCTCTTCCGGCGTCAGTTGCGTCTCACCTTTCGGCGTAACTTTGCCGACGATGATGTCACCCTGCTTGATCCCGGCGCCGATTCGGATCACGCCCGCCTCGTCCAGATTGCGCAGCGTGGATTCGCTCACATTCGGAATGTCGCGCGTTACTTCCTCGGGGCCAAGCTTCGTATCGCGGGCTTCGAGTTCGAACTCTTCGATGTGAACCGAGGTGTAGTAATCCTCCTTCACCATCTTTTCCGAAACCAGGATCGCGTCTTCGAAGTTGTAGCCGCGCCACGGCATGAACGCGACGAGCACGTTGCGTCCGAGGGCCAATTCGCCAAAGTCGGTACACGGACCGTCGGCAATCACTTGTCCCTTCACTACCCGCTGGCCTTTCTTCACGATCGGCTTCTGGTTGATGCAGGTGTTCTGGTTCGAGCGCTTGAACTTGGTGAGCTGGTAAATGTCACTGCCCACTTCGCGCGAAAGCTGCATCGGATGATGCTCGCCTTCGACGCGAACAATGATGCGTTCGGAATCGACCGAATCGATGATCCCGTTGCGGCGCGCCAGCACCACCGCGCCCGAATCGCGCGCGGTAACGCCTTCCATCCCAGTTCCCACGATCGGAGCCTGAGCCCGCAGCAGCGGCACCGACTGGCGCTGCATGTTCGCGCCCATCAACGCGCGGTTAGCGTCGTCGTGCTCCAAGAACGGCACCAGCGATGCGGCTACCGAGACGAGTTGCTTGGGGCTGACGTCCACGTAGTCGACTTCGTCGCGGTTCACCAGCACGAAGTTGCCTGCCTTGCGCGCGTTGACCAGTTCGCCGGCGATGCGGCCCTTGTCGTCCAGTTCAATGTTGGCCTGAGCGATGGTGTGCCGGTCTTCTTCCCACGCTGATAGATAGAAAGAGAACGGCTCGACCTCGACTGGCTTCTTGCGCCGTTCTTTCAGATCGGCGTTGACCTTTTCCATCTCGCTCTTCTCGGCATAGTCGCCGACCTTGTAGCTGCTGTCGCCGGCGTTGACGACGATGACGTAATCGACCACGCGCGCGTTCTTCACTTTGCGGTAGGGCGACTCGATGAACCCGTAGTCGTTGATGCGGGCAAAGCAACTCAACGACGAGATCAGTCCGATGTTCGGGCCTTCCGGCGTTTCAATCGGGCAGATGCGTCCGTAGTGCGTGGGGTGGACATCGCGAACTTCAAATCCGGCGCGTTCGCGCGACAACCCGCCCGGCCCCAGGGCCGACAGTCGGCGCTTGTGCGTGATTTCCGACAGCGGATTCGTCTGATCCATGAACTGCGACAGCTGCGAGGATCCGAAGAACTCGCGGATCGCGGCCATCACCGGTTTAGCGTTGACCAGGTCGTGCGGCATGGCCGTCGACATTTCCTGGTACACGCTCATCTTTTCCTTGATCGCGCGTTCCATGCGGACCAGGCCGATGCGGAACTGGTTTTCCAGCAACTCGCCAACCGCTCGCACGCGGCGATTGCCCAGGTGATCGATGTCATCCACCGCGCCGATGTTTTTGCGCAACTTGAGCAGGTACTTGATGGTCGCGTAAAAATCCGTGGGATCAAGCGTGCGCTGTTCCAGGCTCGTCGCCTCCGGGTTTTCGAACAGCTTGATGTTGAACTTCAACCGGCCCACCCGCGAGAAGTCATACTTGCGCGGATCGAAGAACATGCCCTGGAACAACGCCGTCGCCGTGTCCAGCGTCGGCGGATCACCGGGGCGCAGCTTGCGATAAATCTCGATCAGAGCTTCCGACGGACTGACGACCGAATCGCGGCGCAGGGTCTGGCTGATCACCGTGCCCACGTCGTCGCGCTCGGGGAAGAACACGTTCATTTCGATCACGCCCGATTCCAGGATCTTGGCCAGCTTGTCGGCGGTGATTTCGGAGTTGGCCTCGATCAGCACTTCACCGGTCGTGGTGTCGACGATGTCGCTCGCCGCCCACGCGCCTTCGAGATCGGTGGTGTCCACTTCGATCTCGCCGATCTTCGCCTTCTGAATTTCCTTCATCGTCGCCGGGGTGATTTTGCGGCCGGAGTGCGCCACTTCATCGCCCGACTTTGACTTGACGCTGTGCGCCAGTTTCATGCCCAGCAGATTCGTCGGCTTTTCGCTTGCCGGATCCAGCGTCCAGAACAGCTTCTTGTCGCGGACAATCAGGCGATCCGTGGTGTAGAAAGTCTTCAGAATGTCTTCGCCGGAACGCAGTCCCAGCGCGCGCAGGAAAATCGTGCCCAGGAATTTGCGCTTGCGGTCGATGCGCACGTACAGAACGTTCTTCTGGTCGTATTCGAACTCAACCCAAGAACCGCGGTAGGGAATGATCTTTCCCAAAAAATAAGTGCGGTTCGCGGCCGTCTCGAAGAACACGCCGGGCGAGCGGTGCAACTGGCTGACGATGACGCGTTCGGTGCCATTGATGATGAAGGTGCCGTTCTGCGTCATCAGCGGGACGTCGCCGAAGAAAACTTCCTGCTCCTTGATGTCGCGGATGGAACGGTTGCCGGCTTCATCCTTGTCCCAGATGGTGAGCCGCATCGTGACTTTGAGCGGGGCCGAGTAGGTCATGCCGCGCTCTTCGCATTCCGCCACGTCGTACTTCAGTTGCAGTCCCACGGGATCGCCGCACTTGTTGCAGAAGTCGGGAGTGTTCGCGTTGTAGGTGCCGCACTTGTGGCAGAGAACTTCGCCGGGATGAAACGGGTCGGTGATCACCGTCGATCCGCAATTCTTACAAGTTGTGCGCAGGTGATGCAGCCCCTTCAGGTGGCCGCACTTGCACTCCCAGTTGCCAATCGCGAAGTCGACAAACTCAAGCTGGGAAACGTTGCGGAAATCGGTGATCGGAAACACCGACTGAAACACCGCCTGCAGCCCGCCGTCTTCGCGCTCGCTGGGCAGTTTGTCCATCTGCAGGAAGCGATCATAGGAGCGCTTCTGAACCTCGATCAGGTTCGGGATCTGGATGGTTGCTGGAATTTTGGAAAAATCGAAACGCTTGCGGTGGATGTTGTGCTTTGTCATTCTCAGGAACTCCTGCTTTCAGGCAGCCCGGGGCTGCGATACAGCGCGGAATGAGGGCGCAAAAAGCGGCGCCAAAATACTGCTACGGTTGACGAAAACGAGCGGTGTACGCGGAGAAAAGACAGAGGCACCCGCAGGGACAAGTCTGTCCGCAGGCGCCGCATGCGACGCTTAATCCTGGATAACTTGTAAAGTTCCGCGCCAGTTCAATCGGCCTGTTCCGTCCCGCCGCCCGCGGGACCGGCTGCCATACTTCAATTCCAGCGACCCTTTTCCGTTCCGCTTCCTGGGTCTATTTGGAGGATGCGGGTCGCCGTCGCCTCGCAGTGAAGCCAGGGTAAGCGGGTTATTTATTAGATATTAACACCACTCCCGAGGATTCAGCTACTGTTCGGTCAAATAATTGCAAGGCGGGAGCCGCCAGACGAGATCCTTCGCTTCGCTCAGGATGACGCCAGCGGGCTCCCGCTTCGCTCACGCCCGTAGACGGCGTCTACTTGACTTCGACAGTTGCGCCCGCTTCCGTGAACTTCTTCCTGATGGTCTCGGCTTCGTCCTTCGAAACACCTTCCTTGATGCTCTTGGGCGCGCCGTCGACCAGGTCCTTTGCCTCTTTCAGTCCGAGGCTGGTGACCTCCCGTACTGCCTTGATTACATTGATCTTATTGGCTCCGATTTCTTTCAGAACGACGGTGAATTCGGTCTTTTCTTCGACCGGGGCTGCCGCGCCCGCCGCCGCGCCGCCAGCAGCCATCACCGGGGCCGCTGCCGCCGCGGAAACGCCCAGACGCGATTCCAGTTTCTTGACCAGTTCGGCCGCTTCCAGCAACGACAGGCCAACTATCGACTCTTCCAACTGCTGTAGATCCGCCATGTGAATCTCTCCGCTTTATGTAAGATTTACGATTTCGCTATCGCTTGGCCAGGTTTCCAGTGCGACCAGGTCTTCAACTTCCGGCGCCAGACAACACCAAAGTTTCGGACCGCGCCACCCCTCGCTTCGCAATAACCAAATCTTTTTTCGAGCAGCATTGCTGCTCAGAAACTTTTGCAAATTTGTAATCGGTATTTGTAATTTGGTAATTTGAAGCCGCGCTCGCCGGGTTCCAAATTACCAAATTTCAAAATTCCCCAATTACCAAATCGAGCTTACGCTTCTTTGAATTTCTTCTGTTCCACGCCCTGGCTGACGACCACCGCCAGGTTCCGTCCGACCGCATTCATCGCCGTAACCAGACGCTGCGACGGAGCGTTCAACAGGAACAGCAGCTTCGAATAAAGCTCTTCCTTCGACGGCATGGTCGCGAGCGATTCGATCTCCTTGACCGTAATCACGCGGCCTTCGACCACACCCGCCTTGAAGCTGAATTCCGGGTGGTCCTTGGCATACTTCGCAAGCGCTTTCGCCAGCGCCACCGGATCGCCTTCGGTGTAGGCGATCGAGGTCACACCCTGAAGGTTCTTCAGCGCTTCCTCGACCTGGTGCCCTTGCCGGCGCGCTCGGCCAAAGTGTTCTTCACCACGCGAAGCTTCGCCGCGGTCGGACGCAATGCCTTGCGCAACTCGAAGTCCTGCGTCACCGTCAGCTTGGAGTAGGTGGCCACGATCAGGCTCGAGAGCTTTCTTCAGCTCGCCACCAAGCTTTTCACCCTGCTCAATTTTCTTAGCTCGAGTAACCGCCATGTCAAAACCTTTCAGAACTGGGGTCGTGACGGGGGCTCTGGCCCGTCCAGCCGGGGAAAGCCCGACAGCTGCAACCTATGCCTAGCCGCAACCTCGATCGGAGTCGTGTCCAGCGCGATCCCCGGCCCCATGCTCGAACTCAGGTAGCAGGCCTTGATGTACTGCCCTTGGCGACCGAAGGCTTCGCCTTGATCACGGTCGAGATCAGCGTGGTGGCGTTGTCGATCGGCTTCTCGGGTGAGAAGGAAATCTTTTCCACCGGCACGTGCACCGGCGCGGTCTTGTCGGTCCGGAACTCGGCCTTGCCGGCTTTGACTTCCTGCACGGCGCGCGCCACGTCCATGGTGACTGTGCCCGTTTTCGGATTTGGCATCCGACCTTTCGGTCCAAGGATTTTACCCAGACGGCCGACCGATGTCAAGTCGAGCATGGCGATCAGCGCATCAAAGTCGGTCCAGTTCTCTTTCGTGATCTTCTCGACCATATGTTCGCCGCCGACAAAGTCCGCGCCCGCCGCTTCGGCCTAACGAACCTTTTCGCCGCTCGCGATGACCAGTACTTTGTTCGACTTGCCCAGCCCGTGAGGCGGCACTTACGGACCCCGAACCATCTGGTCGGCATGCTTCGGATCAACGCCCAGCCGCAACGTTACTTCGACGGTCTCGTCGAATTTTGTCGTATTTTACTTTCTGCAGAAGTGGAACCGCTTCCTGCAACGTATAAGGCCGCGGCTCGACCGCCTTCGCGGGACTTCTCGATATTCTTTCCTGACTTCTTCATGTTCCCCTCAGTCTCCCACCGCCTATTCGCTGTTCCC
>CAWCDV010000039.1:0-56304 GCA_963794365.1 uncultured Acidobacteriaceae bacterium
GTGCGCGCTGGGTGCGAGCTACGGCGGATACATGGCCAACTGGGTGCTCGGCCACACCGACCGCTTCAAGTGCATCGTCTCGCACGACGGCATGTTCAACACCGTCTCCGCGTGGGGAACGACCGAAGAACTCTGGTTCAACAACTGGGAGTTCAAGGGCACTCCCTACACCAACCCGGAGATGTACGAGAAGTGGTCTCCGCGCAACGCGGCGAGGAATTTCAAGACGCCGACGCTCGTCATCCACGGACAGCTCGACTACCGCCTTGACGTCAGCGAAGGCTTCCAGCTTTTCACCACGCTGCAAACGATGGGCGTGCCGTCCAAGATGCTCTACTTCCCCGACGAAGGCCACTGGGTCCTGAAGCCGCAGAATGCCCAGCTTTGGTACAAGACCGTCAACGACTGGGTCGATCGGTGGACTGGGACGAAGAAGTAGCCAGTAGGCTTGCGTAGGGACGGCCGCCCTCGGCCGTTCCGCTCTAATTCAGATCCAGGGGCCGGATGTCCTTGTCCCCAGCCTTCTTCAGGCCAAGCGTAATCGGCCTTGGCGGTCCCTTCCGCGGAATGGTCGCGAGCACCCAGAGTTCTTCGTCGTGGTTGAGACGTGTGGGATCCTTAGCCGTGTCGGAGATGAAGAACAAACTCGGCTCAGTCAGCCGCAGTTCCATTCCGCTGGCTGTCTTCCGGCGGACGAATGAGAGGTTGTCACAACCCCAGTTCGGGGATAGATCGAATTGCGCGGTGGGAGTACCGTCGCGCACGACGATGAATCCGCATTCACGCCCGAAATCTTCCATGCCAAGATCGTGGTACTGCGCGCGTCGATTCTCCATCGCCTGGATCTCGCTCGCAAACTTCTTTTCAACTTCTTCGGGTGAGCGCGAGTCGTTCACTTCGATCTGCAGACTGACGTAGCGCCCACGAATCGGCAAGTTCGGATCATAGCGCTCGGTTTTGAACCACGCTTGCGGGCGGGTTCGCCGGTCGTAGAGCAGCTTGGCTCCCAGCGAACATACGATCAGAACTTGAATCAGCGCGACCACAACGGCTTTGGTCATGGGCTTCGGCTTCATGGGCTTCGGCTGGCTCATGGTGCGCCTCCTGCCGTGCGCGCCACCAGCTTGCGCCGCAACTGCTCGAGTTTCCATCCTCCCAGCAAGAACAGGAGTCCGAAGCCGACCAGCGATGCCGAACGCCCGAGCTTGTCCATCACGCTCGAGAAATAGAACACGATAATTGTGATGGCAAACCCCGCCACACCCAGGTTGATGCGCTCACGCCGTTGCTCCTGCAAACCCCAGTACACCATTCCCATGGCGGCGAACGCGCACGCCACATACGAGGCCATATTCTGGAAAGTATCGCGGTTATCGAGAAATGCGATCAGGAAAATCCAAAGGGCGAATCCCAGATTCCAGAGGATCGCCTTGCCCCGCAGCAGCCACGCCGCCAGCAGTGGAAGGACGAAAGCGATCAACCAACCAGCGGCGTGCAGCAAAAAGGACATCGCTGGCAGCCGGCTGTTCCAATACCATTCGCGTTCGTCGGTTGCCAACGCAGCGAACGTTGGCAGCAGAGCGATTCCCCCGGCCCAAACCAAAGCCCGCCGGAAGTTGGAGTCTTCTTTGCCCTGGTCGCGACGAGCGCTCAAATACGTCACCGCCAGCATGGCCAAAAACTGGATAAGAATTCTCTCGCTGCCGCTGAAGTGCTGCGCGCGCACGCTCCACTCCGAGGCGATCCAGGCGGGCACGAGCAGCGCGGCGAGCGTCGCCTGGAGCCAATCCCGCAGCACCAGCCACGAGAGTACCGCGCCGATCGCCCACAACAGGATGCCCCCGGGCCAATGTTCCTGAAGGTTGAAGATCTGTCCAGCAAGAAAGATGCCGCCGCCCAAAGCAATCGTGCCCACGGCGTGCAGCGCCAGTCCAAGCGCTCGAAGGCGTGGCATGAGCTCTCCCGCGGCCAAGTGAAAGCCCGAGATCATGGCCAGCACCAGCAGAAAGCGCTGTGTAGGCGAGAGGTCTTCCCAGTGCGCGGCGACAAATAGCAATATACCCGCGGCCACCATGATGGAGCCGAACGCGATGGCCAGCACCACCGGCCACCTCATGCCCGGAGATTCGCGAGAGGTCTCGAAAGCCCGAATCCGTTCGGCCGATGGCGTATCGACAAGTCCGGCTTCCACCCAGCGCTGAAGCTGCTGTTCGAGTTGCTCCGGAGCGGCCATGAATTTATGGGAACTAACTTAGTTGAGGAGCCGAAGGATAGCAAGAAGAACGCGCAGATGCCAAACGACAAAACGCGCCGGTAGTGGGCTGTTTTGAGATCTGACGCCCGCTATGGAAGCTGCCTTGTCAGATCACGTTTGGAGCTTGAGGGAATTGTGGGACTATTGGAAGAAACCATCTCGCAGGAGCCGTCTTATGAAGACCGCATTGCAAGCAGCGGAGGCCATTTTGTTTCTTTTGTCGTTCTTTGGTCTTCTCGCCCTGATGGTAATGTTACCCATCGCTATGTTTGCTCCTGCAAGGTTCACTAAGCCGTGGACTATCGTGTCTATTTTGTCTCTGGTGACCTTCGCCTGTGCGATTGGTTGGTTGCTCCTCGGCGCGGGATGTTGACCTGAAAGAAATCTCAGACAGCCGACTACCAACGCGCCTCATCGACGAGTTCTGCGCCACATCGGGTTTCCATGCCGGCAGACGTCCGCCGCTAACTCATCATCAAGTCTGTTTCCGCGAAAACAGCGCCATCACGGCAGGAGTCCACCCACCGCGAGCACCCGGCAACTTCGTCTGTCAGCAGGAGACCAACTGCTTGGAAGATTGGATTGGATATCCCCGGGGTCGGGGGCAGTAGGGGCAACATCGCTCCCAACTGGCGGCACCGGTTTCTTAGGAGTTGTGGCGTCGGCTGGCGGCAATGTTGCCGGTGGCGCAGAAGCAGACTTCTCGCTCCCTGCCGGGTTCGACGACGTCGGATCGCCCCGATCGCCAGAAACATCGACCGTACAGGGCTCCGGGCAATCGCTCCCGTGCGAATCCACTGCCGGATCGTTGCTCGCAATGCCGGGCGGCACAGCGAACAGCACCTCCGGCACGCTTTGTGGCGCGGACGTTTGCGAACCAGAGTTCGGACCAAAGTTCGGCGCAGAGTTCGGACCAAAGTTCGGACCAAAGTAGATATCGGGCTGCGCGGTCGGAGCCTGTACCCGTCCGTTCTTCGGCTGCTCCGGAACGATCGCTGCCACGCTCTCCATTTGCAGTTCCGCGGTCGATTGGCCCGCACTTACCGTGATAAACACATCGCACGGGCCCACGCTTCCGGCAGAGGGCACGATGGACGCGAGGCCGTCCTGCGTGGTCACGATCTGCAGCGGCTGCGGCGACCCGAGGAGAACGGGCATTCCGTTTTCCGAAACCCGAGCCAGGGTGGTCGCAAAAGTGACGTTCACTCCCATCACCGGGTTCGCGGCCGCCGAGCCGTCGGTCACTCGCATCACAAGTTTTTGGAACGCCTGCCCTGTCAGCACAACCTGCGACGATCCCCTCACTGTCTCCAGCGTCCACAGCGAAGGCGGCCAAGCGAACAAAGTAAAAGTCTGGCAGGGCGCATTGTTAGGAGCCACGCACGCGCTCACCTGCACATTGGCACTTAGATTTGTGAGATTTGCCGTGATGCTGGCGAATCCCGCGCTGTTGGTGGTCGCACTGCCCGCCGAAAGCGAAGCCGTGCCCCGGGTGATTGCGAAATTGACGGTCACATTCGCCATCGGCACACCCAGGTTGAGCGCTTCGACCGTGAGCGGAACCGCGATGGTTGCGCCTTGGCCAACCCATTGCGTCGGCGTCACCGCAGCCAGGTCGAGCGTGGTTGATGTTCCCACCACCGTTGCCTGCTGCGACTGCGGCGGCGAATAGGACGCCGGGCGCCAGAGCGATCGTGATCGTGCTCGGTCCGGACGCCGCGGGAGTCACCCAACTGGAGGATTCTCCGGCCTCATCGCTGAGCACCGAACAGGAAGAGGCCCCGCTGCATACGGAGAGCTGCACGGCGTTGGTCGGGGTCACGCTCCATCCAATCGTCGCCCCGCTCACCGGCGTGACTCCGTCGGCAGCAACCGCCCGCACGCGGATGGCATTGGCAGCTTGCGACCCCACTGGAGTTGCCGGCTCCGCACCTTGCAGCAGAAGCAAGAGATCGGTGGCCGAAGCGCCATAGGTCAGCGCGCCAATCATTTGCGAAAAAGCGCCGCTCACTGGATCCGTGACCTGGATCGTAGCGGTTCCGTCCGGCGTGCCAGAAGGCACAGCTACCTGGATGTGGCTCGCCGACGCGGAAAGCGTGCTGCTGTTGTTGCCGGCAACGCTCACCTGGAGTCCGGGATTGAATCCGATGCCATTGAGCGTGGTCACGCCGCCGGCAAGACTGAGGCGCGCCGGCGTCACCGTATCCGAATAAAGGAGGCTCGCCTGGTAGAAGTAGTCCGGACGACCATCGCCACGGAAGTCGGCTACCCCCACCCGGAACGTCTCCGACACGCCGAATTGCGCATCCAGTCGGGTCATTGCAAAAGTCCCCGAGTTAAATGCCGAGGCCGTTGCAGCCGGCGCTGGATCTTCGCTCTGGTCGCTCAACTCCCAAATGCCGATTACGGGCAACAGTTTGGTTTCGGTCGGCTGCCCCGTTTCGTCGAGGGCGGTCACCGCGACTGAGGCCGTCCGGTTCGCCTGCGCCCGGAACTCGAAAAAATCGGTGCGGCCGTAACCGGAGATCCACGACCCCCACGAACCGCCCTGCGGCAGCGGCGCCGGATTCGCATAGGTCGACCCGCTGCCGGGATGCGTTTGCACAATTTCATCCTGCAACATCAGAATGTCCCGCTCGGCGTTTGACCCGTTGGATACCGTGACCACAACCGGAGCGAACGAACCCGAGGGCGTTACCTGCGTGGGAGCGTACGGTTCGACGCCCGTGGACCAGTTCGGGTCCAGCGCTTCCACGCTTAACTGATACTCGGCGATGGTTTGCCCGTTCGGAATCATCAGTTGGCCGAGATCGAAAAAGCCTTCGAGCGACGGATCATTGGAGCCCCACCGGTCATAGGGAAGGCCACTTCCGTCGACGTATCCATCGATAATGTTGCCGGCGTTGCCGCAAAACGAGAATCCAGAAACGGAAGTCACCACGTACTGGCGCGAGGGCTGGTCCGAGACCATCAACCGGGCGACGACGTTGACGCCCTGCATCGGCTGCAGCGCATTTCCCGAAGCGTCGGTGAAGTACACGCTGCCGTAAACTCTGCCCGCCGGTTGCGGGTACTGCCGGCGGGATAAAGCCGCGCCAGGGCGTCCATGTCGTCCATCGCAGGGACGCCGGGGTCGGGATAACAGATCGTGATCGGCACGCAGTTAATCGGATCGGTAAAGTGCATTACCGGAAATCCCGCAAAATCGGCGCTCGTGGGAGGCGGGTTCCGCGTCAACACGTTCAGGTTGGCCTGCGACCACCCCAAGCCCACCGTGCGCCCCAGCACGCGCACCAAACGGTATTGAACATCCGGCAACTGCGCACTGGTGGCGGCGCAGACTCCGTTGATCACCACCAGCGCGTGCACAATGTTCCCGCCCATGGAGAAGTTGTCAGGTCCGCCGTAAACGGCGTTGGTAAAGCAATCCTCCAAGTCCCCCGCGCCTTCGCCCAGAATTGCATTTGTGACCGTCCCGTCGTAGTCGTAGACAATTCCGACCGCAGTGCCCGCGGCTGAAGGTGCAATATCGGCCGGCGCGGTAATTATTCCGTAGCCGCTGGTTTCTATATTGCTGCCGTTCACGTCTTCGGCAAGATGTCCGCCCTGCGATGCGGTGAAGGCAACACCTGGAATGCTGGTCCAAGTGCTGAACGCAGTGGCAACAAGGGCATCGGCCTGTGCGCCGGTAAGGGTCGGGCTCAAATTTCCCTGGTCGGTGAAGTACTGCACGGTTGACATTGAGCCGGTGCCGTTCGCCCAGATCAACGCCTGGCCTTCGACTCCGGCATTGTAGCCGGAGCCTGCTATGAAGGCCGGGCCTCCCGCGCGGCTGGCAATGGCACTCGAAATCAGAAAGACGGCAACCGCCAGCATTCGCGAGCGCATAGCTCACTCCCCTCGCGCGCCGCGGATTGCCCGCGCGAGTTGAACGACGGTGACGCTCCCGGTTTCGGGGGGTGCACCCGGGGGCGAAGACGATTCCTTGTGCGGGGCTATGGCCATGGCCATCGCCGGCTTCGGCGCATCCCGATTCTGCGCATCCGGGCTCTGCGCATCCTGACGCAATACATGGACGAAAGACACGTTCTGCCCGCTCGCGTCGAGAGCGACCTGGCCCAGCGATCCGCCCACCGGGCTGGTAAGACCCAAACGACTCAGCGGATACAAGAACATCAGAAAGTGTTGGCCCTTGCTCATCGGGCGATGCATGGACCATGCGCCCGCCCACTCATGAATGGTGAGAACTTGTCCGCGCTCGACCCCGGCAATCGCCTCGTCGACGCGAAAACTCAGTTGCACTGCCGGAGTCGTCCCCGGATCAATCCGATCGGTCGCCGCAGTCTGGCTATCAACAGTCTGGGCCGCGGCGGTGAGCACCGTGCCCGCGAATATCATTCCGGCCCGCCGCGAAAGTTGTTTCCATTGCGGACCGAGGACGCGCTCGGCGATAACCTCATCCGATTGCTGCGCACCTACAAAGCTCGAAAGCAAGGCGAGAGCAACCACCAACCCGCGTCTTGACACACGCATAGCGATTCTCTTTCTGGAGGGAACGGACCGGGAGAGGTCCTGGGAGTGGAATCAGCGTAGCGCGTTATGGATCAGGGAGGATGTGCGAGCGGTCACTGTGGATTTGTGATGAATCAGCGGATAGTGTCGCAGCCGTCGATATTTTATACATATTGACCATGGTCTCAGACCATAGTACTATTTTAAAGAGATTCGACATGGAAGAAATTGCCATCTCCAAATTCAAAGCTACTTGCCTGGCCGTGCTCGAGAGCGTCCGCAAAACCGGCAAAACGGTCCTGGTGACGCGCTTCGGCGAGCCAGTGGCTGAGGTCGTCCCTCCTCATGCGTCCAAGAGGTCAAAGCGCTGGTTGGGCTCACGGGCGGGGACCGGCCAAATTATCGGCGACATCGTTTCTCCTGCCAGCGCAGAAGACGATTGGGACGCGCTGCGCGGATGAGACTCCTGCTCGATACTCATATCTGGTTGTGGAGCGCGCTCGATCAAGCGCGCCTTTCCAGGCGTGTGGCCGCCGCACTAGAGAATCCCGTCAACGAGTTGTGGCTTTCTCCGATCTCGTTGTGGGAGGTGCTGACTCTTTGCGAGAAGCGCAAGCTGATTCTGGATCCTAATCCCCAAGCGTGGATCGCAGATACGCTGGACACAACTCCGATGCGGGAAGCTCAAGTCACATACCAAGTCGCGCAAGAGACCGCTCGCGTGCAGCTTCCCCATCGCGACCCCGCCGACCGTTTTCTGGTGGCCACTGCCCGTGTGTTCGGTCTGACCCTGGTCACAGCCGATGAGACCCTGCTCAAAGCTCGGCAGGCGCCAGTTTTAGCAAACCGCTGAAATCGCAGGTGCGCAACATCTGCGGTTCTTGGGGAGCGGGAGGCCGGTGAATCGTCTGAGTGTCCGAGATTTAGTCTTTCGAAATCCGGGGCCAGGATAAACGCGAAAGGCTACTTCTTATGGCGAGTATTCGCCGTCTTCATCTGCTTTCGTTGCTTCTTCCCGGCTTTCTTCATGGCTTTCGCCTGTTTCTTGTTGGCCTTGTTCAACATCTTTTGCTGCTTCTTGATCGCCTTCTTGGATTGGCGCGCATTTTCTTGGGGACTGATGCGCTGCGCTTGAGCCGGTATTGACCAAGCCGCACTCAAGGCAACCAGCAGCAGCATAAAAGTAACAATTCGCTTCATAGCGTCTCCGAACGGAGTTCCTGCAGCGATCTTACACCGAAGCGGTTGCGAGGGGACATTCAGGACATTACTTCTGTAATCCTTGGGTTCTAACGTCAGACTCGCGGTCAGCCCGCAATCCCATTCATTCTGTAGCCGCAGCCTCGAACCCTGCGGCCACCAGTATTGGAGCGTTGAAAACCCGCAGTGCGCCCCCGATACCGCCAATCTCGGTTTTGTCGGTGGTTTCAAGACTTTTCCGGATGGCAGAGATTTGAGGGTCGGCAAGGTGCAACGCTTTCATTGCTTTTATGAATCCGGAGACCGTTAGAACCCTTGTTAAAAGCCACTCTCCCTCATTGTGGAAGGGGCGTGCGCGTAGTCTGTATGTGCGATTGCTCTCCGCGTGCGCGTAAACCACATACGGTCGGTCCTCGTAATCCCCAAACCGGTTAATAATGACAGTGCCCCCATCGGGAAAGATTGCCTGAATCTGGAGCTCGCCGCCCATCAGCTGAATATAATTCCGCAGTGTGCTGAGATACATATCAGCGCGTTGTTCGATACGCGAGATCGAGCTCTGGGGCACGGCCAGCAGATCGGCCATGTCGCTTTGAGTTGCTTGTTTCGCGCAGCGTAATTCTTCAAGGGCCATCCGCTGCAGCTCTTCGCGCACCCGCACCCGGTTGTCTGCGATGCTCGCGGGATCCATCCTCGCTTGAAGTTCTTTATAGTTCCGTGCCATACCGTCACTCCCTCGCCGGATCGCCTCGCCTAGCCCGGCTCATTCGTTCTCCAACTCCCGCAGATGTTTGTCGTAAATCGCGTCGGCGCGCGGTACGTGTTCCTCGTACCAACGATTGTTGCCGGTCTTGTCCCCGCCAATCAGCAGAATCGCTGTACGGCGAGGATCGAATGCGTATAGGACACGATACGGTCGTCCTTCATGCTGAATCCGCAATTCGCGCATGTGTGCGTGCCGCGACATCTCAATGCCGGATGAATGGGGCATTTTCAGTGTCGGCCCAACCTCCTGCAAGAGACGAACCGTGAAGTCAACGCTCTTCTGCTCGGCAGCATTCAGACCTTCCCACCACTGCCCGAATTCATCGGAGAATTCGACTTCCCACGACACTTATATAGCATGTCATGGACGACATTATGCTGTCAAGGGCATATTAGGTTTGGGCTTGGTACCGCGAGCGATCGCCTTGTACAAGCACTAGTGAATCGTCTTCGTCTTCCGCGACATGTAATCCATCAGTAGATACTGCCCGAGCGTATACGGCGTCGTGAAATAAGCCTTGCCACGGCACATCTGAGTTACTCTCTGGACGAACTGCACCAGCCCATAATCCGACGCCAGCATAAAGGTATTGATCAGCACGCCGGCCCGTTTGCACTTCGAAACTTCTTCGAGCGTCTCGCTGACCACCAGCGGATCGAGCCCAAACGCGTTCTTGTAAATGCGCCCGTCTTCGAGCGTGAGTGCGGAGGGCTTGCCGTCGGTGATCATGACGATCTGCTTCATGTCCTTGCGCTGGCGCTGCAGGATGCGTTGCGCCATGCGCAGGCCCTCGCGCGTGTTCGTGTAGTACGGACCAACCTTCACCCGCGCCAGTTGCGAAAGCGGCACTTCTTCCGCCGAATCGTGAAACAGCACCAGCGACAACGAGTCTCCGGGATACTGCGTCCGAATCAGTTGCGACAGAGCCATCGCAACTTTCTTCGCCGGAGTGAAGCGGTCTTCGCCATACAGAATCATGGAATGCGAGCAGTCGAGCATCAGCACCGTCGCGCACGACGACTGGTACTCGCACTGATGCACCTGCAGGTCGTTGTATTCGAGGTTCAGGGGAAGCCCAAGCCCTTCGCGCTGAATGGCCGACGAGAGCGTTGCCGTGATGTCGAGATTGAACGTGTCGCCAAACTCATACTGCTTCGAAGCGCCGCTCGCCTCGATGCCGGTCGCCATGTCGCGCGTGTCATGACGTCCAAAACTCGACTTGCCCAGCGACCCGAGCAGATCGCGCAGCGCTTTGAATCCCAAAAAGTCCAGGCTCTTGTCGGTGATCTCGAACTTCGCCTGCTGCTGCGCCTCGCCTACCTGCCCCCCCACGCTCGATCGCTTCGAAGGATCATGAGGTTGATCGATGGAGATGTAGTCTTCCTGCTGCATGCGCTCGATCAGCTTCTCGATCAGCTCTTCAAGTTCGCCCTCCATCTGCATCTGCTGCAGCCGGTCGCGCATTTCTTCGTCAAACATCTCGCCATTGAGCAGCGCTTGTTCGAGGGCGCGTTTCAATTCGTCGAGCGTCTGCTCGCCCTCCGGCAGTTCATACCAGAAATTGTCGTTGAATCCGCTCTGCAGAAAATAGTCGGAGAGCGCGCTGAGCAGGTCTTCCATGCTCATTTCGCTGGCCGGGTCGGGAATGTATTTGGAGTAGCGTATGCGTTTCATAAACAGTCTCAGTCCGTCAGCTATCAGCTAAAGCCGTTCTGCCGTTCGCGGTTGGTCATCCGCTTCCTCGCGTTTCACTGAGAACTGATGGACTCGACGGACTGAGAACTCGCCTAATTAAATCCTCTCTTCCGTCCAAACTCCGACTCGTCCCGCTCAAACACAGGCTTCTCCGCCACCTTGATTGGCTTCTCTCCCGCCGTAAACACGCGCTCCTCGTTGCGTCCGATTTTCTTGTGCGCGTGCAGGCCTTCCAGAACGAACTCCGCCGCTGACACCTGCATCTCGGCGCTGTCTTTCGGGCCCACATTCAGCTTGACGAGTTTTTCCATCAGCCCCTGAATCTGGCTCAGGCCTTCGAGCACCTCCTCAGCGGCGGCATTGTCGCTGAGTTGAATCTCGCCGCCCAAATCGAACCACTGCACCACCTGACTCAAGTTGACGCCATGCAGATAAGCATCGAACGTCTTCGCAATGGCCGTGCGGATCAACTCGCGGCTCACGTGATCCGCGCCCTTCATCTCGCCTTCGTACTCCAGTTCCAGCTTGCCCGTGATCGCCGGCAGCGCGGCGTAGATATCGCTGATCCGCGGCACGACAAACTTCTCCTGATGCGTCAGCGCGCGCCGCTCGGCATTCGATACCACGTTCTCGATCGCCGAAATCGGCAGCCGTTGGCTCACCCCCGAGCGCTTGTCGATCTTCTTGTCGTCGCGCGCCGCGAAATGCGATGCGCTCGATCACTTCCTGCACATACTTCGGAATGTGCAGCCGCCGTGCCTTGTGGTCAACCTCGCGCGTAGTTTCGCGGTCGAGATAGGCTTCCTGCACGGTAATCTCGATGCCTTCTTCCACCGTCGCTGGATAGTGCGTTCGAATCTCCGACCCGATGCGATCCTTCAGCGGCGTAATGATCTTCCCGCGCGCGGTGTAGTCTTCCGGGTTCGCGCTGAACACCAGCGCGACATCCAGCGGCAGCCGGATGGGATATCCCTTAATCTGCACGTCGCCTTCCTGCATGATGTTGAAGAGTCCAACTTGAATCTTGCCCGCCAGATCGGGCAACTCGTTAATCGCAAAAATTCCGCGATTGGCGCGCGGCAGCAACCCATAATGCACCGTGAACTCGCTGGACAATTCATGCCCGCCGCGCGCCGCCTTGATGGGATCGATATCGCCGATCAGGTCCGCGATGGTGACATCCGGCGTGGCCAGCTTCTCCACGTAGCGATGCTCGGGCGTGAGCCAGGCAATCGGCGTGGCGTCTCCTTCTTTAGCAACCAGTTCGCGGCAGCGCCGGCAGATCGGCACATACGGGTTATCGTGGATCTCGCAACCCGCGACGTAAGGCATCTCCGGATCAAGCAGACCGGTCAGCGCCCTCAGAATTCGGCTCTTAGCCTGGCCGCGCAACCCGAGCAGAATGAAATTATGCCGCGACAGGATCGCGTTCACGATCTGCGGCACCACCGTGTCGTCATAGCCCACGATGCCCGGAAATATCGTGCCGCCCTCGCGCAGCCGCGCCATCAGGTTCTCGCGCAGCTCATCTTTGACCCGCCGCGAAGCGAGCCGCTGTGCAGTAAAAGGACTGTGGCGCAACTCGCCAAGAGTCCGGGCAACATTCATGGTACCCCCCCACTGGGAAAAGCCTTATGCGGATTATACCGCCGGGGAGCTATCAGCTATCCGGCGTCAGTAAGAGTTGGTGGAGAGCCGGGCGTCCCCGCCCGGCCACGATGCTGTCGGAAGCACACAGGACGGGCGAGGACGCCCGTCGCTCCACAAGACGTTTAATTCCACCGCGCCTTCGACGCCCGCCGCAGCCCAGGCAGAATTGCCTCGAGATAGCCGACCACCGCCTCCAGACGTTTTGCTTCCGACAGCGTTGCGAGCAGGCTTTGCTTGAAGTCGAGATCGAGCGGAAGCGATCCTGCGAGTAAGAAAGAGAGATTGCCGGCATGCTCGTCGGGTCCGGAGGGCTCGGCCCCCGCCAGTTTCGCGATCTCGGCGTGCAAGCGCACGGCCTGGGTCACCATCTCGGCGGCCGGCTTGCCGTGTTCGCCTCCGTCTTCATCTTCGTCCTGCACCATCGCAATCTCAGCCTGCAAAAACGATCGATCTTCGTTCACCTCGATCACCTCAAAGCGGTCGACCCCGCGCGTCAGGATGTCCATGCGCCCATCGTCATATTTCTTGGTGACGGACATGATCTCGGCCGTACAGCCTATATCGGCGACTCCATCGGAAGACGCCCGCACCACCCCAAACGGCTTTTTCTGTTCCAGGCATTCCGCGATCATCTCCTTGTATCGCGGTTCAAAAATGTGCAGCGGCAGCGGAACGCCCGGCAGCAACACCAGTTCGAGCGGAAAGATCGGCAGCAGCGAACTCAAGGGCCCTCCAGTGGAGATAATTTTACGCCATCAAGAAGTTCTCAGTTCCCGGTTCTCAGTTCTCAGAAAACCCAACACCATCGGTTCTCACTGAGAACTGGGAACTGAGAACTGGTGTTTGACTTGCCGCCCTCCACGCGATACAAGGGTCGCCTCGGTTCTCACTGAGAACTGAGAACTGGGAACTGAGAACTGGTGTTTGACTTGCCGCCCTCCACGCGATACAAGGGTCGCCATGGAGATGGAGGGAAAAGTCGTGGTGGTGACCGGAGCTTCCATGGGAATTGGGGAGGCTATCGCCAAGGTTTTTGCCGACGAGGGCGCCAGCGTGGTGTTGCTGTCGCGCGATGCCAATCGCGCCGAGGCCGCCCGCCACCGGGTCGGCCACACCGACCGCACGCTGGCCATGGCCTGCGATGTCCGCAATCGCGAAGATATCGAACGCGCGCTAGCGCTCACGCTGCACCACTTTGATCGCGTCGATGTATGGGTGAATAACGCGGGCGTGGGCATCCGCGACTCGGTCGCCGATATGGAGACTTCCGCTCTGCGCGAATTGTTCGAAACTAATTTTTTCGGCGCCATCGCCTGCATGCAGGCGGTGGTGCCCGCCATGCGCGAAGAAGGGGGCGGAGCCATCATCAACATCTCAAGCGTTGCCGGACACATTCCCGTGCCGTTTATGGCTTTGTACTGTGCCAGCAAGTTCGCCGTGAACGCTCTCGGCAAAGGCGCCCGCCTGGAGTTGAAACGCGACCACATCAACGTGCTGACCGTCTGTCCCGGCTACGTGAGCACCGATTTCGGCGAGCACCTGGTGGCCAACCGTCAGGCCAGCGTCCGCCCGCAAGCCGTGCGCGGCATTACGGCGGAGCGAGTGGCGCAAGCGGCCTATCGCGGGTATCGCAAAGGAAAGCGCGAGGTTGTCGTGCCCTGGACCATGATTCCCGTCATCAAGCTCTACCAGTTATTTCCCGGATTGGTCGAGTGGGGAATGGCCAAAGCCATGAAGAATTCCATGAAAGGTGCAACGGCAGATCGTTAGCACTGGCGATGCTTGCCGGTGGAAGGGCGAGGACGCCCGTCGCCCCAGTGGCGCGCTACTTAGATCGTAAAGAAAAGTAAATCCTGCCAACCTTCAGGCCTCATCCGCATCGAACCAACTAGGCAGAACTGCAGTCTTCCACCCCCGCCGAAGGGCCGTTTGCACGGCGGCTCTGGGGGTGGAGGCTGCCGTTAACCTTCCCTGTGCTCCCTTTTCGTTAGAATAGGGTTTATGAGATTCTTCTCCCGCCCTGCGTCGCTGACGTTCCCCTCGCTATCCCTGTCCGCACTGTTTAGCGTGCTGTTGCCTCTCCGTCATGTTGTCCCCGGTGGCACGCGCGCAACAAGGCCCCCTCGACAAGTCCGCGCCCCAGGGCATTACGGTCGAGGAAATCATCAAGCGTTTCGCCACCAAAGAAAAAGAGTTCAAGGAGGCGCGCGATCAGTACACCTACCGGCAGGACGTCAAAGTCATGACCCTCGACGGCGATACCCCGGACGGCGCCTACCAGCAAGTCTTCGACGTGACCTTCGACGACAAGGGACGCAAGGTCAAGAACGTCGTCTTCGCGCCGCAGCCCACCCTGCAACGCATCCTGATGACCGAGGAAGACTTCGACGACATCGAGAACCGTCTCCCCTTCGTCCTGACCTCGGACGAAGTCGGTGAATACGACATCCTGTACGTCGGCCAGCAAAAGCAGGACGAACTGAACACCTACGTCTTCGATATTGCCCCCAAGCAGATCGTCGGCAAGAAGCGCTATTTCCAGGGACGAATCTGGGTGGACAACCACGATTTTCAAATCGTGGAAACTTATGGCAAGACCGTACCCGACATCCGCAAGAAGAAGGGCAACGAGAACCTGTTCCCCAAGTTCACCACCTGGCGCGAACAAATCGATGGCCAGTACTGGTTCCCCACCTACACCCGCGCCGAGGACACCCTCCAGTTTTCCCTGGGCGGAGTAAAGATCCGCGAGATCATCAAGTACACCAACTACCGCCGCTTCGGATCAAAATCAAGGGTCACCTACGAAGGCCAGGAAGTGCAGAAAGCCGAGCCGAAGCCAGGAGACCAGAAACCGCCCGAGCCGCCTAAACCGCAGTGACCCGTGTAGAGCGGACACTCCTGTCCGCTGCCGTTGACTTTGCTTTTTCCGCGTGTGGCCAACTCAAGTCCGGTTTTGGCTTGCTGGGGTGGGGGCCCCATGGCATGAGGAGAATCTAGTTTGTTCGCCGCCCCGAGTCTGTGACGCATGAACATCCCCACTCTGTCATCCTGAGCGAAGGAGCCGCTTCGCGAAGCGAAGCAGCTCCGCAGTCGAAGGACCCCTACAGCTCCGATACTCCCAGCGAAGCATCAAGGCATTCTCCCCAAGACCCGTGTGGAGCGGACACTCCTGTCCGCTGCCGTTGACTTTGCTTTTTCCGCGTGTGGCCAACTCAAGTCCGGTTTTGGCTTCCTGGGGTGGGGGCCCCATGGCATGAGGAGAATCTAGTTTGTTCGCCGCCCCAAGTCTATGACGTATGAGCATCCCCACTTTGTCATCCCGACCGGAGAAGATCATCGCGAAGGCGATGATCTGCGGAGTGGAGGGACCTTGTGTTTAGTCTTTGCATAGGACGGTGGGAAATTCGACCCGGAATAGACGGCCGCGTGCCCCACCCTTCGTTTTTTGAAGGGTGGGATTCTGCGCCCACCGCGTGTGATCTTTTCCCGGCTCCTGCAGCCCCCTCGACCGTAGAGCGGGGGATGGTCCAGCCTTCCGCTGACACTACCACAACCGGGGGTGCCCCATCCTTCGCGGCTTTTTGCGAAGGGTGGGAGGCAAACTGATCGCACTATGGGCTTTGCCTTTCACGCCGCCCGAGCCCGCAAATCGAACTGATCCAGCGCCAATCCTGGTATCAGCAGCATCGTGGCCCACCCTTGCAGAAAGCAAAACCGGCCTTGCGTGGGCCACCCGCGCAACTCAACGTTCCGCGAGTAGTCTATCGTCCGGTTCGAGGCAAAGGATGGTCTTCGATTGACTCATGGACAAAAACAACTTTGACCAACCCAACCACTAAAGCGCTCCTGACGATTTCCCAGGAAGAATTCTTAACATGAAAAATAAACATAAAACCCTCTCCGAAATCTGGGATATTCTAAGCGCAGCCAGGGGTGCTGCCTTGGGGTCTGTCGCGGCAGCGACTTAAAATTCAGCGGTAATTGCGCAGCAGCGAGCAGCCCGCTTCGGCACGCGGAGAGCAGCGCCAGCTAGGTCCATGAATCCACCTCCCATGTTAGATTCGGTGCCATCCACCCTGTCGCCGGGTACGCGCTTCGGCAGTTACGAGATTCTTCAGCGACTGGGCGCGGGCGGCATGGGTGAAGTCTATCGCGCTAAGGACACCCGCCTCGACCGCCAGGTCGCGATCAAGACCCTTTCGCTGGACCGCGGTTCCCAATCGGACGCCTTGTCGCGTTTCGAGCAGGAGGCCCGTTCTGCCTGCGCGCTGAATCACCCGAATATCGTGACGATTTATGAACTCGGGCACGTGAACGGTACGCGCTATATCGCGATGGAACTGGTGGATGGAGAAACCGTGCGTGCGCTACTCGCCTCCGGCCCTATCCCATTTCGCAAGGCGGTTGCAATCGCGGCGCAGATTGCCGACGGTCTTGCCAAAGCGCACGAGATTGGCATCGTTCATCGCGATCTGAAGCCCGAGAACTTGATGGTTTCTCGCGAGGGTACCGCCAAGGTACTGGATTTTGGTCTGGCGAAACTTCTTAAACTCGGCGACGCCCGCAGTTCGGATGCGAGTACCGCCATCACCGAGCATGGAACAATGATGGGCACTGTCGGCTACATGTCGCCGGAGCAAGCGACCGGCGAAGAAGTCGATTTTCGCTCCGACCAGTTTGCCTTCGGATCCGTGCTCTACGAGATGGTCACAGGATTTCCTGCATTCCGGAAAAAAACTCACGCGGAGACCATGGCCGCCATCCTTCGCGATGAGCCCGAGCGTCTCGGTTCCAGAATGCTGCCAGGCCCCCCCTCCCTTCCTTTGGATCGTGCAGCGCTGCCTCGCCAAGGACCCCAAGGAGCGCTACGCCTCCACTCGGGATTTAGCTCGCGACCTCGCGGCGGTGCGAGACCGCCTCGCCGAGGCGTCGGCGCGCCCTTTGCAGCCTCGTCCCAACAATCTGCCAGCGCTACGCACCGCATTCATTGGACGCGAGCACGAAGCGACTGCACTCCGTCAGCTCTTGAGCCGCGTCGACGCGCAGCTCGTGACCCTCACGGGTCCGGGTGGCATCGGGAAGACACGACTCGCCTTGCAGGCAGCGGCCGAAGCCGCCGCCGAGTTTCCAGGGGGTATTTGCTTCGTCCCTCTGTCGGCAGTGAGCGACCACGGTTTGATCGCTTCCACCATTGCGCAAGCCTTGGGGATGCGCGAAACCGGGAATCAGTCGCCGCAGGAAAGCTTGAAAGAATACTTGAGCGGGCTGGACCAGCCCATGCTTCTCTTGCTCGACAACTTTGAGCACCTCGTCTCCGCCGCACCCGTGATAGCGCAGCTGCTCACTGCCGGCCCGAAGCTCAAGGTCGTGGTCACAAGCCAGGCACCGCTTCACGTCTATGGCGAACATGAATTCCCTGTGCCGCCTCTTGCGCTGCCCGATCTCAACTCCATTCCGCCTCTGGAAGTGCTTTCCCGTCTTCCAGCGGTCGCACTCTTTGTGGAACGCGCGCAGGCGGTGAAGCGCGAATTCGCGCTAACCAGGGAAAACGCACCCGCCGTGGCAGCCATCTGCGCCCGCCTTGACGGCCTGCCTCTCGCTATCGAACTGGCGGCGGCGCGCATCAAGCTGCTTTCGCCGTCCGCCATGTTGGCACGCCTCGAGAGCCGTCTGAACCTGTTGACCGGCGGCGCCCGCGATCTGCCCGACCCGGCAACAAACTCTTCGCAGCACCGTGGACTGGAGTTACGGCTTGCTCAATGCCTCCGAACAGACCCTCTTCCGGAGGCTTTCCGCCTTTGCCGGCGGCTGCACGCTGGAAGGGGTAGAAGCCGTATGCGATACCAAGAGCGATCTGGGCCTCGACATACTCGACGGCATGGCGTCCATGGTGGACAAGAGCCTGGCGCAACAGGTCGAACAAGTCGATGCGGAGACACGATTCCTCATGCTCTCCACCATCCGCGAGTATGCACTCGAACGCCTGGCCGAGAGCGACGATGAAGCTGCAACTCGCCGCGCCCATGCCGCTTACTACCTCGTCCTTGCCGAAGAAGGTGCCGAGGACGTGGTCGCTCATCCCGAATGGCTCGACCGTTTTGAGGTCGAGCACGACAACTTCCGCCTGGCCCTCGATTATCTGATCAAAACTGGGGATGCCGAGTGGGGCCTCCGCCTCGGCGCCGCCCTCTTTCGCTTCTGGGAAACGCGGGAACATCTCACCGAGGGCCGGGACGCGATTGCCAGAGTGCTCGCGCTGCAAGGAACCGCGGCGCGTCCAAAGCTGCGCGCCCGCCTGCTGTTCGCCGCCGCGGTTCTGTCGGGCGAGCAGGGCGATTACCACGCTGCGCGGCGACTGTTCGAAGAAAGCCTTGAGACCTGTGTCCAGCTAAACGATAACCGCGGCGTTGCCGTCGCACTGAACGCGCTGGCCGTCAACGCTCGCGATCGTGGCGAACTGGCCGCTGCATCCTTACTCTTCGAGCGTTGTGTCACCATATGGAAGGACCTGGGCGATTCCGCTGACATCGCGCGCGCCCTCAGCAACCTCGCCAATGTGACGAAGTTGCAGGGCGAATATGCGCGCGCATCCTCGCTTTACGATGAGTGCCTCACGATGTTCCGTAAAGCCGGGGATGACGCAGGCGTCGCCTGGACGCTGAATTACCAGGGCGACGTCGCGCGGGAAAAAGCGGACGCGGTCGCCGCACGCTCATTTTGCGAGCAGAGTCTGGCGGCGTTCCGTCAACTGCGGGATGGATGGGGAATCGCCAGCGCCCTCTCTGATTTGGCAAGTTCCAACTGCGATCTGGGGAACGACACCGAGGCGCGTCGTCTGTACGGCGAAAGCATCGAGATGTTCCAGGAATTGGGTCACAAACGCGGCATCGCGAGGGTGCTCGAATGTCTCGCCGTAAGTGCCGCGGCGCAATCGAATGCGGAGCAATCGCTGCACCTGGCAGGAGCCGCCGCCGCACTTCGCCAACGATTGGGCGCTCCGCTCACGCCCACCGAGCAACCCAGGCTGGAGAAGGCCTTGGAATTTGCGCGCCGAGCGCTGGGCAGTAAGGCGGGTCTGGCGGCGTGGATGGAAGGCTGGGCGATGCCGGTCGAGCGCGCCGTCCAAGAGGCGCTTGACGGCGACGTGGAACCAGGACTTCGGTGTCGAAACTCTGCTTAACTCAATTTGCCGTGTTGGGATCGATCAGGCGCCGCACTGCCGAAATGCGATTCGCCGGAAAGCCTCCGCGGCGTGCGTGTTCGCGAACCGTTTCCTCGTCCGGCGCCAAGTACACACAATAGAATTTATCGCCCGTGACGTAGCTGTGGAGCCACTTGATTTCCGGTCCCAGGTCCTTCAGCGCGCCTATCGACTTTTTGGCGATTGCCTGCAGTTCCGCATCCGATAAATTACCTGCGCCCGGGATTTCCCGCTCGATCACATATTGGGGCATGGCCACCTCACCGAACCGTCATGGTAGCAGAAGTTGCTTGGCCAGTGCACCTGCAGAGCCATACGCGCGATCAGGCTACCATCCGCCAGCCCACCAAATAACGTGGCGTGTGATAATTACATGGTAAACATTACATCGTTGTGCCTGTTTTGCCACATCGTCTCCCTAGCATTATCAATAACTTGCGCCCACCCCCGACGCGAAATTCCTGACCAAGGGACACATCTGGCGCCCACTATACGTACGCCTGTGTAAGTACATTATTCCCTGCACAAGTGTTCCACGTGGAACATTGTACGTACACCTGGGAACCGCACCGTCCTGTTCTTATGGACTTGAGACCTTCAATAGAACAAGTACTTCCTCCACTTATCGTCCGAGTGCCCCATCAAGCGCATGATGTGGCGGCTGGTGTGGAGGTTGAAGGAGCGCGGTTCGCGCGCCGGCTTCATGTTGGCCTCGTGCGGTAACTGGTTGCCTTTGCGGCGGTTACAGGGATGGCAGCAGGCGACCAGGTTCTCCCAGGTGGAGAGCCCGCCGCGCGAGCGCGGAATCACGTGGTCCAGCGTAAGTTCTCCGGAGGGCAGCGCGGTGCTGCAATACTGGCAGGTGTTGCGGTCGCGCAGCAGGATGTTCTTGCGCGACAGAGCCCGCGACTGGTGCGGGATCCGGCGATACTCCAGCAGACGGATGACCGAGGGCACGCGCACGGCCACGCGAGCGGCGTGCAGGAAGTGCCCGTTTTCTTCTTCGGTCATGGCGACGCCCTTGAGCACCAGCACGATGGCGCGGCGCGCGGCACAAACGTTGATCGGCTCGTAGGAGGCGTTCAGCACCAGCACGGGCTGATGCAGCGCGTGGCCATCGCCTTCGTGGTGCGCGCCAGACGCCAGCATCGACGCCGGAAGGTGCGGCCGCATGGTGCCAGCGAAATTGTGCAAGCGCAACGACATAAAGTCAGTTCCCAGTTCTCAGTTCTGTCGGTTCTCAGTATAGTCGGCCGTTTCGCTGAGAACAGAACCGGGGCCTGAGAACTCCTCTCCCGCGAACGAGATGCCATCGGAAATTTTCAACGTCCGCGCCACCGTCGCCACCCAAACCCGCGCCGCTCCCGCGCGGAGAAGAACCCGTGCGCACTCCGAGGCCGTAGTCCCCGTCGTAAGGACGTCATCAATCAATAAGATGTCGCGTTTCAAGATTCGCGTTGGATCGGTCGTTGGAACGGCAAAAGCGCCACGCAGGTTCTCGCGCCGTTGATGACGAGTCAGGCCGATCTGGCTTCCGGTCTCGCGGCGGCGCACCAGGACTCCCGTCGACAGCTCAAACCTTTTCGGACGCGCCAGCCGCTGCAGCGCGGCTCGTGCGATCATCTCCGCCTGGTTGAATCCGCGCTGGGCTTGCTTGCGCCTATGCAGGGGGACGGGAACCACCGCGATCATGCCAACGGGCATCGCCTGTTCCAGGTTGGCAATCGTCTCGGCCAGCATGTGCCCCAGAACTGCCGCCGCGGGACGCACGTGCTGGAACTTGAGCAAATGGATCAGGTCGCGCAATTCACGGTCATAGCTGCCGTAGGCGACGGCGCGCTCGAACGGAGGATCCACGCGCTGACAGAGCAGGCAGCGCGACTCTCCGCGATCCGCCCCTGCGGGATCAATCCACGCTGCGAGGTGCAGGGCTTCTCCGCAAACGGTGCAGTACGATCCCTGCAGCGGCCGGAGCGCGGTCAAACAGGAGCCACAAACCGGAAGGCGGGAAACTCTGAGCAGTGGGAAACCACAGATACGGCAATCGGCGGGAAAAAACGTGAAGAATAAAGTCGCAGCCGCGCGCTCGGCAAAGCCAGCGAACCCATGTTCCACCAAACCATGCTCTGGCAGTCCATGGTCCGCCGCTTGGCCCTGGGCAGCACGTATTCGAAACCCAGTACTGCTGAAGACGGCCTCCTGCACCGGCAAACCGATCGCGATTCGCCGGACAACACTAAGCCAGTATAACTTGCGCTGCACGCCCTATGCAACGCGGCTATCGGAATCTAATGAGGGCGTAAGGAGCCCACCTCGGGCGCTCCAGCGCAATTTCCTAAAGACTTAGCGGCATGAGTAACCTCGTGCCCCTTCCCTTTTCGCAGCGACGTTCGGAGTTTTCCGCACTCAGCCTGCGAAGCCGTGCGTCCTTCCCGAAATTTGGCGTGAGGTCTTCTAGTGGGTCGGACGGCAAGCTGACACCCCGTCGATCTTGACATTCGCTTTACCTTCGCCTATGCTGCGCGCATGGCGATCACTCGGCGGCAACGCGAGCTGTATGACTTTATTTCGCGCTTCGTGGCGGAGAAGCAATACTCCCCTTCGTTTGAAGAGATCAAGGAAGGCATGGGGTTGAGTTCTTTGGCCACGGTGCACAAGCACGTCACCAATCTGGAGAAAAAAGGGCTGCTGACGCGGGACTATAACCGCAGCCGTTCGATTGATCTGCTGCCGCCGCAGGGAAAGTTGAAGCAGTCGATGGCGGTGAACACGGCGATGGTGCTGCCGCTGGTGGGGAGGATTGCGGCGGGGCAACCGATCGAGGCGGTGGAGCACAACGAGACCATCTCACTGGCGGATTTTGTGCGCTCGAAGGAAGTGTTCGTGCTCGAAGTGCGCGGCGAATCCATGCAGGACGAAGCGATTCTCGATGGCGACTACGTGCTGGTCGAGAAGACGAAAACGGCGCACAACGGCGATATTGTGGTGGCGCTGATCGAGTCGACCGACGCAACGCTGAAGCGGTTCTTTCGCGAGGGAGAGAACATTCGCCTGCAGCCTTCGAACGCGGCGATGAAGCCGATCATTGTGCCCGCGGCGTCGGTCGAGATTCAGGGACGGGTGATTGGCGTGTTGCGGAAGTACTGAAGAGCAGTTGCCAGTTGCCAGTACCCAGTTGCCAGAAAAAATCGCGCCTGCGTCCTCGCGACAAAAAGTCCGGGTTCGCTCGGGCCCCTAAGTGTTCGAGTACTGAGAGCTGAGAGCTGACAGCTATTCTAGGTGGCGACCTTCGCGCTTACGTGGCGATCCAGGGCTTTCTGAATATCGTCTTTGGAGCGGTAGCCCACGAGCTGTTCCACGACCTGTCCGTTTTTGAAAATAAGCAGGGTAGGAATGCCGGTGACTTTGTAGCGCATGGGCGTGGCGCCGTTACGGTCGACGTCCATTTTGCCGACCTTGACTTTGCCTTGATATTCGCCGGCGAGCTCTTCGACGATGGGAGCGATCGCTCGGCAAGGGCCGCACCAGGCGGCCCAGAAATCGACCAGCACGGGCTTATCGGACTTCAATACATCGGAATCGAAATTAGAGTCGGTAACTTCAACGATGGCGTTGCTTGCCATTCATCCTCCAGGGTTCTCGGCTAGCTAGCAGTTCGGCCAGGGTGGACTGTTTGGTCCCCTTGGGCCGGGACTTCTATCCTAGCACTGTTGATTGGATGCACTGCAAGCGTGGAGGTCGCAAGAGCCGCCCGAGTGGGTAGGCAGGGCGGCGCGCCGTAGAATGATGGTCGATGATGGTCCATGGTTCTAGATGAATGACTGGCGATTATGAATGACTGGCGATCAATTTCTGGCGATCTCGATAATCTCCGGGTGGTGCTGGTGGCAACGCGGAATCCGCTGAATATTGGAGCGGCGGCGCGGGCCATGAGTAATTTTGGAGTCAGGCGATTGCGGGTGGTGAATCCCTACGAGGCGGCGTTTCGCGAGGCGCGATCGGCGGTCGGCGCAGCGGGATTACTGGCGAAGGCGGAACAGTACGCGAGCGTGGCCGAGGCAGTTGCGGACTGCCGGCTGGTGGTGGGAACAACGGCGGCAGGGCGGCGAGAGTTGCAGCATCGGCTGCGACGGCTGGAAGAGGGCGCGCGGGCGATCAAACTCCAACTGAAGGCGGGACCCGTGGCATTACTGTTCGGCTCGGAAAGGGTGGGGCTGTCGAATCGGGAACTGAGCCACTGCCATTGGGTGATGCGGATTCCGACGCGAGAGGAGCACGGTTCGATGAATCTGGGGCAGGCGGTGGCGGTCTGCCTGTACGAACTGGTGCGAGGACGGAAGACGGCGGCGGCAAGAACTGCGCTCGGGAAAAAAGAAAAGAAGCCCGCCAGGTCGCGAGAGGTGGAGCGGCTGACGCAACTGCTGCTCGAGGTTCTGCGCTCCAGCGGATACGTGAAGCCGCGGGCAGTGGCAGCCGAAGAGAAGTTGCGGCGGCTGGTCCGGCGCCTGGAGTTGAACGCCGATGACGCTCCAGTATTGTTGGGAATGCTGCGGCAGATAGCGTGGAAGCTGGGCGCGCACGAATAGGGACTATCGCGTAGGGACTATCGCGCCCGCCTCCTCGAATCTACGATGACTTTGCCGATCGCCAGCACGGTCATCAGAGTAATCACGCCCAGCGATATGACGCAGTAGATGCACCAGACGCCCAGCACCATGGATTCGACATCCGCCAGGTGGACCGCAAATGCAAAGGCCACCGTCACCAACGGCAGCATCCACGGGTATGCTTTCCAGAACGCGAGCACACCGAGCAGCAGATATCCGGCGATGCCAAGCACGGCCACGGGAACTCCGTAGAGCATGGCGTACGGACTGTGATTCACGATGCCGCAGTCCCAGCGCTCATTGATGCTGCAAGGCGAAGTGTCGGTGCGGTAGTGCTCGCGCAACGCGAGTGCAGAAACGACGATACCGAGGACGGCGAACACAACCAGCACCCATCTCATGCAGGACTCCCACCTCAATGTAAATGAAGTTGCATTCCAGAAATGAATATTATCGTACGGTTTCCACCAATCAAAATTGGCAGCTCAATTTTCACGTTCTTAGCAATCTGGGTCGCCCTATTTCAGTAGTCCCACAATCAGGCTGCTCGGCCCGGGCAGGTTGATCCGGCATACCTCGGTGAAACCTGCAGCCTTCATCCAGTGGGTGTACTCGGACTCGCTGTAACTGGCACCCGCTTCGGTGCTGACGAGCATGTTCAGTGAGAACAGTGCCGCGTGTTGCGGCCCGGTTTTTTCGGGATTGAGGATGAAGTCTTGCACGACGAGGCGGCCGTTCGGCGCGAGTGCCTGGTGGGCACGGCGGAAGATGTCCCGGTTCTGCTCCTCGGAAAACATGTGGCAGATCGCGTTCAGCATGATGAGGTCGTAGCCGGAGCCGAAGTCGTCTTGGAGCATGTCTCCAGCGCGCAGGCTGACTTGCGGTGAGACGCCGGCCTGGCTGACATATTCGGCGGTGAGCGGCACGACCTCTGGGATGTCAAGAATCTCGCACCTGCACATCGGGACTAGCTTTTGCGAACGCGATGGAATATGCGCCGGAGCCGCCGCCGAGATCGAGGATGCGGCGAACACCAGCTGTGCCCAGGGCCTTCACACACCAGCGGGGCGCGATCTTTGGCGTGGCGTTGCATGCCGGCAATAAAGTTGCGCGTCCATTCGGGGTTGTCGTCGCGACTGGCTGGGGACACGGGTACCACTGCGCACCGCGTCGGTCAGTGTGCTCCAGCGATGCCAGATGTTGGCTGTGTGCAGCAGACCATTGCGGTGGTTATCTTTGGAGCCCTGCACGAAGAAGCGTGCCGACTCGGGCGTGTTCTGGTAATCGTCGCCGCTCTTCGAGAGCAGTCCGAGGGCTACGAGAGCGTTGAGCAGCATGCCTGCGGCGCGGGCATTGGCGTGGATCTTCTTCCCGATCTGCTCGGCATTGGCTCCGTCCCCGACGGCGGTAAAGATGTCGAGTTCAAGCGCCGTAAGCAGGCAACGACTCGGCATGTAGCCGCGGATCATCTGGTCGAGGCGATCGGGCAGCAGCCCGGCTTTCTCGCGGGCAGCCATCGCCTCTCGGTACTTTTCCCCATGTTCGACCGCCATGGCCTTCATCGCAGCGGCATCGTTCCATATAAGACGATCGACGGGCTTGCCGTCGCGCAGATGCGTATCGACGATTTCGGATACATCCGACGGTTGCACGCGCCGGTACCACACCCCTGCCGGATAGACGACCATCACTGGACCTTCATCGCAGAGTCCCATGCAGCCGCAGGTCGTGAGTTGAACGTCATTGTTCAGACTGCGGTGGTTCAGACTGCGCGCCTGGATCTCACGATCGAGCGCGCCGAGCACAGCGAACGACCCGCTGGCCGCGCAGGAGGGGACGCCTTCTGGCTTCTGTTGCGTGCAGACGAAGAGGTGAAAGCGGAACGGTTCCATGGCGGTCTCCGAGTGTGGTTAAGTTAGTGTTACTCGGCGCGAGAGGTGGATGGTGCATAATTCACTGCCCAAACATATTGGAAATTTGCGATGCCACGACGCTGGCCACGTTTGCTTCGGATGTTATTCGTATCTCTTCGCCATCCGCAGAGGTGCAAGCGGCGAGAAGAAAAGCCGCCACTTTTGTGCCATTTCGGCCCTATTCTCCACAACCTTCCAACGGGTTCCACCACGTTGCTACTTGCATTCCCGCACAGAAGTTCCGGATAATCATGGACGAGCGCTTGGTACCGCCGTGTATCGCTACAGCCGCGCAGACTTGCTGCGCATTCTCCGGCTCGTTCCCCGCCAGCTTCAAACCTGGGAGAAGGCGGGACTGGTGACGACGGGCGAAGATTATTCCTTTTTCGATCTTGTGCAAATCAAGAAAGTGCGAGACCTCTGCGCTCAGCGCGTTCGTCCGGCCGTCATCCGGCGATCACTCGATGCCATGCAGAAACAGGTTGCCGGCATGGAGAATCCACTGCTCGAGGCTGGGGCCTATCGGAGCGGACACCGCATTGCTTTCCGGCACCAGGGCCGGCTGCTTGAGCCCATCGCCGGACAGTTCATGCTCGATTTCTCGTCCGCAGAAAGTAAAGTCGTGACCAGCCCGCCGCGGAATGGACCGGAACTGGTGGTTACCGACGTTGCCGACTTGTTTGCGCGTGGGATCATGCTGGAAGAGAATCCCTCCACGCAGAGCGAGGCGATCACGACCTACTTGAAGGTTCTTGAAATGGATCCCATTCACGCTGCCGCGCACATCAACCTGGGTACGCTCTACTACAACCGTCAGGAATACGCGCTCGCCGAAAGGCACTACCGTTCGGCGATTCAGATCGATCCACGCTACGCGCTCGCCTATTTCGACCTGGGCAACGTGCTGGACGAGACCGGACGCGTCGAGGAAGCCATCAACACTTACAAGACCGCCATTCAACTCGCACCCACTTATGCGGACGCGCACTACAACATCGCGCTGGCCTACGAGAAGATGCGCGAACCGCGCAAGGCGCTGCAACACTGGCGCGCCTACGTGAAGCTCGACACCACCGGGCCCTGGACGGTCCACGCCAAACATCAGATCCAGCGCATCCTGCAGAGCGACGGCCTGCAACTGGTGCACTCCCGCAAGGCGAAATAAGGATCGCTTTGCTTGGCTTTTGGCTTTTGGCTTTTAGCTAAGAGCCAAAGGCCAAGAACTAATAGCGACTTTGCTTTTAGCGACTTTTCCCGAGGTATACTCAAGTTTCACATCTTCAGGGCAGGAGTCCACGGTGAACCTCTATCGGCGGTTTTTTACGCTGGCTCTCGCGGCCGCGGTGGCCGCGTCCAGCGCGGTCTGCTTTAGCCAATCGATTAGCAAAGAGAAAGAGATTTACAACGAAAGCGCCGATGCGCGCGCCGAAATCAAAGAGGCTCTGGCGAAGGCTACGGCGGAACACAAGCGCGTCATTGTCGTGTTTGGAGCCAACTGGTGCTTTGACTGCCATGTGCTCGATAAGGCTTTTCATAGTTCGGACCTGGCGCCCATACTCGCCGCCAACTATGAAGTTGTGCACGTGGATATCGGAAAGGGAGAGAAGAACCAGGACCTGATGGCGAAGTACGAGGTTCCGATGAAGCGCGGCATTCCCGGGCTGGCCGTGCTCGATGCCGATGGGAAGCTAGTGTACAGCCAGAAGAACGGCGAATTCGAGAACGCGCGAGCGCTCACCCCGGAAGATTTTCTAGCATTCTTGAACAAGTGGAAACCCGCAGTCCAGAGCCGCTGAGAGGCTAAATCGCCCACGCCGCAAAGAAGGCGCAGCTTGCGCCGCGCCCGCCAGGAGAGAGAGTTGCTGCTCAGTCGTTCACCAGTTAGTTCACCACCAGTTTGTTCTCGACGCGGAACGTGCCCGGTACGGAACTCGCTCGTATCCCAGCAATGGTTTTGTCCATCGCGCTCTGGACGGTTCCGTAGAGCGTCACGTGCCCGTTATCGACTACGATGCGGATCGGGCGCGCCGGATCGATCGCGTAGCGGCTAAGCACCGCGTCGCGATAGATTGCGCGCGCCGTGCGTACTCGGATCGAATCGTCAAAATTCGAAACGGGCAGAACTGTTACATCATTCACCACGTCCTTGACGCCCGGGGTGCGCGACACGATGCTGAGCGCCGAATCCTTCGGCACGTCCCACACAGTATCGCCACTGAGGCTTACGACACCGTCTTTCACGCTGACCGCAACGTAGTTGAACGCGTTGTCGTAGTATCCAACGCGGTCATAGGCCAGTTTCTTTGCCAGTTTTTGCTGGAGCTGGCTATCGGGCACGCTTTCTCCCGCGACCGCGATGTCATCGCGAACGCCGGTGACGTTTGCGATCTTCTTCACTTTCTTCGCGGCGTCGAGTTTGTCCTGATAAAGATTGACCGTCCCGGTCAGGGTCACGATGCCATCTTCGACGCTGGAGCTCACACTCTGCAGTTGCTTGGTGCCATGAATCTTCTGGCTGACCGCCTGCTGAATCTGCTCGTCATACCGGCCGGTGGCGGCCATTGCAGTCACACTCAGCAGGACGAGCGACGCCACAAGCATCATGACCAAGCAAATACCCTGCTTCTTCATGGTTGCCCTCCTTACTGGAATTCCGGTTCCCCACAGTATTAACCGGTTAGTTAAATAGATGCGCGACCGGTCTGGAGAGATGCGCCCGCTGGGCGCCTTTACAAACTATTACTCGAGTTACGAAGACTCATTGAGACAGAGGTGCCTCGGAAAGGCGTTTTTCTAGAAGGAAGAATAGTAACCTTATGACCACTGACGAACGATTGGATCGTCTGACCGAAAAACACGAAGCATCTGGCGGAAAGTCTCCAACTGCTCACGGCGGACGTGCAGAGCCTGGCCAGTCGACGAAGGAATTGAGAGAATCGACGAATGAATTGAGAGAATCGACTAAGGAGTTGGAGAGTCGGTGAAGGAACATGACAAGATCCTCCGCGGGCACGCCGAGTCTTATTGGCGACCTGGTGAGGATTGCCGCGGCACACGAGCAACGCATCAGCGGATTGGAAGGCCACCAAGGCTGAATAAACGGTGCAAGCTCCCCGGCGGTTTGACAGTTGTTTGTCATAACGACTAATCTCGCATCATGCCGCGTGGTTTGCAGGCGGAACTCAAACAAAAACTCCCCTTCACCAGCCGCGCAACAGGAAACCTATCTATCCTTGTTGCGCACGGCCGACGCGCTCCAGGCGCAGGTCGAGGGCAAGCTTAAAGAGTTCGGACTCACCGGCACGCAATACAACGCGCTGCGCATCTTGCGCGGGGCTGGGCCGGAGGGCTTGCCGTGCCGCGAGATCGGCGAGCGCATGATCACGCACGATCCCGATATTACGCGTCTGTTGAATCGACTGGAAGACCGCGGCTTCGTCGAGCGCACGCGCGCCCGACACGATCGCCGCGTCATCTACGGAAAGATCACCGCCGCCGGGCTAAAGCTGCTGCGTGAAATGGACGCGCCAATCGAAAAGCACAGCCGTGAAATACTGCGCCACGTCGGACAGAAACAGTTGAAGCAGCTGATAGAGTTGCTGGAACTGGTCAGGGGTGGGTCGAGAGGCAGTTCGCTTGCTGGTCAGGTCGATCGTCCGGTACAAAGCCGCTTACGGCGCGGTTGAAGCCGTCGCCCTTCAAAACTCCTCTTCCGCCAGCGCCCTGACTTACTTAGGGAGCTGTAGCCATCACCAGCGATACGGGAACGCTGCCAATCGAAGTCGGGCTTCCGAGCGGGGTAAGCGCACCGGTCGAGGAATCTATCGTGAATAGAGTGATCGCGCGGTTCTTATCGTCCCCCGCGACTAAGACTCGTCCGGAAGGATCAACGACCTGGCTGCCGATCGCGGCGCCGGCGCCGAAGGGAGAGCCGCTCATCGGAGTCAAGACCCCGCTGGCTGCATCGATGGCAAAGCCCGATATCCCACCGACCGGACCATTTAATGCATACAGAAATTTGCCCGAAAGGTCGATCATTACACCAGCAAGCGGGGTGCCGGCCGCAAATGGGGATTCAGGCAGCGCCGTTAGGGCACCGGTTGTGCTGTCGACGCTCCAAGCCAGAAGGCCATTTGCCGCTGTGCCCGTGCTCGCGTACAAGAAATTACCTGACGGTTGGAACTCGAAACCTGTAAGGTCGGCGTTCGCAGGCGGAGTGAAAGGCGAGCCTGGCACCGGAGCGAGCGCGCCTGTGCCGGAGTCAACAGAAAATCCGGAGATACTATGCAAGGGGAAAGGGAGCACGGCTTGGTTAAGCGTATTTTCGGTATAGATAAAACGCCCCGAAGGATGCACGAGAATTCCATACGGCACATCATCGGCGGGAAATGGTGAACCAGGAACCAGATTCAACGCGCCAGTCGCGGAGTTGATGGTCAGTGCGCCAATTCCCTCAGATATCCCGCTCCCGAAAGTATTACTGCCGTAGTAAGAGAACTCGCCCATTCGAGTCCATAGCCAGCGCGCCAGGCCCACTGGCAGGAGGACAAAAAGGACAAATGCTAGTCAGTATGAAGGCGCCGTCTGCGGTCAGCGAACCTGTCTTGGGATCCATCGAAAAAATGTCGATTGCGGGCGCCGCCGGGTTGTTATCGGAAAGATATAGGGATTTCGATACGGAATCAGCGGCGATGCCCAAAGTCAGTGGCGTGGCCATCGTTGAGGATGATCTCAGAGTTCCCGTCGATGGGTCCAGCGTGAAAACCAAGAGCTGTGAATTGCTAGGTGGCTGGATGGTCATGACATAGAGAAACTCAGATTTCGATGCCGGCGGCGGGGGCATCATGTTGGACGATCCGCATCCCAAAGTCATGGCGAAGAGGAACTGGATAGATAGGATCAATGACAGGTGTTTCTCGGGCATAAGCAAGCTCCTAGAGATGTGAAGGAGAGTCGAGGAACATCCAGAGTAAGTAGGCTCCGACTTCAGCTGGCATTCTACCACTAGACTTAGAATTCCGGATGAGTAGTTACGGCCATGATGTCGAGGGCAGGTTAATTCGAGCTAATGAGCTAACGATTGGACGCACGACCAAGTCTTCCCCAACGAACATGCAAAATAACTCACTCCGCAATCATCAGAGGCCCTACTGGTGAAAAGATCTTCTAACGAGCCCTGTCGCTGCTTTTCCGTCTCTTGCCAGCACCCCGTGCTGTGACGCGCACCGCACTCGACCGCAAGTGCAAACCTAATGGAAACACCCTGGCGAAAATCTTGTCGATGTTCTTGAGCTGCCGCGTCAGGTCGAAAGCGTGCTCGATCTTTGCCCGTGGCACTCGTCCGCGAATTTCGGGATCGTTCACGATCAGTTCGTGGAAGTCGAGATTCTCTTTCCACGCGCGCATGGCGTGGCTCTGCACCAGGCGATAGGCGTCTTCGCGGGAAACGCCGCTTTCGACCAGGTCGAGCAACAACTGTCCGCTGAAGACGAGGCCGCGCGTACTTTCGAGGTTCGCCATCATGCGCTCGGGATAGACGAGCAGGGTCTCAATCAGGTCCGCCGTCTTGTTGAGCAGGTAGTCGGCGAGCGTGGTGGAGTCGGGAATGATGATGCGCTCCGCCGAGGAGTGCGAAATATCGCGCTCGTGCCAGAGCGCGACGTTCTCGAATCCGGCCTGCGCGTTCGACCGCACCACGCGCGATAATCCAGAGATCTGTTCGCAGGTGACCGGATTGCGCTTGTGCGGCATGGCCGACGAGCCTTTCTGCTTTTCGCTGAAATATTCTTCGGCCTCGCGGACTTCGGTGCGCTGCAGGTGGCGGATCTCGGTCGCAATCTTGTCGAGCGTCGAGGCGATCGTGGCCAGCGTCGCCAGATAGTGGGCATGGCGGTCGCGTTGAATCACCTGCGACGACACCGCGGCGGCCTTCAATCCCAGACGGGCACAGATCTTCTCTTCGAGTTCCGGCGTGAGGTGGGCAAAGGTTCCTACCGCGCCCGAGAATTTGCCGACACGCAGATCTTCGGCGGCGGCCTTGAAGCGCGCGATGTTGCGCCGCGTCTCCGAATACCAGTTGGCGATCTTGAAGCCAAAGGTGATGGGTTCGGCGTGGATGCCGTGGGTTCGGCCGATCATCGGCGTGTCTTTGAACTCGAATGCCCGGCGTCCGAGCACCTCGGCGAGGCGCTCCAGATCGCCGGCGATCAGCGACGAGGCCTGCTGGATGAGCAACGCCTGCGCCGTATCGACCACGTCGTTCGAGGTCAGGCCATAGTGAAACCAGCGGGCGTGCGGGCCTACGATCTCGGCCACGGCGGTCGTGAAGGCGATGACGTCGTGTTTGACCTCGGCTTCAATCTGGAAGATGCGGTCCACGTTGAAGTCGGCGCGCGCGTGGATCGCCTTGGCGGCATCTTTCGGCACGATGCCGGCGGCGGCCAGCGTTTCGGTCGCGGCGACTTCGACCGCGAGCCAGGTGCGGAAGCGGTTTTCGTCGCTCCAGATGCGAGCCATCTCGGGCCGGGTATAGCGTGGGATCACGGCGATTTCTCCTCGGGGGAACTGGGGATTGTAAATCCCATGTGCCTTAAAAGCACGCGCCGGTTCGATTCCGTCTCGGTCATCGCTCAACCCATTCAAGATCATCTAGTTAGGCAGGGGTGCGACGGCAAAGGCTGTGTGAGGATTTCCCGGTTTTGGTGCAACTATGCCCAAACTCTGCCCTCATGCCCAACTGCCAGTTCAGGAAGGCGAGCAAGTACAATTGAGCTTGGCGGCCGAATGCGTACTTCTGATCAAAGTCTGCCCTCTATTCAGCAGGTAGTCGCGGATTGCTCTTGCCGGATTTTTCGGGATCCGCCCATTCACCTGGAGTGACACAATTAAGGAATTCTTGGTGTTCATCACACTAATGGGGACGAGTCTGATGGCCACGGACAAGACAATCTACGATTTCACCTTGGATTCGATCGATGGTCAGCCGACGCCACTTTCGAAGTTCAAAGGCAAAGTTGCGTTGCTCGTGAACGTTGCCAGCCGTTGCGCCTACACCCCGCAGTATTCCGCTCTGGAGTCGATCTACGAAAAATACAAGGAGCAGGGATTTGTTGTGATCGGCATTCCCGCGAACAATTTCGCAGATCAGGAGCCGGGTTCGAATCAGGAGATCAAGGCCTTCTGCACCCTCACGTATAAAGTGACTTTCCCCATGATGGCCAAAGTGTCCGTGGATGGGCCCGATATCACGCCGCTGTACCGGTTCCTGACCGACAAAACTACTCACCCGAAAACCGGTTGGGAGATCGGCTGGAACTTCACCAAATTCCTCGTCGGGCGGGATGGCGAGGTTGCCGCTCGGTTCGATACCGAAGTCGAGCCGGACTCTCAACCTGTTACCACAGCGATCGAAAAGGCGCTGTCCACCGGCAAACAACATTGAAGCCAGCACCGCGTGAGCTACACCCTGAAAGGACTTTCGGAACCAACCGAGGCATGTGCCAGCATGCTTGCCGTGACGCACGACATGAGCGATTCTGCACAGTACTGCCAGAGCAAGTGAGCGAATCTATTGGCGTCTTAAGAAGGCAGTTGGCCCGCCACAGCAGTCGGCCTGAGCCACCCTCTTGAGGCAGCTCGGCGGAAGACATCGCTTTGTTGGGGACACGACGTGATTGTTTGGCGATCAAGCTTCATTCCGATGCATTTTCTGTACCTGACCCATGCCCCAGGCAACACCTATGCTGGTCAGGTAAGCGCAGATCCGCGTCATCAGACAGTTGCCCGGAGTTGGACCCGGCACCGCGTTTTGCTTTTATTCTTGGCAATGCTGCTCTGCCAGGCGCGCGGCTATTCGCAATTAGGACCGCAGCCGCCATGCGGAAAGGAACCCGTTCCGCCCTATCCTGGTCTGGATGAATCGGCCATCGCGAAGTCGTGGAGCAAGGCCGAGTTCGGCCGCGACTGGAAGCCTCCCGCGTGCACCGGTTGGGCTGCGGTGGGCTTTACAACGTTGGTAACCACCGTCGCGCGATTTCGTGAAACCTCGGGAGCTGAAGGCTTGCTTCGCCACATCGGGGCCATTTCAGAACTCGCGGGCATGCGCTACTGGTCGACCACTCACAAGCAGTGGCAAACATTAATTGTGGACGCCTACGCTCTGACCGGCTCGCAGCCTAGTCAACGCCGCAAAGACTTCATGCCCGAAGAGATGAAGGAAGGCAAGGTACTCTACTATGTGCAGGTCGATAACCTTTCTGGCAAGGCCACCTACCGAATGCACATTGTTGAAGCTTCGGCGGACCGGCTCGTCTTCGATGTCGAAAACGTCAGCACGATGCACTATCTCTTCATAACTCTCTTCCACCCGGGTGAGATGCAGTCGATCTACTTTCTGGATCGCGAATCGGAAAATGTCTGGCGATACTACAGCATCGTGCGCACAGGAAAGAACGCAAACCGGCTGATCGCGGGAAATGAGTCTTCCGCGGTCAACCGGGCTGTTGCGTTCTATCGCTACCTAGTCGGAATTCCCACCGGCCAAGAGCCGCCGGCGGCGCGATGAAGTCAGATAAAGTCAAGAGTTTGTAGCTCTTGCAGCTTTGCTCACATATACGCCGATTCTACTTGGGAGCGATCGCGTGACGGCGGGCGTTTCGGCAGAAAGCGCTGAGAATTAGCCATAGATCGCATCCGCGCTAAAGATACCAGAACTAAATTGCCACCCGGGCTTTCATTGGCCGGCCTCGGGTTCGAGCTCCTGACGAAGTTGCTGGCCCAGCGTGTTCGCCACTGAATTCAAGTCCTTGGCGAGTGCGAGTCGCCACATTTCCGTGGCTCGCTGTGCCAGTTCCTCGAATTCTTGCACGATCGACTCCACAGCTTCCTCGGCCCGGGCTGTCACCGAACCAGAAAAGGAGTCTTCAATGCGGTTCTGGATGGTTCTCAGGTGGCCGCACATCTCGCTGAGCCCGGTTTCGACTTCGTTCGAGGCGCGTGCTTGCAGGTTCTTGAGTGCCACAGCGACAGCGCTCTCGATTTGACCCTCCGCACCGGAGACGATTTCCGCTGCGACCCGCGCCAGGTGCGCGTCAAGATCCGACTCCAGCCGGCGCACGGATTCGTTCAGCGCTGCCATTCTCCGGCCGAGGTCCGACACCTCCGACTGGAGTTGGAACGCTTTCGCGGCGGCATCAACCTGGATCTGATCGACCTCACGGCGGTGAACCTTATGTGATTCCGCAAGTTGCTCCTGCAAAGAAGACAGGAGTTTTTCGCTTGCTGCGTCGAGATGTTCTTCCTTCTCCAAAGCCTGCCGCTGCAGTTTCTCCATTCCGGCGTGGACCTGCTGTTGCGTCGTGGTGGTGAGTTCCTTTGACAATACCTGCGCCCGTTGTTCGACGGCGTGCAGTTCACCGGCAAGACGGTGCCGAAACTCGGTCAGGGCTGCACCGATCTTTTCCTCCATCGCCGTTTTCGCCGATCCCAGCATCTCGGCGGACTGTTGTCGCGTCTGCTCCAGGACTCGCGTCCCAAGCTCATGTCGCAGGCGCTCCCATAGCTTCTCCTCCAACTCCGGGGGAATATATCCAAGCGACACCTCGAAGCGGTTGCGCTTGGCATTCGCGGCCAGCTTCTCGCGCACTTCGGTGACTTCCGCCTGCAAGGGCTGAACCAGTTTCGCAAGTATGCCTCGCAAGCGGTCCTCGGAGAGTTGCTCCCGGACCTTATCGAGAACGTCTTGCGAGGCCCGGGAAGGAGTTTGCGGTTGGTGCAGAACAATGGACTTGGCCGACAATTCTTGGGGAGGGTGTTGAGCGGTCGGTGCAGGCATCTCCACTACACGCCAATCATCGGGACAGGATTCCAATCCCCAAAAGTTTTCCGGCCGGTCGAACTGCGCGCCCAGTCGGAAGCCTTGTCCGTCGGGCTGGCAGAAAACCACGGAGGCCGTGGCCTGCCGGCCTCCCCGGCTGTCCAGGCGCAGGGCGCTTCCGGTGTCCAATTTCTGCGGGAAGCGCAGCGCACAACCATGCGCACTGACCACCAGCGTCTCACAGATCTCGGAGAACTGGGCCTTGGGCTCCATGCTGGTAACGCGGATGGGAATGTTCATCGGCACTCTTGAACTGCGCCGTAGTACGGTGTGACCGTTGGAAGCGGGCATAGTGATCCTCTTTGGCGAGGCTTGCGCAGCGGCCAGTTCGTCGAGCCTCTACATTAAAGTACCGCGATATGATGGCCGATGCCTCTCTCGGGAGTTCGCTTCCAAAATGGTCGAGAGTACACGCGCCCGACTGCCCATTTGCCAGAACCGCGATGTACTTTGGACTGAACTCCACCGGTACAACTGCTCCGCCGCAGCTATGGCGCAGAAATGGCAAGGTTTTGGGGAATGAACGCCGTTGGGTTAAGCCATCATGACGATGCGACGCAAAGTCGGAGCACGGCAGGCGCGCAGAACATCTGTTATTTCTCGACGCTCCTCCACCCATGCTGCACCGGCGGCATGGGCGGCTGCGTGAGTTCGCCCTAGTCCACCGTGTGCTTCGCCGTGTAGCCTTCGCGCGCATACACGATATATTTCACTTCCTTGCCCTTCTGATCGCGAACCTTTAGCGGACCACCGTCCGGCGCCTGGAGTTCGACTTTCAACTTGCGATAGGTGCCGTCGAGCTTGGCGTTGGTGGGGTGGTAACTGATGGTGTACTGGTTTCGGATGTCGGCGGAGATGTCGTGGAAAATATCCTTCATTTCGGCTTCGAAGCGCGGGAAGTATGCCCGTCCGCCGGTGAGTTTGGCGAAGGTATTCAACTGGTTGTCATTCTGCAGCCATCCAACGTCGCGGGCTCCGCTGGCCAAGCTTCGCGACTGCACCATCTCACGGTACTGCCAGCCAATGCTAATCGGATAGATCGTTACGTCTTTCGTGGACTTGATCTTCTTCAACGTCTGATCGAGAGTCACCCTGCTAAAGGTGTCGGCTCCGGAAGAAACCAGGATGATGTATTTCTTGCCTTCGATGCGGTCAATACGGTCGAGCGTGTCGAACATCGCGTCGAACAGATTGCGTTCGCTCAAGCCGGGGATGCGAAGCATGTTGAGCGCACCCATGATCGCCCGCTTGTCCTGCGTGAAGTCCACCAGGATCTTCGGATTCATGTCATAGCAAACCACGGCAACATAGTCGTCTTTTTTCAGGCCGCCCGCGAACGCGTAGGCAGCGTTCAGCGCGTCATAGAGATAGGCATATTCCTGCAATTGGCGAAACATCGGTGAAGCCGCGAATTCAATCAGCAGCACCGCGGTCATGGGCGCCTCGCTCTGATTGAAGGTCGCAATCTGCTGTGGCGCGCCATCTTCCAGGATCTTGAAATTTTCTTTCTTCAGCCCCGGGATAGTCTGGCCGTCCTTGCTAGTCACCAGCACATCCAGGTTCACCAGCGGAACGCTCACCGTGATCGAGTAGTCGGGCATGTTCTCGATCTTTTTCGGTTTTTCTGGGGCTGGCGGCGGCGGTTCTTCCTTCTTCTTTGGGATCACATACGGTCCGACGTCGTTTTGCGGTCCACCCGCTTCCGGCGGAGACTCCTGCTGATTCGGATTCGCCGGGGGCTGCTGCGAGCCATCTTGAGCCTGAGCCGAGAGAGTCGCGGCAGCCATCCAGACAAGAACAAACGCCAGTAAGATCACATGCTTACGGGAAGCCGATGGCAGCCCGATCCGCCTGCTAAATTGCACTGTAAAACATGGGAGATCCTCGAAAACTATTGTGCTAGTATAGATGCAAGAACGCTGCGGTTGGGATTTTTTGCGGGCCTTAAAAACCTCCTCTCCTGGCAAAACCTTCTGATAGCAGGCGGAGTCTTTACAAGCAGTAAGGTCATTTTCTGACCTCCGGGGTCTGTCATGGGTAAAGTTGCGCGCGCACTCGCTGTCCTTCTGTGTCTGTTGTCTGCTGTCTGGGTTATTGCACAGCAAGTTACTGTGCAAGACAGGCCGACGTCTGCCATCGTTCCTCAGGCCGTCATTGTTCCTGCCGTCATGGTTCCTGCGATCATGCCGCTCGATCAGATCCACGAAGGCATGAAAGGCACAGCGCTTACCGTGTTCCAGGGCGTGAAGCCCGAATCCATGGACGTGGAAGTTCTGGGCGTGATGCGCAACGTGAACGGTCCCAGGGGCGACATTATCCTGGTCCGTCTGCACGGCACCAAGCCCGAATATACCGGCGTGGTTGCGGGTATGAGCGGAAGCCCGGTCTATTTCGACGGCAAGCTGGCGGGCGCGCTCGCCTTCCGCATCGGCGAGTTCTCGAAGGAGCCGATCGCCGGTGTGACGCCGATCGAGGAGATGCTGGAGATCAATGCGCTGGATCATAGTTCGGGACGAGGTCGGGCACCAAGTCCGGCGCCGGCGTCGATGCGTGCCAGCAGTCCCGACACCACTTCTCCCAGCCGGGGCGGAACCTCGCAAACCGCTAGTCCCGGCGAAAGCGCTGCGCTCCCGTCCCAGAGCTATAGCAACTATCTGACGCCAATCGAGACTCCTCTCGTGTTTAACGGTTTTTCTGACGAGACCTTGCAGCGCTACGGCTCGCAATTCGCGGCGGCGGGCATCGTTCCGGTGATGGGCATTGGCTCCGCGAGCGATCGCAAGCAGCCGGAACCGATCGAGGCGGGATCCGCGGTCAGCGCCGTGCTGGTTCGCGGCGATATGGATATTGCCGCCACCTGCACCGTGACTTACGTCGATCCGCAGCATTTGCTTGCCTGCGGACATCCGCTCTTGCAGTTTGGCGAAGTAGACCTGCCGATGACCAAGGCCACCGTGCTGGCCACGCTGCCTTCACCGCTGAATGCATTCAAGATCGTCAACACGACCGAGACCGTCGGTGCGTTCGTGCAGGACCGCCAGAACGGCATTATGGGCGTGCCGGGGCGCGAGTCGAAGATGATTCCGGTGACTGTGGCCATGCATACTGTCGGGGAACGTGGAACGGCGACCAAGGAATTCCATTACGAAATTCTCAACAACGCGCGGCTCAGTCCGTTGGCCATGATGGCCACCGTCTTCAACGCGCTGCACGGCACCAACCAATACGGCGAGGACATTACTTACCGCATGAATGGCGTGCTCAGCGTGAAGGGGTATCCCGAGGTGACGCTGCGGAACATGTTTGCCCCGCAAGACAACGGGCAGCCCGCGGCGGCTTTGGCCGCTGCCTCCATCGGTGAGCGCTTTGGGCGCATTTATAGCAATCCTTTCGACGCTCCCGACGTTCAGGGCGTGAGGCTCGATTTCGATCTTGTCCGCGAGCGCCGCTCCGCTCGCCTGGAAGCTGCGCGCACGGACATGACGGAAGCTCGTCCCGGCGACCAGATTATGGTGGAGACCGTGATTCGTCCGTATCGTGGCGAGCGGCTCGTACGCCAGATTCCCATACGGATTCCGACCTCCACTTCGAAGGGAATGCTGCGCATCCTGGTCAGCGACGGAGATACCCTCGACCGCATGCACCGCGGTACGCCGATGATGAACCGCGGCTTGGGCCTGGCGCCCACGATCGCATTGCTGAACAAAGAGCGCGCCAACGATCGCGTGTATGTATCGCTGATCGGGTCCGATCCCGAAGCCATGGTCGCCGACAAAGTGATGCCGACGCTGCCGCTCTCCGTCATGAACGTCATGGAAAACATGCGCGGCACGCAGGATATGGTCGTGCTCGGGGAATCGTCGGTCAGCGAAGCTTCCACCGATCCGCTCGACTACGTCGTCTCCGGCGCGCAGATGCTGACGATTAACATCAAGTAGCTTGCGCTTCAAGTGGAGCGACGGGCGTCTCGCGAGCTTGCCCTGAGCGCAGCCGAAGGGTCCGCGGGGACGTCCAGCTCTATACATGTAGCGCCGTTTTTGATGTTACAAAGGAAATTCCGGCTGACGCGCACTTTCGACATCAAGAAACTGGCGGTGGTCTTTTGGTTGCCATTGCTATCCTCTTATCTTCTCGCGCAACCCGCCCAAACCGCACAAACCCGGCCGACCCCAGCTGCGTCGAACCCGGAGGTGATTCTGCTGGGGACAGCGCACGATCTGCATTTCAAGGCTGAAAGTCACTACTCTCTCGCCGATCTGCGAAATGAAGTTGAGGCGCTGCATCCGGATTTGATTTGCGGCGAGATCACGCCAGAGGCTTATCAGGGGCCGATGGAAGGCTATTTCCCTCCCGAGGCCGCATATCTGGCCGAAGTTGCCCCCACGCTGCACGCACGCTATGCCGCGAGCGACTGGCGCATAACCAAAGCATGGCAGAGCCGTGCCGAGGAGATGGAACCTAAAGAGGTTAAGGACAAGGTGGAGGCGCTGGCAGAGGAAACCACCAAGCAGATGCAGTCGCAGACCGAGCCGACGCTCTTTGATTTTCTGCATACCAAGGGCGTGGCCATCGCCGATTATCAGTTTGAGCAAGTGATCGGCGAGAATACGGTCTCCGACATAGCTATGGGAGGCTGGCATGAGCGCAATCGCCGCATCGTGGAGAATTGTCTGGATGCCGAGGCTGGATCCCGCCGCATCGTCATCGTCTACGGAGCTGCCCACATTCCACAGTTGCAACGTCAACTGGCAGCGCGAGGAATTACTGCGCCAGATCGCCCGCCGCCTGTTTGTTCCCGGAGGCATGGGAAGCGTGCCGTGTCCGTGATTGCACGCTGGCAGCGTAATCTGGACAACTTGAAACGAATACTGGATGGAAGCATCGCTGTATCGCGCGATTCTCTCGCCAAGGTAAAAGACAGCCATCGCATTCAGGATCTGGAGTTGGCGCTGAAAACATACGGCGGCGCGGAGAAGAAATAACTGCTTAAAATGAGGTATGACTTTGGCTCGTAAGACGCTTGCTCTACTGTCGGTACTTATTCTTTCCACCTCCGCGCTTTCCACATTCGCCCTCGCCGAGGGCACCCGCACCTGGGAACAATCCAGGTTCGACGAACTGACCAAGGGCACGGCCAAAGGCGTTGCGCTGCGCAGTGAGGGCGGCCTCGAACTTGCCCCGGCGTTCAAAGCGCTCGCGACCACGCCCTCGACCTACATCTGGTCGATCGCCTCCGATTCCGCGGGCAACATCTACGCCGCCGCTGGATCTCCGGCCCGCGTCTATCGCATCACGCCCGATGGTCAAAGCGACGACCATCTTCGAGCCGCAGGAATTGCAGGTGCAGGCCCTGGTCGTCGATAAGAATAGAAGAACAACAAGACGGCATCGTCTACGCTGCCACTGCCCCCGACGGCAAGGTGTATCGCCTGGAACCCGCGAAAGGCGCAGCCGCCGCCAAGGCTGGCGCGAAAGCCTCCTGGAGCGCGACACCCTATTTCGATCCTGGCTCCAAGTACATCTGGGACATCGTTCTCGACCATGCCGGCGCGCTGTATGTCGCCACCGGCGATCACGGCGAAATCTACAAAGTCAGCCCCAACGGCCAGCACTCGCTTTTCTTCAAGAGCGATGAAGTCCACATTCGCGTGCTCGCACTCGATCCCAAAGGCAACCTGATTGCCGGTTCCGATGGCAGCGGGCTGGTCTATCGCATCGCGCCGAATGGCGAGGCGTTCGTTCTCTACAGCGCGCCCAAGAAAGAAATTACCGCGCTCGCGATCGACGGCGCGGGCAATATCTACGCCGCCGCTGCGGGAGAGAAGCGGCCCGGCGCGACCATGCCGCAAATGGGCATCACGCTCGCCAGTCCAGCGCAGAACCCGCCCGCACCCGGCGGCAATATCACCATCACCGCAGCTCCCGCCGCGCCTGTGATTACGCCGCCCTTTCCCGCTCCCGGACTGGGCGCTACCGGCGGCTCCGAGATTTATCGCATCGCGCCCGATGGCGCACCGTCACGCTTGTGGACCTCCCACGAAGATCTCGTCTACGCTCTCGGCTTCGACCGGCACGGACGCCTCATCGCCGGCACCGGCAATCGCGGCCACATTTTCGCCATCAACGGCAATGAGGCTGACGATTACACCGATCTAGTCCAGGCGAGCGCCACACAAATCACCGCCTTTGCCGCCGCCCCCGGCGGAGGACTCTACGCCTCCAGCAGCAACCTCGGAAAAATCTTTGTCCTCGGTCCTGGTCCCGAGTCGGAAGGCACGTACGAAAGCGATGTTTTCGACGCGCGCATTTTTTCCCTCTGGGGACGCGCCAGCGTCCGCGCCACCGGCAATCCCAATCCCAACTCCAATTCCAATTCCAATGTCGAGCTTTATGCGCGCAGCGGCAACGTCGACAATCCCGACCGCAACTGGAGTCCGTGGACGCGCATCGATTTCGCCCTCGCCCTCGCTGGCGGCTCCGAACTCAAGATTCCGCCAGCGCGCTTCGTGCAGTGGAAGGCCGTTCTCCATGCGGGCAATCCCGCGCCTCGCGTTGACGACGTCTTGTTGAACTACCTGCCCAAGAACGTTGCCCCTGAAATTGACGAAATCACGGTGCAGCCCGGATACCGCTATCAGGCGATTCCGCATGTGACCGGCAGCGAGCCGCCCGCGTCCCGGGCAGCCGCGCTTCGATCCTCCACCTCCGGCCTTGCGCGACCGCGACTCGGTCGGCATCCGCTGGGCGGCCCATGACGACAACGACGACCAGCTCGTCTACACCGTCTACTACCGCGGCGACGGCGAATCGCGCTGGCTGCTGCTGAAGAGTAGCCTCTTCGATCGCTACTATTCTTTCGACGCCAGTCTTCTGCCCGACGGCGGCTACACCGTGAAGGTCATCGCCTCCGATGCGCCCTCGCATTCGCCCGGAGAAGCGCTCTACGCCGAGCGTGTCAGCGCCCGCTTCGAGGTCGATACCACCGCTCCGGTAATCGAGAACCTGACTGCCACTGTCGTTGACAGGCAAGATGACAGGCAAGATGACAGGCAGATCGGAAAGCAGCTCGGCAAAAAGATCCGTGTCCGCTTCCGCGCCAAAGATTCCTTTTCGCCGATCAAGCGCGCGGAGTATTCGCTCGATGGCGGCGACTGGCAATTCGTCGAGCCGGTCGGCCAGTTGTCGGATTCGAAAACGGAGGACTACGACTTTCTCGTGACCGTGCCGCAACCCGAAGCTGCGCCGGCTCCGATGGCCGAGAACACCGCGAATGACCACGTTGTCGTAGTCCGCGCCTACGACCGTTTCGACAATTTCGCCACCGCGAAGGTGGTAATTCGGGGGAAATAGAGTTCATGCCGCGGCGGGTCTTTCGTGGATCAGGGCATCGCTTCAGCGATGCCGCAAGTCTTTGGAAATCAGACGCCCCTTTAGGGGCCGCGCCGCTGCCCTTTACTGCTGCGCGAAAATGATGGACGGGTTCGGATTCGTCTTGTCCTCATCCATCATCAGAAAATCTTGTATCGCGCAGACAGGATCTTGGTTGGAAGAACAACCTGAGGTGTCCAGAACGTAGATCGCGTAATTCTGAGCCGAAGGAGCAGTCAGCAGGATCGTACCGTTGCCGCTATCCTGAATCGTGTACCCCCCGGCCAGCGGTACGCTGGTTAGATTGTAGTTGACGGTATCGTACTGGGTTCCGTTGACGCACTCTGAGGTGCACGCACCAGTGTTCAGCGCACTGTTCGTCCATGTGAGCAGCAGGTTGGCGGCCATCGGGTCGACTCCGGAGCTGCCGCTGTGGGTGGTCGCTGCGGCATACGTACCCGGCAACGTCGAACCGCCGAAAAGCCCGCTCCCTTTCCCCTGCGGATTCATCGTTCCTGTCATCACGGACGAGCTGGACTGATCGAGCAGGAATCCGCGATTCTGTCCACTGGCATAGAGAACGAACGGAAGCGGCGCCCCGGCCGGGGTCGTGGTCGGATTGCCCAGCATATTGAAGGTATAGCGTCCATTGGCGCCACTGGCCGCGTAGCTGTAATTGTTGGCGCCTGTGGGCGGGAATTGGACGCTGGAGAGAATCGTACCGGCGTTATTCTGATCAAACTGGCCCGAGAAGTTCCCCTTGCCGTCCGTCGTGCCCAGCGTCAGCGAGACATTGGTACAGCCTAGAAGGACGGCGCACCCATTCACCCCATTCGCTACCGTTCCCGTGAGAGCGGAGACGGAAGTGCCATTGAAGGCAGCGTTGTTGTAGGTCTGTGACGAATCCTGGAGCACCATCGTTCCGGAAACTGCCGGGTTCGCGCTGGGGTCGGTGGAGATGGCATAGAAAGTCAGAGGAGTCGTCTTATTGTTCGATCCGGAAGCTATATAGAAATCGAAATCAAGCGTCGTTGTCCCAGCGGTCAGCGTCATATGCCACAGGCCCGCAATCTGCGCATTGGGTGTGTAAGTTCCCGTAACGCTGCAAGGCGACGCACACACGGCGCTTGAGGACAGGTAGTCGTTCACGTCCATTTGGCCGCCGCTTATCGAGCCACTGGTGCTATCCATCGGCAAGACTCCCACATAACCAACGCGGTTGCCGCCGGAGTCCACACCGGTGAAACCGAACGCGTAACTCTGGTTGCCTTTGAGAAGGCTGGGGCCGGATGATATTTGCGCGATGCCGGAGCCGGTGCCATGGCCATCGGATTCGATCATCTTCAGGTCGCCGGTGCCGTCGAGAACGACCTGGTATTGATTCGGATAGACTCCCGTGGGCAAAGTGAGCGTTAGCGTACCCGCGTCGTTCAGAGAAACGGTCGAGTGGTTCACAGTCCCAGAGGCGGGAGTGTAGGTACCTCCCGTAATCGAGTTTTGTGCCCAGCCGCTCGAAGTGAGCTCGTCCTCCACGCCCGTGATCGTTCCATTCGACGCGGTGAATGTTCCAACCACGGCAGTGGCGTTGTTGCTGCTGTCATATCCGGAAAAGCGGAATGCGTACGTGCCGCTCACACGGGATGCGACCAGCGAGGCTTTGGCGACTGTGCAGTACTTGGGGTTGGGCGTGCATCCCGCTGGATCAAGTGTCGAAGCCGCCGATATCTGAATACAGCCCACGCCGCTGCAGCTGTCCTGCGCCGTGTAGTAGGCCAAGCTGGACACATTCGGATCCGGACTGAAGTTCGCGCACGAACCCGTCACCGCGCCGTTCAGCGTGGTGCTGCAGGTCCACGTAAAGGATTGGGTCGCCGCATTGTCAGGGACGGCAACGGCGGTAAACTGCTGGGTCAAACCGCTGCCCACGTTCAGCGTCGCTGGCGCTGGCGCTACGTCGGTAGTGACGTCAACCACATTCAACGTCAGCGCGCCCTTTACCGAGGAGTCGCCCACCAACGTCGCTGTGACTGTGGGCTGCGAACCTGCCGTTGGTACCGTTGTCGGGGCCACGTAGATCGCGGTGGCCGCGGCTGGCGGGGCTGGCGGCGGCGAGACTGGCGTCAGCGTACCCGCGCCGCTCAGGCTCCAGGTAACGGCGATATTAGACGAGTTCGTTACCGTGGCCGCAAGCGTCACAGACTGGGTCGGGTAGATCGCGTTAGCGTTAACCTCGTTGGCGGTAACGGTAATGGTGACGGGAATGGGAGCCACTCCGCTGCCACCCTTCGCGCAACCGCTAGCCAGCGCCAGACTCAGCAATGCCATCGCCAACAGACAATTTTTCATCATGATTAAATCTCTTTATTAGATCTCTTTGAATCAATTCTTCTTGAACCACCGGAATCCCTTGGCTGGAAACATTGGGCAAGAACACGCCTGCCACGGGGGATTTCTCCCAATCATAAGAGCGGCCCTGAGAGCCTGTGGAGAAAGTCGGGCCCTCAGCGGAACAAGAAATATCTTACGAATTGTCATCCCGAGCAAAGCGAGGGATCTGCATCTTGCGGCGGACTGCAGATCCCTCGCTTTGCTCGGGATGACAAAGTCTGGTGAATTGGAGTTGAACGTTGGATTCTCACTTTCACCACAGGCTCCTAAGGCCAAGTTATTATTCAATTCAGCAAGTTACAATGTACCTGAATTCAAGGCACTTGGCCCGTGCGGGACAGGCTTCAAACGGAGAAAAGTGCGGTCGCTTAGGCAAGTAATTGCAGCTTTCGCAAGTAAGACTTCTTCTGCGGCGTCCTCAGCGGAGATCTGATACATTCTGCCTGACGCCTGAGACCTGAGGGCTGACACCTGGTTCTTCTCCAGGCGTCTCCAAAGGCGCATGCTTTGCGGTCTCCAGCAGCGGACGCAGCTCACTGACGGCGATCCCCAGCGTGCCCCCAGAGAAGCCGTCAATGTATGCGGAGTTGATGCCCACCACTTCGCCGCGCAGGTTCAGCACCGGTCCGCCGCTGCCGCCGCGCGCCGTGGGCGCGTCATAGATTAGCTTGTCGCCGGTTACATCGCCGACGTGTCCGAACGTCGCCGAAGGCCGGATCAGCGATAGCGCCGCCAGTTCGCCCGCCGTGTCGGCATCGTCCGGATGCGACGCAAGCCGGTCGTACACAACTGCGGGAGACTTCGCCACCATCCCCGTCACTCCCATCGGATACGCCAGCACGCTCACTGGCTCGCCCACATGGAGCAACGCCTGCGACAGAGTCAACGGGCGCAGCGTCTTGGTGAAGGCTGTGTCTTCGAGGCGCAGCACGGCGAGATCGCCATGCGCGGCCACTACTGCCGTCTCCAGTTTTACCGGAAGCGGCGAGCCCGGGAAATATGCCACCAGCTTTTCCAGCACTGGCGTTCCGCCCCGCCGCAATGCCACAGCGACCTCCCGGTCGCCGTACCAGGGCTCGGCCACATGACGATTGGTGGCCAGCAGACCCGGAGCCACTACAAACCCCGTTCCCGCCACGCGAGCACGAAAACTTTGCGGCCGGCCGGACACATGATAAATCCCGTAGATATAAGCCACCGACTCCCGCGCATCGTCCACTGCCGACGCCGAAAACGATTGCTGCCTTTCCATATCGGCGACTTCGCTAGAGAGCTGGTGCACCTGCTGCTCCAGTCCGCTAGTCTCCGGGGGAGCGTAGTAGTACGCCATGGCTAAGGCGCCTACCAGCGCCAGCACGCCCAGCAGCCCCTGCACAAACCGCTGCCAGGTCTCGACCACTTCGCTTTCCCCACTATCGGAATTGAACATGCGCCGTCAGGCCCGGCAAGGAGGGGGATGTCCGGGTAACAACCACTATCCTGACGCATTTGGGCCAAGGCGTGTAGGGTACAGAAGTCGAGTGGAAGCGGGCCGAAGGTAACTGAAGCACAATCCTCCCCTGCTTACGGCGGCCCAGACATTAGCATCGCCTGTGACACAGCGGCGTTTAAGAGTTCGGTGTTAAACCCGGTCCAGCTCGTGCAAGGTTCGTTGATTCTCGACGTTGCCGGTGTTCAGCGTGGTCGCAGGTTCAAACAGCAGGATCCAGCATTCTTCCTCCGCCACCGGACGGTGCTCCACTCCGCGCGGCACCACGATAAACTCGCCCTCTTCGATCCATTCATGACGTCCGCGAAACTCCATGCGGAATCGTCCTTTCACCACCAAAAACATCTCGTCCTCGTTCTCATGATGGTGAAATACGAACTCGCCTTTGAGCTTATCCAGCTTCACATATTGGCCATTGAGTTCGGCGGCGATGTAGGGCTTCCAGTATTCGGTGATTTTGGCAAACTTCTCGACGATGTTGATTTTTGACATGGAATCCTCGAAGGCTGCGCGGTTCGTACGCGTCCCAATGGATGACGCTTCACGCCCGCGGGTCGCATGAAAAATGGCTGATAGCTGAAGAAGACTGCCGAGCTTCGCTCGGCTTGGACGGGCGAGGGCGCCCGTCCCCACACAGACAAAGCAGCCACAAAAAAGCCGCCAGCTTGCGCTGACGGCTGATGGCTGATGGCTGATGGCTGAATGCTGACAGCTGCCTAGAATCCCGTCACTCCGGCGCTCGGATGTCCCCCGCGCAGCATCATCCGCACGCCGCGCTGGCTATTCACTTGGGTGGTCGTGGTCCAGTCCACTTCATCGGTGCTGATCACGCCGCTGCCGCCACTGGCGAGTTCGTAGCTGATACGGCCGTCCTGATAGGTGTAATTGCCCACCTCCAGAGCCATGCCCGTCTTCAGCACAAACACTGGCACTCCCGGCGCCGTCCCGTCGAAGCGTGCCTTTGGTGACGTAGCTCGCGTAGATGACCTGAGGAATTTCCTCAGCCATCGGCGGTTCGCTGGCTGCAGATTGGATGGCTGAAGACCTGACGTGGCGCACCGCCAACTGAGGCACGACATTGCTATCCGCTGGCGCGTAGGCCGACCCGCGGTAATACGAGTCGTTTTCCATCCGCGGACGCCCAAAGAAATGCCAGTCCGGTCCGTTGGTGGCCGAGACTTGCGGGATCTGCACGTCATCCATCAGCCGGAGCGTGAGCATGCTCTCGCCCTTCAGCGTGGGGCGCGGACCGCGTGCGGGCAGCATGATGATCTTCCACGGCCAGAGCGGCGGAATCATCCATTCGACAATGTCGCGCCTGGCGTGGCCTTTGCCCCTGATGTCGCCGTCTTTATCGACCTTGTAGCCGCGGGTTGCGATCACCTTCGCGTCCAAAGGCATATCGCCAGCGGGCAATCCGATGCGATCGAACATCAGCTTCATATACCCTTTGCCCCAGAAATGGCCTGGGTCCTTGGCCGATTCCAGATGCCCGACAAGGTAGGCGCCGCGCGGAAACGTCTGCTGGCCGAATTCCGTCACCGAGTGCAGATGACAGAGCACGGGATCGCCGACCGCGACCGTCGAAGAAGAAAGATTCGGTTCATTCAAGGTGCACTTCAGAAGGGTACCGGCGGGCAGGACGGTCTCCCGCGCACTGGCACTCGTTGTTAGGCTTAGAACGGTTAGGCTTAGAACGGTTAAAGCGAGAAGGGACACTGCTAGAACGGCAAACGAGCTGGACTTCATGACGCACCTCGGTCTCACGCCCCTGGATTTTTACTACGTGTTCCCAAGCTACCGCGTTGAGCCAGCCCCGATCTAAGAACTTATACACAAATTGACAATTGCGGTCAACCGTCGGATTGGGATCAAAGTGTGTCTTTTCTGCAACTGGCGGCTCACCTCCCGCCCAGCATCGCCATCTGCGCCGATTTAGGACTCGTTCACTGCGAGGGTAGTAGCCAGTTTGACCCTGGCGCCCAGGGTGGTCAAAATTCGCCCGGTGTTTGAGCCTCCCCAAGGCTGCGCGAAGCAAGCCCATGCGGAAATTGTGAAAGGGCTTGCTACATCCTGTGTTCAGAACTCCCAATCTGAATTCTGACAGCAATTTTTGTGTTGTTAGCAAGTCAAAATGTCCGCTTTTTGTAGCAAGTGAAATGTCCGGTTTAGGTTAGTCTCCCGCAGCCGTCGAGGCGGTGGGAAAGTGGGAATACGCGCACTTGCGGGATTTCCAAGCGCGGTGGGAAAGTCGGCTTTTGGACTTTTCCACCGCCGTCTTTTCCACCGCCTTGCCGGCCGCCATATTTGGTTGCGTCATCGGACCCCCTGCGCGGTGTATTGCCCCAGTCGATGCGGCCCATAGTAAGGCTCAGGCCCCCATCCAGGTGCTGGTGAACCATGACCGTGCAGCCGGCCAGGGTTCCCCGCCAGCGCACCGTTCGATCTGCAGATGCAGATTCTGAAAGCTCACGGTGTTGTCGCGGTTCACGGTGCGCTCGAACGCAGCGAGAAAATCAACTCCAGGTCGCGCCGCCGGCAGGGCAAAAGGCGCTGCCGCGCTGCGGCGGCCGCGACCTGAAAGCGGCGATTGAACTCGGCGATGTAGTGTTCGCGCAGAAAGGCGTTGGCCGCCTCCACCGTCTGAATCCCGCGCAGCCGCAGCTCCTGCGGCAGCCGGCCCTGCCAGGTGCCGAAGTTGCGTTCGCTAGCGCCCCCGCGCCTGTGGCGAGTAGGCCGGAATCATCTGCACTCCCAACTCGCGCAGCGCCCGCCCCACCTGGGTTAGCCGGTGGTGGATCCACGCTTCTCCCGCCTTCGGCGTCAGCCAGAAATGGCTGCCGCGGTCGCTAGTAAAGCGCGCAGAACACGCCCTTGCGCTCGACCACTTCTTTCAGCGCCGCCAGCACCGTTGCCGTCGATTCCTCTTCCACCAACTGCGCGTAATAGATCTCGCTGGTGGCGTCGTCCAGAATGACCAGCAGGTCATACCAGCGCTCATCCTGAAACCAGCGATGCGCGCTGCCGTCGATGTGCAGCAGCATCCCCGGCAGGGGTCGCCGCGGACGCCGCTTGCGATGCACCCCGCGCTTGCGCCCCCTGCGACACCAGCCCCGCCCCTTGCAGGGCCCCTTCACCCAGCTGTAGCTCATCTCGATCTGGTGCTGCTCGCGCAGCTTCTCGTGAAAGTGCCGCACGTTCAGATCGAAATACTTCTCCCGATACAGCCCTAGGACCTGCTCGACCACCGCCAGCGGCACCCGTTTCGGCGAAGGCTTGCCCCGCCGCCGGTCGAACAACCCGTCGGAACCCGAACTCTTCATAGCGCTCGCGCCAGCGCCGCATCTGCCGGTCGCTGATCCCGATGATCTCGGCCGCTTGCCACCACGTGATCTTCTTCGCCATGGCCCGCAAAATCACTTCCTGCACCTTCATCGCCCGCTCCACTGCGGCCTGCGTGTAAGACACCATGCCTTCCATGGTCTCCTACCCTCGCCGCCTGCAAAGCGGACAGATCACTTGCTATCTCAACCGGACATATCATGTGCTAACGACATTCTGCAGCAGCCTAGTTGACGGGTTCCACAGCCACGCGGTACCCTTCCTGTCGAACTTTTAGGAGGATTCACTTCATATGCTCAGCGGCTTCAAGCAATTCGTCCTTCGCGGTAATGTCGTCGATTTGGCGGTAGGCGTGGTGATTGGCGCGGCCTTCGGCACGGTCGTCACCGCCCTAGTCAAGGACCTCATCAATCCCATCATTGCGCTCGTGGCAGGCAAGCCCGACTTCACCGGGATCTCTTTCACAATCGGAAGCACGGTGTTTCCAATTGGCGATTTCTTCACCGCGGTGGTCAGCTTCCTGCTGGTCGCGGCGGCGGTTTACTTCTTTGTCGTAACTCCCATCAACGCCTTGATCGCGCGCAGCCGCAAGGCTGCGGCGCCGGCCGATCCCACCACCAAGAAGTGCCCGGAATGCCTGAGCGAGATTCCGATCGACGCCCGCCGCTGCGGCCATTGCGCACAGCCCGTGATGGGCAAGGCCGCGTAGCAGTTGCGGAAGAAGCCGGGCTTCAAAATGAGGATGAACTAAGCCCGGCGCTTTTTCAGAACGCTTTGCCAGAATCCAGTAGGATCGTGACCGGCCCTTCGTTGACCAGTTCCACCTGCATCGTTTCCTGGAAGCGTCCGGTTTCCAAGCGCAGGCCAGAGGCGCGGACTTTCTCCACAAAATATTCGTAGAGTTCGCGCGCCTGCTCCGGCGGAGCGGCCCCGTCAAACGATGGCCGCTTGCCCCGGCGAGCGTCCCCGTAAAGGGTGAACTGCGAAACCACCAGCAGCGCGCCGCCCACCTCCGCGACCGACAAATTCATCTTGCCGCCGGCATCTTCAAAAATGCGCAGCCCAATCGTCTTCTCGACCAGGTAATCCGCCTCAGTGCGAGTATCTCCCGCGCCCACCCCGAGTAGCACCAAAAGGCCGAGGCCGATCTCGCCCGTGATCTCCCCCTTCACAGTAACTCGGACGCGGCTAACGCGCTGCACCACGGCGCGCATTCAGCGGCCAGCCTCGCCGAAAAGCGTCTCGTATGAGGCGAGCGCTGGTAAAACAGCAAGCAGGGGCAGGATTTGCACCTCCAAATCGTGACATGACTCCAGCGCAATGAGCAAGCGGCCAGGCAATGCGGAGTTTGACCGCCCTCCCCGCCGCCAGTTAGCATTCCGTAGTGATCTCCACCCCCCCAGCTTTCTTTTGCAACCTGCTGAGAGATTCCGGCTCCGCATCGCTGAAAGACCCCGGCTCCCTATCAAGGTATTGCGTCGTGCCTGGGTATCGCGTCGTGCCAACGTATCGCTCCGTATCAGGGTATCGCTTTAGCGATGCCGCAAGTTCTGCGAATTCAGGCGCCCCTTTAGGGGCCACGCATTCTCCCTTACCTCCTTTGCATACTTTTCCGATCCCTTTTAGACTACTAGCTTCGACTTCATTCGATCGATTGCGCAACATGCAGTAATAATTCAGCAAACGCCGGCCCGGAACCCGGACCCGCGATTCCCAGACTCAGAAACGAGGAGAACATGGCAGCCATTGATGAAAAAGTGAAACAGATTATCGTCGAGCAGTTGGGTGTGGACGAGGCCGAGGTCACGCCCAGCGCGTCGTTCGTGGACGACCTCGGAGCCGATTCGCTCGATACCGTCGAGCTCGTGATGGCCTTCGAAGAGGCCTTCGATATCGAAATCTCCGACGAGGATGCGGAGAAGATTCGCACCGTATCCGATGCCGTCGACTACATCGGAAAGCACGCGAAGGCAGGCAAGTAATTTGGCAAGTAATTCAACAAGAAGGGTCGTCATCACCGGCATCGGCCTGATCTGCTCCGTGGGCAACACCACCGGCGCGGTGTGGCAGGCTCTGCTCGCGGGCAAAAGCGGCGTCGGACGCATCACCGCCTTCGACGCCTCCGCCTTTGCCTGCCAGATCGCAGCCGAGGTCCGCAACTTTGATCCCTTCGATTTTATCGAGAAAAAAGAAGTAAAGAAGATGGGCCGCTTCATCCACTTCGCCATCGCCGCCTCCGACGAAGCGATGAAGATGTCCCACCTCCACGTCACGCCCGAAAACGCCGAAAGCGTCGGCGTGCATATCGGCTCGGGCATCGGCGGATTCGACGTGATCGAGCGCGAACATACCGCGCTCCTCGCGGGCGGACCGCGCAAGATTTCCCCGTTCTTCATTCCTGCCGCCATCGTCAACCTCGCCGCCGGACACGTCTCCATGCGCTTCGGAGCCAAGGGTCCGAATGAAGCGACGGCCACCGCCTGCACCACCAGCGCCCACTCCATCGGCGATTCCTTCCGCATCATCCAGCACGGTGATGCCGACGTGATGATTGCCGGAGGCTCCGAAGCCGCCATTACTCCCATGGGCGTCGGCGGATTCGCCGCCATGCGCGCTCTTTCCACGCGCAATGACGACCCCGCCCGCGCCAGCCGTCCTTGGGACAAGGACCGCGACGGCTTCGTGATGGGCGAAGGCGCCGGCATCCTGGTCCTCGAAGAACTCGAGCACGCCCGCCGTCGCGGCGCGCCCATCCTGGCCGAAATCGCCGGCTACGGTATGTCCGCGGACGCCTATCACATGACGCAACCCGCCCCCGAGCACGAAGGCGGTTTCCGCGTCATGCGCAACGCCCTGCGCGACGCCAAACTCGATCCCAGCGTCGTCGGCTACGTCAACGCCCACGGCACCTCGACGCCGCTCGGCGACACCCTCGAAGCGCACGCCATCAGAAATTTGTTTGGCAAGAAAATCCCGGTCAGTTCCACCAAGTCCATGACCGGTCATCTGCTCGGCGGAGCCGGAGGATTAGAGGCGGGAGTAACGGTGCTGGCGCTCCGCGATCAGATTCTCCCGCCCACCATTAATCTCGAGCATCAGGACCCTGATACCGAAGGCATGGATTTCGTTCCCAACCAGGCCCGCAAAACGGATGTCGAATACGCCATGTCGAATTCCTTCGGCTTCGGAGGCACCAACGGCGCACTCCTCTTCCGCCGCTGGAAAGAATAAGAACTCACGTAGCGACGGCCGCCCTCGGCCGTCCAAGCGCGGGGCCCGACCCCCAAAGCGATATTACGTCAACTGACTGGAGAGAAAATTCAAACTTACTTCATCAGATTGAAACTTACTTCGACCTTGATCTGTTTCTCGATCGGCTGACCGTCCTTGAGGGCTGGGTCGAATTTCCAACGGCTCACAGCCTCTACGGCCTTTTCGTCGAGACCGTATCCAATACCTTTTTCGACTTTTACCTCGCGGGGAATTCCATCGACTCCTACAGTCACCGAGAGCACAACCGTTCCCGTGATCTTCTGTTTGCGGGCTTGTTCGCTAAACTCCGGCGGGGGCGAGTAGGTCGCGCGTGGAGGTGTCACATTGCGATCGGGCTGTTGAGCGCAATTGAACGCACCATGATCGGGCACAGCAGAATCTTCGCCGAACGGAACCATTTGATCGGGGCGCTGCGAGATCGCCGAAGAGGGCACGAAGCGAGGCAAACCGTTGGCAGCTCGGACGCGCATCATATCGCCGCTTCGACTCATCACGCCGACTTTTTCGCCGCAGGAGAGACTGCCGGAGGGATGAGTGTGACAGGGATTGAAATATGTGGGTACGGATTCGTCGTGACCGGAACATACCACGAACCCATCAACTGAGGGCCGTCGCGAGGCCCGCGGCCGATTCTCATCCTGGGCGTCGGAAGATTGTGTCCAGATTGGAATGACGGAGGTGGTAATAAATAGGACGAATGCTAGCCGCACAGGGACCTCTTCAATCTTTTTTCATCGCGTCGATCATCGCATAAAGCTGCGAAGTGTCCGTCACCTCGACGTAGGGCTTGCCGCTACGTTTGCTGCTGACCACCCAGATCGTCGGCGTGTGCACGATGTTCAGACTCATGCCCAGATCCTTGTCTGCCCGCACCAGCCCCGCCAGTTTGCCCTCCGGATCCACCACGAAGGGCAAGGCAATCTTGTGCTCGTCGGCAAACTTCGCCGCAAATTGCTGTAAATTCTGCGGATTGATCTCCAGTTGGTGCGCGAACACCGCCTCGCGGAACGCGTTCCCCGCTTCCTGGGAATGCGTGTCGAAGTAGCGCGCCAGCACGGCGGCTGCAAACGACCAGTTGTGCGCCGGCAACGGAAAATCGTGCTGCACCAGCGGAATCTTATAGGTCCGCGAGGCCTGCACCAGCAGCGGCGCCACTCGCCCACACTGCGGACATTGCAGGTCTTCGAAAACCACGATCGCAATCTGCGCCCCCTTCGGCGGACGCAGAGCCTCGGGTACATCCTCCGCAGAAACCGGCAGGCAGAGCAGCACCAGACAGGCAAGAACAAGAGACGACAAAAGCAGAGACACCAGACGCGGCAACAGTAGTTGAATCTTCATACTTTTATTTGGATACAGCATAGAACCAAGAATATCCCTATGGTATTCAATCCATCCCATTAGCGCACCTGATCCCTTTGAGTAAGCTTTGTATTCCGTGGAGGTTTCGTATCCCGGAGGCTTCGTATCAGGGTATCGCTTTAGCGATACCGTAAACTGCGAAATCAGACGCCCCTTCAGGGGCTGGCCCTCCGCCATGCCTACCTCAACTCGCCGTTGGGGTTGAGGTTGTAAAAATAGTAAAAACGCAGCCCAAGGATTTGGCCGGGAAATTCCTTCGGCAGCGGCGGAAACGGGGTGGACGCCGTGATGCTCGCCCACGCCGCCCGGTCGAGCGCCACGTCGCCGGACGAGGTGTGCACCACCATGCCCGTCGTCTTGCCATCCTTCAGGATGACGAACTCTATCGAAAGCTTGCCCTGTTTCAAGATCGGCGGATACACCGACGGCGGCATCAGGTTATACCAGTTCTGTTTCACAATTTGCACGATCCGCGTCAGATAAGGCCCAAAATCCACGCCCATGGTGTCGGTCAGGATTTCCGCCTGGTCCAGCGCCTTGGCCCCGCTCCTGCCCGGGCTCCCGAATTCGCCCGCTTGTCCAGCGCCGCCGTAGCCCCCACGGTTGGCGGCTGCGGCCTGTTCCGCTTGCTCGAATCGCCGAGCCCGGCGTCATTTGAGCATTAAAATTCGGCACCGGCCTGTTCTGCGGAGGGGTCTGCAACCGCGCCGTCTGATCGCTCGGTTGCGGTTGCGCGAATCCCGAACTCTCCTGCGGCGCTGCCGGCTGCTGATTCTGCGCAGATTGATTCTGTGGCGGCTGGCCCTGCGCCGGTGGCTGCGGCGCAGTCTCGCCCGGCGGTCCCGGACGCGAGCTCCGCAGTATCTGCTTCAACTCTTCGCGATTAATCTGCGGCGCTTTGCTGGTCGCGACCCGGTCCTTATCCGAAATCACCTTCGCATCGGGACGCCGCGTCAGCTTCTGCTCGTCCGGCGGCAGCTCCAAAAACGTCGCGTCCTTCGACTTGTCCGCATCCGTTCGAATCGCCAGATCCACCGTCCGGTGCGGCAACAGCCCCATCAACTTCTCGCTGTTCCACAACAGAATGATCACCATCAAGTGCAGGATCACCGACAACCACAACGCTTCGCGCTTCCGCGACCGCGAGAGATCGTCCTGCAACTGAATCAGAAGATGCGGAACATCGTCGGGATTGAAGCCCCGGTAAGCCGTCTCCCAGTGTTGCCCTTCGAACAAATCGCGCTGCTCCGGTTGCTCCGAGGGCGGAGGCAATGATTCTCCAGACGACGATTCGCGAGACAGCGGATCGCGAGACGGAATTTGAGTAACCGGCATCAGGCAGAGACTACCAACCTTAGAACCACGGGCAGGCTCCAAGGTTGCGTACTATGTCGCGTACTATGTTGG
>CAWCDV010000040.1:0-33028 GCA_963794365.1 uncultured Acidobacteriaceae bacterium
GGTACCGGCGGAACACTAGCACGGGTTGCTAGTGTAATCGAGCCATAAGGGCGGTCGCTCGATATTTCAATCGTTACAGTACCGCAGGAACGACGGGCTCTTTTGTCGTCCGAGGGCCAAAAGCAAGGACTATGAGCAAGACGCGCGGTTCTTGTTTGCAGCGCTCCATTCACCGCCGTCCGACTATGGAATAAACCGGATATCCTGGAAGATGGATGACCTGCACCGCGTTCTGAACGAGGCCGGGCATCGCATGTCGCATGACCGGATACGTAGGACGATCAAAGCAGCGGGATTCCGGTGGCGTAAAGCTAAAGTGGTGCTTACCAGCAAGGACCCCGATTACCGCGCCAAATTAGATGGAATCAAAAGGATCCTGTCTCAGCTGAAAGAGGACGAAGCTTTTTTGTCGGGAATCTGCAAGAGCTTCGCTGTTACCATGGCCGGTATCCATTTTAAGGACGCCACCACCGCCATTGCCTTTTTACGTTCCCGGAGTCTACCCGCACTGATGAAGTGCGCTAAGTTGGGAAGCTCCGGAGAGTGCGGGAATTCTCGCTGGAGCAGGGGAAGGGGGTTGTCAGCAAGCAATACCTGAATCATCCAGCCAGCCCAGTTCGGATTCTCCGCGCCTATCCGATGGTGTCTTTGGAGAATGCAGTGAACGGTACTTGCTGCCAGTTGGATATTCTGTTGCCTTAATAAAGCCGCTATCTTTCTTGCTCCGCAGCCCATGCAAGCACGCAGCTCCAGCACCTTGTGTTCGATGTCGGCTGCTGTTTTATTGGGGGTTCGGTGCGGCCGTCGACTTCGCTCCGTGAGAGCCCGCAGATTCCCGAAGACCTCATAACGACTGACCCACCGATATCCCGTTGGGCGCGAGATTCCGAAAGAGCTACATAGCTCTTTGAAAGATTGGTTTCGGCGAGTGGCTCTAACCACGAATTGCTTTCGCTGCTCTGCTACGTCCAGTCCCGTCCACGGCATGAGGGAACGATAACTGATGTAACCAGGCGTGGCTGTTGAAAAACTCGCTTTTCGTCCCCAACAGCCAAAATTAGGGGGATAGAAAATGTCTACGGCGACCCGAGAAAATCGATTGTAGGGCTTCCTGACGCAATTTTATTTTTGCGAATTTCGTGGAAAAGAGTTTTTCAACAGCCACAGGCGATAGCACTCAAAACCCCACCCAACGGCCTTGTCTGACGGCGACGAGTCTTACAGTTTAGTCGACTTGCACGTCGCCGGAACCGGTGTGCACGGAAATCATGGGACCACCGCCGCGTACTTTGCCAACCACGGTCCTCCTCGACTCCTGAACCCGGCCCTCCACGGTCGTAGTCACCGGATGGCCGAGCGTGACGGTTCCGGAATGCGAGACGATGTCGACGTCGAAGGCGGCGTCGGAGGGCACATGCAGGGTGACGTTGCCCGAGCCGGTGCGGATGCTCCACATGGTTTTGGGCGAGCCCTTGCCGTGAATGTCGCCGCTGCCCGCCTCGGCGCGGAATCCACCATTGATGCCGTTCACGGTGATGTTGCCCGAGCCCGTGCGGATGTCCACGTCGCCCGCACCTATTTCTTCGATTTCGATGTCACCGCTGCCCGCTTTGACCTTCGCCGGGCCGGAAAGTTCGTGGCCGCGGACGTTTCCCGAGCCCGTCTGGAAACGCATTTCACCGTTGAGGCGCGCCAGCTTCAAGTCGCCCGATCCACTCTCGAGATCGACGTTACCCTTCAGGCCTTCGACAGTTTGATCGCCGCTGCCGGTATGGGTTCGAATCGCGGTGTTCTCGGGGACGGTGATTTCGTAGTCGACTGAGATGTTGCTGAAATGGACGTAGTCAATGCGGATGCTGTTGCCGTTCTGGCGAATCGGAGGATTACTCTGCAGTTCCTGCACTTCCGCTTTGTGGTCGCCGCCGAGCCAGGAATTGCTCGAGTGTATCTTGGCATGAATTGAGACCGTGCCCGCGGCCCCGTTCCGCACGGTGATGTCGCCGGAGCGAGTGAGCACTTCAAGGTCGACGGAGCCGCTAACCTGGAACGAACGGTCAAAGGTTCCAATGACGGAGCCGAAACCGGCAAGCGAACTGGCCAAAATAAAAACGAGCGCGCGGATTGCTTGATGGCGAATCAAAGAAGCGTTAATCATAGCGGTTCGACTCCATAACTAGGGTGTCAGATCTCATATCTCAGGCCAGTGTTCCCGTAAACTCGCGACATAAATTTGGTTTGTCATCCTGAGCGAAGCGAAGGACCTATGTATTCTCTAGGCGCAGGCAAGGTGCATAGGTCCTTCGCTTCGCTCAGGATGACAGTCTGCTTTGTGCGACAGGACCTGTGGGACAGCGCACTATCGGGTTTTCCTAGGACCTGACACCTAAGACCTGAGACCTTCTTTTCTTACTGCAGCACCACCTGGTCGCCTTCCTTCAGCCCTTGCAGCAACTCGGTCTTGGCGCCATTCGAGATGCCGATGTCGACGGCGATCTTCTTCTTGCCTTCTTTGGCTTTCGGATCCGGTATCTCGACCGACGCCTTCTTATCCTTGTCGTAAATGATCGAGCCCTCCGGGATCTGGAGAACGTTCTTGTGCTCTTCGAGAATGATCTCAGCGTTGGCCGTCATCATGGCCTTGAGGACGCCCTCGGGATTGTTGATGGAGACGCGCACCTCGAAGGTAGTGACGTTGTCTTTTTCGACGCCCATGGGAGAAATCTTGGTCACTTTGCCGGTGAAGGTCTTGTCCTTGAACGACTCGACTTTGATGCGGGCTGGCTGCCCCAAATAAACCTTGCCGATATCGCTCTCATCCACTTTGCCTTTGACATAAACCTCGCTCGTGTCGCCGAGCGTCATGACCAGCGTGGCCGTCGAGCCCAAGACCAAGATGGAGCTGACCGCATCGCCGATTTCCACGTCCCGCGAAAGGACGATCCCGTCAATCGGAGATTCAATCGTGGTGTAACCCAACTGCTCTTCCAGTTGTTTCAGATTGGCGCGGTCCTGCGATACCTGCCCCTGGGCCTGGCCAATCTTAGCCTGCAAAACCTGCAACTGCGCCTTGGACACATTTTGCTTATTCAACGACATCTCGTAGTTCTTCTCCGCGTCGTCGAGCGCGGAGGCGGAAACCACTCCGTCCTTCGCCATGCCCTGGGCGCGTTCATAGGCGCGTTTCAACAGCGGAACGTCGGGGCCCTCGGCGTCCACTTTGGCGCGCTCCAGGTCGGCGCGGGTGCCGTTCAGGCTGGCGCTCGATCCCTCCAATTGCGCGCGAGCCTGGTCGACCCGAGCCTGAATCTCTTCCTTGTCGAGTTCGGCGAGCACCTGCCCCTTCTTCACTTTGTCGCCATATTCGACGTAGAGCTTTTTCACGATGCCGCTGGCCTTGGACTTGATCTCGACCTTGGTGATGGGCTCGATCTTGCCCGTCGCCACCACGCTTTTCGCCAGGTCTCCCTTCTCGACCTTGGCGATTTTCGAGGCGTCGATCTTGGTGCCACCGCTCGATGCGATCAGCGCGCCGGCAACGACCAGGATAAGAACGACTGCCGCTATCGAGCCCCAGATGATTCGCCTGCGCCGCTTTTTCTTCGCGTTGCCATTGCCGTTACCTTCCACAGACCGCCTCCTGCTTGATTTCAAATCTTAGACTGGCTTCACCTGTTGTTACGGGAGAAACATCCGAATAGTTCCGCGAAAATTCTCAGCCTTCGTATCAGGGCATCGCTTTAGCGGTGCCGCAGTTCTCCCAGTTGGATAGCCCCGGCTAGAGTGCGCGTGAGACTGCACACACTTAGACCACCGCGAACCGAAAAAGAAAGCGATGAATGGCGCGAGCACTTAAGCGTCAAGTCTTAAATTGTACCGCGAGCGAATTCCAAGGCCGGTGATCGTGAACGTTTATCCCTTTGGAATGTTAGAATTAGAGTTCCATGATTGCATACGTGCTGCTGCGGGTGTTCGTTATCCTGCTCCTGGTGGCGGCCAATGCCTTCTTCGCCGCAGCCGAGTTCGCGCTGGTGAGCGTGCGCGAAACGCGCATCCAGCAGTTGATCGCCGCCCACCGGGCCGGCGCCCGCACCGTCCTCAAACTTCACCAGCAACTCAGCCGCGTGGTGAACGGCGTGCAACTCGGGATCACCGTCACCAGCTTGACTCTGGGCTGGCTGGGCGAGCCGGTTCTGGCGCGACTGTTCGAAGTCTGGATTGGCAGCGTGCCGTTCGCGACCCTCTACGCTCATGCCGTCGCCGTACCGGTGGCGTTTGCGCTGATCACCAGCCTGCACGTGATCCTGGGCGAACTGGTTCCCAAATCGCTCGCCTTGCAACGAGCCGAGCGGGTGGCACTGGCGGTCGCCGCCCCCATGGACGTTTTCCTGACCATTACCGCACCCCTGACCATTGGCATGAGCCGCGCGGCCGGTTTTGTCCTGCGTGCCTTCGGGACACGCGAGGTCCGGCACGGCTCGGTGCACTCTCCCGACGAACTCAAACTGATCGTAACCGCCGCCCACCACTCCGGCCAGCTCTCTCCCGCCCAGGAAGAGATGCTGCTGAACGCGCTCGAACTGGACAACATTACTGCGCGCCAAGTGATGGTGCCGCGGACCAGAATTTTTTCCCTGCCCTCCGACCTCACCATCGACGAAGCCCTGTCGCGCGTAGTCGACGAACAACACTCGCGCGTCCCCGTGTATGATCCGCAGCGCGGGCCCGAACATATTATCGGCGTGCTTTACGCCAAGGACTTGATGCGTTGGACGCGGCTGCGCTTAGGCCACGTCGCCGCTCCTCCCGCTGCCATGCGCATTGCCCAGATGAAGATCGGCCAGATCATGCACGATGTGCTGGTGGTGCCTGAAACCAAGTCATTGCTCGACCTGCTCGGTGAATTCCAGCTGCGCAAGCGGCACTTGGCGGTGGTAGTCGATGAGTTCGGCTCCACCGCTGGAGTGATCAGCGTGGAAGACGTGCTGGAGCAACTGGTCGGCGAACTGGAAGACGAATTCGACGTCGCTTCCACGCAGCCGGCGGTTATCGATGCGAATGCGCCCCTCGTGCTCGACGGATCGATCAACATTCGCGACCTCGAAACCCAATACGAGCTGAAGCTTCCGCAGGACGAAGGCTTCGAGACTCTCGCCGGCTTCCTGCTCTCACGCTTGCAGAAAATGCCAGCCGGAGGCGAGGCGTTCGATTATGAGGGTCGCCGTTTTGTCGTCGAAAAAATGGATGGCCATCGCATCGCGACGGTGAGGATCGAGCCCGTGCCCGTGCCCCCGGCGTCGGTGCCGGCAGCCACCGTGCAACGGGCCGGAGACTAAGATCAGTTATGTGGATTGGCAATCATCAAATAATTGGCAATATGAAATGAATTGTCATCCTGAGCGAAGCGAAGGACCTATGCATTCAATGTCGCCAACGAATTCATAGGTCCTTTGCTCCGCTTCAGGATGACAACTTAGTGCTGATTCCATATGCCGCGCTACATAATTTCCCGCGTCCTCTACACCTTGCCGGTCATCTGGCTCGTCGTCTCCACCGTCTTTCTGCTCATCCACTTCGTCCCCGGCGATCCCATTCAGCAAATGTTAGGAGAAGGCGCGGCCGCCGGCGACATCCAAGCCGCCAGACATGCTTACGGCCTAGATGTCCCACTAGGCAAGCAATACCTGAATTACTGGCGAGGCGTTCTCCACGGAGATCTAGGCAAGTCGCTGCGCTTCAACCAGGGAGTGACCAGGTCTGATTGCTCAGCGCTATCCCTTCACCTTGCAACTAACCCTGGCGAGTTTGTTCGTAGCGATTGTCCTAGCCATTCCAGCAGGCGTGCGCTCGGCCCAGCGCCGCAATCAATGGGATGACCGCACCCTAAGCGTAGTAAGCCTCTTCGGCCTGTCGTTCCCAAACTTCGCATTGGGCCCAGTGCTGATCCTGTTCTTCGCGGTCAAACTAGGATGGCTCCCCGTTTCCGGTTCCGGCAGCATAGCCCACTTAGTGCTTCCCGCAATAACCATGGGCGGAGCGCTAGCCGCGATCCTAACCCGCATGGTGCGAACCTCAATGCTAGAAGAGTTAGGCCAAGACTACATTCGCACCGCCCGCGCCAAAGGCCTGCCCGAGCGCACCGTAGTCTATCGTCACGCCCTGCGCAACGCCATGATCCCAATCCTGACCGTTCTCGGATTACAGTTCGGCGCGCTCCTAGCCGGCGCGATAGTAACCGAAACCATCTTCTCCTGGCCCGGCATTGGACGCCTAACTATCCAAGCCATAGCCAACCGCGATTACTACCTGGTGCAGGGATGCATTCTGGCGATAGGGCTGACTTATGTGGCCGTGAACTTTCTAACCGACTTACTGTATTCGGCAGTGAACCCGAGGATCAGGCAGTGAAGCCACTCAACTTGGGGTCACAAAATGGTCGACCTCGAGACTGAATTCGACAAGGAGTACAATCATCGCCGATGTTGTGAGGCGATATGCTTCTGCTTTGGCTTACTAGTCAACACTGTCGCCGGAAGGACATCGAAACTCATGACTTGCTGAGCTCCTCAGTCGATGTTGAAACGTTCGGCTGGATCTATTCAGGCAACTCTTCAATTGCGCTGGAAGCGAGTTTTCGATAAACACGAACATTTCGCTATAACTAAAACGACATCATGAACTCGCTGAACGGAACATCGCAATCTTATCGACGGCCACTCTGAGGAAAAGCAAGAGCAAGCAATCTGTAAATGCCCACGAGTGGATCGACAACTACATGGTGACATTCGCATTCCCGACCGTTCTGGTTTCACGCGGACTGCATTCTTTCGTGACCCGCGTTCGGCAGATGTGATGGAAGGCGCTACTCGCGGCTGATGGGACTAGGCGTAGGCGACAAAGAGTCGAACCCGCCATGGCGTTCTGACGGCAAACGAAAACAGTAAGGGCGCTAAAGCTCATTTCCGTGAGCGAAACGGTTTTGTTGATCTACTTCAAAAGGGACCGAAAGATCGGCCGCGTCGTTGCGTCGTTCCGGAGTGGAACTCGAATAGACCACATACTTGCGGCAAGGTCTGGAACAGATAGATTGGACCATCTACAAACGCTGTAGCTTCGTACTGCAATCGCGGCGCCCGGAGCCTGCAATGAGCTCGAGCGAGTCCTTGGGCGCTACACCTCCCCAGGCGTTAAAGATCTACTGCAAAATCCGCTTGCCGTGGATCACGGCAACGATCAACACTTCGTCCTCCTGCAATCGGTAAATAATCCGATAACTGTAGACGAGAAGTTCACGCGTGTTCTCGTCGTCAAATTCGGGCACTTTGCGGCCTGTCTGGGGAAAGCGCGCCAGAATCCTCGTCTGATTCACAATGTTCTTGAGAACAGCTCCGGCGTAAGCGGGCGAATCGGCGGCAATGTAGTCGGTGATGGAATCGAGATCCTGGGCAGCGCGTTTCGACCAGATTATTCGGTGAGCCATTTGCTGAAGCGACTCTCTACTTCTTCCTGTGTGAGAGTACCGTTAACGCGGGCATCCTCCAGTCCGCGACGCACCTTGTCGAGAACGTAGAGGTGGTACTGGATGTCTTCCACCGAGACGTTGTCTGGCAGCCTGTTCAGCAACGATTCGACATCCTGTTTGACCGTGCGCATATCGCTCCTTTCAACGAGGATAACACTCTGTCAGCCCGATGCCCCACTCATCTGCGTTCTTTGCGAACCGGTGGGCTGCGAGCGATGCACCAAACTGGTGTATAATGATGCCATGCCCGTAACGAAACATGTCCGACGGAGCGTGTCCCTCCCCGCTCCCATTGCCAAACAAGTAGATCGCATGGCAAAGAGCCAGCGTTTGAGCGATAACCGTGTCCTGGTGGAACTCATTGAGTTGGGCATCGAAGCGCGGAAACAAAAAGAGAAGGCATTCTTCGAACTGGCCGAACGCTTTCGCGCTGCGAGCGACCCCGCAGAAGCGAAGCGTTTAGGCGATGAGATGGGCCTCATGGTTTTTAAAGACTTGATGAGAAAAAACGCAGGGAAGCTCAAGTTCTCCGGGTGCGATGAGTGAAGCGCTCCCAATTTCGCAATCCGGCATTTGACCTTGTTTCATCACAAACGCGTCAGTGTGCCCCATCACAGACTCCCAGCTCGAACTGCGCGACAATAAATCTCATTAGGAGCAGCGAAGAGCTGCGCCCATAGGTTTGACAGTTACTTCTTTGATAACTAGATGACCGATTTTTGAAGCGGTCAGCAGGCCTCAAAAAACCTCCGAAACTATGGTTTTTGAGAGAATTAAGCGAGAAATCGAGCTAAGTCCTTATTCCGGAATATTTTGACATATAAGTCATTATTCCGCTTGAATATTTGCAAAGCTAGCACCGCCAACTCGATGATTCTAATAACGTTAAGATGGGGGTGGGGGGTGGGGGTGGGGTGGTACAGACCGGGCTAATATCCTCCCGGCATGAGTATTGATCTTGAACGATCGGTAACAAGCGGACCGCGCCAACTCAACATTGTTCCGCACCTGCATTTTCTATATAAGGGAAGCCAAGTCGTCGCCGACCATGTCCACCCTCGCCATCTCGCTCCCGCGCGTAGCCCGCCACAATCCGTTGGCGGCCGTCGGAGTCGTGCTGGTGGCCATCTTCGCGTTCTCCGCGATTTTCGCGCCCTGGATTGCTCCGCAAGATCCCGCGCACATCGATCTGCCGAACCGCCTGCAGACGCCCTCGGCGCAGCATTGGTGCGGAACCGATGAACTCGGACGCGACATCCTTTCCCGCCTGATCTGGGGCGCGCGAATTTCTCTGTTCGTCGGCAGCAGCGTGGTGGCGTGTTCGCTTCTGCTTGGCCTCATCATCGGCAGCCTTGCCGGATACTACGGCGGAGGCGTCGACCGCTTCGTCAACGTCGTGCTGATGAATGCGTTTCTTTCGTTTCCCGGCATTCTCATCGCGATTGCGTTTGTGGCCTTCCGCGGCCCCGGCATTTTCAATCTCGTTCTCGCCCTGTCGCTTGGCGGATGGGTGGGCTACGCTCGCCTGGTGCGCGCGCAGGTGCTAGCCGTGCGCGAACGCGAATTTGTCGAAGCGGCGCGCGCGCTCGGCGCCGGAGATCTCCACATCGTGCGTCAGGCACATCCTGCCCAACATTATTCAGCCCGTGATTGTGCAGGCGGCCATCGGCATGGCGGGCGCGGTGCTGGCCGAAGCGACCATGAGTTTCCTCGGCCTCGGTGTGCCGCCGCCCACCGCGAGTTGGGGATCGATGCTGAACGACGCCCGCTCGCACCTCTTCGACGCTCCTCATCTGGTGCTCTTCCCGGCGGTGACGGTGATGCTCGCGGTTCTCGCCTTCAATTTTATCGGCGACGCAATGCGCGACCTTCTCGACCCAAGATCCCGGATTGAAGCTGGTTTGTAATTTCAAGAACTGTTTACAAATTCGTAACAATCAAGAAGCTACGGGCTGCGAGCTGCGAGCTTCGAGCAACCGGAATCCGTTTTGCTCGTGGCTCGAAGCTCGTAGCTCGCAGCAGCTTATTGTTATCCGTTAAATCGGACTTCAGTTGATGACCTTTCCCTTTTTTCCACGTCCAATTCAAAGACAACAGATTGGGGAACTTTTTCCAGGCTGGTTCGTATAAACAGATATCAAGGCGGGTTCGTATGAATAGACATATGGAACTGAAATTTCAAGTCGAATGCTTGCAGGATTTGGCGGTCGTGCGGTGCTCGGGACGCATGGTGCGTGGGGCAGCGCTCGACCAGTTTCGGCGCCGGATTGAACAGCTAATGGAGCAACTCGAACGCGTCCGGGTGCTGGTGCTGGATGTTTCGGCAGTCGACCAACTGGATGCGGGTGGCTTGGGAACCTTGCTGCAGGTGCGCCGTTGGGCGACGCAGAGATCGGTGAAGGTAAAGCTGGCGAACCCGCCCGCTTTCTTCCGCCGCCTGCTGGAGGCCACGCATCTCACATCGATGTTTGAGATTTCTTCCCTCAAAGAAGCAATCTGCATCTTGCGCGCGAACGAATGCCCGCCGCGCTACGCCGTCGCCTGACCTGTCGGATTGAAGTGCCGGATTGAAGTGTCGCATTGAAGTGTCTGGACTTCCGTGCGCGATGCTTTATAATTCGCGCCCATGAAGCCCAACGTCAGGTGTCAGGTCTCAGCCGTTAAGTCCAGGCCGGGCAGCTGAATTTCGTTGAGCGGCAGCCCGCCTGGATCTCTTGGATTTTCATTCCCACGCCAGCAATACCTCTGCCAATTCTTTTTGTGGACGCTCGAGATTCTTAGCCTCTCGTCCAGCGATGGTCGAGCTAAGATGACTCACTAGGATGACGCAACTCGCCCGCAAATTGCGCGTCACCGATTACTTCTCCCTCGGTTGGGGAACGATGGTAGGCGTGGGCTGGCTGGTGGTCATGGACGACTGGCTGCTGCGCGGCGGCCCGCTCGGCGGCATTCTTGGCTTCGCGCATTGGCGGCATTCTTCTGCTGCCCATCGGCTATGTCTACGGCAAGTTGGTGATGGCCATGCCCGACGCAGCGGGCGAGGTCGCTTATACCGCGAAAGTTTTTCCGCGGCCGGTCAGCTTCTTTACCGGATGGATGATGATGTTGGCCTACTTCATTGTCTGTCCGTGGGAGGCCGTGGCCGTGGGCCGCATCGGCGGTTATATTTTTCCCGCGCTCGATTCCATCGAGTTGTATCGCGTGGCGGGAAAGCCGGTTTACTTGCCGCACCTGGCCATCGGGCTCGCGCTCACCGCACTGGTCACGGTGGTGAACTATCGTGGCATCCGGCTGAGCGCCACCTTTCAAAACTGGACCACGTTCGGCACGCTGGCGCTTTTTGTGGTCTTCGTTATCATCGGCGTCACGCGCGGATCGCCCGCCAATTTTCCGCCCTTGTTCACGCACACTCCGTTTGTTTCCATTTTGCTGGTGCTGCAGATCGTCCCTTACTACATGACGGGATATGAATCGGTGACCAAGGCCGCCGAGGAAGCCAATCCACAATTTCGCGCCCAGGGATTCTCTCGCGCCATCTTTGCGGCGATCATCGTCGGCGCCGTGTTCTACATCATTGTGATCGCGGCGGTGGGCTTCGTGGCGCCGTGGCGTTCGATTGACTGGCGCGCCATTCATGACTGCGGTCGCATTCGAACATGCCGTCGGCTCGCGCTGGATCGTGAGCGTCATTCTCAGTGCCGCGCTGCTTTCGCTATTCAAGGTATTCAACGGAAATTTCATTGCCGCCAGCCGCTTGTTGTTTGCCATGGGCCGCCGCGGGTTGGTGGATGCGCGACTGGCCAGCGTGCATCCCAGGAATCAGACCCCGGCCGCGGCGGTCGTTTGGGTTGGCGTCGCCACGGCTTTGTGCATGTTTCTCGGCAGCGCGATTCTGGTTCCGATCTCCGAGGTCGGATCGGTCGCTTCGGCTACCGGATGGTTTGCGGTGTGCGCCGCCTATCTTTGCATGAAGCCCCGAATCGCCGACCGCCTGATCGCTCTGCTGGGGGCGTTGGTCGGTTTGGCGATGGTACTGATGAAGTTTGTGCCATTTGTGCCGGGAAGCTTTTCCGGTTGGGAGTGGCTCGTGCTTGGGCTCTGGATTATTCTGGGGACGTTGTTGGCCACCCGCGGATTGGCCGCCCGCGCGGATGACAATTGAATTTCACGGTTTGACGGTCTTTACGTTTGCGTCCGTACGCTTGGCTACGGTTCGACTGCCCGGCGCGAGGTGCGGTTTGGCGAGCGTCCCGGTGAGCGTCCACGATTGCTCGTCACCACGGGCCAAAACGAAGTCGAAACCGCTGTCCGGAGTATCGGTTCCGTCTTACCTGATAAATGCCGTCGCGCGATTCCAGTCTGCCGGCGGAGAGCTCCCAAACACCTTTCTTCAGATGGAGTTCTCCCGTAAACCGGTGAACCGGCAGAGGCACGGGCGAGCCCGGAATTTCAATATGCGGCAGACTCCCCTTCCTCATTACGAACTGCAGTTTGCCGGACTGCGCCCGTAGCTCACGAAAGCTGTCTCCGGATCCTTCGACATCGAAATTCCCGTCGACCGTTCCGGCGATCCAGTCATCGTCCATCAACGTGCCCACCTGCGCCAGCGCAATGTCGTTCAACGTGCCGGCGCCGTGGTACCGCACGTTCGCCGTGGACGCGTCGTCGGTGGATGCATCGGGAGTCGACAGGTCATGATTCGACATGTCATGGCTCGACAGATGTTTCGACATGATCATGCTTCGACAGATCAATGGTCCAGTTCCCCTGATGCGTGCCCTGCAGCAGTTGCGCGCGCAGAGCGGTTAGTGTGATCTTGCCTCGATCCAGGTTCACTTGTGTCGCAACCTGGGTAACGAGTACTTTGTTCAATCCGAACTGGTCAACATGCAGGTTTCCGTGCGCCTGAATTGCGAGCAGCGGCGAAGGGCCCAGCGGCTGATTGGAATTGGAATTCAAGATGCGGTACCAGGGACGTTTGGCGGGATGCGGCGTAAACCATGCGGCGAGATCTCCAATCGAGAGCTGGTCGGCTGTGAGGTCGAACTGAAAGACACAGTTTGGAAGGGAGCCTGGAACGGAGCTCGGAACTATCCCCGGACCTATGCCTGGCGAGGCGCAATGCCGAGGCGCCGTAACTGCACCGTTCCAATGAGTGCTGCCGGTGCGGGCGGAAATCTTCTGCATCAACACAGCGTCAGGCGCGAGAGTGATGGCTGCTGAGCTAATCTCAATCGGCGTGTTCAGGCCGCGCATTTCCGCGCGCACGTTGCGCAATTGAGCGGTCCCCAGGATGGCGGGAGCGGCAAATCCCTGCCACGGACCGGAGACGCTCACATCTAACTTGGCCGAACCTTCCGCCGGTGGGCGCGTCACCGGCAAGGCCAGCACGTTCTCCAGACGGAACAGGTCTTTCAGTTCCATGTCGCCCAGCAGAAAAAAGCGATAGCCGGCAGCGGATACCCACCCGCCGGCGTTCACCGGCGCGGAGGCGTTCATGGAAAGTGCGACTGGCCCAATCCGCAGGTGAGTTTCAGCGGGCTCCGCGTCTTTTTCTTCTTTTGTTGGCCGTGCTTGGGCTGCTGCGAATCGGCGGCCACCATGCGGACCATCCCGCGAAACCATGGTCCGCGAAACCATGGTCCGTGAAACCAGAGCCAATGGAATCGTGCCGAAGGCAACATCATCCTCCCCCGCGTTCCCGGCACTCGACAAGAGGCGCACGTTGGTCGCCGAGCCGTTACCGGTCCATTTCGTCAAGAGACCCTGCCGCGCGGTGGAGACTCGGGAATCCCCGCCCGGCTGGAAGGGCGAGGCGCCCGTCGCTCCACTGTCCTCTGGGGCGCTGCGCGTGGCGCGGAACTCCGCATTCAGCAATCCACTCGCCGTGAGATCGCCCGGGATCTGCTTCTTCGCCTGGCGCAGCAATCGCACCACGGAGTTCAGCGGCACCTCCTCGGCCTCGATCGTCAGATCGTAATTGGGCACTTGGTGCACCAGGGACAACGCTCCCGCGCAGGCGGAGCGTCCCGTCGCCTACTGGCGATTCGCACAGCAGGTCGGCAAGTGAGCTGGTGATCGCGTTGTACTGTCCCGAGCAGCCGGTTGCCAGGCGCACGTTCTCGCTGCCCACAATGTCGTAGCGGTGGAAACCTTCGATTGCGGTCTCGCTTTCGATCAGCAGCGCTTCCGGAGTGCCCGATAACTTCGCCGTGAAACTTACTCCGCCGCGCCATCCCCGGTCTTTTCCGCTCAGCAACTTCGTGATCTGTCCCAGTTGCCCATTCTGCCATTGCACGGTGAGTTGCAACGGGGTCAACCGCAAACTCCGAGCGCGCTGCCAGGTGGCGTTGATCTGGAGCAAGCCCGGTATCGGTGAGATTAAAATCGGTGCGCACGGGCTCGGCCTTGATGCGCGCGCCCCAGGAATTTTCGGAATCCTGCCAAAGCGCCACGTCGGCATCCATCAGCGCGTAGGATTTCTTCGTCTGCCCAATCTTGAAATTGATGCGAGCATGGCCGGCTTCGAGATAGGGGAATGCCGGGCGCCGCTCGGAGGCGCGCTTTCCGGTTGGAGCCGCGGGAATTTGCGCGTTGCGCTCGAGCAGGCTCGCCAGGTTCCAGCGGCCCTGGTCGTTGCGCACCAGGTTGATGCTGGGCTCGGTTGCGCTCAGCGTGGCGATCTCGAGTCGTCCGCGGAGCAGGGAACGAAACCGGATGGCGGCGGAAACTTCCTGCGCGCGGATCATCGGCTCCGCGCTAAACGCGGGATCGTCGTAGATGACGAGTCCTTCAAGATCGAAGCCCGGCCGCGGCAGAAGATGCAAGCGCACGTTGTCGAGTGCGACCTTGCGGCCCAGGGCGCTGCCGATGGTAATGGCAATCCGGTTTCGCAACCGGTACACGCCCGGCCGGAACAGAAACAGGACCAGCAGGAGAGCCGCGAGCGCAGCCACCCCGCGCTTGGAGCGCAGAAATACTTCACCGCACGATCCTGAGGGTTCGCGACCAGCGCGTTTCATCGAAGAAGTGAATGATGATGTGCGCCAGGAACCCCAGTCGGTCGCCTGCGCTGCGCATCTGGTACTGGTCGGGCGGAGTGATAAACGACCAGTAGATGAACATGGGACGGCCAATCACGTTCTTGCGCGGAATGAAGCCCCAGTAGCGGCTGTCGTAGCTCACGTCGCGGTTGTCGCCCATGGCGAAGTAGCTGTCCGGGGGCACTACGATGTCATCGCCTTCGATATGCGAAGGCAGTTCCTGCTGTCCATTTCTCGTTACGTACCCCGTACATTTCCGACGGCGGCACGGCCGGGAAGTTGTCCCGGTAAGGGTTGTAGTCCGCCAGTTTGTGCTGGACATACGGTTCAACGAGTTTTTCGCCATTGCGGTAGACGACGCCATCGCGCAGATGAATGCGGTCGCCCGGAACGCCCATGATCCGCTTCACGACGAACAGGCCTTGTTCCTCCGGCGACAGGAACACGACGATGTCGCCGCGGCGGATGTCGCGATAGGGCAGCAGCGGCCCCATCCAATGCGTGGGCGGCGCGAACTGCTCGCGGTTCACGAACACGTGGTCCCCGATGAGCAGCGTGTCCTCCATGGAACTGGAGGGAATCTCAAACGCCTGCAGAACAAATGTGATGATGAACAGGCCGGTCACCAGCACTCCCGCCAGGGAGGCCAGGAATTCCACCGTCGTCTCGTGCGGCTTCTCTTCCGCAATGATTTCGTTTTCTTTTTCGTTTCTTGGGCACGTTCGTCGATCCGATTTCAGCAAAGGCGTTAGTCGTTCTCGAAGGTCGTCAGTCCTTGCACCACGCTAGCGCACCGCCTGAAGGTGCGGTTCCAGCGGGTAATCTGGAAAAAGTGAGTCACTGCATAGGCAAGGTGATAAAGTCTATCACCCACGGTTGGCGATCCGGGAAGATCGTTATTCAGATTGCCCGCCGACCAGTAGATCAGAAGCGGACGTCCAATGATATTTTCCCGCGGCACGAATCCCCAGTAGCGGCTGTCCTGGCTGTCGTCGCGATTGTCGCCCAGCACAAAATAATGGTCCTCGGGGACAATCAACTGGTGATCTTCCACCAGTTTCCGCATCTCGCCCACCATTTTGCGTGACTCCGAAGGCGCGGAACGTTCGGTGCGCGGAAAGTCGTCGCGATAGGGGTCGCGCACCGTGCTGATGTACTGAACGTAGGGCTCATCGCAGCGGAGTGCCGTTGACGTACACGCGCTTGTTGATGAGGCGCAGGCGATCTCCCGGCACTCCCACCACCCGCTTCACGAAGTGCTGCGCCGGATTCACCGGATAATGGAACACGACGATATCGCCGCCGCCGGATCTTGCGGTAGGGCAGCACGATGGTTCCACACGCCGCTGTCCCCGTAGCAGAATTTATCCACCAGCAGATAGTCGCCGATCAGCAGCGTGTGCTCCATGGATTCCGATGGGATGGTAAACGCCTGCACCACGAAGGTGACCACGAAGACCGCGATCACCACCGTTCCCGCGACCGACTGAATGGTCGCAGGCCAGTCACTGGCGGAAATGTTCTCGCTCCACGACATAACAATTGGCGTTCAATGCCGAGCCCCTAAAGGGGCGTCTGCAATTCAAAAGACTTTCGGTATCGCTAAAGCGATACCCTGATACGAACCCAAATTCTTTGTTACGAGCCTCGGGTCTTAACGCCTAATTCTCGATACGAACCTGGGTTCTTCCGCAACTGGTTAAGACACGACTACGCTGCGCCCCCGTCCTTCCCTGCATTCGGGTGGCCTTGCGCCTGGCAACGTGGCGAGATGCTCCAGCACCTGCCGCGCCGCTTCCTGTTCGGCGCGTTTCTTGGTCGCGCCCTGGGCGCGCCCCACGAATTGCCCCATCTCCGGCTCCGGCAGTCTGCACCTCGACCGTAAAGGTCTTCTTGTGTTCCGGACCTTCTTCCTTCACCAGCGCATAAACCGGCTGCGGTCCTCCTCTGGCCTGCAGCTCTTCCTGCAACGCGGACTTGAAATCCATGACCGGCATGGCGCTGGTTTCCAGCTTCATGTGCGCCAGCTCCGGCTCCACGATGGTGCGCACGATGAAGTCTCGCGCCACCGGCCATCCGCCGTCGAGATAGAGCGCCGCCAGGATCGCTTCCAGCGCATCCACCAGCAGGCTGGCTTTGTTGCGGCCACCACTTTTTTCTTCGCCGCGGCCGAGGCGCATGTAATGGCCAATCTGCAAGCTGCTCGGCCACGCGCAGCAGATGCCGCTGCCCCACCAGATGAGCGCGCAGCTTGGAAAGGTGGCCTTCCTGGAATTCGGGGAAGCGATGAAACAGCGCCTCGCTGGTGACCAGGCCGAGCACGGCGTCTCCCAGGAACTCGAGCATTTCGTTATCGCCACTAGACGACTGCTAGACGATCCGCTGCCAGACGAACCGCTGCCCGCGCCCAGCGCCTCCACCTCGCGCGCTTGCGAGCTGTGGGTAAGGGCCTGCTCGAGCAGTTCGCGGCGCTGGAAGTGGTGCCCCAGGCTTTCTTCCAGCGCCATGATTTCGCGTGACTTCATCACAATGCGGGGCGCAATGACCAATGCCGCGATCTGAGCGACGATCGATAATCGACGATCGACGATCCGCAGCCCGAATTTTGGTAGAGACGAGGCTTGCCTCGTCTCTACAGAAGCGGCGGTCAGTTCTTTGGCGGGCTCTGCGGTTGGGACGGGGCCGCGCCTCCGGTGAGCTGTTGCAGGCGGTCGCGTTCCCGGCGCGCCGGGGTCCCAATTACGGTGTTGTCCTGCGTCATTTCCACCGCGCGGTTGGCCACCTTGAGCGCCTCCGGATATTTTCCCTGCTTATCCAGCGCCAGCGCCAGGCGGAGAACGACCACCGGAGCCGGGTCGCTGGCGTAGGCGTCGATGGACTTCTGCAGATTCTCCTGCGCGGCCGCGTAATTCTCTTTCTTGAACTCAATGGTACCGAGAATCGAATACGCGTTGGAGCGCAGATAGCGCCTTGTAGGCGTCGATCTTCTCCTGCGGCGTGCCCGCGGGGACGCTGATGTCGGTGTCCACCGTTGCAGTGGCCTTTTGTGCCATCGCGCTCGCTTCGCCGTAGCGCTGATCTTTGTCGATATCCGTGTCGCGCGTTCTCTCGCGCGATTACCTCGGCGACCGCTACCAGAGCCTCGGGATCGTCCCCGTCAAGGCTCAGCACTTTGCGGCCCATGGCTTCGGTCTTTTCCGCGTTGTTGGCATTCTGGTAGAGGCGCATCGCGTTCTTGATAGAGCAGCACGCGAAGCTTCACTGTCGGGGAATTTGGTGGCAAAATCGTCAGCCGCCTTCTCCGCCGCGGCAGGATCGGTCGTAATTGCCGCCGCCGCCTTCCAGGCATCAAACTCCGGCTGCGGTCTTGGCTTGCGGTGGACGCTTTGCCAGTGGCGACGTCGCGCCCTGCGCGGGCGCCGCCTGACCCGCTGCCGGTGGGTTATGCTGCGCCGGCTTGTCCGCTGTTCTGGGCCTCGGCCCAAAGCGCGATACTCAGTATTCCTAGAATGACTGCTGCTCGCTTCATGCTCTCTCCCCTAATGCGAAATTCAAACTTAAGATCTGCTCCCACCTGTAGAGACGGGCTTGCCCCGTTTCCGGAGACTTGCCGATCCCGCATCTCTAAAGAAATTTATTCCGGCTGCTTCGCCACCGGAGGCTCATAGGGCTGTTCCAGACCCCGCTGCGCCGCCAGCTTCGCTTCCGGAAGCGCTCCTCCGGCCGCATTCAGCGCCGCCCGATACTGATCCAGGGCGGCGTCCCGATTCTCCTTCAAATCGAAAATGCGGCCAAGATAAATATGAGACCAGGCGATCACCTTGGGTTCATGGGCCGTCTGCAGAGCTCGTTCAAAGTAGGTGCGCGCCCCTTCCATGTCCCGATTCGCGGTGGCAACTTCCGCCAAAATGAACAGCGCGCGTCCCGAATCTTCCTTCTGCTCATCGAGCGCCTTTTGCGCCAGTTTCTTTGCCGTTTCCGGATCGCCCGCCGCCAGTCGCCGCTCCGCGTTCAGCAGCAGGTTGCCGTTCTGGGGACGCGCCAGGTGCAGAAGCTCCGGCGCCGCGTTGCTCGCGAACTGGATCTGGGACGCCCGCTTCATTTCTTTGCCGACTTCAATCGAGCGCGAGCAGGTCATGCATAAGCGTTGCGCATGCCCGGCGGGATCTTGCTCGAACCTGCCCAGCGCGTCGTAGAAATAACGCGTCAGGACGTACCCTTCCTTGTCGGCTTGGTCGATGCCCTGGGCCCGCTCCGCTTCCGGAATTTTGCTCAAGCGCTCTTCAATGGCTCGGATCAGGCATTCGTTCACCAGCAGCGAAATGTTGCTCTTGAACGCCTCATCCATGGGAGCGCCCTTCACGTCGCCGAGCAACGGTTCCAGACGCTTGAAGGCGCCGCCGTATTTCAACGCCAGGGGATCCAGCAGATAATGCAGATACGTGTGCCGAATCTGCTGTAGCTTGATCGCCGTCCCCGAGCTCGGCGAAATCACAACGTAGTAATCCGACGCATAATTGCGCGCATTGGTCTGCCCCGGCGCGCCCATCGCATCCAGGTAGATGGTGAACTGGCGTCCCAAGTAACCCGCCGCTGCCATCTTCAAATAGATCTCGGTGTCGAACGTCATCTTCGCCAGCGGATCGTGATAGATCTCGGTCAATTCCTTGTAGCGCTCGCGGTGCCGCTCCCAGATGGCGTGCAACCCAATCTTCTGCGTAGAAGGCTTGCATCAGCGGCACCATGTCCGCCACCACCCCCGCATCGGGCGGCAGTTCCGCCTGCTGCACTTTCAGTGCGAAAGCCGGCGGATTCTCCAGATAAAGCGCCAGCGATACATAATGGGACAGGTCGTGAGCGGGATCCGCCGCCTGGTGCTGCCGGTAGAATGAGCACATCGGACCGACCACGTCCTGCGCGCCGGCGGTGTTTTGCACTGCCTTGCCCACCTCCGACCGGATCTGCGCCCGCAGCGGGTCGGAAACGTTCAGCTCCTGGTCATAGCCGCAGGTGTTGATGGCGGTCAGCACCGTGAACAGCGTCTCGCTGGTTTCCAAAGACACCTGCGGCCGGTTCTGCGCAAAGCCGGACGCCACAACCAGCACGACCGCCAGGCTCAGAGCGAGCGTCAGTCGCACGGGTTGTCCCAGGAAGTTCCTTCGGATATCAGGCATAGACGGATGCGCTAGAAGTAGTGTACGAACTGGTCAATTTGCGGTCAATCCGAGAGCGATGAAAATGCGTAAAACGCTCGTGTGGGGACGGGCGCCGTGTGGGGACGGGCGCCCTCGCCCGTCCAGGCCGAGCGAAGCTCGGCGGCAGCCTGGAGTTACCTCCGCAAAAGGTTCTTGGCGATGAACAGCACATTCGCTGGGCGCTCGGCCAGCCGCCGCATGAAGTAGGGATACCACTCGGTGCCGAACGGGATGTAGACGCGCACGCCCCAGCCATCTTTGACCAGGCTCTGCTGCAGGTCGCGCCGGATGCCGTGCAGCATTTGAAATTCAAAAGCGTTGCGCGGAATGTTCTCACGGGTGGCGAAGGCCTTGGCTTCTTTAATAATGGCCTCGTCATGGGTCGCCAGCCCATGATAGACGCCGCTCTTCATCAGGATCTTCATCAGCTTCACATAGCTGGCGTCCACCTCGGACTTCTTCTGGAAGGCGACCTCTTCGGGCTCTTTGTATGCGCCTTTGCAGAGCCGTATGCGGATGCGCTCGGAGAGCAACTTCTCGATGTCGGCCTCGGCGCGCCGCATATACGACTGGATCACCGCCCCCACGCTGTCCTCGTTCCCCGGAACCCGGTGGAGCTCGTGAACGAAGTCGAGCGTACGCTGCGTGTGTGCCGATCCTTCCATATCGACGCGAATAAAATTCTTGGGCGACATGTGCGCCGCCTTGGCGACCAGCCCGCGGACGATGTCGTAGGCCATGCTTCTCGTCCACGTCCAGGCCCATGTGGGTGAGTTTCACGCTGACATTCGCGTTCAGCTTGGCGGCGGCGATTTCGTCGAGCAGATGGTGATAAAGCTGGGCGCTGGCGCGGGCTTCCTCAGCGTTGGTGACATTCTCGCCCAGATTGTCGATGGAGACGCTGGCGCCAAATTGATTAACGGCGGTGGCGGCGCGAATTGCGTCCGCTACCTCTTTGCCGGCGACGAAGCGGGCGGAAATGCGCTGGCCAAAGCGGCGGTGTTCGGCAACGCGCGCGCAGCCACCGGCTTTCCGACAGCGCAATGAATACTGCCCTCAGCATGGAAATTTAAGACCGGTCCGTGATGGCATTGGCGTGCCCCTTCTAGCGGGGATACCTCCCGGTAATGTAGCCTTCCAGATCCTGAATAGTTTGCGCCTGACCCGAGATGATCCACTTCACCAGATCGCCAAGCGACACCACACCCACTACCGTGTCCTCCTCCAGAACAGGCAGATGACGAAAATGATGCTTGGTCATGATGGCCATGCACTCGTCCACTGTGTTTCGCCCAACCACGAAGATGACCGGGCTGGTCATGATCTCCTGGACCAGAGTCTCTTTCGAGGATCGGCCTTGAAGGGTGACTTTGCGGGCATAGTCGCGTTCCGACATGATGCCAACCAGCTTGTTATTGGATATCACCAGCAACGCACCTATACCCGCTTCAGCCATCTTCTCGATCGCTTCATAGACAGACTGGTCGGGCGTTACGAACAGGACTCTGTTGTCGGTCTTCCGCTTTAACAGCGATTCAATTGTGTCGGTAAATTGCATGAGGAATCTCGCGCGGGAGAACCATGAGCAACGGGTTCTCGGTTGCCTAAGGAGGTTCTGATCAAGTCCCCGGGGTCCTCCGTGCACCCCTGTGTACCCTGTGGTTAATGCATCTTGCGGCACTGAACAGATTTTCCCTAAGGATTCGTGACGATGGCGCTATCTACTCAGGCATTTCTTAGCGCGTAAACACTGAGTCGCTCCTACCCGTACTGCGTCGTCTTGCAGTGAATGCCAAAAACCACAATCATAGTACACCGATCTCACCTTTTAGCGACATCGTGAAACGATTTTTATCGGGAGCACGTTACGGTCTGCCCTCCGCACCAGCGCTGCCTACATTGCCCCCATGGGTGGCAAATGCGACCCGGCCCGGCCCGAGGGGCATGATCATACCTAACTAAAGTCTCACGGGGTGGTTCGTACCGGACTTTGGATGGCAAGATACAGTTTCAAGGGGATTTGGCCCGAGCTAAGCTGCCGCTTATGCTGGCACCAGCAAAAATCAACGGAGGTGCAACATGCTTAACTGGGTCATAACGTTCTTTGTAGTGGCACTGATCGCGGCGGTCTTGGGCTTTACCGGAATAGCCGTTGCGGCGGCAGGTATCGCGAAGCTGCTGTTTGTGGTTTTTCTCGTGCTCTTTTTGGTCTCACTCGTCGCCCATTTAAGCCGAACTGGCAGCAGAGTCTAGGCTGCCTGCGGGGGCTCGGTTGGGACCGCCACGGAGTCGGATGGATCCTGTTTTTTCTTGGCATGCAATAAAGGAGACGAAACTCATGAAACTCGCTAGATGGATAAGCACAGCAGCTCTATCGTTGTTTCTCGCCACGTTCCTCCTCGGCACAACGGCTTTGATCCAAGCGCAGGATCAGCGCGATGAGGCCAAACCCGCTCAACCCGACAATCACCCCGAGGCAGCCAAACCGTCCAAGGATGAGCCCGCGCCGCGTTCGGAAGAGGCGAAGCCCTCAAAGCAAAATGAGGACAAGCCGGCAAAGCAGGACGATGCCAAATCACGACAGGAAAACGCCAAACCACAAACCGAACAAGGCGGAGAGCCACGAAACGGACAGTCAAACGGACAATCGATGGAGCGCGCGCAAAACACCGGCGAGCGGCGGGGTGGTCGCATTCCAGACGACAAGTTCCGCGCCAGCTTTGGTCGCCAACACAAATTTGCGATGCGGGCACCCAAACATGGTCCAAGGCCAGCCTACCTTTCAGTACGGCGGCTACTCCTTCACCTTGGTTGATGCGTGGCCTGCAGACTGGGCCTACACGGATCAATGCTACATCGACTATATCGACGGCGAGTACTTTCTCTTCGATCTGGCTCACCCCGGTGTACGCCTCACGATTGTTGTAGTGCTGTAGTTGGCGCCCCAAAACCGGTCGCTAAGCAAGACGGCCTTCCTCATGCGATGATCTCGCAGCGTGGAAGGCCGTTCTCACATTAGCAGGGAAGTTCTGATTAGGTTCCCGGTGTCCTCCGTGTACCCCTTTGTTACCCTGTGGTTAATCTTTTGCCGACACTTAATCAGAGTTTTCCCGAGGTGGCCGGGACTTCATTCGTGAAAGTCACACCGCTTCTGGCGGAAGGTCCAGGGAAGTGGCCTGCTGAGCTTGAGCACCAGTGCGTTGCGTTGTGATGAAAGTTGACCCCGGGGCTGCCTTGCTGCACCAGGGCGAAAGCTCAGGCTGATTGCTCCCAGTCTGGGATTGCGCCCATATTTCCGGCGTCGTCTGCCTCTACCCGACGAATTCTCCTTTTCGGAAACAGCACCTCCCGCATCTTCATCTTCGCTTTGTGCAACTGGGATTTCGAATTTCCGATGGAGCATTGCAGACGTTGAGCAATCTCGTGATGCTGATATCCTTCAACCTCGTGAAGGTCGAAGATCTGCCGGCATCCCGCGGGAAGTTCCTCGACGGCCCGGCGCAATGCGATGCGGTCGATCGCCCCGCTGAGGCTGGGATCCACTTTCCCGACCTCGCGTTTCAGAGAGGAGGAGTCCGTGGATACGGGTTCGTCCAGAGAAACTAGCGGCGGAGACTTTCGGCGGCGCAATTTCATCAACACCGTATTCACCGCAATCCGGTGAAGCCAAGTGGAGAAGGCAGAATCGCCCCGAAACGAGTTGACGCTGCGAAACACCTGCATAAAAGCTTCCTGAGTCAGGTCTTCCGCATCAGCCACATCTCTTGTCATCTGCAGACAAACCGAATACACGCGCTTTTTGTGCAACTGGTAGAGCGTGGCAAAAGCCTCTTCTTCGCCACGCTGGGCACGCTGAACCAGGCTGGCTTCTAAACTATTCCGCTGGCTTTTATCCCGAACGGGAATGGTAGTTACGGGAGGCAGGTTGGTTGATGATGCCGCGGATATCACGCAAGTGGCCACGATAGTCTCCTTGGATCAAAACGCATGCCAGATTTGCTCTCCATGAATCGCGGAGATGCATTAGAAGACTAGCGAAGCGACGCACCCTAACCTATCAGGGCGCTCCTGTAATCGATTGTAGAAATTGCTGTACTTGGGGACAGAACTGTCTCGCACAGAAAGTCGACAAAGGGACCGAGCCTGGAAACATTCCTTGTGTCGCCGCCAGTCCGCATCCGCGTAGAACATCCAGGCGGTTGTGGACGGCGTAGGAGCACTGCTGCGCGAAGAAACATACCTCCCCAACTGAGGGATTAGTCGGCAGCCGCAGCGGACGTAACCTCCGCTCGTTCCGGTAGAGGCATGGTTACGAAAATCGCGGTTCCCGGTGCGCAGCGTTGGATACTAAGCTGACCGCCAAGTTCGCGAATGCGTTCCCTCATGCCCGCCAGTCCCACCCCGGCATTCGTTCCATCCGTCCGAAAATTCTCCAACAATTCCGGTGGGACCCCTTTTCCGTAGTCTCTCACCTTAAGAAGCACTCGGTCAGGGTAGATCTCAAGTGCAACCTCAGCTTTTGCACTATTGGAGTGGCGGTGAATGTTGGTCAGACTCTCCTGCAGGACCCGGAAAAGCCCGAGCGCCACGGGCTTGGGCAGACGGCCCGCATCTTCGGGCAAATCTACTTTCACTTCAATCCCGCTGCGCTGCGCAAATCCTTCCAGGTACCATTTTGCCGCCGACGAGAGCCCAGCTTCGTCCAAAAGTGGCGGATGCAGCAAATGCGAAATCGTCCGCGTTTCCGCTATCGATTGATCCAGGAGTTGAACGGCTTCCGCCAGCAGACTGTCCTTCCGCTCGCTGGCAAACATCTCCAGATTCATCTTCACAGCCGCCAGATACTGTCCCAGACTATCGTGCAGCTCGCGGGAGAATTTCCGGTGTTCCGCGTCCTGCAGCTGGAGCAACCGGCCGGCGAGGCGGCGGAGGGATTCCTCGCTATTCCGGGCAGCCTGTTCCGCGCCTTCACGCGCCTCAAGTTCGGCGGACAACAGCCGGTAGTGGAGGGCGAGCAATGCAAGCGCCAGGATGAATGCGACCGCCAAGATAATAACGGTCAGAATAAACAAGCGATCCGTGGCCTTTCCCCGGATCTCAAAGAGGTGCTGTTCTTCTGCGCGCATCTGCTGCGTGACCGAGGTTATCTCGGAATTAAGCGAAACGCCCCGCCGATCGAAATCGGCTTGCCCCTGCCTGTTCTCAGGCTCTTGCTTTTTCAGTTGAACCGATTCGCGAAGTAACGCGACTCTGCGGTCGATTGCGTCTTCCAGGCGTGAGCAAAGCTTTTGCTGCTCTGAATTGTCCCGGACCAGATTTTGAAAGCGTTGGATCTTGCCGGGAATCTCGGGAGCCGCTGCTTCAAACTCCTTCAGAAAATCGTCGTTCCCGGAAATCACATAAGCGCTTCGTGCCCGTCCCACCCTTACAACCGCGGCATCGACGTCGCCCAGAGCGGCCTTGACCTCAAGCGTGTGAATCACCCACTTCTCACTTGCCAGGAGGCGGTTGATGGTGATGTAGGCAGCCAATCCGCTCAGGAAGAGCAGCATCACCGCTGATGCGAACGCCACTTGTGCTTTCTTGCGTGGTGCCATGGTGGGGTGAGAACCTAACCACTGTCGCTGTGCTTGTCCACAACATCTAGCTGCCGCCGACGCGCATCGAGTTCGGCCGCGAGCCGCAGCATCTTCTCCCAATCTCTCTCAATTATTACATGCTCATGCCGGCGGAGTTCGCCCCAGGTTTTGTCCAGTCTTTCGGCCAACGCATCTCTTCTGGCCCGCGATGACATGAGCAAGTTCCGGCAATTTCCAGCCTTCGAAAACCTCGTCCTCCTCGCCTGCAAAGAGAAGCGCTTCATGATGTCGCCTGACCTTGAGTCGGGCCGGGAACGGTTGCACCCGGGATCTTGCATTCGGTGCTCGCCAGGAATCGCAGCATCCGCAAAGCATCATCGAGCGCATGACCTTCTTCCTCCGCGGAACTGGAATCATTACGTCTCAGCTCTGCGATTCGTTGCTGGATTGCTTTTTCCGCTTCGTTAATTCGCTGCTGCAGTGCTTCCGGGCGAAGTTCCAGCAAGGCAGCTTCGTAGAACTCTTGCCACGAATACTTCTTGTCCATATTCTCACCTGACTTCAAGTTCTCGACTGTACACTTCCCGCTAAAAAAGGGTGGAAATACTTCATGCACAAGAATTAAAGAAAGCAGGTGGAAACCTTAGCGTGGTGATGCGCACCCCGCACGACGAGTACAGTATAATAAAAGAATGTTTAATGCAACTGACAAAATACTTGACAACAAAATACGAGAATAATATAAAGCTTCATAAAAGTGCGAGGTGCGTATGGCAAAAGAAAGTAGCGGCAAGGCGCAAAAGAGCCCGGCTAAATACGAACGTGTCATTCTGTCGGACATTCGCAGGACTCGCCGCGGGAAACACCATGATTTGCTGGGGGGGATTTTTCAAGACCTGGAATCCTTGCCTGCCGGCTCGGCAATCAAGATTCCCCTGAAGGAGCCGGACGGGACGACGCTGGCCAACCTGCGATCCGCCGTTCATCGCGCCTCGGTCTCGAGAGGCTTGGGAATCGAAACTTTGTCAGATGAAGAAAACTTTTATATTTGGAAGTCCCCCAAGTAATTGGCCGAGCCCTCCCAGAACGCGGGTCCCCCGTCACTGCACAGTGCTCTCAAGGGTACAGAATCTCCTGTATTTGCTGCAAGACATTGAACAACTAGACTAAACCGCGTAATAGTAGAACGGGTTGATCATCCAGAAGGTCAATGGGGCCCTGCGTGCGAAGTTGATCCGGAGGGTCTACAAAATGAGTACTGCTATGGTTCCGAACCGGGTTGAGACGCTCGTGGCGCCGATCCTGCATCGGGGCGAATCCGACCACCACGCCCACGCGGTGCAGTTCTACACGGATGGCGCATTCCTTGTGGATGAGCTGAGCCGTTTTATCGGCTCCGCTCTCGTGGCGGGGGATTCAGCCGTTGTAATCGCCACCAAGGCGCACCGGGAGGGGCTCGCGCAGGGCCTGCAATCCCGAGGTTTGGATATCGCGCGGGCGATCGAACAGGGCCGCTACATTGCTTTAGACGCGGCCGAGACCCTGGCAAAGTTCACACCTCACGCCTGGCCCGATGCCGCGCTTTTTACCGAGGTCATCGGCAGCGTCTTGGGGCAGGCCGCAGCCGCGGCTGACAACAGAGGAAAGAATCCTCACATTTCCGTGTTCGGGGAGATGGTCGCTCTATTATGGGACCAGGGCAATCCCGAGGGCGCTGTACGGCTCGAACAACTCTGGAACAACGTGGCGAGGATGTACCCCATGTCTCTCCGTTGCGCCTACCCCATGAACGCCTTTGACCGCGAAGAGCACGGTGACTCATTTCTTAAAATCTGCGCGGAACATTCCCATGTGATTCCGGTCGAAAGCTACACCGCCCTCGTCAGTGATGAGCAGCGTCTACGCAGCATCAGCCACTTGCAGCAAAGGGCGCAGGCGCTCGAGAGCGAAATGGCAGAACGCAGGCAAGTCGAGGAAGCGCTGCGCCGTACCCAGGCTCAACTGGAATCCATGGTCGAGCAGCGCACAACCGCGTTGCGACAGCTCTCTTCACGCTTGCTCAGTTTGCAAGATACAGAACGCCGCCGGATTGCGCGCGAGCTCCACGATAGCCTCGGGCAGTATTTGGTCGGCTTAAAACTCAACGTGGAGATGATCAAACAATCGCCGGACAGCGAAGAATTATGGTCGGAAGCGGAACAGCTAATGCAGCAATGCATGTCTGAAGTGCGGACCCTTTCCTACCTGCTCCATCCGCCTACCATGGACGCCGCGGGGTTTGCTTCGGCGGCTCGTTGGTACGTGGAGGGCTTTGGCCAGCGTAGTGGAATCAAAGTAAGCCTGGATGCCCCCGACGATCTCGGCCGCTTGCCGGACGCCATCGAGTTGGCACTCTTCCGCGTGCTCCAGGAAGCTTTGACCAATGTGCATCGGCATTCGGGCGCTTCCGAGGCTCACGTGTTGATCCGGGAAGATGCCGGGCAGGTAGTCCTGGAGATAAAGGATAACGGGCGCGGAATACCGGAAGAACTGCTCAGTCATTTTCGTGCGACCGGAGCGGGAATGGGCGTCGGCGTTGCTGGTATCCGCGAGCGAGCCTGGGAGCTAGGGGGAAGCCTGGAGGTTGAATCGGACAGCCATGGCACGCGCGTGCGGGTCAGCATACCCGTCACGGAGACGGTTCAAAACTAAACCCAAAACATGGACCGGGGGGGTGGGCTCGGTCGCGCTAACGCCGCGCGACGCGAGCGAGACGTAGACAGTCGTATTAAAAAGAAATCCTGTTGCCCCCTCGCCACAGCTGGCAAGCCTTATGACAGTTCGCATTTTAGTGGCGGATGACCATCCCGTCGTAAGGCACGGGCTTCGGACTTTGCTCGGCAGTCGCCCGGAGTGGGAAATTATTGATGAAGCAGAAGATGGAATTCAAGCCGTGGAGAGGGCGGAGCGCCTGAAGCCGGATGTCGTCGTACTCGACGTCAGCATGCCAAAAATGGATGGACTGGAAGCTTGCCGGCGGATCCGGAAGCGGCTGCCGAAATCGGAAGTCCTGATTGTCACCCAACACGACTCTGCGCAAATGATGCGTGAGGCGTTGAGCGCGGGGGCCAGAGGGTACGTGGTAAAGTCCGATGCCGCCAGGGATTTACTGGCGGCGGTGGAGGCGGTGAGCCAGCACAGATTTTTTTCTCTCCGCAAACCTGGACCGGTCGGCGATTCTGAATGACGGTGTGCGGCCCTATTGCCTGCGCAAGCTCGGCGCTTGATTCCTCAAACAAACAAAAAAGGGAAGCCGACAAATGGCTTCCCCTTTCGAGAGGCACGTTCGGAGAGGTTAGCTAGCCTTGCGTCTCCGAGAATCATGCTGCTCTTCAACCTCGGATTCGCGGGTCGCGGCGTTCCATTCGTCGACCTGCTTCTGAGCTGCCTCGCGGGCAATCCCATATCTCTGCTGTATCGTTCCGATCAAACTGATCCTGCTGCCCTTCGATGATGTCGAGGTCATCGTCCGTCAATTTGCCCCAACGCTCCTTTACCGACCCTTTCATTTGTTTCCACTTGCCCTTCATTTGTCAGAGTTCATTGGCCTTTCTCCTTAATTTGAATTTGGATTAGATTAAGTTCCCGCATATCGAGTGCACCCCAGCTAGCGTCCTTCACTTAAAGCTCATTGAAAAGACTCGCTAACATTGATCGGATTCGAACGACGAATGCCGTCACAACCAGCGCACCTCGAAACCCATACCATGAACGATAAGCGCTCGGTAGCCGCTGCCCATCCAGTCGAAGCCGCAGTTCACTCCCCGAATGTCTGTAGAGAGAGGACAAAGCTCAATCGTTTGTCCCTTTGTCGCGGAAGATTTGAAGATTTATTGCGCCGCCGCTGCGCTTGCAAGCGAAGCCACCATGACCATCACGAAGGACACTAATATCGCCACGCCGCTACCCAGTAGCAGTATTTCGCTAAGCAGGTCAGCTTTCAGCAGTTCGTCTCTGCGCATAGCTCCTCCTATCGCACCGTTACACGCTAAGAGGTTAGACGTTAAGAAAACGGACAGGACATGCGAGTACCAATAATATGACTTGCATGTACAGTATTCGCCGTATGCAGGAAATGGGCGCGGAGCGTTTTGTTAAGCATTCCCCGCCGATCAAAACAGAGCATCAGCTCTCATCGTCGTACAAGTCTTTTCTTTTATCGCAACAGAAAACCCCTATGTACAGCAGATCAAAGGGGCGAGTATAGTGACTCGGACACCGAATGCGTCCCGTTCTATGAGGCTCGCCTTGTCAGGTCGCATGAATCCAAAGTAATGCCCAGCCCATCTCCGATCATTGTGTGGCCGGGCCGGCCGTATCCCCTGGGATCGACCTGGGACGGCGAGGGGGTTAACTTCGCGCTCTACTCAGAGCACGCGGAGAAGGTAGAGCTCTGCCTGTTCGACATTTCGGGGAGACGTGAGACCCTCCGCGTCCCGCTTCCCGAGCAAACTGACATGGTCTGGCACGGCTACTTGCCAGAAATTCGTCCCGGCCAGTTGTACGCCTACCGGGTCTATGGTCCTTATGCGCCGCGGCAGGGCCATCGTTTTAATCACCACAAACTTCTTCTTGATCCCTACGGCAAGCAAATTCAAGGCGCCATGAACTGGACCGACTCGCACTTTGGATACAGGATCGGACACAAGCAAGAGGACTTGTCCTTTGATCGCCGTGACAATGCCGCTGGCATGCCGAAGAACCGAGTGATCGACTCCGCCTTCACCTGGGGAGCCGATGCCCCGCCCAGAATTCCCTGGCACGAGACCCTGATTTATGAGCTCCACGTCAAAGGGTTCACGATGTGTCACCCCGATCTCCCCGCCCACTTGCGGGGAACGTATGCGGCTCTGTCAACCGCCCCTGTAATCGAATTCCTTACCCGATTGGGAGTGACCTCGATCGAGCTCATGCCGGTGCACAGCTTCGTCGACGACCGCCAACTCGTTGACCGCGGCCTCCGAAACTACTGGGGTTATAACTCCATCGGTTTTCTCGCGCTCGAGCCTCGTTACCTTTCGATCAACTCCGTTCGCGAATTCAAGACCATGGTCAAGACCCTGCACTCGGCGGGATTGGAAGTGATTCTTGACGTCGTCTATAACCATACAGCAGAAGGTAATCATCTCGGTCCCACGCTCTCGCTCAAGGGGATCGACAATAGCACTTACTACCGCCTCGTACCCGGCGATCCCCGCTATTACATGGATTACACCGGCACTGGAAACACGCTCAACATGCTGCATCCACGCGTTCTCCAATTGATCATGGACAGTCTGCGCTACTGGGTTCTCGATATGCACGTGGACGGTTTTCGCTTCGACCTCGCCGCTACTCTCGCCCGCGAACTGCATGAAGTCAATCGCCTGGGGGCATTTCTCGACATCATTCATCAAGATCCCGTGCTTTCGCAGGTAAAGCTGATTGCCGAACCCTGGGACCTCGGCGAAGGCGGCTATCAGGTGGGGAATTTTCCCGTCGGCTGGGCGGAATGGAACGATCGCTATCGCGACACCGTGCGCGGCTACTGGAAAGGGGACGGTGGCCTCGTCGGGGACCTCGCCTACCGTATTACTGGCTCCAGCGACCTGTATGCCCACAGCGGCCGGCGTCCCTACGCCAGCATTAATTTTGTCACCGCGCATGATGGCTTCACGTTGCAAGATGTGGTGAGTTACAACGAGAAGCACAATGAAGCGAATGGCGAGGAAAATCGGGACGGCTCCAACAATAATCTCAGCTGGAATTGCGGCGTAGAGGGTCCGACTGAAGATATTAACATTCAGGCTCTGCGGGCCAAGCAAAAGCGGAATCTGCTGGCAACCCTGCTCCTGTCTCAGGGCGTCCCGATGATCTATGCGGGAGATCCCATCGGGCATTCGCAAATGGGAAACAACAACGCCTATTGCCAGGATAATCCGACAAGCTGGCTGAACTGGAATTTGCAGCCCCAAGATCGCGACCTATTGGCGTTCGTCCAGCGCATGATCAATCTGCGCAAGCGGCATCCCGTCTTCCGCCGCCGGCGTTTTTTCCAGGGCCGCCCGATCAAGGGCGCCAATGTAAAAGATTTGTTGTGGCTGAGTCCTGGCGGCAAGGAGATGAGCGAAGACGAGTGGCGCGATCCTGCGGTTCGCTGCCTGGGAATGTTGCTCTCCGGTCAGGGACTGGACGAAACTGATGAACGCGGCCGGAAAGTCGGCGACGAAAACTTTCTCGTCCTTCTAAACGCTCATCATGAGGATGTGGGATTCACCCTGCCAGCGTCCGTTCCCTCTACTCGCTGGAGCGCATGGATGGACACCTCTCGAGACGGCGGATTGCGCCCCGCCGATACCTATCACGCGGGCGCAGTCTATCGGTTGCAGGCGCGCTCCCTGGTCGTCTTGCTGGAGCGCCGCAAGAACGGCAAGAAGGAAGAGCCGAAGGAAGATGCGAATGAAGCGCCGTCATGACATGCCGTTCGGCGCCCAGTGCCGTGGCGATGGAAGCGTGCGCTTTCGCTTGTGGGCCCCCGCGGCTCGCCAAGTGGAGCTCTGCCTTGGCGATGTGAACCGGACCGGCTTACCTCCCTCTGGACCAGCGCGATAACGGTTGGTTCGAGTTAGTAACAGATACGGTAAAGCCCGGGACACAATACCGTTTCCGCATTGATGATAGCGCAGAGAAGTCCCCGATCCGGCTTCACGGTTTCAGCCCCGTGACGTGCACGGCCCCAGCGAAGTTATCGACCCCGAGGCTTTCTTCTGGCTCGATCACGCTTGGCAGGGCCGTAAGTGGGAAGAAGCTGTCATCTATGAATTGCATGTTGGATCTTTCACTCCCCGCGGTACTTTTCTGGCCGCATGCGAGCGACTCGACTATCTCGCGGATCTCGGAATCACTGCGCTGGAACTGATGCCGGTTAGCGATTTTCCCGGGCAGCGAAATTGGGGTTATGACGGTGTCTACCCTTTCGCTCCCGACAGCACTTATGGCCGACCCGAGGATCTCAAAGGGCTAGTTCAAAACGCCCATAGCCGCGGAATTATGGTTTTGCTGGATGTCGTTTACAACCACTTTGGCCCGGAAGGAAATTATCTCGGTGGTTACGCTCCACAATTCTTTACCGATCGTCACCATACTCCTTGGGGCGACGGTATCAACTTTGACGGCTCTGAAAGCCGCGCAGTCCGTGATTTTTTTATCCACAATGCACTCTACTGGCTGACCGAATTTCATTTCGATGGACTGCGTCTGGATGCGGTTCACGCCATTGCTGACGATTCCACTCCAGACATCCTCACCGAGCTGGCCGATACGGTTCGGAGTTCCGTTGCACCGGATCGCCATGTTCATCTCATCCTGGAAAACGACCGCAATCAGTCACGTTACCTTCAAAGGACGGTAACATCTAAAGAGCGCTGCCGCCCTCGAACTTACACGGCCCAGTGGAACGACGATATCCACCATGCATTGCACGTTTTAATCACGGATGAGAAGGATGGATACTACTCGGACTACGCCGAACATCCTCTCGACCAATTGGGCCGTTGTTTGGTCGAAGGATTCGCTTACCAGGGCGAGACTTCCCTTCACAGAAACGGCGAAGCTCGCGGTGAGACAACCTGGGGCTTGCCGCTCGGCGCGTTTGTCTCCTTCCTCCAGAATCAT
>CAWCDV010000041.1:0-42190 GCA_963794365.1 uncultured Acidobacteriaceae bacterium
GGAAGAAGACGAAGACTGGTATCGCGACTTGGTCGAGCACAGCCAAGACCTGCTTTGCGTCCACGACCTTCAAGGTCGACTCCTGTCTATCAATCCCGTTCCAGCGCGTCTGCTGGGTTACAGCGTAGAAGAAATCATGCGGACGCCGATGCGGGATATTGTTGATCCGCAATTCCGCAGCCAGTTTGATGACTATTTGCGCGATATCGAGCGCACGGGGGAGTCTCGCGGCCTGTTGGCGGTGGTGACGCGATCGGGAGAGCAGCGGATCTGGGAGTATCACAACACGCTGCGCACCGAAGGAGTGGAGACGCCGATTGTGCGGGGGATCGCGCATGACGTCACGGAACGGGTGCGGGCGGAGAAGGCGCTGCGCGCGAGCAATGAAAAGCTGCTGAAGACGGCGCGGGAGCGGGAGCAGACGCTCCACGAACTGACGCTGTTCCGGAAGCTGCTGGACCAATCGAACGATGCCATTGAGGTAGTCGACCCGAAGACCCTGCGTTTCCTCGATGTGAATGAGAAGGCGTGCGCCGAGCTGGGGTACAGCCGGGAGGAGCTTTTGTCGATGACGGTTCATGACATCGATCCGAACACCGACGAAAGTTGGGTCGAGCGGGTGCGGCACCAGTTGCGGGAGTCGGGATTCGCAATCATGGAAACAATGCACCGGCGGAAAGATGGAACGACGTTTCCGGTGGAAGTGAATTTGCGAGAGGTGCAACTGGACCGGGCGTATATCGTGTCCATTTCGCGGGACATCACGGCGCGGAAGCGGGCGGAGGAAAGGCTGCGCGAGTTCGAACGGGTAGTGGAGAGTCTGGAAGAGATGATCGTGGTGGTGAATCGGGAGTACCGGTACGTGCTCGCGAACCGGGCATTTCTGAGCTACCGGGGGATAACGAAAGAACAGGCGGTAGGGCGTTTGATAGCAGAGGTCCTGAACCCAGGCGTGTTTGAGACAGCAGTCAAGGAAAAACTCGATGAGTGTTTTCAGGGGAAAGTCGTCAGCTACGAGCTCAAGTATAAGTATCCGGAGAGGGGGGAGAGGGACCTATCGCTCACGTATTTGCCGGTCGAGGGACCGACGGGGATCGATCACGCGGCGTGCGTTATAACCGACATTACGGAGCGGAAGCGGGCGGAGGAAGCCCTCCGAACCAGTGAGCGGCAGCAGCACAAGATCGCAGAGCAATTGGAGACAGAACGCGCCCGCTTGATCGAGGCCCAAGCGGTGGCAAAAGTGGGCAGTTGGGAAACCGAGTTGCCGAGTCTTGACATAACCTGGTCCGAACAGACACACCGCATATTTGAGACTGACCCCTCCAATTTTCACCCCACGCGTCCAGGCTTTGTGGAACTTGTTCATCCGGAGGATCGTGCGAAAGTGGATGCGGCCTTTGAGGCTTCGCTGGAAAAGGGTGCGCCGTCCACGGTCGAATACCGGATTGTCATGGCAGACGGCCGCGTCAAAGTCTTGGAGGAGCACTGGAAGGTTTTTCAGGATGGACAAGGACGGCCGACCCGCCTAGTGGGTACTTGCCATGACATCACCGAGCGCAAACAAGCAGAGGAGGCCTTGCGGCAAAGCGAGGAACGGTTTCAGGTGGCGCTCAAGCATTCTCCGATCGCGGTGTACAGCCTGGACCGGGATTTGCGCTACACCTGGGTGTATAACCCGCAGCTTCCGCTGCCGGTAAGCGAACAGCTGGGAAAGACGGCGCACGAGATCTTCGACCCGGAGACGGCTGCGCGCATCACGGAAGTCCGGCGGCGGGTGCTGGAAACCGGAGTGGGGGCGCGTGATGAAATACAGGCCACTTTCGGTGGCAGAAAACGGTACCTCAGCACCACCATCGAACCAGTTTTGGACTCGGCCCGCGCGGTGATTGGACTCACCGGCGCCACCATGGACGTCACCGAACTCCGCGAAACAACCGAGGCGCTGCGCGAAGCCAAGAAAAAGCTTACGGAAGAAAAGCTTTATCTCGAGCAGGAAATCAATACGGAACTGGGGTTCGCGGAAATCATCGGCGAAAGCAAGGCCCTGGAATCCGTCATGGAGAAGGTGAAGAAAGTGGCGGCCAGCAACGCCACCGTGCTGCTGCTGGGCGAAACGGGAACAGGAAAGGAACTGGTGGCGCGGGCGGTCCACTGGTTGAGCTTGCGCACCGGCAATAGTTTCATCAAATTGAACTGCGCGGCGATTCCGTCGGGGCTGGTGGAAAGCGAGTTATTCGGTCACGAGAAGGGCGCTTTCACCGGAGCGGTGAGCAGGAAAATTGGACGACTCGAACTGGCGGACAAGGGCACGCTGTTTCTGGACGAGATCGGCGAGATTCCGCTGGAGCTGCAGCCGAAGCTGCTGCGGGTTTTGCAGGATCACGAGTTCGAACGGCTGGGCGGAACGCATACCTTGAAGGTGGACTTTCGCTTGGTTGCGGCGACCAACCGCGATTTGGCGGATGCCGTGCTCCATAATGAGTTTCGCAGCGATTTGTATTACCGGCTGAACGTGTTTCCGATCCGCGTACCACCGTTACGGGAACGGCGGGAGGACATCCCGTTGCTGGTGGAATATTTTGTCCAGAAGTTCGCCCGGCGGATGAACAAGTCGATCACCAGCATTCCCAAGAAAACCATGGATATGCTGATGGGGTTGGAGTGGCCGGGGAATGTGCGGGAGTTGGAGAATTTTATCGAGCGCGCGGTGATTCTGACGCAAGGTTCGGTGCTGGTGTCGCCGTTAAGCGAACTGGCTGCCGATGGGCACAACCGCCGAGAAGAAACGCGTGGATGAAACTCTGGAAGCGACCGAACGCGAGCACATTCTGCGGGCTTTGCGGGAAAGCCGCGGGCAAATTGGCGGGCTGAAAGGGGCAGCCGCGCGGTTGGGATTGAAGCGGACGACGCTGCAATCGAAATTGAAGCATTTGGGAATCAATCCGCGATCCGGACAATCGGGGTAGTGTCCTAATTGGGCATGTTCCCGCGGAAGTGGCGCCGGCATCCGGCTGTCCCGAGAGCCTGCCCTGAGCTTGCCGAAGGGGCGTCCTCGCCCTCGGCTCGCCGGGCATGATGCCCGCCGGACAGCCGCCGGTACGGCGGCCCTACAGTCGCCGCCCGCGGAACTAGGACACTACCACAATCGGGCCAGCGATGCCGAGGATCGGGCGGTTCGGTTACAATCCTCGCGCACATGAACCGCGAATATAACAAACAATATAGCCACGAATTAGGGCGCGACATGGAGTCGCTGGTCTTCGGCCACGCCGGGCCACCTATCCTCGTGTTTCCGACTTCGATGGGACGTTTTTATGAGTATGAAAATGCGGGGATGATCCATGTGCTGGCGGGAAAACTGGAAGCGGGCGCGATCCAGGTATTCTGCGTGGACAGCGTGGACGGCGAGAGTTGGTACAACAAGAGCGTGCATCCGGGCGCGCGGATCTGGCGGCATGTGCAGTACGAGCGCTACGTCATCAACGAGTTTCTGCCCTATTTGAAGTGGAAGAACTGGGCTCCCCAGATCGCGGTAACGGGATGCAGTTTTGGCGGCTATCACGCCCTGAATTTTTCCCTGCGCCATCCGGATGTGGTTTCGGCTTGCGTGACCATGAGCGGAGCGTTCGACATCAGGAGCTTCCTCGACGGCTACTACGATGACAATGTCTACTTCAATAATCCGCCGGACTACTTACCAAACATGAGCGATGAGTGGTTCCTGAGCCGGTGCCGGCAGATGAGGATTGTGCTGGGATCGGCAGACTGGGATATGTGCCTGGACGCGAACGTGAAGATGGCGGCGATTCTGCATGCCAAGGGGATTCCGCATTGGCTGGATATCTACGGGGACAACAGCAAGCATGATTGGCCGCTGTGGCAGCGAATGGCGGGAAAGTATTTTTAGGTGGGCGCTGTTCGCTCTTCGCTCTTCGCCGTTCGCTCGTCCGCAGCCGCGCGGTGAGAAGGAGCGATTGGCATCGGTCAGCGAACGACGAATAGCGAACAGCGTTTTTCACCACCAGGAGTTTCTTATGAGCATTAAGAAAATCGCAATTCTTTTTGGGATGGAGAACACCTTCCCGCCAGCGCTGGTCGAGAAGATTAACTCGATGAAGGTCGCGGGCGTCGGCGCCGAATTTGTGAAGATTGGCGGCATCCGGATGGATGAGCCCAAGAAGTACGACGTGATCATCGACCGCATTTCGCAGGACATTCCTTTCTACCGGGCGTATTTGAAGAACGCGGTCCTGCAAGGGACGACGGTGATTAACAATCCGTTCTGGTGGACGGCGGATGACAAGTTTTTTAATTATGCGCTGGCGCACAAGATGGGCGTGGCGATTCCGCCGACGGTGATTTTGCCGCATCATACGCATCCGCCGGATACAACCGACAAATCCATGCGGAATTTGATCTACCCGCTGAATTGGGAAGAGGTGTTTGCCTATGTCGGGTTTCCGGCGTTCTTAAAACCTTACTCGGGCGGCGGCTGGAAGCACGTCTATAAGGTGCATTCTCCGGAGGAGTTCTTCCATAACTACAATCAGACCGGCGACCTGTGCATGACGCTGCAACATGGCGTGGAGTTTGAGGATTACTACCGCTGTTATGTAGTGGGGCAGGAGAAAGTGCACATCATGAAGTACGATCCGAGGGCTCCGCATCATGAGCGCTATGTGAAGGGGAATCCGCAGCCGGGAACGAAGCTAAAGGAGCGGATGGAGAAAGATGCGCTGGCATTGTGCCGCGCGCTCGGCTACGACCTGAACACAGTGGAGTTTGCGGTGGAAGATGGCGTCCCTTATGCGATTGACTTCATGAATCCAGCGCCGGATGCTGAGGTCACGTCGGTGGGGCAGCAGAATTTCCAGTGGGTGGTGGACGCGGTGGCGCAGATGGCGGTGAAGAAAGCGCTCAGCGGTGAAAATCCGGTGGAGGAATTGCGCTGGGCGGCATTTTTGAATGGGCCGAAGATCCGGCCACATTAAGTACAGAAGAAAGCGTAGGTTCCACAACAAGGGTTTCACGCAGGTCTGGCTACTCTTTTCTGCGTAGCACAAAATCCAGCCCGACGGCGACGTAGACAAAAGCTCCGGCCTCGGGATGTTCGCGGGAAAGAATGCCCCCACTACCACCTTCCACCACCCATCGCATGTTCTCCGAGACGCGGGCGCTTGCGCCAATGCTCGCCATGGGAACGACTGCACCGGGAGGGACGTTCGAACCCGCGAAGGGCCTCCCAGAACGTCCGCGCGCGGCGGCCAGCCGGACAGAAGCGTAGGGGGCCCAGCCGTTTCGTTTCCCGCCGGGGAGGCCCATGGTCGCACCTGCTTCGCCAGTTAAACTCTTGCCCTCCGTATCGTCTCCTAGTCCGATCCCCGTCTCAAGCCGCAAGTTCTTCAGGAGTTCGTATCTTGCCGTCATGGTCGCGGAGAACGACTGAAAACTGGAATGTTCGGTGCCTTGGAAATCGAACCCCCAGTCCAAGCGATGCGTCAGACCGAGGTCCCACCGGCCAAACCAATTTACTCCGGTTTCATGAGCGCATGGTGCTGGGAACAGATTGCCCCAGGCGCCCGCGGCAAAAGCGACTTCGTTCGCCCTCGCAGGAGTCGTGCCGGGACCAACCAAGGTGAGCACCGGAGGAAGGGGTGCCACATCCTTGCAGCCCGGAACCACCTGGTTCGTCTGAGCCCTTAGGTTTGCCGATAAGCCGACGAACAGGAAAAATGCAAAAGCGATTTGGCAGCACTCTCTGCCACACGTTCTCATTATCTGCGTGCACCCCTTTTTAGCTTTTTCTGCGTCCCAACTACCTGGCCGTCTAATCGAGACGCGCGAGCAAATTTCGCCGTGTAATCATTTAATCTTCACGCTCCCAGCGGCAAAGTCAAGAATAGTCCAGATTTACTATCGGGGTAGATGTCCGCACTGACTTTGTGTTGTTCCCCGCGCAATCTTATCCGCGCCCTAGCCCGACATTGATATACTGACTGAGCTTTCTGCCAGGGCATCCTCCCGCCTGGCAGGCTCTGGATGCCGCGATGAGGCCTACATTCACGCTTGGAATCGAAGAGGAGTATCAGACCGTCGATCCCGAGACTCGGGATCTTCGCTCACATATTCAAACCGAGCTCATCGAGAAGGGCAGATTGATCCTGCAGGAACGGGTCAAGACGGAGATGCACCAATCGGTGGTGGAGGTGGGGACGAAGGTTTGCGCCAATATCAAGGAGGCCCGGGAAGAACTGAAGAATCTGCGGCGGCAAATCATCCGGCTGGCGCGGGAGAACGGGTTGCGGTTGGCTTCGGCCGCGACGCATCCGTTTGCCGACTGGCGCGTGCAGGAAGTGACGCCGGGCGACCGCTACAAAAACATTGTGGAGGATATGCAACTGGTGGCCCGGGCCAACCTGATTTTCGGACTGCACGTGCACGTGGGCATCGAGGATCGCGAGACGCTGATCCACATGATGAATCATGCGCGGTATTTTGTGCCGCACCTGTTGGCGCTGTCGTCGAATTCGCCTTTCTGGCTGGGGATGGATACGGGGCTGAAATCGTATCGCTGCAAGGTGTTCGACAAATTTCCGCGGACGAACCTGCCGGATTTTTTCCCGAGCTGGGGCGAGTACGAGAATTACGTCAAGCTGCTGGTGAAAACGAACTCGATCGACAACGCGAAAAAGATCTGGTGGGACATCCGGCCGCATCCATTCTTCGACACGCTGGAGTTCCGGGTGTGCGATCTTCCGATGCGGCTCGACGAGACGATTGCGCTCGCGGCGCTGATCCAGGCGACGGTGGCAAAGCTGTACAAGCTGTACTCGCAGAACCAGGGATTCCGGCTGTACCGCAGGTCGCTGCTGATGGAGAACAAGTGGCGGGCGGCGCGCTATGGGATCAACGGAAAACTGATCGACTTCGGCAAGTCGATGGAAGTTCCGGAGCGCGAACTGATCGAAGAGTACCTGCGAATTCGTCGATGACGTGCTGGACGAACTTGATTGCCGGGAAGAAGTCGAGTACATCCGCGAGATTATGAAGATGGGCACGGGCGCGGACCGGCAATTGGACGTGTACCGCAAGACCGGCGACATGAAAGCCGTGGTGGACTACATCATTGAGGAGACTGAGGTGGGCGTGGACGAGGTGGATAGTTTGCCCACCGCCAAGGCCGTCTGATGAGCTTGATGAAGACCGTTTTACGAATACGACGGAACAATCCAACCGACAACTGAACAAACTGGCCTTTGATCCGCAACTGACGCCGGGGGCGCGGAATGCCGTGCGCGTGTGCCTGCGCGTGCAGCCCTCGGAAAAAGTCACCGTCATCACCGATGAAGTGAGCCTGGAGATCGCGGCCGCGCTGGTGCGCGAACTGGAAGAGCTCGGCTGCCGCTACCAGACGTGGGTGCTGGAGGATGTGGCGACTCGTCCGCTGACGGATTTTCCGCTGGCCATCGCGGAGGATCTGGAGTCGAGCCAGGTCAGCATTTTTGCGGTGCAGGCGCAGACCAACGAATTGAAATCGCGCATGCAGATGACGGATATGGTGAATCGGCGGAAAATCCGGCACGCGCACATGGTCAACATCAACAAGCAGATCATGCTGGAAGGCATGCGCGCGGACTTCCAGAAGGTGGACCGGCTAAGCGTGAAGGTGCTGGAAACAGTGCGCCGGGCCAAACAGATTCGTGCGAAGACGCCCGCCGGGACGGACCTGGTGGCGGATTTGAATCCCAATTACCGCTGGGTGAAGACCAGCGGAATTATCAGTACGGAAAAGTGGGGGAATCTGCCGGGTGGTGAAGTCTTCACGACACCGGGCGAGGTGAACGGCACATTTGTTATTGACGGAGTGGTGGGCGATTATTTGTGCGCGAAGTTTGGCGATCTGAAGGCGAATCCGCTGACCATTCAGGTGAAGGGGAATCGCCTGGTCGAGGCGCACTCGGCGAACAAGGAATTGGAGGACGATTTCTGGGCTTACACCCATAAGGATGAGAACAGCAATCGCGTGGGCGAGTTTGCCATTGGGACGAACATCGAACTGAAAGATGTGATCGGGGAGATTCTGCAGGACGAAAAATACCCAGGCGTCCACATCGCCTTTGGAAATCCGTATGGGGCGCACACAGGAGCGGAGTGGTATTCGTCGACGCACATTGATGTGGTGGGACGGAATTTCGATATCTGGGTGGACGGCGAGCAGATCATGCGGGGCGGGCAGTTCTTGATTGAGGCGTAGGGTGTGTGGTGGCGGGGCTTCGCCCCGCCGGGACGGGGCCCATCGGCTCCGCTCAGGGCAGGCTCCGCGCCGTCATCACACGAGCTTCTATGATTCCCTCCTACCGGCAAGACTTCAACTCGCGCTTCACTCCCGAAAAATACGAGCGGTTGCGGCGCGAGATGACTTCGCGCTGCGGGATGGACGTTCCGTTTGCGCTTTGCGAGACGCCTTGCTTCTTCCCGGCGCGAACTGGTCGAGCGCATGGGAGAAGACGGCAAAGCGCTGATCCGGCAGTTGGTGGAGAATCCGGAGTATCGGGCGCGCTCGGAGGCTTCGATTCCCGCGAAGTTTCGCGTGCCGAATGAATCGCCGCATCCGATGTTTATCCAGGTGGACTTCGGGCTGGTGCGGGATTCGGCGGGCGAGTTACAGCCGAAACTGGTCGAGTTGCAGGCCTTCCCTTCCCTTTACGCGTACCAGCCGGTGTTGGCGCAGGCTTACATCGATGTGTTCTCGCTCGACGCCGAAGCTTCGCTACTTTTTGAGTGGGCTGGACTCGGCCTCTTACCAGCGGCTTTTGCAGGACGCGATTGTCGCGGGGCACGATCCGGCGAATGTGGTGCTGATGGAGGTGCATCCCGAGGAGCAGAAGACGCGTCCGGATTTTCTGCTGACGGAGAAGCTGCTCGGCATTCGCACGGTGTGCATCACGAAGATTCGCAAACAGGGGCGGCGGCTGTTTTATGAGGAGGGCGGCAAGCAGGTTCCGATTGAGCGGATTTATAACCGCACCATCGTCGATGAACTGGAACGCAAGGGCGTGAGCTCTGCCATTTGATTTTCGCGATGAGCTGGATGTGGAGTGGGCGGGGCATCCGAACTGGTATTTCCGGATCAGCAAGTATTCGATTCCCTATCTGAAGCATCCGTCGGTGCCGCGGACGTGGTTTCTGGATCAACTGCCGGAAGTGCCGGCGGATCTGGAGAATTTTGTGCTCAAGCCGTTGTACTCGTTTGCCGGACTGGGCGTGGTGATTGCGCCGTCGCGGGCAGACATTGACGCGATTCCTGCGGCGAAGCGCAGCGAATACATTCTGCAGGAGCGCTTAAATTTCACGCCGGTGGTGGAGACTCCTTACGGCGCGACCAAGGTCGAGCTGCGGATCATGTATGTGTGGCTCGATAAGTTGATGCCGGTGTTGACGATCGTGCGCATGGGCCGCGGTCTGATGATGGGCGTGGATCAGAACAAGAATATGGCCTGGGTAGGATCGTCGGCGGCGCTGGTTAGCGATTAGAGATTGGTAGTCGTGGTCGCGGCTTTTTCAGCTTATTGGGTTATTCCCCAAACTTGGTTGACCCGACCGCGATGACAGCCTACCATTACGCCTTCACGGCTAGAAGCAGCTTTCAGCCCTGACACATAGAGTCAAAGGCAACAGCGGCGGACAGAGCGCCCGGCAGCGAGGAGTGTCCGCCTCACACACGACCATGGAGATAGTCGGCCAAACGGTGTCCCATTACCGCGTGCTGTCGAAGCTGGGCGGCGGCGGAATGGGAATTGTTTACGAGGCGGAGGACCTCCGCCTGGGCCGCCATGTCGCGCTGAAATTCATCCCCGAGCATCTGGCCAAGGATCCGCGCTCACTGGAACGATTTATGCGCGAGGCGCGCGCCGCATCGCAGCTCAACCATTCCAACATCTGCACCATCCACGACATTGAGGACAACAACGGGCACCCCTTCATCGTCATGGAGAAGCTCGAAGGCGAGAGCCTGAAGCAGCGAATCCACGGTCAGGCTCTGGACCTTGACGACCTGCTGGACATCGCGGTGCAAGTGGCGGACGCGCTGGCGGCCTCCCATGCCAAGGGCATCGTGCACCGCGACATCAAGCCGGCAAACATTTTTCTGACTCCGAATGGGCAGGTGAAGATTCTGGACTTTGGGCTGGCGAAGCTGGCCAAGTCCAGCTCAAACGACCAAGGTGTGGGCACGACCACGGACACGTCGCTCGAGGAATCGCTGACCCAGGTGGGAGTGATTCCGGGGACGGCGGTCTATATGTCGCCGGAGCAGGCGCGCTCGGAAGACCTGGACGTGCGCAGCGACATATTTTCATTTGGCGTGGTGCTCTTCGAGATGGCCACCGGCAAGAAGCCGTTCACCGGAACGAACGTGGTGATGACGCTGCATGCGGTGATCAATTCGAAGCCGGCATCGCCGCGGTCGATCAATCCGGCGGTGCCGACGGAACTCGAAGCCATCATCGGAAAAGCGATGGAGAAGGACCGCAACCTGCGCTACAAGAACGCGGCGGAGATGAAGGCCGACCTGGTGAAGTTGAAGAAAGAGACGGATCCGACGTTGCGGAGCGGGCTTCGTCGGGTGAGTGGACTGCAGGTGGCCACGAACACGTTTCAGAAGTCGAGTTCGATGCGGAACTGGATCATCGCTGGAATGGCGGCGATGCTGATCGCGGTGGTGGCAGCGGTGGGGGCATGGTGGCTTCAACATAGAGTAGCGACGGTGGAGGCGGGAATCCGGACGATCGCGGTGTTGCCCTTGCAGAATATTAATAACGATGCGGAGAGCGAGTTTCTGCGGTTTGCGCTGGCGGATGAGATTGCGAACGCGCTGACTTATGCGCATTCGCTGGAAATCCGGCCCTTGATGTCAACGCAGAAATACGCTGCCGAAGCGGACCCGACCAAGGCCGGGCGCGAGTTGGGTGTGGGCACGGTGGTGTCGGGACACTTTCTGCGTCAAGACAAGATGGTGATGGTGACGCTGGAAGCGGTGGGGGTGAAAGAGAACAGGGTCATCTGGACCGGCACGCTGACCGCGCCGGTCGATAACTTGATCGCTCTGCGTAACCAGATGGCGAAAGAAGTGCGGAAGGAACTGTTGCCGGCTTTGGGGATCGCGCGCGAGGCGGTGGAAGCGGGCAGTACTCCGGCGAATCGCGAAGCGTATGACGCGTATCTGCGAACGCTGGCCATTCCGCGCGAGGTCAAGTCGAATAAGGATGCGATCGCGATGCTGGAGCGCGTGGTGAGCCTTGATCCGAATTACGCGCCGGCGTGGGAGGTGCTGGGACGGCGTTATTACTTCGATGCGATTTACTCGGACGGAGGCGATGCGGCATATCAGCGCTCCAATGAGGCGTATCATCGGGCCCTTTTGCTGGAACCGGGACGGGTCAGCGCAGCGGGACTACTGGCGGCGCAGGAAGCCGAGGGCGGAAACCTCGACCGGGCTTATCTTGACGCCCGGGCACTGGTGCAGAGGCGTCCGGATGCCGCGTACGCGCATTTTTCGCTGGCGTATGTGCTGCGCTATGCCGGGCGGCTGGATGAGGCGCAGAGCGAGTGCGACAAAGCTTTGGCGATCGATACGAATTACAACTGGCGAACCTGCGCGCTGGCTTTTGCCGAGGCCGGAAAAGCCACGCGTGCCATGCAGTTTCTTGAACAGGATACGGGCTCGGAATGGTCGAATGGGGTGCGAGTTTCAGTGCTGATGCGGCAGGGGAAGATGATGGAAGCACAGCAAGCCGCGCCGCAAATGACGGAAAATCCCATGTGGATGCGTGGACTGGTAGAGGCGTGCCTGGCCAAGGCGCCAGCAACGGATATCCACCGGATGGCAGAGCAGGCAGAAAACGAATTACTGGCAAAACAGAATCCCGAAATGAAGTATCACCAGGGTACCTTGCTGGCGGCTTGCGGCGAAAAGCAGATTTCATTCGCGTTCCTGCGCCAGGCCGTGGCCGGGAATTATTGCGCGCACCAGGCCTTGCAATCGGATCCGCTGCTGGCGGGCGTGCGCGAGGATGCGGAGTTCCATCAGATTGTGCAAGCGGCGGCGGATTGTCAGAAGAAGTTCGCGGCGGCGCAGGGGATGATCAGGTAAGGCGAGGCAGGGGGTTTGCCTCACCTGGCAACGAGCGGCCGTTTTCATGAATTGTCATCCCGAACGAAGCGAGGATTCTGCATTTTGCTGCGAACTGCAAATCCCTCGCTTCGCTCGGGATGACAAGATCTAGAAAATTGAGCGTTGCCTAGGTTATTTATTTGCTCCTTACGTTGAGTAATATCCATCAGATGGTCATGTTGGCGTTGCGGAAGAAGTTCGGGCTTGGATTGGTGTGCGGCAGGCTTGCGATTGCGATGCTCCTGGCTGCCCTGGCAGCTTCGGCCGCGATATCCGCCGCCGCGCAGACGCCGGAAAAGATCCCGCCCGATCATAACGTCGGTCGCGGCGGCGAGCATAACGTTGATGGTTACAACGTCGATCATTACTACGAACCCCTTCCCCAGGAAACCGGTGCAGCGGGGCTGAAGCTGATGCTGCGGCGCTTGCAGACGACGGCGCGGCTGATGCAGGTGGATGCGCATCCCGATGACGAAGACGGCGGGATGCTGACGCTGGAGGCGCGCGGGAAAGGCGTCTCGACGTTGCTGATGACGCTGACCCGCGGTGAAGGTGGGCAGAACAAGCTGGGCAGCAATTTGTTCGACGTGCTGGGCGTGGTGCGGACTCTGGAGGTGTTGGCAGCCGACCGCTATTACGGCGTGGAGCAGCGGTTCTCGCGAGTCGCGGATTTCGGGTATTCGAAAACTCCAGAAGAAACTTTTCAAAAATGGCAAGGGCATGACATCGCACTCGCCGACATCGTGCGCGTGGTCCGCACGTTTCGTCCGGATGTGCTGATTGCGCGCTTCTCAGGGACGGAGCGCGATGGGCACGGGCACCACCAGGCTTCGGCGATCCTGACGAAAGAAGCATTTCGCGCAGCGGCCGACCCTAATCGTTTTCCGGAGCAAATAGAGAAGAAGGATTGCAGCCCTGGCAACCGAAGAAGCTCTACATCGGAAACGTATGCGGCTTCGGCGCTTCGACCTGCGACGCGGCCAATTACACGGTCAGGCTGAACACCGGGAAAGAAGACCCGTTGCTGGGCGAGTCATACGTGCAGTTTGCGATCGAGGGATTGCGGCATCAGCAATCGCAAGCGCTGGGCGGCGTCTCGACTCCCAAGGGCGATCGATTTGCCTATTACAAGCTGGTGGATTCGGTCGTTGAATCTGCAAAGGACAGCGACGGCCACGAGCAGGACTTCTTCGATGGCATTGATACCACGCTGCCGGGGCTGGCGTCGAGGCTCGGGAATGAAGAGAAGAAGGTGCCGTGGCTGCGTGAGCAACTATCTCGGATCGAGCAACAGATTGCCGAAGCTGGGCACGAAGTTGAGCACAACTCTGATAGCGACTGGGCAAAGAGCGCGATGGCCCTCCTGAGCGGACGAAAAGCAGCGGATGATCTGTTGCAACGCGTTCGTCAATCATCGCTGTCGGATAACGCGAAAAAGTTGCTTACGAGTGAACTCGAGACGAAGCGTAATCAGTTCCAGCAGGCAGCGAACGTCGCGCTGGGAGTCAAATTGACAGCAACGTACGACGCCCCACCCGCGTCTTCTCCCGAATCGGCAGCGATGGCCGTTCCGGGGAAAAGTACCGCCGTGAAGGCGTTGGGAATCGCAAGTGGGGGAACGCCGATTTCGGCAAAGTTGATCTTAGACGCACCGGGTTGTCAGCGAATCGTAGAAGGAACAATGTCAGCCGACAAACTTTCGACAGCTTGGTTCGACTTCCGCGTCACGCCTTGCGACAAAGCCGGTTACACCCGCCCCTACTGGCACCGGCACGATCCTGAGCGCGAGGCGCTGAACACGATTGACGAACCGCAATATCAGACGCTTCCCTTCCCGCCTCCGCCATTTCACGTGCGAATGGAATACCAGTACGAGGGACTCACCGGCACAATCGAAGTCCCGGTCATGGTGAAATTCAAATGGCCGGACGGGAGCGAGGGCGAGCATCCGCTGGCGGTCGGCCCGGAGTTCTCAATTGCTTTGTCACCGTCGAACTCGGTCATCCCATCGGACAAGCGCGGCAGTACGAGCGTAAAGACGACGGCACGCGACCAGAGCAGCGGTTCCGAAGCGCGGATTGCGTTGAATGTCCCGAACGGATGGCGTGCAGAACCGGCAAATGAGTCCGTCGACATTCCGAAGGACGAATCGAAGGACGCTTCGTTTCATGTCTTCCCTTCCGAGTTAAAGGAAAGCCAGACTCATATTCGAGCGGAACTCACGAGCGGGGCAAAGGTCTGCGGCGAGGGATATACGGTGGTCACGCGCGAAGATCTCGGCACCTTTTATTACTACCAGCCGGCCGTGCAGCGCGTGTCGATCGTGGATGTAAAGGTCCCCACAGACCTCACAATTGGATACATCATGGGCGCGGGCGATGACATTCCGACGGTGCTCGAACAGATCGGGATGAAGGTCACGATGATTCCGGCGGACAAGTTGGCAAGCGAGGACCTGAGCAAGTACCAGACGATCGTGCTGGGCATCCGCGCTTATGATACCCAGAAAGGCGTGATTGACAACAACAAGCGGCTGCTCGATTTCGTCGAGAATGGTGGGCGCTTGGTCGTGCAATACAACACGCTGGGATCGTTTGGGGTGCCAATCGATTTTAATTCGGGCAAATACACGCCCTATCCGGCGACGCTGAGCCGGGTGCGGGTTTCGGTGGAAGAGGCCCCGATCGCGATTCTCGATGCAGCGAACCCGATCTTCCATTCCCCAAATGAAATTACTCAAAAAGATTTCGAGGGCTGGGTGCAGGAGCGCGGCCTGTACTTCATGAGCCGGTGGGATGCGAAATTCACTCCCCTGCTGGAATCGCATGATCCCGGTGAAGGCGAACAAAAAGGCGGGCTGCTCCTGGCCCATTACGGTAAGGGGACGTACATCTACACGGGATACGCGTTCTTCCGGCAACTGCCGGCGGGCGTGCCGGGAGCGGTGCGGCTGTTTGTAAATCTGATCGCTGGTCGTTAGCGGTGGGTCGTTGCAGTCGTTCAGGGCTTCAAGCGGCAATCGTTACGCGGAGGAAAGCAGGTCCTTCGCTGCGCGATGCAATTTCGTTTACGCTGGCTCGAAGATGACGATGATCGCCAACGACTAACGACCATCGACCAACGACTTATTTCATGACAATTCCACTCGAAGGCGAATCCGAAACCAAGCCGCAACTCGTCCGCGGCATTGGCCTCGGCTCGGCCACTGCGCTGAACATGATTGACATGATCGGCGTGGGGCCGTTTATTACGATCCCGCTGATCGTGACCGTGATGGGCGGTCCGCAGGCCATGCTGGGCTGGGTGCTGGGCGCGGTTCTTGCCGTCTGCGATGGACTGGTTTGGGCGGAACTGGGCGCGGCGATGCCGGGGTCGGGCGGGTCATACCGGTATCTCCAGGAGATTTACGGGCCGCAAAAATTGGGACGGCTGGTTTCCTTCCTTTTTATTTGGCAACTTTCGTTCAGCGCACCGCTGTCGATTGCGTCGGGGGCCGTGGGGCTGTCGCAGTATGCGGCTTTTTTCTGGCCGGGTCTGGAGCGCGTGTGGTCGACGCACACGTGGAGCGCGCGTCTGCCCTGGCTGGAACCCTGCAACTGACCTGGGTCGCGATGCCGGCGACGCTGGTCGCGATCGGCGTTTGCATGCTCACCGCTTTCTTGCTTTACCGCCGGATCACTGCCATTTCGCGGCTTAGCAAGGTGCTTTGGGCCGGAGTGATGGGGACCATCGCATGGATTATTTTCGCCGGTCTCACTCATTTCAATGCTCACCGGGCATTCGATCTGCCTCCGGGCGCGTTCTCGCTTTCGCGCGACTTCTTTCATGGACTCGGCGGGGCCATGCTGATCGCCGCCTACGACATCGGTGGATACTACAACGTCTGTTTCCTCGGCGACGAAGTTAAGGAACCGGCGAAAAATATTCCGCGGGCGCTGTTCCTATCCATTCTGGCAGTCGTGTGTCTCTATATCGTGATGAACGTGAGCATTCTCGGCGTCATCCCGTGGCGGGAAATGGCGAAGTCGGGCGCGGCGAACAGCAAGCTGTACGTGGTCTCGACGCTGATGGAGAGAGTTTACGGACATGGAGCGGGGTCGGTCATCTCGATCCTGGTGATGTGGACGGCATTCGCTTCGGTGTTTTCGCTGACGTTGGGGTATTCGCGTGTGCCGTACGCGGCGGCGCTCGACGGAAATTATTTTCGGGCCTTTGCGCGGGTGCATCCAGTGTACAGGTTTCCCTATGTTTCGCTGCTGGCGCTGGCGGGAGTGGCGGCGCTGTTCTGCTTTCTGCGGCTGGCGGATTTGATTGCGGCGTTGGTGGTGATTCGCATTGTCTTGCAGTATTTGGTGCAGGCGGTAGGCGTGATCGTGCTGCGCATCCGGCGTCCGGAGATGGCGCGTCCGTTTCGCATGTGGCTTTATCCGGTGCCGGCGCTGGTGGCGGCGGGGAGCTTTGTTTTCATTCTGGTCTCCCGCGCGGGCTTTTTGCGGGAGATCCGGTATGCGGCGGTGATTCTGGTGGTGGGGATTGTGGTTTATTGTGTGCGGGCTTGGCGGCGGCGGGAGTGGCCGTTTGGGGAGGGGGCCGGGAGTAACTACTTGGTACCCCCACCCCCCTCCCCCCCTGTCTAGTGGAATCAGGGCGTTAGCGGGAATTTTTCGCTTCGGTCTTTGAAAAATAAGGACTTATATCAAAGTATTCAGGAATAAGGACTTGCAAGATCCATTCGCTTCGCTCAGGACTTCGGCAGCGGGCTCCCGCTTCTCCACCCCGGCTCGCTCACGCCCGCTAAGCGCCTCAGCTTAGGTTTACTTTCCCGCTTTGCTCCAGGTCTCTGACCGCCTAATTTGTACCCGGTGGCAGGATCTGCGGACACGGCAGTAGCGGCGACGTCCCGCCCGCCGAATCCGAGGGCGAGACGCCCTCGGGACAGCCGGCAGGGATGCCGGCGCTACTCTTCTCGGCGGCGCAATCTTCATCCGGTCACTACACTAGGAGTTATTACATGGTGTCGCAAAAAAATTAATATGTCGGCCATTTAGAATCATAGACTTGGCGAAAAATTCCTTTCAAATCTTTGGGTTTAAAGGACTTATTCGTAAAATATACCGGAATAAGGACTTAGGGGGCAGCCGTCAGTTTCAGCCGTCAGCTTTCAGCCGTTAGCCATCAGCCTTCAGCAAAACCTAGTTACCGACCGGCTGGGACAAGGCCTTCAAGACACCAAATGAAAAAGGGTGCGGAAGTAACTCCGCGCCCTTTTCTTATCTATAAGTCTATTATATCAATTCCGACCCACCTGACCGCCAACTTTCCAGACTTTATTTTCCTAGCCAATTCATTGACTTACGCGGAGAACCGTCAAAACAGGGGCTTGACAAGATTGGCCAGAATCGAGGAGCAGGTCTCGAAGCTTTGCTGGTGAGGTCGCCCGGCTTGGCCGGCGCCGATGTGATCGACGCGATTGGGTGGTTTTGAGCGTTATCGCGATATTTCGCCAGCTATCCTAGCCGTCAACGGATTCCGACAACCTGTTACCCTGATAAAGGTAGTATCTGCCGATGGCGTTGGGCTCCTGAAAAGACGAGGACAACACGATGGCATCGAGCACCCAGATAACAGCCGCGGATACTCGGAAACAGCCCATTGCCCCCTGGTGGCACAGCGTCCTGGTGCTCGCGCTTCTCGCGATTGGCTCAGTCGCGAGTGCGTACCAGCATGGACTCCCCAATGCAAATCTGCCTGGTGTAAGTCACCGGCTGTCCAGCTACGTGACTGTACTCGTCCAAGAGTGGTTGGGGGTTTTCTTAGTCTGGCTGGCGCTCCGGCGCCGCGGCCTTCGTGTAGGCAGTCTGGTTTCAGGTCGTTGGCAGACACCCCGCGCTTTTTTCAGAGACTTAGGGCTTGCCGTCGGATTTATGATTGTTGTGATCCCGCTGGCAGGAGTGTTGGCTTACCTTCTTGGGGCGAACAACAATAGTGCCCTGGCCAATATCACGCCCAAAACGTTGTTGGAGCTCTTGGTATTCCTGGTGCTCGCAGCGTCCGCGGGTTTCGGAGAAGAGCTCGTCTTTCGTGGATATCTCACCGAACAATTCAGCGCCTGGAGCGGCAGCCGTGCAATTGCTGTCCTCCTGCAGGGGGTCGTCTTTGGCCTCGCCCACGGATTTTACGGAAAGGCAATGCTTGCCATCATGCTGCAAGGATGGCTGCTGGGACTGCTTGCTTACTGGCGCAAGAGCCTACGCCCTGGAATGCTGGCCCACTGGCTGCAAGACAGCATCGGCGGGATCGTCGCGTTCCTCTCATGAACCGAAGGGGCTTCTGGTAGAACAGGATAGTCGTTGGGTGTCGTGATCAAGGCGATTACACTCAAAACCCCCGGCCAAGGTCTGTCCGACGATAGCGACCCCATTCGACAGCATGGTGCGCAAGGTCAGGTCTTGGCTCTCATAGATAAAGATTGAGTCGCAGAGGGCGCTGCTGCCGAGCTGCACACGTAGACCCCACGCCGCTATACCAATGAAACGAATGCTATGAAGCGGAAGCTAGAGCATTTCTCGTGATGGTATAGAGTTCGGCACCCTCAGCGGCTCAAGCCGGAAGGTATTGCAGCTTCTGGCGGCACAGCTGAGGCCGTGCCCTACGCGTTCCCGGCTCCCTGATACAGCGATCAGTGAAACTGCTGTAGTCTAATGCGGCGATCCCATGGGTAATCTTCGCAGCCGTATTCGGTCTTCTTCGATTACGACAATGCATCCTGCATCGAGAGCCGAGGCGAAGGTTGGCAGGTTGAGGGTCAGGAGCCTCAGTTGCTCTTCCGGATGACTTGGCGCCCATCGGAAAAGGATGACGGAGGGCTTTGTTTCCCCGCGCAACGCCAGAATACGCGCGAAATCGGTATCCGCGGAGATAAGCACACGCTCCTCCGATCCTGCGCGGTGGAAGATGCTTCGTCCGTGGCAGATTGCAGACCGTACTCGCCAACGTGGACGGCGTCGTGACCAGCGTCGCGTAGTCCCCTTGCGAGCAGTGGGGATAAGGCATTGTCGACGAGGAATTTCAAGACGGGCGGCTGACCATTGGCAGTTCGCGCTCGCGAACCGCTTCGGCTGCGTAGCGGAGAGCCTCGCGGATATCTTCCCGCTCTAAGTCGGGATACGCATTGAGAATCTGATCTTCCGTCATCCCTTCACTCACCATCCCGACGATGGTTGCTACCGGAATCCGTAAACCTCGAATGCACGGAAGTCCGTCCATTTGGGCCGGATCCACGGTGATTCTTGCGAAGGTCTTCATGCGGTCGATTTTACCGGATCGCGGGAAAAGCTCCAAAGAACCCTCATCTCTTTGTGGGACCGTGGTGCTTGCGCCAGTCGGCTCCGTCGCGTCCGCCGTGGAGTGCGATCTGGGTGAGCAGCAGTTCGGCCGTAAGGCGGCGCTTGGTCAGATGGGCCGCGATTCGCTGCTTCGCCTTTTTCGGCTGGAACCTTCGGGTCGAGGAAAACCAGCACCGACGGTCCCGCTCCGCTGAGAGCGGCGCCGAGAATGCCGGAATCTCCCGTGAGTTCCTTGATCGCGGGAAGCAACGGGCACAGGGGCGCGCGATAAGGCTGGTGGATGCGGTCTTCGAGCGCCGACGAGAGCAGGTCGGGACGGTTCTGCGTAAACGCCGACAACAGCAGCATGGAGTTCTGGATGTTGGTGACCGCATCGGCGCGCGAGTACTGAAAGGGCAGCACGCGGCGAGCTTGCTCGGTGGAAAGCGGCGCGTCGGGGACGGCCAGCAGCAGCGGCCAGTTCCCTTTCGGCTTGACCTCGACGACTTGCGCTTGGACCTGGTTCGCCATGCGGGCTACCGTGAGCGCGCCCATCCAGCAGGCGGAGGCGTTGTCGGGATGGTGCTCGCGCATGGAGGCTTCGCCGACGATGCGGTCATCTTTCCAGCGCAGATGGCCGAAGTGCACAGCGAGCGCGATCCCCGCCAGACGGGCTGCCGCGGAGGAGCCGCAGCCTCTGCCGATGGGGATTTCGTTTTCGATATGGATGCGCAAGGGCGCGATCTTGCGGTTCTCCGATTCGAGCACCTCGCAGTAGGTGGTGACGATGAGGTGGTTCTCCATCCGGCTGCAGATCTGGGCATCGCGCCCTTCGGCGGTGATGAAGAAGTCGGGGGCGCGGTCGGCGCGCAAGCGGAGGTAGAAATCCAGGGCGAGCGCAGCGGCGTCAAAAGCCGGCCCGAGATTGGCCGAGGTCGCCGGCAGCGCCAGGCGCAAGCGAGCGATCCGAAGATGTGGGACGTGAAGGCATGTTTAGAGAGCAAACTGCTCGGCGATCATAAACTCGGATTCGAAGCGACAGAAATGAAAGGCGTAAACCTGGCCCGGCCAACAGAATGCCTTCCACGGCACTGAATGATCGAACTGAGTGTTATACACGAGTTCGAGGCGAACTGCTACGAATTTCTCTCGGCCGCGTCGAGAGCGGCAATGACGGCCCCTAAATCGGCGTCCAGCACCACCGGGGCACGCTGCAGGGGCTTTGTCTGCCGGGCCTCGTTCTCGTCAGTGGTTCCGCGAACAGGTCTCCGCGGTGGAACTTGATGGTGAAGTCCGGATCCTTCAGCAGATGGCCGGTCAGGATGAGAACCACCGATTCGCCGGGCTTGACGAATCCGCTCTGGCTCAGTTTCTTCAGCCCGGCCAGCGTCACCGCAGAAGCGGGCTCGCAACCCACGCCATCGGCGCCGATTTCGGCTTTGGCAGCGGCAATCTCGACTTCCGTGACCTGCTCGACCTCGCCTCCGGTCGCCTGCAGCACCCGCAGCGCTTTCTTCCACGATGCGGGATTGCCGATGCGGATGGCGGTAGCCATGGTGTCAGCGGTCATGGGCTCGAGCTTCTTCCCGCCGAACTCGCGCACGCAGCGGTAGAAGGGATTCGCGCCCTGCGCCTGGATGATGGAGAGCTTCGGCAGGCGCGAGATGAGTTTCAGTTCGCGCATTTCGAGCAGCGCTTTGCCGATCGCGGAACTGTTTCCCAGATTGCCTCCCGGGACGATGATGTGGTCGGGCGGCTCCCAGCCGAGTTGCTCCAGCAGTTCGATGGCGGCCGTCTTCTGGCCTTCGATGCGATACGGGTTGACCGAATTCAGCAGATAGACCGGCTTCTGGCGCACGAGTTCGTTGAGGATCCGGACGCATCCGTCAAAATCGGTGCGGAGTTGGCAGGTGAGGGCTCCGTAGTCGAGCGATTGCGAGAGCTTGCCCCAGGAAATTTTGCCTTCGGGAATCAGCACCAGGCTGTGCATGTTGCCGCGCGCGGCATAGGCGGCCATCGAAGCCGAAGTGTTGCCGGTGGAGGCGCAGGCGACCCAGCGGAATCCGCCGCTGATGCGCGGACGAGGCGGCGAAAGTCATGCCCGTGTCTTTGAACGATGCGGTCGGGTTCATGCCCTGGTGCTTGGCGTGGAGATTCTCGACGCCAGCGCGCGCGCGCAGCGCGGCAAGTGATAAAGCGGCGTGTTGCCTTCGCGCAACGTAATGGCGTGCTCCTCCGGAATGTGCGGCAGCAGTTCGCGGAAGCGCCAGACGCCGCTCTGGTCGAGGGCATCGCGTGAGGTGCGGCGGTTGAGCCAGAGAGCTTTCAGCGCGGCCGGAGTCAGGGGCTCGGTGATCAGGAGTCCATCCGGGAAAAAAAAATTCCAGCAGGTCGCCGCAAGTGGCGCAGCGGAAGTTCTGCGCGGCGGAGTCGGGAGTGGCGCCGCAGGCGATGCAGCGGAGATTCGCAGTGGTTTCCGTGTATTTGAGCGATCGACACTTCGCCTTGTCACCAGATCAGCGCAGGAAGATAAATACATCATACGGGCTGACCGCAGAGATCGCAGAGTACGAAGGTTTTTCCGGTTTTTGTGCCCGAATTCCTCTGCGAACTCTGCGTACTCTGCGGTTAGATTATTCTCACCGCAAGTAGGCGTCGGTCTTATTGATCCAGTCGGCGCGGGGCGGGTTGAAGATGTCGAGATCGACCGTATCCGCGAGCGCCTCGGCCCAGTGTGGCATGTTGGGCGGAATGGTCAGGACTTCGCCCGCATTCACCACGATCTCTTTGCCGTCGATCCCGAATTTCAGCGCGCCTTCCAGGATGTAGGTGATCTGCTCGTTGTGGTGGCTGTGCTCGGGCACGATGCATCCCTTCTTCAGCAGGACGCGAGCCAGCATGACGTTCTGCCCGACAACGAAGTGGCGGCCAAGCAAGGGGTTCAGAGCTTCGACTTCGACCGAACTCCAGGGATGTGGCGCAACTCGGCCTGCGGTGGCTTGCCTTCTCTGGACAGTGCCTTTGAGGGCGACTTTACTCGCTGGGCGCGCGGCATTCGTCGCTTTTTTGGCGGCGGATGTTTTTCGGGCGGTCGTTTTCAGTTTGTTCTTTTTCATAACAATGACCAAATAAAAGATATAACAAACTCCAACCACTGTCTTCGCCTTGCCGCGGCTCGATGGCGCAGGTAATCTTGAGAGATTCCAGGTTTATGAGCGAGGGCTATCCCATGAAAAAGCATCAGTTCCGTCAGGAAACCGAGGCGGTTCGCGGCGGCACCAGCCTGGCCAAAAAGAACGGTCGCTCTCGAACATACAAGCTTTCAAGTCATAAACGCCCATCGCCGGCGAGACTTGCGGCTTGCCGGGTCGGGGACGGTGCGGGTAATCTTAAGAGATTCCAGCTTCCTGAGGGACGCTGTGGGTCGCCCATCACATATGGATTGGCGATTCTTTACCGGCCGCCAGCGGCGGGAGATTTCAACATGAAAAAGCATCAGTTTCGTCAGGAAACCGAGGCAGTACGCGGCGGCACCGAGCCTCGCCAAGAAGAACGGTCCGCTCTCCCCGCCGATCTATCAGACTTCGACCTTCGAGGTCACAGACCTGCAGGAGCAGGTGCGCGCCATTCCTACCGACAGCTTCTACACGCGCTACGGCAATCCCACGCATACGGTCGCCGAGAATGCCATCGCCGAACTGGAAGGCACCGACGCGGCGCTACTGTTCTCTTCGGGAATGGCCGCGATCACCACTTCGATTCTGGCGCTGGTGAAGGCGGGCGACCATATCGTGGCGCAGCGCGATATCTACGGCGGCGTGATCAAGTTCTTGTCGCAGTGGCTGCCGAAACTGGGGATCGAAACCACATTCGTCGATACCAACGACATGGAACAGCACGAGCGCGCGATCCGGCCCAAACACAAAGATCCTGCACATCGAATCGCCGACGAATCCAAACGTGCGGGTCGTCGATCTGGAAAAGATTGCGGCCCTGGCGCGCAAGCACGGCCTGATCACAACGATCGATTCGACGTTCGCCACGCCGATTAATTGCCGTCCGGCGGAGTGGGGCATCGACCTGGTGCTGCATTCGGGGACGAAATATTTTGGCGGACATTCCGACCTGATCGCTGGCATCGCAACCGGAAGACGCGATTTGATCGAGCAAATCCATCACACGCGCACCACGCTCGGCTGCTGCATGGATCCGCACGCGGCCTTTCTGCTGCTGCGCGGGATCAGGACGCTGGCCGTCAGGGTCGAGCGCCAGAACGAAAGCGCGCTGCGGATTGCCGAGTTCCTGAGCCGGCATCCCAAAGTGAAGCGGGTGCACTATCCGCTGCTGAAGGATCATCCAGACTACGCCCTCGCGAAGAAGCAAATGGCGGGCGCGGGCGGCGTCCTGAGCTTCGAGGTGGAAGGCAGCGGCGCCGACGCGTGCCGCGTGGCCGAGGCGCTGAATCTGTTTACCCTGGCGCCAAGCCTCGGCGGAGTGGATTCGCTGGTGACCATTCCGGTGCTGACCTCGCACACGATGATCGATCCGGAGCTGCGGAAAAAGATGGGCGTGACCGAGCAGATGATCCGCCTGTCCGTAGGACTGGAGCATGTCGAGGACCTGATCGCCGATCTGGAGAAGGGTCTGGCGGTGCTGACCCGCGCGCGAAAAGAGGCAGTGTTGGCGGACTGAGTGCGGCGAGTTAAGGCGTTCCATTTCCTGTAGAGACGCGGCTCGCCGCGTCTCCCGCCGCCAAGACGGGGCAAGCCCCGTCTCTACAACAGAGATCACCGTGCTGCTTGCACGCACTCCAGAATTTCACCTTCGCTGAGCGTGTGGTCGCTCGACTTGGCGCATTTGAAGATGCGCTCGACCACCTCATCATTCACCGGAAGGCCGCGGTGCTCCAGCCAGAAAAGAACATTTGATTTCCCGCTCATCGGGCCGATGTCGATGATCTGTTCCAGGCCGAAGTAGTGCGAGGGCACTCCGGAATACACGGTGTTCGCGAGTTCAACGTCTTTCTTTCTTGTAGGCCTTGATGACGGCGGCGGCGTGAACGCCAGTCGCGGTGCGGAACGCGTCCTCTCCAACCACCGGATAGTTCGCCGGAATCGGAACGCCCGTAGCGACGGAAACGGCCTCGCAGTAGCGCTTGAGTTTGGTCAAATCCTGCTGATCCCACGGCGCAATGCCCATGAGCTTCAGGTTGACCAGCATCTGGTCCATCTGCGTGTTGCCGACGCGCTCTCCGAGGCCGAGCGCGGTCGCATGGACGCAATCCGCGCCCGCCACCAGAGCCGCCATGGCGTTGGCGGTTGCCAATCCCCGGTCGCAATGCCCGTGCCAGTCAACGCGAATTTTTTCACCCGAAGGCTTGACCACTTCTTCAAGCACGAACTTGACCAGCGCAACCGTGCCCATGGGCGTAGCGTGTCCGGCGGTGTCGCAGAGCACCAGGGCGTGCGCGCCGCAGTCGATGGCCGCCGAGTTGAGCTGCTTTACCGTTTCCGGATCGCAGCGCGTGGTGTCTTCGGTGACGTACATGACTTCGAGGCCAAGCGAAACCGCGTATTGGACGGCCTTTTCGGTGGTTTGAAGCAGGAAGTCGCCGTTCCAGCCCTCGGTGTAGCGCCGGATGGGGCTGGTTCCAAGAAACGCAGCCACCTCGATGGGGAGGCCGGTTTTCTGGACAATCTCGGCGATGGGGCGGATGTCGTTCACGTGCGTGCGCGCCGCGCAATACGCCGTGATCTTCATTTTGTGGGCGACGATTTCGCGCGCCAGCGCCGTCACGTGCTCGACCGCGCGCGGACCCGCTCCGGGAAGCCCGATGTCGAGCGAGTTGATGCCGAGCGCTTCCATCAGGTGCAGGATTTCGATCTTCTGTTCGATGGAAGGATCGCGGACCGAAGGCGATTGCAGGCCGTCGCGCAGCGTCTCATCGGTCAGGCGCACCGGTCCCTGCGGATGCAGCGCCTTCGGATACAGAAGATTCCAGTCGTAGATGAGCTCAGAAATGTTCACAACAGATAACGCCGGCACCCCTCCGGCTATCACACCCCACTAGGCTCCAATTGACGCTACGCCTTTTTCTCTTCCTTGGGCGGTACCGTCAGCCCGAACACCGACAGCTGCCCTCGACCCGCGACGTTCTCCCCATGCGGATCTTTGGGATTGGGCAGGTAGAGCGTCTGACAATTTTCGCAGCGATACACTTCGGCGTCCGGCCCCCAGGCCTTTTCCACGCAGCCGCACTCCTGTTCGACCACGTCGACAGTGTAAAACCAGCGCTTCAGATGTCCGCCGCAGAACTTGCCCTTTTCGTTCTTCTCGTTGCAGGCACGCTGGCCCGTCTTCTTGATCTTGACTTTGTGGTTAGGAAGATGCGGAATCGTTCCCGTGACCGCGGTTGCCGTTTCGCCGGAAGCCATTGAGTCTCCTGTGCGCCTTTGCCAAGGCCGCTTTACCGCTATTTTACTCAGTCCCAGCCCTCAGACCAAGGACAACGCGTACGGCACCACTACCCCGCGCCCGAACATTCAGGAAAAGCAGATTGGACACTTCCTGAAAGCCGACCCGGCCTACGGCTGCGGCGTCGCCGAGGCGTCAACTATCGCTCCGAAGCCAATAGGAGGTGTTTTGCTTCTATTCGGAAACAATAGATACCGATGGATCTCCGGGTTTCAGGCGCACGGCAAAATCCGTTCCCGGTGCAAAATGACGAACGTAGTTCTCTCCGGAGTTGGGAGAGATGAAAGGCTTTTGGTGACTGCCTGTGTAGAGTTCGCCGTCGACGCGATATGTGTAGTAAACCTCAGCTACCGGGCACCCGTACGCAACGGCTGGGCATCCAGAACTGGTTACTGTTGCCTTTGCTGTGGGCCAACGACCGCTCCCGCGTGTTTTGATCAGACGCGCCATCACCCGGAATAGGTACTCGACGACAATGTCGACAAACCAGCCGCCCATATGAGAAAGAAGCGTAGTAGAGTCGAACGGATTTCTTGAACCGAACTAACGTCGCGCCACTTACAAGACGCCCCTTAGTCAAAATTCCTTGCGCGGCGCCGCCTGATCCGCGCCGACGCGCCCCACGGTGATTTCGGCGACGTAATAGTTCTCGCCCTTTATGGGGACGCCGGCCATCCGCCGCAGCATCGCGATCTGTCCAATGTGCGTGAGCGCGTCGGCGAGCGCGCTCTGAAACAATTTTTCGGCGGAGACTTCGAGCGGCTTTTGCGACGCCAGGTAGTCGTCAAACTTTTTCAAGGCGGCGAAGAAGCGCTCGCATTCTTTTTCCCACGCCAGCGGAACGGAATCATGCCATTCGCGGCGGCCGTCGGACATGGCGAGGCCCCAGTCCATCAGGTCGCCCACATGCGCGAGAATTTTCGCCGGCGTGCGCGAAGTTTCGGCAGGCTGGTAGTCGGCAAAGCTCGGCCCAGCATTGCGGACCGCTTTCGCTCCGCGATAGGCGATGGTAGCGAGGGTGTGGCGCAAGAAAGCGCGAGAGTCGGTCATAGTCGAGTTCTCAGTTCTCAGTTCTCAGTAAACTTCCCCTAGACCTATAACTGAGAACCGAGAACTGAGAACTGAGAACTGGTTTTTACAGTTTTCTCCGCCACAGCGTTCCGCCGCAGCGCACGCCGGCTTTGAGCTTTTCCCACAGCGGGCGGGCGTACAGCAGGTCGAGAAAACCTTCCATCTCGCCCGCGAATGCACCACCATAGCCGAACCACCAGATTTTTTTCATGCGCGGCAGCAAGTCTGTGTCGACGTGTTTCACGCTGACCATTTCCTCCAATCCCCAGCGCCCATGCGTGCGGCCCAAGCCGCTCGCCTTCACGCCGCCATGCGGAGCTTCGCTGATGCTGAAGCACGACACGGCGTCGTTCACCATCACTGTGCCGGCATGGATCTGGCGAGCCAGTCGCTCGCCGCGGGCGCGATCGCGAGTCCAAACGCTGGCGGCCAGTCCGTAGTCGGAATCGTTGGCCAGGCGCACGGCCTCGGCATCGTCGCCGAAAGGCGCAATCGGCAGCACCGGGCCGAAGGTTTCTTCCTGCATCACCCGCATGTCGTGATCGACGTCCGCCAGCACTGTCGGCGCAAAGAACGTTGGGCCGAGCTCGCGCAGCCGCGCGCCTCCAGCCAGCACGCGGGCGCCGCGCTGCCTCGCGTCCTCCACCTGCGACTCCACCACCCGCACTTGCCGCTCGTGGATCATGGGGCCGATTTCAGTAGCCGGATCCATGCCATTGCCGACGCGCAGCTTGCCCGCCTTCGCGCAGCAAGCCTCAACGAAGGCCGGATACAAACTCTGATGCACGTAGCAGCGTTCGACCGACAAGCAGGTCTGCCCCGCATTCACGAAAGCTCCCCAGACGGCGCCGCTCGAAGCCACATCCACATCGGCATCTTCGAGCACCAGCATGGCGTCCTTGCCGCCCAGTTCCAGCACTACCGGAAGCAGGCGTTCGGCGGCGATCTGCGCGATTCGCCGGCCCGTCGCGACGCTTCCCGTGAAGACCAGTTTGTCGATTTCGCTTCCGACCAGCGCCGCCCCGGTCGCGCCTTCGCCGGGAAGAACCTGGAAAATGTCGTCGGGAACTCCAGCCTCGCGCAGCAGCGCCTGCAGTTCGAGCGCAACCAGCGGCGTCAACTCGGAAGGCTTAAGCACGACGGCATTTCCCGCAACCAGGGCCGCCAGGGACTCAGTCGCCGGAATCGAGAAAGGATAATTCCATGGGGAGATAATCCCGACCACGCCATAGGGCTCGTGCAGAATGCGCCCCGACTTGGTTTTGACCGCAAGATTTCCGTGCGGCAGCTTTTCTTCGCGCAGGATCGTGAAGGCGTTGTCGATCAGGAATCGCGCCGCGTCGAGCACCACCAAAACTTCGGTGAGCAGCGCTTCGACCGCGGGCTTGCCTGCTTCCTGCGTGATGCGCCGCGCGACATCGGTCTTGTGCGCGAGAAGAATCTGCTGAAAACGCCGCATCACCCGGACGCGATTGCGGATGCCCCAGGCGTTCCATTCCGGCTGTGCCGTGCGCGCGCGGGCGACCGCCGCGCGTACTTCGGTCGGACCGGCACTGTCCAGTTCGCCCAGAACTTCACCCGTCGCCGGGTTCACGGAAGCGATGCGAGAAACGGCGAATTCGACATCGGTGGCCATCTGCGAAGAAGTGTACTCGGGACGGAACCGGCGCGCCAGAGGCTTATCCTGCTTGCGAATTGCCGGACTGTTCGTGTAGCGCGGACACTCTTGTCCGCGTGCTCGCAGCAATCCCGCTGTCGGCGCGGACAGGAGTGTCCGCGCTACACTAGTATTCCACCCCGACCAGATACAGCCCGCTGGCGGGCGCGGTCGGCCCGGCCGCAGTGCGCTCCCGCGCATCGAGGATGCGGCGCAAATCTTCCAGGCTCACCGTTCCCTTCCCCATCAGCAGGAATGTGCCGACCAGGTTCCGCACCATGTGATGAAGAAATCCGCTGCCGCGAACCGTGTAGATCAATTCTTCGCCTTCGCGCGACCAACTGGAAGAGAAAATCGTCCGGACGTTAGTGGTCCGAATGTTGCTCGTCGGAACATCTTCCCCGGCAGCCATCCGTTCCACCCGCTCCGGATCCACCGCCGCGAACGAAGTGAAATCGTGCTCGCCCACAACCACGCTAGCACCTGCCACCATCGCCGATTCCTCCAGCGGATAAGGATAATGCCACACATACCGCGCCAGAAATGGCGGACAGATCGCTCCGCGATGAATGCGATAGCGATAGGTCTTGGCGCGCGCCGACGTGCGCGCGTGAAACTCGGGCGCGGCCTCCGTCACTTCCAGCACCCGGATCGAAGCCGGCAGAATGTCGTTCAGCGCCCGCACCCAGTTTTCGGCCGGAATTACCGACGCGGTCCGAAAACTCGCAACCTGGGCCAGCGCGTGCACGCCCGCATCGGTCCGGCCCGAACCTTGAGGCAGTACATTTTCCCCGCTCACCCGTCCAATGGCTGAGGCCAGCGCGCCTTGCACCGTCGTCCGGCCGGGCTGCACCTGCCAACCGGCGAACTCGGCGCCGTCATAAGAAACCATCAGTCTGAGATTGCGCACGTTCTTTTTCGAGTCCTAAGCTGCTGGAGCATCATCGTTCGCATCTGCAAAGTTTTACCGCCGCCGGTCCGAGAGTGCACCGGCTCGTCAGCTATACTATTTCACTTACGATCATTCATTTACGCATTTACACATTTACACTTACGATCAACGAAAACAATTGCCTTTCTCAACGGTTAGGAAAAGATTACAAGGAACTCTTGCCTTTGGTTCTACGTATGAGCAGAGTGTGAGCAAAAGTGCGGACGACTACGTCCGTTCTTCTCGAGCCCTGATCGCTTGAGTGTGATCGCTTGAGTTGGTCGCTGGAGGTGATCAATGGGATGTGATCAATGGAGATGATGCGAATGCAACCTTCTACCGTGTTGACTGCGTTTCAGCAGGCCGCCGCAGCCCTTTCCCTTGCCGCCGTCCTCCTTGCTGTAACCATGGTACCTGCTGGGTGGGCGCAAGATGCCTCGTCCGTGCCCAGTGCGCCATCGGCGCAGATGCCCGCCCAAAGGGCGATGCCGTCATCGTCGCAGCCGTTTGATGTGCAGGAGTACGCGAAGCCGCGGTCGCAATTTCCCAACCCGATTGCTCCTTACACGCCGCGCCACGTAGAACCGCCGAACCTGGCCAATACGCCGCGCATCGACCAACTCATGCACGACGGCAAACTTTACATCTCGATGAACGACGCCATCGCGCTGGCGCTCGAAAACAATCTCGATATCGCAATCGCCCGCTACAACCTGAACATAGCCGATACCGACGTCTGGCGCGCCAAAGCCGGCTCCAGCACTCTCGGTGTCAACAACGGTGTCGTGCAGAACACGCCCGGCGGCGGCGTGGGCGGACTCGGCACCCAAGTTGGCTCGGGCCAGGGCGGAACCTCGGTCGCGGCAGGCGGCGCTGGCGCCGGCACGGGCGGCCTGGTCCAATCAACTTTCGGCAGCGGCCCGCTCATCACCAGCTTCGATCCCATAATTACGGGCACGTTGCAGATCGATCATCTCAAAATCGTTGTGCACCACCCCTTTCTGCGGCACCGCGTTCAGAACACAGGGACGGCAAATTTCGCTTACAACCAGGGGTTCCAGTGGGGCACGAATATGTCGGTAGGCTTCAACAACACCCGCGCTAACATCTGACAGCCCGTATCACAGCGTTGAGTCCGCCGCTGAATTCCGGTTTCCAGTTCAGGTTAACGCAGCACCTGTTGCAGGGCTTCGGATTCGCTCCCAACACTCGCTTCATTCAGATTGCGAAGAATAATCGAGAAATTTCAGACGTCGCTTTCCGCCTGCAAATCACCACCACCGTCGACCAGATCGAAAACATGTACTGGGACTTGGTGTACGCCTACGAGAACGTGAGGGTTCAGAAGGAGCAGTTGGCTTTTGCGCAGAAGACGCTATCTGACAATCGGAAACAGGTGGAAATTGGGACGCTCGCGCCGATCGAAGTGGTCCGCGCGCAGAGTACGGTCGCCTCCAATCAGCAGACTCTGACCGTAGCGCTGACCAATCTTCAGTTGCAGCAACTGCTCATGAAGAATGCACTCAGCCGCACGCTGGTCGATCCGGCGCTGGCCGATGCCGAAGTGATTCCTACCTCGACCATGGAGTTGCCCGCGCAGGAACCGGTTGTTCCCACGCAGGATTTGGTGAATGATGCGCTCAGTCATCGTCCAGAGCTGGCGGAGCAGCGCATCAACCTTTCCAATACCGACATCAGCAACAAAGCGATCCGCAGTGCTTTATTGCCCACGCGTGGACCTGTTCGCATACTACGGCGGGGCCGGTCTGGGCGGAAACCTGAATGCAGGCTATGCTTGCGACTAACGATACCGAACCCTCGTTTTGCAGTGGGCGAGCGACGTCCGTTTCCCTCGGTATCTCCTACGGCGGCACCTTGAATCAATTGGTCAATTCCACCGCTCCTGACAAGGGAGCGGGCATCACAGTCAATATTCCGCTGCGCAACCGTGCCGCGCAGGCCACCCAGGTGCGCGTGGGAGTTCGAATATCGGCAAGCCCAGTTGCGCCTGCAGCAGATCGAGAACCAGGTGCGCATCGAGGTGCGCAACGCGCAGTTTGGGGTGCAGCAGAATCGCGCCAGCGTCGCTTCCGCCCAGGCTGCCGTGGATCTGGCGCGCCAGTCTCTCGACGCGGAACAAAAGAAGTATGCGCTCGGCGCATCCACCTCAACTCTGGTGCTGCAGAACCAGGCGGCGATGACCCAGGCCGAAGTCACGCTCGTCTCCGCCAAGGCCCCGTACGAAAAGGCGGAAGTTGAACTGGATCGGGCCATCGGTCTTCTGCTCGATCACGCCGGGATCCTGATCGCCGACGCGGAGCGGGGCGAGGTCACGCACGCGCCGAATATTCCGCACGTGGTGGCGCGGCCAGCTGACCAACCAGTGCCGGCGAACCCTCCGGCCCAACCGCAACAGTAGAGATCTGCAGTCTAGATGAACGATGGAGCGCCGGGCGTCCCCGCCCGGCGTTTCCCTTTTGCGCCTAGCCGCCTCGTCGCGTATCCTCTCTCCGTGACGCTCTCGGACATCGGCAAGGTACCGTGGGAAAGCTATGTGGGGACGAGCCGCCCTCGGCTGTCCAGCCGAGCACAGCTCGGCAGGCTCTTGCACGGCAGCGGCAGGAGTCTCCGCGTGATCCTCTCCGTCGTCATCATCACCCACAACGAAGAGGCGAACATCGGGCGCACGCTCGCCAGCGTGCAGCCGCTGGTTGCCGACGGCAAAGGCGAGATCATCGTCGTCGACTCCGGCTCGACCGACCGCACCGTCGAAATCGCAAAATCGTTCGGCGCAAAAGTCTTCGTCGAAGAATGGAAGGGCTACGCCGCGCAGAAGAACTCGGCCATCGACAAGGCGGCGGGAGACTGGATTCTGAGTTTGGATGCGGACGAGGAAGTGGAGCAGATCTTGCGGCGAACTGAGAGTCATGAGCATCAGCGTGGCAATCCGGCACAGCTCGCCGGAACTGGTGTCTGACGATGGAGCAAGCATCGCTGGATCAGGCATCTCGACGAAATCAGCGTATGCCATGGCTATTGGATCTCCCGTAAGAAATTACTTCCTCGGCCGATGGATCAAGCACGGTGGCTTCTGGCCTGATCCGAAACTGCGTCTCTTTCGCCGCGGCACGGGCACGATTCGAGAACCGCGGCGGTCCATGAAGACGTTCAACTGGAATGGCGACCACGTAGCGACTCGAGGCGCCACTCCTCCACCACTCCTACCCCACGCTTGTCCGACTACATCGACCACATGAACCGCTACTCGTCCCTCGGCGCGGAGATGGCCGTCGCCAAAGGCCACGCGGCTTCAGCGCATTCAACATCGTCCTGCGCCCGCTGGCAACCTTCATCTACAACTATTTTTTCCGCCTCGGATTTCTCGACGGCCGCGAAGGGTTGCTGCTGCACCTCTATCATGCCGTCTACGTCTCGTGGAAATATGCGAAGGCGTGGGAACTGGCGCGCGCAAGAAAAATCCAACGTAGAGACGCGGCTTGCCGCGTCTCCGTCGCCACCACTATCCTCGCAGCGTGATGCGCATGATGTCGTACTCCACCTCCACCGACCGCTGCGGAAACTTCGACTCCACATAAGCCTTCACGTCGCCGACCGAAGGAATCCCGTCCCGGCCCGTCAGTCCGCGCGCGTCGTCGAGCAGGATCACGTGGGGGAAGGGATGGCTCAGAATCATTTCCAGTTCCGCCGAAAGGCGCTGCTGATCGTCCTGCTTGCCCACCCAGCCGTAGTAGCCGGCGTCGAGCCAGAACAGGGCCGGGCCCGTAAGTAATGCCAGCACCTCGGGCATGACCACCCGGCTGTCTCCGCAGAAAATTCGAACGTGCTCGTCGCGCGCGAATTTTCTCGTGGCCCGCTCCGCCAGCGCGGGCACAAATTCGATGGAATAGATGCGGTCGAAACGGCTCTTCATCGCGGCCACCATCTCGCCGTAGTAAGTGCCGGTCTCGACCAGCGTCTTCAGCCCAAATTGCTCTCCGTATTCGCGCACGACTTTCTGTTTCAACAGATGCGGAGATCGCGGCGGCCGCCCGCGCAGGATCCAGTACCAGTAGTCGGGATAATGGCCAAGCGCCTTGTATGCGCCATACACCGGAGTGCGCTGCAACAGCCGCCGAAATGCTTTCAGAATCCCTCCGCCGAAAGAGACCAGCATAGGTGCGAACGAAAAGAGGCGTCAAGCGGTGTCAAGCACCAGGCGATGTTTCCTCTGTGTTCCTGTGCTGCCCTGTGGTTAAGTACCTTGAATTCGACTTGCACCAACCGCTCGGTCGGTCTCGCCATTTTGCAGCATGGCGGCCGCTCCTCTATCATCAAAGCGTGAGAAATGCGGGGAACCGAATGCCTGAGAACAAAGCGAAAGCGAATGCTGTCCAAGACCATAGCGGAGAGCCCGATTTCCGACGTCTTTGAAGGCCGTCATCCCGCCGCGTCGGAAAAAAATTGGGCGGAGAAAACGCTTGCCCCCACGCTCGACAAGTCTCCCGAGAAACCGATTGGCGCTGCCACCGGCACCAACCTCGACGAACACGGCCACGCCCGTTTCAGCACCATCTCGAACGTCCCCATCCGCCGCCTCTACACCCAGGCCGATCTCCCCGCCGACTGGAATTACGATCAGTATCTCGGCTACCCTGGCGAACCGCCCTACACGCGCGGCATTCACGCCACCGGCTACCGCGGCAGGCTGTGGACGATGCGCATGTTCTCCGGCTTCGCCTCGCCTGAAGAAACCAACCAGCGCTACAAATATCTGCTCGAACACGGCGGCGGCGGGCTCTCGGTCGCCTTCGATCTGCCCACGCTGATGGGCTACGACTCCGATCACCCGGCCAGCGAAGGCGAGGTCGGCAAGTGCGGCGTGGCCATCGACTCGCTCGAAGATATGGAGATCCTCTTCGACGGCATCAGCCTCGAAAACGTCACCACCTCGATGACCATCAATTCACCGGCCAGCGTGCTCTGGGCCATGTACCTGGTCGTGGCGGAAAAGCAAGGCGCCGACTGGAAGAAAATCTCCGGTACGATCCAGAACGACATTCTCAAGGAATACATCGCGCAGAAGGAATACATCTATCCGCCCGCGCCCTCGATGCGCCTGGTGATTGACACCTTCGAGTTCGGATCGAAGTTTACGCCGCGCTTCAACACCATCTCCATCACCGGCTACCACATTCGCGAAGCCGGATCAACCGCGCTGCAAGAACTCGCGTTCACCATCTACGACGGCGTCGAATACGTCGAGTGGGCGCGCCGCCGCGGCCTCGACGTCGACGACTTCGGCCCCCGCCTCAGCTTTTTCTTCAACGCGCACAACGATTTCTTCGAAGAGATCGCCAAATACCGCGCGGCGCGCAAGATCTGGTATCGCCTGATGAAGGACCGTTTCGGCGCCAAGAACGACCGCACCCGCCTGCTGCGCTTCCACTCCCAAACTGCCGGCGTCTCGCTGCCCGCGCAGCAACCGATGAACAACATCGCGCGCGTCGCTCTGCAGGCGCTGGCCGCGGTGCTCGGCGGCACGCAGTCGTTGCACACCGACGCCTACGACGAAGCACTCGCCTTGCCCACGGAGGCGGCTGCGCGCATCGCACTGCGCACCCAGCAAATCGTTGCCTTCGAGTCGGGCGTCGCCCAAACTGTCGATCCCCTCGGCGGAAGCTACTTCGTCGAGAAGCAAACTCTCGACATGGAGCAAGGCGCCTTCGATTACTTCGAGAAACTCGACCAGATGGGCGGCATGGTCAAAGCCATCGAGCGCGGATACCCCCAGAAAGAAATCGCCGAGGCCAGTTACCAGTACCAGCGCGCGGTCGAAGCCAACGAGAAGATCACGGTCGGCGTCAACGATTTCGTCATCGAAGAAGAGTCGCCCAACATTCTCTACATCGGCGAATCGGTGGCCCGCGCTCAGGAAAAGAAACTCAAAGCCCTGCGCGCCCGCCGCTCGAACGAAGAAGTCCGCCGCCGCCTCGATGCCCTGAAACAGGCCGCCGCCAAGTCTCCCACTGCGGGCAGCAACGGCAATATTTCCGACGCCAACACCATGCCCTACATCGTCGACGCCGTCCGCGCCTACGCCACCGTAGGCGAAATCTGCGAAGCTTTGCGGCAGGTGTACGGAACCTATACAGAAGTGAGCGTCACATAAACTTTCTTTGCGGTCGCAATTTGCGACCTCAAAGATTTGTTCTTGAGTTTCGTTCGCTTCTCCGGCCGGGGGCCGTGCGGCGGAGTTTCGGTTTCATCACATTCGGCGCGTTCATTGATCACAGCGCCCGCCCGGTTACGATCGCTACGATGGCAGGATGCAAGTCCATTCACTAACAACCGTACGAAAACGGCGGCCGGTAGCAATCCGACGAAAAGCATCTGCGGTCTCGATCGATCTTCGGATCCTGATTCTACGTCACCAGAAGGTCATTCTCGATACCACTCTGGCAGAGCTCTACAGCGTGCCTGTAAAGCGCTTAAATGAACAAATAAAGCGTAACCGCAAAAGATTCCCCGCGGATTTCATGTTCCACCTCACTCCCAGAGAGAACAAATCTTTGCGGTCGCAATTTGCGACCTCAAACATTGGCCGCGGTGGCCGACGCTCGCTTCCATACGCCTTCACCGAACATGGCGCAATCATGGCCGCGACGGTGCTCAACTCTGAACAGGCGGTGGAAATGAGCGTTCATGTGGTGCGCGCCTTTATCCGCTTGCGTGCGGCGCTGTCCGCGAACCGAGAACTCGCCGGCAGGATTGAGGAATTGGAAAAACACCTGGAGACGCACGACGGCACGATCCAGGAAATCATCCAGGTTATCAAGAAGCTGATGAACCCTCCGCCGAGTCGCCGCAGCAAGATCGGATTCGCGCTGCCGCCGACCCGGACGGGGTAGTCGCTGTCGGCTTTGCGCTCGCCGTCGGAGGAAACAGGATCCTGCCTCCAGCGTCTGCATCATGTGATGTGCCCGGCAGTGGCAGTCCCGAAACAAATGGTGATTGTCAGTGCTTTGTCGCATTTGAATCCCCTACTCGAAACGATAGTGAACCGGCAAAGACGCTGGCCGCCCAATCCGCCGTTGCGCCCCGGCGCGGCTTCTGATAACTTGCCTCTCGTCTCTCAAAGGAGGTCCGTGTGGCTTTTTGTCCAAACTGCGGAACGCAGATCGCGGATGGAGCGACCTGTCCGAAGTGTGCTGGCGGCGCTGTCCAAAGCGCGCGCACGGTCGCACCCGCAGGCGCTGGGCTCAGCGATAACGTGGCCGGCGCGCTCGCCTATGTGACCATCATTCCGGCGATTGTCTTTCTCGTGCTGGAGCCGTTCAACAAGAAGCGTTTCATCCGCTTCCATGCCTTCCAATGCATCTTCTTCTTTATCGCCTGGACCGTGCTCGGGATCGCCATGGCATTCATCAGCCATATCCCATTCCTCGGATGGGCAACACTTTTTCTGTGGCCGCTGGTAAATCTGCTCTTGTTTGTCATCTGGCTGATTCTGCTGCTCAAGGCTTACCAGGGACAGATGTTCAAGCTGCCCGTGATCGGCGACTTGGCCGAGCAGCAGGCTGCGCAGATGGCCGGCATACGAATCGTTGCCGCGCGAGCGACGGCCCACCACGCCCTCCGAGTCGCTCAAACAGTCTTGATTCGACCGGGTCGTGGGAAGGACACGGCTTCCAGTGATGCCACTCAGAGTCATAAATAAACGGCTTTAGCCCCTGAGCAGGCGCTTTCGCGCATCACCAGTTTTTCCGCGACCTGGAACTCTCCACGAAACCTTTCCCCTCTTTGCACGTCAATCCAGTAAACTGGGAATTGTCGTGTTCACAGGTCTTCAGCCATCGAATCTTCAACCCATGACTTCGGCATTCCGCCGCCATTGTGCGGTAGGAGTGTCCGTGGCCGCGCATCTGGCGGTGTTGGCCATGATTGTGTTCCATAATCCCAGGGTGATCGACCTGAGCCCCACCTGGCTTGCCTATGGAGACGGCGCTCACACCTACCAAGCTGATTTACTTGCCACCGGGCGTGAACGATGACACGCCCGCAGACGCCGCCAAGTTGCTGTTCCCGCCCCCGGCCAGCAAGCCGCGCCCTCGCCCAATTCCGAGGTCCCAGCCGCCAAAGCCTGCGCCAGAGCCTCCGCAGGTCACGACTGACGCGGAAGCCGGCGACCACAATTCTCACGCCGGGTCTCCGCTGGGCACCATGATTGACGGACCGATCACCGGCCATGAAGTCCACGTCGCGTATCCGATCGTGTTTCCAGATCCTCCCGTGGCGCGCGCCGAGCTTCCCCGAGACCTGCAGGGCGATGTCGTCATCGAGGTGACCATTGACTCTCAGGGCAACGTCGTCGAAACCAAAATTGTGCAGGCGATCGGCCACGGGATCGACGAAAAGATCGAGGCCACTCTTCGCCGGTGGCACTACCAGCCAGCCACGCTCGATGGAACGCCAGTCGCCTCCCGGCACGACGTGCATTTCCATTTTCCATCGTAAGATCGTAAGAATCGATCGGAGCATCGGGCCCTCGGATCGTCTGAGTTGAGCGGTTTTCAGCTGGCCCGATGACCGGTCCGATGACCGATCCTTTGCAATTGCTTGCGTTCTTGGTGAGGGTGGGAAACAATTCTTTTGGCACCGTTATGCGACTTACCTATGGGCTCGCGATTGCGCTTTGGCTGAGCCTCCCGGCTGCAGGGATGGCCTCGCAGCAACAGGAGCCGGCGGACTCCTCGAATTCTGCCGGCCAAGTTCCGCCTGCGGCTGCGACCGGGAATACGCCGGATGCGGGGTCGAAAGCTTCGGAGGATGTGGCGACGAAGAAGACCAATGGTTCAACGAGCGCCAACACGAAACGCCGCAAGCGCGCCGCGCCGTCGCGGGATGGGAGCCCGCGGAGAATTGTCGTTCGCGAGGGCGGAGCGAGCGAACCGGCGGCGCAGATTGCGGCCGACTTAACTCCGGCGGAAGCCGCCCGCCAGCGCCAGGACGCGGAACGGTTGCTGGGCTCTGCCGACGGCCAACTGAAACTGCTGGCGGGACGCACGCTCGACCCGCGACAGCAGGAGACGGTGGGTCAGATCCGAAATTATATGGGCGGCGCGCGTTCGGCGTTGCAGGAAGGAGATTTGTGGAGAGCGAATACGCTGGCGCAGAAAGCACATTTGCTGGCGGACGATTTGGTGAAGCATTAGGGAAGGCGGAAAGCGCGGTGATTGCAAAGAGTGATTTGTGATGCTAGCATGTATCACATGAAAAGAGCTTCGGTTCGGGACCTCCGCTACGGATTTAAGAAAATCGAACGCCTTTTGCACCAAGGGGAAGAGATCCAAATTACCAAGCGCCGGCGTGTCATTGCGCGCCTGGTGCCCGAAAGCGCGGAAGCCGTGAAAGAGGTTCCTGATTTCCTGGCACGGTTGCGCACAATCTACGGCGACAAGGCGCTGGTTGTCACCGGCGCCGAACTGGTGTCCGCAGATCGGAGCCGCTATTGAAGATCTACGCTGACACCAGCTTTCTTGTCTCGCTGTACAGCCCGGATGCTAATTCGGCCGCTGCCGCACGCACAATGCAGGCTTCCGCTGGAGACCGTTTCGTGACCGCCTTGGGGGAGCTCGAAGTCGTCAATGCCCTGGGATTACGGGTCTTTCGGAAAGAAGTATCGCCGGTACAGGCCCAGTCTTCGTTGACCGATTTTGAGAAGGATTTGCGCGACGGGGTCTTCCAACTCCGGGGGTTACCGGAGCCGGATCTTTGAACGGGCGCGCCACCTGTCTCGCCAAACAACTGCCAAACTGGGTACCCGCACAGCGGATCTATTGCACGTGGCAGCGGCACTCGAACTGGGAGTGGATTTCCTTTACAGCTTCGACCTGCAGCAGAGGAAACTTGCCCAAACCGTTCGGCTCAAGCTGAACTAGAACGCCCAGCCCCTAACGGAGTGTGTGTCCCTCCTTGACACTTTCCTCAAAACAAGAGCTGTTTTGCTGGCTGATCTGCGGTGTAGCGGCGATATGGTTGTTTGACTATGCAGAAGCTTTCAAGCTAACGGCTGCAACATGCTCCTACGGCTTCGCATTTCTCTCCATCGTCGTCTTTCTGTTCTGGCTCAGGTTCAGGAAAAGATCCACGCCTGGACCAAGGTGGCTGAGAATTGTGGCGAATCTTATCCTCGTTATTGTTACTGGAACGTTTCTGCTTTACGTGGTTGGTGTGGCAACGTGGTACGAGTGAGTTGAACGATTCCCTGATCCGAAGCCTTCCACGCAACCCTACTTTCGTCCTTCCCGCTTCTGTGCCACGACCAACCCGCGCGGGGTGGGCAGGAGCACGGCCGATATCAAGCCATCTTGTTCGAGTTTGAGTGCGGCTTCGCGGACGACTTTCAAATGCGAACTGGCGTCGTGCATGAGGATCAGGCCATAAGGACTGATCTGCGGCAAAAAGCGGCGAATTTCCCGCTCGCGGATGGGCATGTCGCTGTCGCTGAAGAAGAGGTCGATGGCGCCTTCGACTTTCATGTCGAGGCTGGACTCGTTCCTCAGCTCGATCCAGGCGGCGAGTCCGGAAGCATGGATTCGCGCCTTGGCGTTCTCGTAGATTTCGTAGTCGAACTCGCAAGTGATAACACGGCCGCGGCCGTTGGCTTTCAGTCCCTCGGCAATCCAGAGGGTGCTGATGCCGCTAAAGGTTCCGGTCTCCACCACGAGTTCGGGCTTGATGGTGGTGACGATGGTGCGCAGGAATTCGAGCACCTCGGCCTCTGCGGTCATGGAATCGAACATGCTCCAGCGCTCCGGGTGCGGACACTCGGGCGTCGGGCGATGATACTCGGGCTGCAGTTGATCGCCGGTGCGTTCGATCTGGCGCAGGATGCGGCGCTCCTGCTTTTCTTTCTTGAAAAGGCGGCGCAGGCTGAGAGACATAGAGTAGAAAATTGTAACGGAAACGTAGGGGCAGCCGCCCTCGGCTGTCCAGCGGGGCGAAGCCCCGCCACCTTGAATGCATAGATGGACAACGAATCCTTGGCGAGCTGCGCTCGCCTGGACAGCCGAGGCCGCTGTCCCTACGTACTACTCACTGGTGAAGTAGTCGAATGGACACGGGGTTCTCAAACAAGGAGTAATCGCGGGTTACGATCGTGATGCCGCTGTCGGTGACGAAGTAGCGTTCGCGGTCGGCTTCGGCATCGTAGCCGATGGTGGTGCCTTCGGGAATGTGCACGTCGCGGTCGATGATGGCTTTGCGGATGCGGCAACTGCGTCCCACGTTCACGTGCGAGAACAGAATGCTGTGCTCGATTTCGGAGTAGGAGTTGACGCGGACATCCGGAGAGAGCACGCAATTCTGGACGGAGCCGCCGGAAATGATGCAGCCCGAAGAAACCAGCGAATCGAGCGCGTGGCCCATGCGCTCGTTTCGGCAAACACAAATTTTGCCGGCGGATACTGGCGCTGGTGGGTGCGGATGGGCCATTGCTCATCGTAAAGATTGAAGACGGGAGAGACTGAAACCAGGTCCATGTTGGCTTCGTAGTAGGCTTCGAGCGTGCCCACGTCGCGCCAGTAGAGGGCTTCTTTCTTGTTTTCGTCGACGAAATTGAAAGCGAAGACGCGGTAGTCATCGAGCATCTTGGGCAGAATATTCTTGCCGAAATCGTGACTGGAATCGGGATCCTCGGCGTCTTTCAGCAGCACCGGAATGAGCACGTCGGTATTGAAGATGTAGATGCCCATCGAGGCCGAAATTTTGCTGGGATCGTAGGGCGACCGCAAGTCGGTCTTTTGGGGTTTTTCCAGGAAGCCGATGATGCGGCTGTCGCGGTCGATTTCGACCACGCCAAAATGGCGGCATTCCGCCGGGTCGGTCATCAGGAGGTGGCGACGGTCACGTCGGCGGCGGCGTCCTGGTGCTGCTTGAGCATGCGCCCATAATTCATTTTGTAGATGTGGTCGCCGGAGAGGATGATCACGTACTTGGGCTGCTCGGAGCCGATGGAATAGATGTTCTGGTAGACGGCGTCGGCCGTCCCCATGTACCAGTTCTCGCTGACCCGCTTCATCGGGGGCAGGATCTCGATGAACTCGCCGATTTCGCGGCCGAAGATATTCCAGCCTTCGCGGATCTGACGATTCAGCGACAGCGCCTTGTATTGCGTCAGAATATAGACGCGGCGCAGGCCGGAGTTGACGCAGTTGGAAAGCGTAATGTCGATGATGCGGTAGATGCCGCCGAAGGTGACGGCTGGTTTGGCGCGGTCGCGGGTGAGCGGATAGAGGCGCTCGCCTGCGCCTCCGGCCAACAAGACTCCGAGCGTATCTTTCATTGACATACCATCATCGGCGCACCGTATAGGATACAACGAAGCAACGTTGACGCTGCTCTGGGTCAACGCGAAATACTAGCACAACGTCGGTACCCAGTACCCAGCCTCCAGTACCCGTAGTAGTGTCTTAGAGCGTAGATGTCTTTCTCTGTCTACGCATGTGAGGATACGCGCGTTTGCTGGGTACTGGGTACTGGGTACTGGGTACTGGTTA
>CAWCDV010000042.1:0-36912 GCA_963794365.1 uncultured Acidobacteriaceae bacterium
GTCTCGCCCGTCGTGCTAGCGCCTTCAAGAGAGTAAAGGCCGGGCGGGGACACCCGGCGCTCCTGAGATAGGCACTGATGTCCTCCTATCGCATTGCACACACTGGATTTCGTGTGTTAGCTTCGACTCGGAGAGTTCTGCTTTGCGACATACGGTTCCGGCTGGGATGAAGATGGACCGCAAGGAATCGGACGTTTACCTGCGGCTCGATCGGGCGCGTCTTCCCCAGCATATCGCCATCATCATGGACGGAAATGGACGCTGGGCCCGGCGCCGGCACATGCCGCGCGTCGCCGGACATCGCGCCGGTGTCGCCGCGGTGCGTTCGACGGTCGAAACCGCGGCCCGCATCGGAATTCCCGCGTTGACGCTCTACGCCTTCTCCGAGGAAAACTGGAAAAAGCGTCCAAAGTCGGAAGTCGATTTCCTGATGCGTCTTTTGTGCCGCTACCTCAAAGCGGAAATCAAGACGCTCAACGAAAACAATATTCGGTTGAAATACATCGGGCGTCAGCACGAGTTACCGGAGTCGGTGCAGCGCGAGATGGAAGAGGCGAGCGGCGCGACAGCGAATAATACCGGGATGCTGCTGACACTGGCGTTGAACTACAGCGCCCGCAGCGAGATCGTCGACGCCTTCCGCTCGCTGGCGGAGGCTGCCGCCCGCAATGGCGGCCTCGATCACATGGAGGTCGATGAGCAGGCGATTAGCGACCATCTCTACACGCGGGGTCTGCCGGATCCCGACTTAGTAATTCGCACCAGCGGCGAGATGCGGCTGAGTAACTTCCTGCTCTGGCAGCTTGCCTATGCGGAGATCTATGTGACGCAGACCTTGTGGCCTGATTTCCGCGGCGTTCAACTGCTCGAGGGGATCGAAGATTATCAGAAGCGCGACCGCCGCTACGGCGGCCTGGGCCCGGACGGGCATGCTCCGCGGCCAACGTCGCTCGCCCCCACGCTGAGGCAAAGCATTGATGAGCACTGCTCGTGTAGGGACGGGCGCCCTCGCCCGTCCGGTTTGCGTAGGGACGGCCGCCCCGGCCGTCCAAGCCGAGCGAAGCTCGGCTGCTGCCGGAGATCACAACAGCTCTCGCGACAAGCGCAGCATGATCCGCAGTGTGATCCCATGATCCAGCGCGTCGCAACCGCCGTCGTTCTAATTCCCCTGGTTTTGCTGCTGGTTCTGAAGGCGCCGCTTTATGTGCTGGCCATTGTGGCCGGAGCGGTAGCCCTGCTGGCCATCGTCGAGTTCCTGAAGCTGATGACGCACTATGCAGTGCAGCCGCTGAGGCCAGTGACGTATGCCTTCGTCGCGGCCTTCTTCGTATTTGTGATGGTCGCTTCCACCAATCGCACGCCGCTGGTCGAGACCACGGCCATGCTCTACGGAATCACGCTGGCGGCGGCGCTCGCACCCTTTGTGTTTCTGACATTAGGAATGAGGCGCGCCAACTTGACCACCGGCTATCCGGCGGCCGCCGCTTCGGCATTTGCCTTCGTGTATATCGCCATCCCGATGGCGCTGCTGGTCGCGATCCGGCAGCAGCCGGCGGGAGCGATCTGGACGATCTACACGCTGCTCGCCGTGTGGGCGGGAGACATCTTCGCTTACTTCGTGGGCAAGTCGCTGGGGCGGCATCGCATGTCGCCCGAGATCAGCCCGAAAAAGACTTGGGAAGGCGCGGTGGCCTCGATCCTGGCCAGCGTGATCGTCGGCACGCTGTGGATTCAGCACGCGCCCGGAATCAGTTCCGCGCTGCTCGGGTTGGATTGATTGACCGCCGCGATGGCATGTTCGGCCTGGAGCAGCCACCCCTTTGGCCCGTCATTCTACTGTCGGCCGTGGTCAACATTGCAGCGCAACTGGGCGATCTGGTCGAGTCCCTCATAAAGCGCGGCGCCGGAGTGAAAGATTCCGGCACGATTCTGCCCGGCCACGGTGGCATGCTCGATCGCATCGACGCCATGCTGTTCGCGGTGCCGGTGGTGTGGGCCTACGGCGCCTGGCGGCTGTTGCAGTAGGCTGTTGCAGTAGGGAGGAAAGCACTCCAATAGCCCGCTCACTGGAACGCTTGCGCGGTCGCGTATAACGCAACCAACCCCAGCAAAAGCACCGCCTCCTCGAACTTCTCCGACCAAACATGCAGACGGTCGAATTCCCTGCGCAGCGGATTGTCCAGAGGCACGTTATCGATCACTCCAACCTCGGCGCGAAGCGTGTGCATTTTCGGGGAAATGGCGAATTGCGAGACCACCGTCAGCAACAGCATCAGCACGATCAAAAGATGCCGCGCCGCCAGCGGTCGCGCATCTCCCGTGGCCATCCGGCTGTAGAACATGGACGCGATCAGAAAAACAATTCCGGAAACGATAGCCATGTAGTGCAGTAAATCGAGCGAGTGGCCTACGATCGAGCCTGCCATGTGGCGGGTGGGGAGAAGTCCGGGTGAAAAAGCGGTGGGCGCTTCGACGAACGCGAGAAAGATCAGGCCGCCAAGCCAGACCACGAGCGACAACAGCATGAGGAACCGGAGAAATGACATGAGCGGAATTATAGAACTCGTCGGGCTGATTCCCCGGGTATTGAATCAACGCGAATTCCTTCTAGCTTCTACAATAGGTAAGACTTCGTTTAATCCTCACCTCGGGAGATTGAAATGCAACGCAAAGCGAGTGCAGTGTGGAAGGGTGGTCTTAAGGACGGGAAGGGGACGGTTTCGTCCACCAGCGGCGTTCTTTCGAATACGCCGTATTCGTTTGCCACGCGGTTTGAAAACAATCCGGGGACGAATCCGGAAGAGCTGATTGCTGCGGCACATGCGGCATGCTTTTCGATGGCGCTGTCAGCGCAACTGGGTGGCGCGAACCTCACGCCGGAGAGCATCAATACGGCAGCTACCCTCACCATGGAGAAACTCGACGCGGGCTGGGCCATAACGGCCGTGCATCTGGATGTGGTCGCGAAGGTGCCAGGCGCGAGCGCGGAAGCCTTCAGCACGGCGGCGCAAAACGCAAAAGCGGGCTGCCCGGTATCGAAGGTGCTGAATGCGAAGATTACGATGGACGCGAAGCTGGGCTAGCAGCCCGTGGCGAAAGTGAGACTCCGCTCTTTGACTCTCAATTCGCCGAGCTTTTGTCATCCCGAGCGAAGCGAGGGATCTGCAGTTCGCGGCAAAATGCAGATCCCTCGCTTCGCTCGGGATGACAATTAAATCAAATGCTCTTAACTTTGCGAGCGCAAGAGCTGGCGCAGCTTTTGATTGATTTTTACCGCTTCCTGCGCGGCCTGATCGATCAGTTCGACCCAGCGGCGTGAATTCTCGGGCGGCCCTGCCTGCGAAATCAGGTACGTGGCTTGCACGATGGTTTCGAGCGCATTGCTGAGATCGTGTGCCAGTGCGCGCAGTTCCCTTGCCAGTTCTGCGGGGATCTTGTCGGAAGCATTTCCCATGTTTGAGGGCGGCTTGGCGCCTTGCAAATGACGAGCACGGCGAATTTTATGACGTTACGCTCGTTTGACACCCAGACGCCAGCCAGTAGATATTAGTGTAGTCCCCCTAGAAAAGGGCCTGCCGATTTTTTCTCTTATGCGGATATGGCGGAACTGGCAGACGCGCTAGGTTCAGGTCCTAGTGATCGCAAGGTCGTGGAGGTTCGAGTCCTCTTATCCGCACCAAAAAAGCTCTTAGCTCGAAGCCCGTAGCTCGTAGCGTTTTTCCTCATGCGCCCGCGGACAGCCGGTGCGTGCTGCGGTTTTGCGCTATCCCGTACTGGCGGATTTTGTAAAGCAAAGCTTTATAGCTGATCTTCAGCAACGCCGCCGCTTGTTTGCGATTCCAGTTCGTCTCTTCCAGGGCACGGGAGATGGCTTCGGCCTCCGCTTCATCTTTGGCGTTGCGCGACAGCGACTTCAGGCCGCCGCCGGATTCAGCACCCGCGACTGCGGTTCTGCCCACGGCGTGGGCGTGCAATCCTCCACCGCCATCGGGCCGGGGCTGCAACTCGGATGCCGCCAGCGTTTCGTCTCCCAGAACCAGGTAGCGCTTGATGAAGTTGCTCAGCTCGCGCAGGTTGCCCGGCCAGGAATGCCGCATGCATGCCTCCATCAACGCGGGCGAAAGTGGCAACGGCGAACGTGCGTAGGACTCCGACATGCGCGACATGAAATGCTTCAGCAGGATCGGAATTTCTTCCTTGCGGTCGCGCAGCGGAGGCAGCAACAGGGTGAAAGCGTTCAGGCGGTAATAGAGATCCTCACGCAGACGCTTGGTGGCGAGCGCTTCTTGAATGTTGATGTTGGTGGCGGCCAGGATGCGAACGTCGACTTTGACCACGGTGCGGCTGCCGAGGCGGGAGAACTGCTGGTCCTGGAGGACGTGCAGCAACTTGGCCTGCAAGCCCGGCGGCATTTCGCCGATTTCGTCGAGCAGGATGGTGCCCTTGTTGCACAGTTCAAATTTGCCCGGCTTGGCGTGCGTGGCGCCGGTGAAGGCTCCCGCTTCGTACCCGAACAGTTCGCTCTCCAGCAGGTCGGCGGGCACCGCCGCACAGTTCACTTTGAGGAAGGTGCGGTGGGCGCGCGGGGAAAGTTTGTGGATCAGGCGGGCCAGCACTTCCTTGCCGGTACCGCTTTCACCGAGCAGGAGCACCGGGATTTCGACGTTGGCGACGAGTGCAGCCTGGGAGCGAATCTTCTTCATCGCCGGGCTGGCGGCGATGAAGAACACGTCGTCGCAAAGTTCTTCGATCTCGCCCGCATAGCTTTCACCCTTGGCGGTGCCGACGCACTGCGCAATGACTGCGTCGAGTTCGGCTTTCTGGAAAGGCTTGGTCAGATAATCGATCGCGCCCAGGCGCATGGCCTGCACGACTTTGCGCGTGTCATTCACGCAGGAGAGCATGACAACTTTCAATCCGGGCCGGAGGTGGCGGAGCTGTTCGAGAGTCTGCAGCCCGTCGATGCCGGGCATGAGTAGATCGAGCAGCACCAGGTCGGGCTGCAGTCCTTTCTGGACACGCTCGACCGCTTCTTCGCCGGTGCTGGCGGTTTGCACCTTGTGCTCATCCACTTCCAACAGCGTGCGGATGTAGCGCAACATTCCCGGTTCGTCATCCACCAGCAGGATGTTGGCGCCTTCGCTCATTTCGCTCCTCGTGGCGGACCGCTCAGAATTGGTTTCAGGGGAATAAGAAAGGAAAATTTGCAGCCTGTGCCCGGTTCGCTTTCCACCCAGATCTTGCCGCCCATTGCCTGGAGAAGGCGGCGGGAAATGGCGAGTCCAAGGCCCATGCCCTCGGCCGATTCGCTGCCCGGCAGACGGAAGAAATCGTCGAAGATTTCCAGGTGAAACTCCGGCCGAATTCCCGGGCCGGTATCGGCAACCGTGACTTTGACCGCGTTCGGCACTCTCGTCGACTGGCGGCGGCGGTCTGCCTTGGCGGCGGACTTACTCACGCCGCGACGCTCCCACATGTGAGGCTCGGCGTGCAGCCAGACGGTGCCACCCTGCGGAGTGTACTTGCAGGCGTTCTCCAGAAGATTGGAAATCACGCGCTGGATCTTGGGCGCATCGAATGGAAATGTCGTCAGTTTGTCGTTGGCCAGGAAATACAAGGCGAGACCGCGCTCCTGAAACCGGATTGACCAAAGCCGGCAAACTTCCGAGAGGCAGGCGTTCATGTCGCCTTCCACGTACTGCATGCGCAGTTCGCCGGTTTCGAGCACGCTGAAGGTCAGGAAGTCCTGAATGAATTGCTGCAAGCGCTGTCCGCTGGAAAACATGTCGCCCATCACTTCACGCTGGCGGTCATTGAGCGGTCCGAGTTTCTGGCTCTGCAGCAGCTCTATGTAACCGTTGAGGATCGCCAGGGGCGTCTTGAGGTCGTGGGCGGCAGAGGCCAGGGCGTCCGCAGTCTTGCGGAAACGATCGCGCAATTGTTCGAGCTCGCTTGCCGCGTCGTCCGCAGAGCTGGGCGCCGAAGCCCGAGCCGTGGCGGTTGACGGCAGGCTACTTTTCGGACCACTGCCGGTCGCGGAAACCGCTGGGCTTTTGTCAGGCGTCGAAGCCATGGAGGTAACCAAGTAAACAGTATTTGGGGAGGGGAGCCTGCTACCTCAGAGTAAGGGGGATGTCCTGATCCTATGTCAGCGTGCTCCAGACTGTCAATTGGAAACGGCCCCAAATCAGGCACCGAAGCGAAAAACCTTGCAGCTTTTTGACGTGACCAATAGTCAATTCACGAATTCGATGGGCCTGAAGCTCGCTTCGGCGATGTCCGTGTCGGTGGCGCGGTTTCGGGTGATTCCAGGCAGGCTCGGCTTCTCTCGGAGGTTTGGCCCCTAAGATGCGGTCCTTGGGGTGTTTATACCTCTTTCATGGTGGCCCAGACACGTGTCTAGTACCTTACTGAAGAAGAAGGAACGCAAGTGGCCACGGTTGCAGCTCGCCATTCCGGTTTTTGTCCGCACTCGCGACGGAAGCGGCAAGGATTCCCTGGAGTTTGCCACGGCCCTTAACATCTCTCCTGGGGGTGCTTTGGTGGTAGTTCGCCGTTCTTTGCCGCAATCGGCGTTGGTTTCACTGGAGATTCCGAGCGCTCCCATCGGACCCGTCAAGGGTTTCAAGACCTCTTTGCGGATCATGCAAGCGAAGGCGGTGTGGATTGCGCATCGCGATGACTACCATCTTCTTGGTCTGAAGTTCGCCCGCCAACTGAGCACCGACGCGGCGGGTGTTTCCGGGAAGAGAAAAGCTGGTTCTGCGGTGTGAACTATTTTTCCTATCCTCAACTCTGTCTCAGAATGGCACTTTGGGGCCATGCCCGGTGTTCTGCCTTCCGCGATATCATCACTCTAAGCCGTTCATAAGTGAGCGTTTACCAGAAAGGTTCTAGCTCGCTCGGCGCTCTTCCCCTGTTTGGTGCTTGGGGTGCACTTTTAGTGCATGCGGATTGACACTAGCCGCACTGGGGGCATTTGGTCTTATGACGACACTTTCGGTAAGTTCGCTGGCACAATCGCTCGGCGAGATTCCCCCTGACAACATCATTTTTGGCCACTCTGAAGTCATGCAAGCGGTTCGTTCGCGGCTGGGTAAAGTAGCCGCCGCCAACGTTCCTGTCCTTATCACTGGCGAGAGCGGCACCGGAAAAGACATCATTGCCCGGCTCATTCACGGCGCTGTCTCCGTGGAAGATCGGGTCCATATGTAAAGGTGAACTGCCCGGCAATTCCGGGGACACTGCTGGAAAGCGAACTGTTCGGCTACGAAAGAGGAGCCTTCACGGGCGCGGTTGGGTCGAAGCCAGGACGGGTCGAACTGGCCCACCGCGGCACCTTGTTTCTAGATGAAATTTCCGAGCTTGACCCATCCTTGCAATCGAAACTTTTGCAGCTTTTGCAGGATGGGCAGTTCTGCCGCATCGGCGCCCAGGAAGACAAGAAGGTCGAAGTGCGAGTGGTGTGCGCGACCAACCGCCATTTGGAATCGGAGATCGAGTCGGGGGCTTTCCGCCAGGATCTTTACTACCGCATCAACGTGGTGAATCTGCGCATGCCGGCGCTGAGGGAACGCCGCGGCGATATTGAAGATCTGTGCAGCTACTTCCTGGAATACTACAACCGCAAGTTCAACTGCCGGGCGCGGCCTCTGTCGAATGAAGTGCTGGCGGTGCTGCAGAAATATCACTGGCCGGGAAATATTCGCGAACTGGAAAACCTGATCAAGCGCTACGTGATTCTGGGCCATGAGGAAGTGATCACCAACGACCTGGTGGCACGCGAGCCGGACTTTTTCAATCCCGAGATCTCGCTGGACGGGCCGATTTCTCTGAAGCAGCTTACCCGCCAGTGCGTGCACGAACTGGAGCGCAAGGTCATCCTGAAGGTGCTGCAACAGCACCACTGGAATCGCAAGCAGGCAGCCCGCACGCTGGGCATCAGCTATCGCGCCCTGCTGTACAAGATCCGCGATGCCGGCTTGCCCTCGAACCGCGCCCTGCGCCTGCAGCAGGCGGAGAAAAACAAACCCACCGGCGACGGACCCACCGACGACGCCAGGCCAACCAGCGGAGCGGCCGCCGATTGAGACGGAACTATTGAGTCATTGAATCATTGAGTCATTGAAAATCATTGGAAGTCAAAGGCCCCGGACCTTAAGGTTTTCAATGATTCAATGATTCAATCCCTCAATGATTCAATCCCTCCTCACTAGGAGCTAACTAAGTATGCTTTTCCATCCATCCCATCCCGGCGAAGTTTTGAAGGATTACTTGGGCGAAATGACGGTGAAGGAGGCGGCCAAGCGTCTCGGGGTGACGCGGCCGAATCTCTCCCGGATACTCAACGGCCGCGCCGGCATTTCCGCGGTGATGAGCGTGCGGCTTGCCAAGGCGATGCCGTACACGTCTCCCGAGTCTTGGCTGAAGATGCAGCTCAATTACGATCTGTGGAAGGCCCAGAAAAACAGGCTGCCAAGAATCCGACCGTTCCCGGCCCGGGCGCACAAGGAGCTTGCCTCAGCCTGATTTGACACCCTCGGCGCCTCCACTGCCGGGACGCCGGACGACTGAGGCGAAACGATCTTAAATCCAATCACCCGATGTGCTCGATGGCCCGATCACCCGATGGCCCGATCACCCGATGACCCGATGCCTCACGCCCAGTACGTCCGGTCCAGCGTCCTGTACTGAATGGCCTCGGCGATGTGTTTGGGTTCCAGTTGCGGAATCCCCTCCAGGTCGGCAATCGTGCGTGCAACTTTCAGGATGCGGTCATGGGCGCGGGCGCTGAGCCCTTGCTGCGCCATCGCGCGTTCCAGCAGGCGCTCACAATCGGCGGAGAGCTCGCAGAATTTACGAATGAGCTGCGTCGGCATTTGCGCGTTGCAGTAGAGTTTTTCGCGTCCGGAAGAAAAGCGCGCCAACTGCACATCCCGAGCGCGGATCACGCGCTCCAGAATACTCGCCGAGCTTTCCGACTCCTTCGTGCTGCGCATTTCTTTGTAGTTCACCGCCGGAACGTCAATGTGGATGTCGATGCGGTCGAGCAGCGGCCCCGAGATTTTAGAAATATAGCGCTGGATCATGGGCGGCGTGCAGTGGCATTCGCGGGTGCGGTCGTTGTGAAATCCGCAAGGACAGGGATTCATGGCCGCGGCGAGCATGAAGCGCGCGGGAAAAGTCAGCGACATGGCGGCGCGCGCGATGCAGACGGTACCGTCTTCGAGCGGCTGGCGCATGACGTCAAGAACGTTGCGCGGGAATTCGGGAAATTCGTCGAGGAACAATACCCCATTGTGCGCCAGCGAAACCTCGCCCGGCCGCGGGATCGCGCCGCCGCCGATCAGGCCCGCGTCGGAGATGGTGTGATGAGGCGCGCGGAAAGGTCGCAGCCCGACGAGTCCGGCGTGCGCATCGAGCACACCAGCCACACTGTGAATCTTGGTGGTCTCCAGGGCTTCTTCGAAAGTAAAGGGCGGCAGGATCGTCGGCATGCGTTTCGCCAGCATCGTTTTCCCGGATCCTGGAGGCCCGATCATCAGAATGTTGTGACCGCCGGCGCACGCGACTTCAAGGGCGCGCTTGGCGGTTTGCTGGCCGCGAACATCTTTGAAATCCACCGGGAAGTGCTGCGCCTGGCCGAGCAGTTGATCGGTGTCGACCTGCAAGCGGGAGACGCCATTGCCGGAATTAATGAAATGAATGACGTCCAGCAGCGATTTAACCGGGTACACCTCAACGTCACCGACCATGGCGGCTTCGCGAGCGTTGACTTCGGGCACGATCAGCCGTTTAACTTTCGTCCGGCGAGCCTCGATCGCAATCGGCAAAGCGCCGCGCACTCCGCGCACTCTTCCATCCAGAGAAAGTTCGCCGACAAACAGCGCGTCGGGGATCTCCTTCTTATTCAGGCCGCCGTATGCGCCCAGGATGCCGAGCGCCATCGGCAGGTCGAAGCCGGAGCCTTCCTTGCGGATGTCGGCCGGCGCCAGATTAATGGTGATCTGGGTGGGCGGGATGTCATAGCCGCAGTTTTTCAGCGCCGAGCGGACCCGGTCGCGGCTTTCGCGGACCGCAGCATCGGGCAGGCCGACAGTATGAAAGTGGTCTTCATTCATTTTGATGCCCGAGACATCCACTTCCACTTCGATAATGTTGGCGTCAATGCCGTAAACGGCCGCACTCAGAGTTTTATAGAGCATAGGGGACACCAGTGGGCACACGAAGAGGACAGCGCAGGATGGGAGATCCTTGCCGACATCATAGTCAGTGCAAAACCGCTCCGCTGTGATGGTCATCACCCGGTTACCGTGATGGAACATGACGGAACGTTATGTCGTGAAGGGCCGCTTTCGGTGCTAGGCTAAGGGCAATCTGACGGAATTGCATCATACGTCGGCGAGTGCCGCGATGCCCGACGAAGATCCCAGCTTCAGCACCGGCCCGATCCGGCGTCAAACCGGCTGGAACGCGAAGAGAGCCAGTTGTGGCGATGGGCGCTTGGCCTGCTCGTGTTGCTTGCGGCGGCAGTGGCAGCGCTGTCGTGGGAACAACTGAAAGACCTTCCGTACCGGCTGTGGGCGATTCCGGCCGGACTCTTCGTGCTTTCCGTTCTGTTTGCCACCTATGCCTTCGGACGCAAGCGCGAGGTCACGGAACTCAAGCAGATTCTGAAGGGCTTTCAGAATCGCGCCGGAGTCGCTCCCTCCGAAGAGCAGTTGGATCAGCTGGGCCAGATGATTATGCGCTCGCAGCGCAACTTCAAGGAGCTGATCGATTCTCTGGATGACGTCGCGCTCGCCATTTCGCTCGATGGCACCCTGCGTACCGTAAACCGTCGCGTCACGGAAGTTCTCGGCGTTCCCTACTCCCAGTTGGTGGGTCACAAACTGGAGGAATTTCTGGCCGCGCCGCTGCACGCGGAAGGCGACCGGCACGCTGGCCCGGTTTCTGGAGAAGCGGAACTGGTCGGGAGTGGTCGAGGTTCAGCTGAAGAACGAGACCCGGCGGCAATACTTCGACTGCGTGGTCAATGCCATCGTCAAAGGCGGTGAGGTGACCGGCGCCAGCGTGCTGGCGCGCGACATCACCGGACATCGAGACAAGGAGCAGCGCTTCACCCAACTGTTCGAAACTCTGCAGGAAGGCGTATACATCAGCACTCCGGAAGGCAAGCTGCTCGAGGTGAATCCGGCCCTGGTGGCCATCTTGGGATACGACAGCAAAGAAGAATTGTTCAACCTGCCGCCAGAACAGGCTGAATGTTGACGCGGCGGCGATCCGGTGCTGGGACGCGCGGGAAGCCAGAGCGGCAGCACCCGCACTCGCGAGGTTCGACTGCGAAGAAAAGATGGCGGAGTCGCGGTGTGCGTGGACACCTCGAGCGGCGTAATGGATGCGGGACGGATTGTCCGTTACCAGGGCACGCTGGTGGATGTCACCGAGAAGCGCGCGATGGAGCAGCAACTGCGGCGCCAGGAAGAGTTCCGCCGGCACCTGCTGGAAAGTTTTCCGGATCTGATTCTGGTGCTCGATCTGAAGGGGCAGTACACGTTCGTGAGCGCGCGCATCGGCGAACTTCTCGGGTACGGCCCGGAACATCTCATGGGCAAGAACGTCGAGGAGACGGAGAATGCTTCCGCCGGAACTGGTCGAACTCTACCGCACCGTCGCCGGCCGGTGAGAGTTCGCTGGCCTCATGCGAATATGGCTCCCAGCACCGCGACGGCAGCTGGCGCACGATGCTGGGCATGGCAAGCCCTCTGCTGGATGCCGAGGGCAAGCCGGCGGGCGTGATCATCTCCGTCCGCGACGTGACCATGGAGAAAAAACTGGAGCAGCAGATTATTCAGAGCGAACGTCTGGCGGCCATGGGACAGATGATCGGCGGCTTCGCCCACGAACTCAACAATCCGCTGACCAGCCATTCTGGGCATGGCCGAACTGCTGCAGGAAGGCGACACCAGCGAAGCCGCGCGCAAACAGATTGCGATTCTGCACCAGCAGGCGAGGCGCGCCGCCGAAATCGTCCAGAACCTGCAATACTTCGCCCGGCCGCCGGCTCCCGGGAACGCAGCCCGGTCAATCTAAACGAACTCGTCCAGCGCACCGTGCAGATGCAGGCGTATCCGCTGCGCAAGAGCAACATCACGGTGGATTTTCTGCCCGAGCCGGCGATCCCCGCGGTCATCGCCGATCCCAATCAACTGATGCAGGTGCTTCTTGAATCTTCTGCTGAATGCGGAGCAGGCCATCCGCGAAAATCGCGAGAAAGGCACGATTCGCGTGCGCATCGGACGCAAGCCCGACTCCGTATGGATCGTGTTTCAGGACGATGGCCCGGGAATCGCGCCCGAAAACCTGGCGCACATTTTTGATCCGTTCTTCACCACCAAGCGCCCCGGCCGAGGCACCGGCCTGGGACTGAGCATCTGCAAGACCGTACTGCGCGAGCATGGAGGCAACATCGAAGCCGCAACGTCCCCGGGTGGAGGCGCGATGTTCACAATCACGCTGCCGGTCACGGCGGCGCCGGTCGGATCGGCTCCAACGGCAAGTTAGAGGATGGAATGCTTGACTTCAGAAACAAGTGAGAGTGAGTTGTGATGTCACTCGACTTTTTCTTCGCGTGCGAGTCGCGCAGGTGACTTTGGTACAGCGTTGCACGCGCCCGTTTCAATCATTTTTCTCTTGACTTCGTTCTGCGTTGACTCTATACATCAATCAGTTGCAACAAAACACCGTTGCGAAATTCCATGAAGAATGGAAAGGGAGAATAGATCCATGGCAACCAAAAAGAAAGCAAAGAAGAAGAGCAGCAAGAAGCACTAAGCACCTGCAACAGGCAACGACAAAGGGGACGCGATGAGCGTCCCCAAAGTTTTTTGTGGCGGCGATTTCCAGGACTACACTTCGCATTGGGAGATTTCCGTGTGCGTCCCTGCGGCTCGAGCTTTTGCTTTGTACCGCAAGCCCCGCTGAGACGCACCGCATCAGACTCCACTAGTTGACGCGAGACGCCGATTTCTTCTGCGGAGCTGCGCCGATCTTCCCGCGCGACGGTCTTCCCGCCAACGATCTTCTCGGTCGCGGGACAGAGATTGCGATAGGGACAATACGAGCACTGATATCCGGGCTTTGCGGCAAAATTTCCCTGCGCGATTCCGTCTGACGCTTCTTGCACGCGCAATTTCGCCGCTTCCAACTCGGCGTCGGTCCGCGTGGTGTACACGGGCGTGTTGTTTTCGAGGTTGTGGAAGATCAAGCGGTCGGCGCGCTTTCCCCAAGTCTCCCTGGCCGCGAGCGCATACAGGGAAAGTTGCAGGCTCTTATCGGCATCCTCTTGCGACTTCGGCTTGCCCGTCTTGTAGTCCACGATGGCAACCGAGTCCGGGCCCGTGCGATCGATGCGATCCACGCGTCCGGCCAACTTTGCCGAGCCCACTTGCAGTTCAAATCTGCGTTCGGTCTCGATGACCTCGGGCGGCTCGGCGCTGCGAGCCCACTCGAAGAATTGCCGCAACTGCTCCATTCCCTGCCGCAGATACAGCTCATACTGATAGCGGTCGGCGATGCCCGCGGAAGCCAAGGCCGCCCGGAACTGCTCCAGCAAATCGTCGTCGCTGATAGCGCGTTGATAGCGCTGCGCGTCGTAGAAAGTACGCAGTACACCGTGCATGGCCGCCCCGTAGTGCAGCGATGCGGGGACGTCGCGCGGCAGGTTCCACTCCCTTTCGAGCTTGAAGCGCAGCGGGCACTCTTCGTAGATTTCGATGGCCGACGCGCTCAGGCCGGTGACGAAGCTCGCCGACGGCGGCATGAGCAGCCACGCGGCCACGGTCGATTGCTGCACCGCGATTCTCTGTTCTTCCTCGGCAAACAACCTATCCTGCACCGCCGCCGCCGGGTGGGTAGACCAGAACTTTTTGTAAGCCGGGTGAACCATGAACTCGCGCAGAAACTGGGTCGGCTTCGGATCCTTCTTGCCCCTGCCCTGGTGCGCATAGATGGCCAGCGTGTCTTTGGCGCGCGTCATGGCCACGTAAAAAAGCCGGCGCTCTTCTTCTTCGTGCAGCGTCTTGTCGTCATTCACAGCGCCCGGCGAAGACGTGTCCGCCCGGCGCAGTTCTGCCGGAAACGCAATAAGCGGCTCATGGTATGCGAGTCGGGAACCAAACGGACGAGCCGCGAATGATGGCCACGTGCTGGAACTCAAGTCCCTTGGCGGCGTGCGCGGTCAAAAGCTGTACCGCGTCTTCCTCGGAGCGGGGAAGCGGAATCGTACCTCCCGCCTGCACAAAATAATCCAGGTACTCAAGGAATTCGGAGGGGCTCCCAGTTTCGGCAATCGGTTTCCTGTGCCATGACTCCACAAACTTCAGAAACGCGACCAGCAAAGCCGACCGCTGCAGATCGAAGTGCCGAATCACAACGTTCACCGCATCTTCCGCGGTAAAGCCGCGCCGACTCCGTCCTTCTTCACTTCCCGGTGGACTTTCTCCACGCTTTCCAGCACCGCGGGACCGCCCGCGAGCCTTCCCAACACCGTGCGGAGATCGAGTTCCTGCCGCCGCACCGCCCTCATCGCTGCCCGCAATTCCAGTCGGGTTGATGCCGAACTGGGGCAACGCCGCCACGCGAAACAGGCTGGCGGCATCGTTGGGAGATACAGCGGCGGTCAGGCAGGCCACCGCGTCGCGGACCTCGGGCGTATCGAGAACGTCCAGACCTTCAATGGAAAATGGAATGCCCCGCTCGGCAAGTTCCTGAACCAGTTCGTCGCGATGGTTGTGCTGGCGATAGAGCACGGCAAAATCGCTCCACGGCAGCGCTGGTCTTTATCCTTATCCTTGTCTTTATCTTTATCCTTGCGCTTCTTCTGGATGCGGCGCGCGAGGTCGGCGGCCTCGACTTCTTTATCCCTCCAGGTAACAATTTCGACCAGCGGCGCGGCCGTGGTCTGCCCTTGTTGCTTCGCCTCCTCGTCGCGCAGCGATTCAAGGGGCGCGCGCTGGTAGGAAATCGAAATTCCTTTTTGCGAGAACGTCTGTCCGAAGTCGTCCGAACTCTCCAAACACCGGCGGGTTCTCATTCACAATGCCAAAAGCGCAACCAGGATCGGCGAGAGCGAGCGCCGATTCTTTTCCAGCACAACGACTTCGGGCCGCGGGAAAGTTCCTCATGAACAGCGTGAACGCTTCGCTCGAAGCGCCGCGAAACTGGTAGATCGCCTGATCCGCATCGCCCACGGCAAAAACGTTCGCCGCCGGTCCGGCGAGCAGCGACAGGATCTCGACCTGGGCAAAATTCGCGTCCTGGAATTCATCCACCAGCAGGAAGCGGGTGCGCCGCCGCTCCTCTTCGAGCAGCGCGGGATCGTTCTTCAGCAACTGATAGGCCTTGGTAATCATGTGGCCGAAGGTGCCCAGGTTTTCTTCCCGGAGCATGTTTTCCACGGTGGCGAAAACGCGAGCGATCTCCTGGCAGCGCTCCAGTATCTCCACCTCTTTCAATTCCGTTTGCTTCTTCGAGCGGGCAACGCGGGGAAGCGCAACTTCGCCGCGTTCCAGGCGCTCTACGTAGACCGCGTATTCTGCCGGGCCCACCAGTTCGTCCTGGCAACGACGCATGAAATCGAGCAGGCTATCGAGGAACTGGCCGACGTTGGCAGCACGCACAAAGTGCTTGAGGCGCAGATCGCGAATACGGCGGCGCAAGTACACCCAGAGATCCTTGTCGTCAAGCACGCCAAAACCAGCGCCGCGACGCTGCAGCAGTCCATAGCACCAGGCATGGAAGGTGCAGGCCTGCAGGCCGTCGATGGCAGTTCCCTTCAGTTCCGCTCGTACGCGGGCCATCATCTCCGCGGCGGAATTGTCGGTATAGGTGAGCGCAACAATTTCGTCAGGGCGGGCGTGGCCTTCGCGGATAAGGTTGGCCACGCGCTGCGTGAGGACAGTGGTCTTCCCCGTGCCGGCGCCGGCGATCACCAGCATCGGGCCATGCAACGTGTCCGATGGCTTGCTGCTGGCGTTCATCGGGAACGATCTTCGTCGCAGGTGACGCAGTCGAAATCACTTGAGAAGCCACTTGCCGGAGAATATCAGAGCGGATTGTGGAAGGTGTGCGCAGAGCTGCGGAAAAACTCGGGGCTCGTATCAGGGGCATCGCTTTAGCGATGCAGCACGTATCCCGCATCGTGCCTTTGGGGGCGGGCGCTCTAGCGATCCCGTAGCCATACGCTCGAGGGCGGGCCTCGCCCTCAGCGAGCCGCTGGCTCGTGGCCACAGCAACTCTGGATTCGATCTAATCGAGGATTCACCGCAGTGCTTCAAGCGTGAGCGCGGTGCCGACGATTGCCGCAGTTTCGGCTCGCAGGATTGTGTCTGCCAAGCGAGGCCGCAACCCATCCCGTTTCGTAGAACCACGCAAGCTCCCCGTCGGCCCATCCGCCCTCGGGGCCTACCGCCAGTGCCACTTCGCCTGCGGACGACTGGGACTGCAAAATGTCTCTCAGCCGAGTATCCTCTTCCGATCCCGCGAGCGACTCTGCGAGTACAACACGCAGCGCGCCAAGGGCCAGCACACCTTCGTCCGCGAGGTTTTTCAATTTGACCGGCGCTGCAATCTCAGGCGGCGCCGCTCTTCGCGACTGTTCCGCCGCCTGACGAACGATGCGTTGCCAGCGTTCGTGGCGCTTCCCTGCGGCAGTAGCGAGATGAGCATCGCTTCGGCGCGCGATCACCGGGATGATGCGAGATACCCCGATTTCCGTGCACTTCTCGATCGCCCACTCCATGCGGTCGAACTTGAAGATTGCGAGGACCAGCGTAATCCTCGGAGCGCTCAGCCGAGTGGACCTTAAACTGCGCCCTTGCTTCTTGCCAAGCGCAAACTCAACACGATCATAGGAGATCGTGGTGATGGTCCCGCGGCGAACTTCCTCTCCAGTTGCAATGTCAAACTCCTGCCCGACTTCCGCGCGCAGGACGCGGGCAAGATGCGCCGCATGTTCGCCCACCAAAGCAGCGGTGTCTCCGGCAACCTCGTCAGCGATCCAGCGGCGGCGCGTCATAAGGCAGTTCTCAGTTGCCAGCTACCAGTTGCCAGTACTCGGCTCCATGCCGTGCCGCGATTGTCTAAGTGAATCACTGGCAACTGAGCAACTGAGAACTGGAACTGAGCAACTGCCCTACACAAACATGTCCTTCACCCGTCCCAATATCGACCGATGCTGCGGCTTGTTTTCCACCGGAGACAGTTCTCCCAGTTCGGCCAGCAATTCGCGCTGGCGTTTGGTCAGTTTCCCGGGCGTTTGTATTCGCACCTCGACGTAGAGGTCGCCTTTTCCGTGCCCATTAAGCACCGGCACGCCTTTGTTCCGTATGCGAAACGAGGTTCCCGACTGCGTGCCTTCAGGAATCTTCAGCTTGTGTTCTCCCTCAAGCGTCGGAACCATAATCTCGGTGCCCAGGGCAGCTTGCGCGAACGAAATCGGAACCACGCAGTGCAGGTCGTTGCCCTCGCGCTCAAAGAAGGCGTGCTCCTTGACATGCAGGACAACATACAAGTCACCGGCTGGCCCGCCGAACGCGCCCGCCTCGCCCAGGCCGTTGAAACGAATTCGCGTGCCGTCCTCCACTCCCGCCGGGACCTTGGCTTCGACCGCGCGCTCGCGCAGCAAGCGGCCTTCGCCTTTGCACTTCGGGCAGGGATCGGTGATCACACTGCCCGCACCCTGGCAGGTTGGGCAGGTTCGAGCGATGCTGAAAAAGCCTTGCTGATACCGGACCTGGCCTCGGCCATTGCACGAACGGCAAGTAACTGGAGCTTTGCCGGGCGCCGCACCGTTTCCGCGGCACCCGTCGCAGGTCTCATGGCGGCGGACATTCACTTGCTTCTCCGCGCCGAAGACCGCTTCGTCAAATTCAAGGTGCAAGTCTTCGCGAAGATCGGCTCCGCGCTGGGCGCGGCTGCGACGACGGCCGCCCTGGCCGAACATATCGCCGAAACCGAAGATGTCGCCGAAGATGTCGCCAAAATCCTGGAAGATGGCGGGATCGAATCCAGCCGAACCTCCGCCGCTGCCGCCCACGCCAGCATGCCCGAAGCGGTCATACAAAGAGCGCTTCTCGCTATCGGCGAGGATGGCATACGCTTCAGTGATCTCCTTGAATTTGTCTTCCGAGTCAGGATTGTTAGGGTTGCGGTCAGGATGGTGCGTCATCGCGAGCTTGCGGTAAGCGCTCTTGATTTCAACGTCGGTGGCCGCACGGGTAACACCGAGCACCTCGTAATAATCGCGTTTTGTGTTGGCGGCCAGAAACTCCCCCCTACTCGTGTTAGATGTCTCTTGGTCGTTGGTCGTTGGTCGTCAGTCGCTGGCAGAGCCGCAAGCCCCCGAACGACTAACGACTAACGACTAACGACCAGGTCTGCTCAGTAAACAAATCCAAGTTACCCGCGGCTGTTGCGAGCGACCCGCACCATCGCGGGACGCAGCAGCCGGTCCTTATACTTATAGCCGTGCTGTAGTTCATCGAGGACATAGTGATCCGGGACCTCGGTCGTATCCACCATCTCGACCGCCTCGTGAATCCGCGGATCGAAAGCCTGCCCCGCTGAAAGAATCCGCTGCACTCCGATTTTCTGCAGCGCATCCTGAAACTGACGGTAGATGAGCTCAATGCCGTTGCGGAAGTCGCCGGAGTCGCCTTCAGCCTTTAAGGCCCGCTCGAAACTGTCGAGGATCGGCAGAAAGTTCTTGATGACATCGGCCGCGGCGAACTCGCGGAAATCCTGCTGTTCACGCGCCGCGCGCTTGCGGGCGTTATCGAACTCCGCCTGCAGACGCGCAAGACGGTCCAGCAGCGCGTCGCGCTCAGCCTGGAGATTTTCGGTTTCCGATGGCTGCTGCTCCGGTCCGTCTCCACTGGCTTGGCCGCGATCGCGGCCGGCGCAGCTTCTTCTCCGCCCTCCGCCGCCGGAAGTTCGCTGCTCCAGATCGAGTTCCCCGTCGGTTTTTCCGTTTCCCTTACGCATACTGCTCGATTACTCCGATTCGTTCAAAAGTTTGTCGAAAAGCCGCGCGATGTACGACACGGCCGACATGGTGTGTTGATAATCCAGCCGCGTAGGTCCAATCACGGCCAGCGACCCCATCACCTCGCCGCCCACGCGCGCCGGAGCGCCAATCAGGACAAAATTCTGCAAATTCGAAGCCGGCAGCGCCTCGTCCAGCCCGATCACCACCCGCACCGCTTCCTGCCGCGTGTCGAGATAAGCGCCGAGCAGCTTCACAACTTTTTCTTTTTCCTCAAGCGTCCGCAGCATATCCTGCAGGTGCTGGCGATCTTCCTGCCCGGTCACATTGCTCGTGACCAGTGTTACCAGGTTCGCCGCTCCTTCCACGAACACCGCCTGCGTGCCCTCGTTCGAAGCCAGCGCGCCCTGCTGGTAGAGCTGCTCGATCGACTTCATCAGCCGGTCATACTCACTGCGTTCCTGTTCCAGGCGGCGGGCCAACTCGGCGCGCATGTCGCCCATCGTCCAGCCGCGAAAATTTTCATTGATGTAGCGTGCCGCCAAATCGAGATCCGCTTGCGGAATATCCAGCCGCAGCACCCGGTCGCGCACCACCCCCGAGCGCGTGACCACAACGGCCAGCACCTTCTGATCGCCCAGGCGCGAGAAGTAAACGTGCTCCAGCGCGTTGCGCGGTCCGCTGGCCGCCGCGGTGACACCAACTCCAACGCCGTGCGAGATCAGCGCAAGCACATGCGAAGTCCGCGCCATGAACTCCTCCACGTCGCGTGACCCCGGTCAACGTGTCCTGGATAATGCTCTGATTCTCGTGCGAAAGATGAGCCTCGCCACTAAGTTGCTCGACATAATAGCGATAAGCCTCCGCCGTAGGAACGCGCCCCGCCGAAGCGTGCGGCTGCTCCAGAAATCCAGCATCGGCCAGGTCGGCCATCACGTTGCGAATCGTAGCCGCACTCAGACCTTCGCGGCTGGAGCGCGCAAGCGTGCGCGACCCCACCGGCTCTCCGCTGGCAATAAATGTCTCGACAATGGCGGTCAGGATTTCCCGTTCCCGTCCGCCCGTTGGCCCTACTGGCATATCAACCTGAGCGAGGAGCCGAACCCGCCCCTCTAAATTCTTTAGATGCAGTGGCTTAGATTAGGATTCCACCACGTCTAAGGGAATTCTAGGGAGCGCTGGCGAGGGTGTCAAGGAGGCGCAGGGATAGGTAGTGGCTCAATTTGAACTAACTCTGCCACAACAAGGAATTTGGGTAGTGGCTCAATTTGAACTAACTCTGCCCCGACAAATACTGTCATCTTGAGCGGAATCCGATCTTCGGCGAAGCCGGAGATCGGATGGAGTCGAAAGACCCCTACTCGCTCGCGTCGAGCAACGCTGTGTCCGGGAATTCTCCCGTAAGCCTAGTGTGTCCGCGCCTGGCAGACACAACCCGTCGCCTCCAAGAGAGAATTAAAAACCCGCGAGCGCCTCAAATTCGAAACCAAATTGAGCCACTACCCGGAGATAGGGTGTAAAACGGCCCCCAAAGCTTAGTTTCGCGGAATTCGCTTCCGGCATGTAAGGTTTCTGCCAAGGATAATCACAGATACAGCGGTCGTAGCCCACAGACCGCCAAAGTCTTGCTGATTCTTCAAAATTTATTTTGTGCTCAGCCCTGAACTTCTGGTAGTCGCTCCACGACACACTAGCATACGACAAACTCTTCTGCCCAAGCTGTTCGGCAGTAATCCTTTCCCTAACCGGCAACCGAATCGGCGACTCTAGCCCATCCAGTTTGACCCAGTCGTAGTAGATAGCCGTCTGGACTATCTGGGTTAGGCAGCCCTCAGGGGGAAGCATTTCAGTGAATACGGACAATACGTTGAAGTCCTTGTCGGTTACAACCTGCTCAAAGCAGACGACCGAACCTTTCCAGCTCGGCTGACCCCCGCCGAAGAGCGGAGATCCGTTCTGAATACTCTTCGAAGTAGCAGCGATCGTCTTCGGCAACCGACTTAAAAGTGAACAGATAACGGTCGTCCACGGAGCCTCGGAATATCCCGAAAAGGATTGTCTGCTATTTCCCCCAGCGTGTCCGTCCAGTCGGTCTGCGTCCACACACCGTGCCTCTGTATAGGGAAGGAATCCCTTGGCTGGCCAAGCTTGCCATTCTTATTCATCTCGCGAAAGCTCTGTTGACCGTCAACGATAGACAACTCATGGCATATGGACTTCTGAGTCCCTTGCACCAGGCATTGCCTGGTAACAAAGTTGACCATTAGTGCGGACGCAGCTTCCGACTTGGCGCGCAACTTACCTACAGGATCGGACACTTCGCTGGACACTGCCGATAGTTCAGGTATTACTGGCGAAGCGTCCTCCGGTACGTCGCTTTCTTCGTAGAGCGCCGCAGGGGTTTGCACTATCATCGGTTCTTCTTCTGGTATCTCCTTGAAGATTACGCTGACCAAGAACTGGGTCTAACTTCACTAACGCTCTTGCAATAGTCCTAACGGGAAGAGCGATGGACGTCGTCAAGTCCCCGCCGCTGCTTTTTAATACACCGGAAAGTACAATCATCCCTAGCAGGTTTCCTCGTTCATCAAGCACTGCGCTACCGCTGGTTCCCGGCTTCAGATGAACGTCCAGAATCAGATTTTCTTTCAGTTGGGCTCTCTCCCATTACTAGAGGCACGTTGGCGCCGAGGATGCACGCTTCTTTCGTCTCGAACTTGTTCTTTGTAGTAGCCGGCGACTGTTACTTTCTGGCCCACGTAGAAGTTGTATGAGTACGGGACGCCCGACTTATGGGCAGCTGACTTCTTCGTATAGATGAATGACACATCGTTCGCCACGTTGTAAGACAAGGTTCTCTTTCCCACGGTCACGTCGGACTTGTCTCGGTCGCTTTCGTTGGCCAGCGATAATACTTTTTCGGTGTGGTGGTTGCCGACTCTCAAGTTCGCCCGGCCTACCATCATTTGGATGTGGTAGGCCGTGGCCACGACGGAGCAGCTCGTGGTTGATACAGATGCCGCTGCCTTGTACCTGTTGGATTTGCGGCGGAAGCGAAAATTTGGCGGTTGCATGCTGAACCGCAACAAGGTGGTCCTTCAAGTCGGCGGCAGAGCACATAGTGCTTAAGCAAAGGGTTATAACTATGAGGATTGACCCCACTCTGTGCATGGCGGCTCCTTATGGGGCTTATCGGAGTTCCTATGCATCCCCTTGAATACCGTTTGGACAGGTGCCACGAGTATGAATTCCCAAAAGGGAACAAGTTTGTTCAATTTAGGATGGGTGCGAAAGGGTCTGGCCTTCGGGATAAAGACTTACTCGCCCAAATTACTCACCAGTGCATTCATCACGAATTGTCCGTACCACGGTCACTTACTTCGATACGCGCTTTCTGCGAAATTGACTTCATCGCCACGCGTCATCCGGCATCCAGATGTTAAGCAACTCCGCCGGAAAGTAAACGGTGACACTCCCCCACGGCGGGTTACTCGAACCGCTGTTCCGTAGTGCCAATCCGACAACTGAACTGAACCGGACCTCGGCATGACTTGTTGCCTTGGCGGTTCGCAGGATTCGTGTCTACGAATCGCCCGGCATGAGAATTTGACCGTTCAGGAAGCCGAAATGAGCGGGGAGCCAATGAAACGACTATTCACAACCTGCATGGTTCTGGGATGTCTGAGTTTCAGCTTTGCTCAGGGACTTCAAGGCAATGTAAAACTTAGCGGCAAGGCGACCGTCACCGTTACTGGTCATTCCGTCACTCTAACTTGGAGCGCCAGTCAGAACGCGACCAGTTATAACATCTACCGCGGAACTACGTCCGGCGGTCCATATGCAAAAGTAGCCCCAGGGATCGTCAGCACAACTTATAGCGATGTGAACGTAACTCATAATCAGACGCTCTACTATGTCATCACTGCCGTTAACGGCAATAGCGAAAGCGGCTACAGCAGTCAAACGGTCGCGGTGATTCCGTAGAGTCTCGGGAGACGAAATGAAAAACTTTTTATTGATCGGCTTGCTGATCCTGCTGTCTGGAATCTCATGGTCACAGTGCGCCACTGGCAATCCAGGGACGAATTGCAGTGGACCGCTAACGGTGCAGCCGCAGTCGGGAAATACGGCGCAATCTGCGATTACTTTAGTTGATCTAGGACTCGCTGTGCCGGCGCCGGCTGTGGGGCAATATACGCTATCGATCGCCAGCGGCATGCTTCTGGAATCAGACAACGGAAACAGCTATCACTCGCTGGTGGGGCCACTCGGACCGCAAGGGCCACAGGAGCAGCGGGAGCAGCCGGACCAGCCGGCGCCCCAGGAACTCAGGGGCTGCGAGGGCTTACCGGCGCGACCGGACCTGCAGGTCCGGCCGGGACTCAGGGCGCGCAAGGGCTCACCGGCGCGACCGGACCTGCAGGTCTGGCCGGAGCCCAGGGCGCGCAAGGGTTCACCGGCGCGGCTGGACCTTCAGGTCCGGCCGGAGCCCAGGGCCCGCAAGGATCGCCAGGAACATTAGCCGTTCCCTCTGACTATAACTTCTCTGGTTGGGGCTCGTTCAGCGCGGCTGCGGGTACGAGCGAAGTCGGAAGTTCACTCTATCGCAATCAGATCGACATGTTGAGCGCGACCTCAGTCCGCCTTGTGCTCACGCTTGGAATGTACCCCTTGCCGAGCGGAAGTTATGCTTGGGCAGAATACACACCCGACGGAACGAACTGGTTTGCACTGTCGGGAACAGTGCCGGTGACAGCGCCCTACGGGATCTACACGAGCGGCTGGCAGGGGCTCCCCACCGGAGCGAACGGCGATTACGTGGTTCGCATCGTCACCTTCAACACCGCTAGCCGCACCACCCAATGCAGCCTCTACCAGTTGCATTTGCAGTTCAAGTAGGGCGCGATTCAGCGAAGCCGACGGTCAACATGCTTGTCATCGGCCTACTGCGCCCTACTGAATTTGGATCACGCTTTCCGAACTCCCGGCTTTGATCTCCTCCACCCGCGCCGCCACATTGCGGGCAAACGCGAACAGCGACTTCGCATGGGGCGAGTCCTCTCCCTGGAGCACGGACGGAGAGCCCCCGTCGCCGGATTTGCGAATCTCGGGATCGAGTTCGACGCTCCCGAGGAAGGCGATGTCGAACTGTTTCGCTGTCTTTTCCGCGCCGCCGCGCGAGAAGATATCGACTTCGTGCTGGCAGTGCGGGCACACGAAGTAACTCATGTTTTCGACCATGCCCACGATGTCCACTTTCATCTGGCGGAACATCTCGATGGCCTTGCGCGCATCCTGCAGCGCAACGTCGGAGGGCGTAGAGACCACGATGGCGCCGGTCAATGGAACCGTCTGAATCAGCGAGAGCGCCACGTCGCCGGTTCCCGGAGGAAGGTCAATGACGAGATAGTCAAGCAGTCCCCACTGCACCGATCCCAGGAACTGCTTCATGATCGAATGCAGCATAGGGCCGCGCCAGATGAGCGGCTTGTCTCCAGGGTTGAGGAAGCCGACCGAGATGACCTTGAGCCCATGCGAGTTGATGGGCGCAAACTGGTTTTCGCCTATCACCTTCGGTTGCTCGTTGGTGCCGAGCATGAGCGGGACGTTGGGCCCGTAAACGTCGCCGTCGAGCAATCCAACTTTGTGCCCCATCTTACTGAGGGCGATTGCCAGATTGACCGCGAGCGTGGTCTTGCCGACTCCGCCCTTGCCGGAACCGACGGCGATGATGGCGTTGACGCCAGGTAAAGGTTGCGGGGTGGGCTGTTGCTGGCCGGGATGATGGGAATGAGCGCTCATGTCGCTTTCCGATTATACGGGTAGAGACGAGAGCTATCGAGTTATCGGGAGTGATCAGGGCTCGATCCGTCTGATCGCAGTCGCGATCTGCGCTCGATCGAACCTGATGACCTGAGAGCTGACGAGCTGAGTTTCTCAGTAGTGCCCTTCTCCCAGTTGCACCTTGCCGCGAAACTTGCGGTAAACGAAGACAAAATAGGCCACCGCGAGCACCGCGCCGAACGTCCACCAAACCAAGCCGACGCTCAGTCCGTGACTGCCGGCGGCGGTGTTGTAGATGGTGAGATTATATTGATGGTCGCGGGCAGGCAGTACGACGGGATAGAGCGCAAACGCCGCGCCCACCAGCATTCCGGTGATATACAGGCTGGAGGCTACGAACGCGAGTTTCTCTTTGCCCTTGGGATTAGCCCAGAGCATCACCGCCAGGCTGGCGACAACCACGATCGGAACCAGCACCCCGATCGGGTGCTTCGCGTAATTCGCCATGATTTCGGGCCGGATGAAATAAGTCGCAACCAACGCGCTGATGGTCAGAAAAAACTGCACGGGCCAGCAGAGCAAGGCGAAACCGCGGGCGCGGCGGCCGAGGTCCTCGTCGGTCTTGAGAGCGACGTAGTAAGAACCGTGCGCGGCCAAGGTCACTAATGCCATCACGCCGGTGAGTACCGTGTACCAATCCAGGATGCCCGTCTGCGCGCCGAGTTTGAAGTTGGTCCAGAGCGGCTCAAAAAAATAGCCGGTTGAATCCAGCGGAACTCCGCGCACCACGTTGCCCAGTGCCGCCCCGAAAAACACAGCCAGCAGAATGCTGGAGACGCTGAAGATCACGTCGAAGAAATCCTGCCAGACCCGGCTCTCGATGTGAGCGCGAAATTCAATGCCGATGCCGCGCAAAATGAGCAGCCAAAGGACAATCGTCAGCGGAAGGTAGAATCCGCTGAAGCTCGACGCGTAGAGTTGAGGAAACGCAAAGTAGAGCGTGCCACCGGCAGCCAGCAACCAGACTTCGTTGCCATCCCACACCGGGCCGATGGCGCGCAGCACTCGGCGCCGTTCGTCGTTAGTTTTGGCCGCAATCAGATAAATCGCACCCGCGCCGAGATCGAATCCGTCGAGCACGACATAGGTCGCGATCATCGCTGCGACAATCCAGAACCAAAGGCTCGCCATACTTATCTTGCCTCCGTCACCTTGCCTCCGCCGACGTATGAAGATTGGACGCGGATTCGTGTCCGGCCAGAGGACCGCGCTCAATTTCCCGCCGGACCAGGAACAGGAACAGAATGCCCAGCACAGTGTAAAGTCCCATGAATCCCAAAAGAGTAAACAGGCCGTTACCGGCCGAGACGACCTTGGAGTAGCCGTTTTCGGTGCGCATCAGCCCATAGACCAGCCAGGGCTGGCGGCCGAGTTCGGCGGTCATCCATCCGGCGGTATTGGCGATATAAGGAAAAGGCGCTGCGAGCATCAGGATCCAGAGCATCCACCTGGCATTAAAGAGTCTGCCGCGCCACAGCAGCAACAATGCGACAACCATGACGGCGACGAAGAACGTCCCCAGACCAACCATGATGTGGTAGCTGTAATAAAGCAATGGGATGTTACCCGGCCAGTCTTGTTTGGGGAAAGCGTCGAGTCCGCGGACGTTGGCATTCCAGCGTCTGTAAGTCAGCATGCTCAACATTTTCGGGACTTCAATCGGGTTATCGATCGTATGTTGCTGCTCGTTAGGCTGACCTACGATGACCAATGGCGCTCCGGGCTGGCTTTGAAACAATCCCTCCATCGCCGCCAGGGTCACGGGTTGCAGGTCGGCGACCATTTTGCCTTGTCGGTCGCCGGTCGGAAAAATCTGCAGAACGCTGAACAGGCATCCGGCGATCACGCCGGCCTTGACGAAGATGCGGGCGTGCGCGGTCCACTTGCCGGAGAGCAGATAGAACGCGCCCACCGACGTCATGATGAACGCGCCGGTGATCGCCGCTCCGCTCATGTTGTGCGCGTATTGCCATCCGGCCCAGGGATTGAGCACGAAATCCCAGAAGCTCGCCAACTGCAAGCTCCCGTCCGAGGCCGTGGAATAGCCGACGGGATACTGCATGAAAGCGTCAGTGGCAATGATGAAATAACCCGACAACCACGAACCCGCAAAGACTGCGACCGCAGACAACCAGTGTGCCTTCGGGCTCAACCGCTTTTCTCCGTAAAGAAATAATCCCAGGAACGCCGATTCCAGGAAGAAGGCAAACATGCCCTCCATCGCCAGTGTCTGGCCGATAACGCCGCCCGCGAACCGCGAAAAGAGCGACCAGTTAGTGCCGAACTGGAATTCCATCGGAATGCCGGTCACAACCCCTAGGACGAAATTGATGCCAAAAATCCTTCCCCAGAAGCGGGCCGCCTCGTGGTAGACGGGATCGTTGCGCCGCAGGCCAATCGTCTTCAGCACAACAATGAGCAGGGCGAGCCCCATGGTGAGTTGCGGGAAGAGATAGTGAAACGTCGCGGTGAAGGCGAAGTGAAGGCGGTGAACGAGAAGTGCGCTGTCCATAAGTGCGGTCTCGTGTCTTAGCTCTTAGCTCTTAGCTCTTGGCTCTTGACTCATAGCTATCAGTTGGCAGCTCTCAGTTGTCACTTATCGAATCTTTAGTTGCTCACGTGCTACCTACTAACTCGCTTCGTATCAGGGCATCGCTTTAGCGATGCCGATAAGTTCTTCGACAATCTAATGCCCCTTTAGGGGCTGAGCGTCGAAGATCGCCTAACTCCGAACCTCTTTTCTGCGCGCCGATTCCGCTCGGCGTATCTCGCGGCGGCGCGCGGCACCATCGTAGCGGCGTTTTTCCTCTTCAGTCTCGGGGATGACGGGCGGGACCGGTAACCGATTCCCGGCAACATCCACAGCGACAAAGGTCAAATAGGCGGAGCTGACGTGACGGCTCTCTTCGGCGCGATAATTCTCCACCCAGACCTTCACCCCCACCTCCATCGACGTGTGGAAGACCCGATTGACCGAGGAGCGCAGGATGACGAAATCTCCGACCCGAACAGGCACGAGAAAATCCAGATGATCGATAGAAGCCGTCACCACGTATTGTGCGCGAGTGGCGGTGCGCGGCCATGGCGCCGGCGAGATCGATCCAGTGCATGAGGCGTCCGCCAAGAAGTGCGTTCAGGACATTGGCGTCGTTGGGCAGCACGATCTCGGCCATTTCGGAGGCCGATTCGCGCACCGGCCGGGGGCGCATTAACTTCTCTTTGTCGTTATCGTTCATAGAATGTCAGTGCATCGATCGTCTGCTCGGATCGTCCGCTCGTTGATCGTCCGCTCCGTTGATCGCCCGCTCAATCGGCTGTTCAAAGATCGGCTCACTAAAGATGCTCAAGATCGGCTCACAAATCGTCAGATAAGAACAGCGCTCCGCCGGGCGCGATATGCCTGGAGATAGCAGGTTGCAAGCCTGAGCACGCGCGGGTCCGGATGCGGGTTGAGCCAAACCTCGCTCGCCAGGTCGAAGGTCAATTTCCCATGTTCGATCGGAGCGTGGCCTAACTCGCAGACAAAGCAGATCGTGACCTGCTCCCGGCTAACCTGGGCCACCGAAAAGCGAATTGCATCCCAGTCGCGGCGCGGCGGAAGATGCGGACAGGCGTTTGCGTAACCAAGGTTGCAGAATTCCCGGATGTGCGTGTCGGATGCCGCCACTTCCTGCCCCGAGGCGCGGCAGTTTCCAGTCCATCCCGCTCCCAGTGGCAGACGCGAAGGATGCGGCCAGGAGCCGTCGTTCACAATTTCAAGCGGCACAAAAAAAGGGCAAGCCAAGTTGGTTTCTCGGAGAACAGCCATTGTAACGCGAGCCATGATATGAATGGAAAGCAGCTTCTCAGCTGTCCGCCATTGGCTTTTGGCTATAAGATGTTGCCTTTCAACTGAGAACTGAGAACCGGGAACTGAGAACTTCCCTATGGATCGCATTGCCATGCTGAGCGAGATTCTTACCGCCAATCCCGAGGATTCGTTTGCCCGCTATGGACTGGCGCTGGAGTACTCGAAGGCCGGACAAATCGAGCAGGCGCTTCAGGAATTCAAAGCGCTGATCGCGAAAAATCCGGACTACACGCCCGCATATTTCATGGCCGCCCAGATGCTGGCCGGCGCGAGCCGCGTCGATGAGGCTAAGCGCTGGCTGGTGGATGGCGTCTCCTCCGCACGCCGCACCGGCAACACGCACGCCCAATCCGAGATGACGGCGATGTTAGAAGAGCTGAGGAAGCTGAGACGCCCACGTAGGGGCGGACGCACTCGTCCGCCCAGCGGAGCGCAGCTCCGCAGTTGGCGCGCGCCGGCCCGGGTCCTGAGCGAAGTCGAAGGAATGCCTCCGGGCCTACGTGAACCTTGCCGGTGCTACACTCTCTTGTTCGTCGGAGACACACCATGCGCCGTTTGGTTTTTATTCTCGTCTTTCTTTTCTCTCTTCCCGCCTTCTCTCAAGCCAAGCATCCCTTCACTTTCGAAGACATGATGAAGCTGAAGCGCGTCGGCGAACCTGTGCCTTCGCCCGACGGCAAGTGGGTGCTGTTCAGCCGCGGTCGATGTGGACCTGGCGGCAAATACGAAGACTTCCCACATCTGGATCGTGCCGCTGAACGCCGACTCCAACGAAAAGGGGGTGCCCCACCCTTCCCCGGAGGGGAGGGTGGGCGACGCCGGAGCGCATCCTCATCGCCGATCAGGATGGCGACCGCCCGCGCTGGGCACCGGACGGCAAGCGCTTCGCGTTCATCTCGAAAAAAGAAGGCGGATCGCAGGTTTGGATTGCCGATTTCGATGGCGGCGCTGGCAGTGTAACCGGCGTCCACAAACTGACCTCGATCGCGACGGAAGCCGCCGGTGAACTCTGGTCGCCCGACGGCGCCCACATTCTTTTCACCTCAGATGTGTATCCCGAGTGCGACGGGGCGCCCGCCGCAGAAGAAGCCTGCAACGCCAAGAAGTCGAAAGAAGCCGAAGAATCGAAAGTCAAAGCCATCATCTTCGACCGACTGCTCTATCGGCATTGGGACGCCTACAAGAGAGGGAAGCGCAGCCACATCTTCGTAGTTGAGGCTCCTCCCGAGGTTTATCCAACGGCAGTTGCCAGTCTGATCTATAGAGCCCCTCGCGACCTCACTCCCGGCGACTACGACGCGCCTCCGTTTTCGCTCGGCGGACAGGACGACTACGCCTTCTCGCCCGACGGGCAGGAGATTTGCTACACCTCGAACCACGACAAGGTCGAAGCCACCTCCACCAACAACGATCTCTGGATCGTCCCGGTGAATGCTGGGACAGGCAGTGTGGGAGCGGGCGAGTCGCCCGCTCAGGTCTTAGCCCGAACCAAGAACATCACCGCCGACAATCCCGCCAGCGACTCGACGCCGCTCTATTCGCCCGATGGCAAGTACATCGCCTACCGCGCCCAGCAGCGTCCGGGATACGAGAGCGACCGTTTTCGGCTGATGCTGTACGACCGCAAGACCGGCGAGAAAAGGGACCTTACAGAAACGTTTGGCGGGTGGGTTGGGACATTCGCATGGTTTCCAGATTCGTCTGGCATCTACTTCAGTTCGGAGGTCTCGGGGATTTCACCGGTTTGGGCGGTTCATCTGATTGGGCCTGAGCCCAAGGCGCTTTTCGTTCACGAGAGTGCGGCGGGCTACAGCGACGACCTCGCAATTACGAATGACGGAGGAACTTTGCTTTTCAGTCGCATGTCGATCGAGCACCCCGTCGAAATTTATAAGCTGGCAGTTACCGTCGCCAAGGACCCGGTTCAGCCGCTCACCCACCTCAACGACGCTGTCCTATCCCAAGTCGCCATGTCCCCGCTCGAACCCTTCTGGTTCACCGGCGCGCACGGCGACAAGGTCCAAGGCTTCCTCGTCAAGCCACCGAACTTCGACGCCAGCAAGAAATATCCCCTGAAGTTCCTCATCCACGGCGGCCCGGAGGGCGCCTGGGACGACGACTGGTGCTATCGCTGGAATCCCGAACTCTTCGCCGCCAACGGATACGTGGTCATCATGATCAACTTCCACGGCTCGACCGGATACGGGCAGAAGTTCATTGACGCCATCAACGGCGACTGGGGCGGCGCTCCGTTTGAAGACCTGATGAAGGGCCTCGACTACGCCGAGAAGACTTATCCGTTCATTGATAAAGACCGCGAGTGCGCGCTGGGCGCGAGCTACGGCGGATACATGGCCAACTGGGTGCTCGGCCACACCGACCGCTTCAAGTGCATCGTCTCGCACGACGGCATGTTCAATACCGTCTCCGCCTGGGGCACGACCGAAGAACTCTGGTTCAATAACTGGGAGTTCAAGGGCACTCCCTACACCAACCCGGAGATGTACGAGAAGTGGTCTCCGCGCAACGCGGCCAAGAATTTCAAGACGCCGACGCTCGTCATCCACGGACAACTCGACTACCGCCTTGACGTCAGCGAAGGCTTCCAGCTTTTCACCACGCTGCAAACGATGGGCGTGCCGTCCAAGATGCTCTACTTCCCCGACGAAGGCCACTGGGTCCTGAAGCCGCAGAATGCCCAGCTTTGGTACAAGACCGTCAACGACTGGGTCGATCGGTGGACTGGGACGAAGAAGTAGCCAGTAGGCTTGCGTAGGGACGGCCGCCCTCGGCCGTTCCGCTCTAATTCAGATCCAGGGGCCGGATGTCCTTGTCCCCAGCCTTCTTCAGGCCAAGCGTAATCGGCCTTGGCGGTCCCTTCCGCGGAATGGTCGCGAGCACCCAGAGTTCTTCGTCGTGGTTGAGACGTGTGGGATCCTTGGCCGTGTCGGAGATGAAGAACAAACTCGGCTCAGTCAGCCGCAGTTCCATTCCGCTGGCTGTCTTCCGGCGGACGAATGAGAGGTTGTCACAACCCCAGTTCGGGGATAGATCGAATTGCGCGGTGGGAGTACCGTCGCGCACGACGATGGAATCCGCATTCACGCCCGAAATCTTCCATGCCAAGATCGTGGTACTGCGCGCGTCGATTCTCCATCGCCTGGATCTCGCTCGCAAACTTCTTTTCAACTTCTTCGGGTGAGCGCGAGTCGTTCACTTCGATCTGCAGACTGACGTAGCGCCCACGAATCGGCAAGTTCGGATCATAGCGCTCGGTTTTGAACCACGCTTGCGGGCGCGTTCGCCGGTCGTAGAGCAGCTTGGCTCCCAGCGAACATACGATCAGAACTTGAATCAGCGCGACCACAACGGCTTTGGTCATGCGGCTTCGGCTTCATGGGCTTTGGCGTCATGGTGCGCCTCCTGCCGTGCGCGCCACCAGCTTGCGCCGCAACTGCTCGAGCTTCCATCCTCCCAGCAAGAACAGGAGTCCGAAGCCGACCAGCGATGCCGAACGCCCGAGCTTGTCCATCACGCTCGAGAAATAGAACACGATAATTGTGATGGCAAACCCCGCCACACCCAGGTTGATGCGCTCACGCCGTTGCTCCTGCAAACCCCAGTACACCATTCCCATGGCGGCGAACGCGCACGCCACATACGAGGCCATATTCTGGAAAGTATCGCGGTTATCGAGAAATGCGATCAGGAAAATCCAAAGGGCGAATCCCAGATTCCAGAGGATCGCCTTGCCCCGCAGCAGGCACGCCGCCAGCAGAGGAAGGACGAAAGCGATCAACCAACCAGCGGCGTGCAGCGCAAAGGACATCGCTGGCAACCGGCTGTTCCAATACCATTCGCGTTGGTCGGTGGCCAACGCAGCGAACGTTGGCAGCAGAGCGATTCCCCCGGCCCAAACCAAAGCCCGCCGGAAGTGGGAGTCTTCTTTGCCCTGGTCGCGCGAGCGCTCAAATAGGTAATGGCCAGCAGGGTGAGGAATTGGATGAGGAGTCTCGCTGCCGCTGAAATGCTGCGCCCGCACGCTCCACTCCGAGGCGATCCATGCGGGGACGAGCAGCGCGCTGAGCGTGGCCTGGAGCCAATCCCGCAGCACCAGCCACGAGAGTACCGCGCCGATCGCCCACAGGAGGATGCCGCCCGGCCAATGTTCCTGGAGATTGAAAATCTGGCCCGCCAGAAAAATGCCGCCGCCGAGGGCCACCGTGCCGATGGCGTGCAGCGCGAGTCCCAGCGGCCGCAGGCGAGGCAGGAGCGCGCCGCCGGCCAGATGAAAGCCCGCGATCATGGTCACGACCAGCAGGAAGCGTTGTGTGGGCGAGAGGTCGTCCCAGTGAGCGGCGACGAATAGCAGCACACCCGCGGCAACCATAATGGAGCCAAAGGCGATGGCGAATATTACCGGCCACCGTACGCTGGGAGATTCGTGCGTAGACTCGAAGTCGCGGATGCGCGCGGCGGACGCCGAGTCAAGAATGCCGGCCTCGGTCCATCGCTGGAGCTGCTGTTCGAGCTGATCGGGAAGTGGCCATGAATTTATGGGAACTAACTTAGTTGAGGAGCCGAAGGATAGCAAGAAGAACGCGCAGATGCCAAACGACAAAACGCGCCTCATCGACGAGTTCTGCGCCAGGTCAGGTTCCCATGCCGACAGACGTCCGCCGCTAACTCATCATCAAGTCTGTTTCAGCGAAACAGCGCCATCACGGCAGGAGTCCACCCACCGCGAGCACCCGGCAACTTCGTCTGTCCACAGTAGACCAACTGCTTGAAAGATTGGATTGGATATCCACGGGGTCGGGGGCAGTGGGGGCAACATCGCTCCCAACTGGCGGCACCGGTTTCTTAGGAGTTGTGGCGTCGGCCGGCGGCAATGTTGCCGGTGGCGGAGAAGCAGATTTCTCGCTCCCTGCCGGGTTCGACGGCGTCGGGTCGCCCCGATCGCCAGAAACGTCGACCGTACAGGGCTCCGGGCAATCGCTCCCGTGCGAATCCACTGCCGGATCGTTGCTCGCAATGCCGGGCGGCACAGCGAACAGCACCTCCGGCACGCTTTGTGGCGGGGACGTTTGCGAACCAGAGTTCGGACCAAAGTTCGGGCAGAGTTCGGACCAAAGTTCGGACCAAAGTAGATATCGGGCTGCGCGTTCGGAGCCTGGGACCGGGCTGTTCGTCGGCCGCTCCGTAACGATCGCTGCCAGGCTCTCCATCTGCAGATGCGCAGTCGATTGGCCCGCGCTCACCGTGATAAACACATCGCACGGGCCCACGTTTCCGGCGGAGGGCACGATGGAAGCGAGGCCGTCCTGCGTGGTCACGATCTGCAGCGGCTGCGACGATCCGAGGAGAACGGGCATTCCGTTTTCCGAGACCCGAGCCAGCGTGGTCGCAAAAGTGACGGCCACTCCCGTCACCGGATTCGAGGCACTCGGAGCCGTCGGTCAGTCGCAGCACAAGCGGCTGAAAGGACTGCCCAGCCGGTACAACCTGCGGGGCTCCACTCACCGTCTCCAGCGTCCACAGGGAAGCGGGCGTGGAGAACAAAGTAAAAATCTGGCACGGGGAGTTATTCGGAGCGACGCAAGCACTCACCTGCACATCGGCACTTTGATTCGTGAGATTTGCCGTGATGGTGGCGAATCCCGAGCCGTTGGTGGTGCCACTGCCCGCGGAAAGCGAAGCCGAGCCCTTGGTGATGGCAAAATTGACCGCGACATTCGGCTTGGGCACGCCCAGGTTCAGCGCTCGGACCGTGAGCGGAACGGCGATCGTAGCGCCTTGGCCAACCCAGCACGTCGGCGTCACCGCAACCAGGTCGAGCGCAGACGAGGTTCCCACCACCGTGGCCTGCTGCGACTGCGGCGGCGAGTACAACGCCGGGGCCAGCGCGATCGTGATCGTGCTCGGCCCGGACGCCGCGGGAGTCACCCAACTGGAGGATTCTCCGGCTTCATCGCTCAGCACGGAACAGGAAGAGGCTCCGCCGCACGCCGAGAACTGCACGGCGTTGGTCGCGGTCCGCTCCATGCCAATCGTCGCCCCACTCACCGGTGTGACTCCATCGGCGGCAACCGCCCGCACGCGGATGGCATTGGCAGCTTGCGAGCCAACTGCAGTTGCCGACTCCGCACCTTGCAGCAGAAGCAAGAGATCGGTGGCCGAAGCGCCATAGGTCAGCGCCCCAATCATTTGCGAAAAAGCGCCGCTCACTGGATCCGTGACTTGGATCGTAGCGCTTCCGTCCGGCGTGCCTGAAGGCACAGCTACCTGTATGTGGCTCGCCGACGCGGAAAGCGTCCTGCCGTTGTTGCCGGCAACGCTCACCTGGAGTCCGGGATTGAATCCGATGCCATTGAGAGTGGTCACGCCGCCGGCAAGACTGAGGCGCGCCGGCGTCACCGTATCCGAATAAAGGAGGCTGGCCTGGTAGAAGTAGTCTGGACGACCATCGCCGCGGAAGTCGGCTACCCCCACCCGGAACGTCTCCGACACGCCGAATTGCGCATCCAGTCGCGTCATTGCAAAAGTCCCCGAGTTAAATGCCGAGGCCGTTGCAGGCCGGCGCTGGATCTTCGCTCTGGTCGCTCAACTCCCAAATGCCGATTACGGGCAACAGTTTGGTTTCGGTCGGCTGCCCCGTTTCGTCGAGGGCGGTCACCGCGACTGAGGCCGTCCGGTTCGCCTGCGCCCGGAACTCGAAAAAATCGGTGCGGCCGTAACCGGAGATCCACGACCCCCACGAACCGCCCTGCGGCAGCGGCGCCGGATTCGCATAGGTCGACCCGCTGCCGGGATGCGTTTGCGCAATTTCATCCTGCAACATCAGAATGTCCCGCTCGGCGTTTGACCCATTGGATACCGTGACCACAACCGGAGCGAACGAACCCGAGGGCGTTACCTGCGTGGGAGCGTACGGTTCGACGCCCGTGGACCAGTTCGGGTCCAGCGCTTCCACGCTTAACTGATACTCGGCGATGGTGTTGCCCGTTCGGAATCATCAGTTGGCCGAGATCGAAAAAGCCTTCCAGCGACGGATCATCGGAGCCCCACCGGTTATAGGGAAGGCCGCTTCCGTCGACGTATCCATCGATAATGTTGCCGTCGTTGCCGCAAAACGAGAATCCAGAAACGGAAGTCACCACGTACTGGCGCGAGGGCTGGCCCAAGATCATCAACCGGGCGACCACGTTGACGCCCTGCATCGGCTGCAGCGCATTTCCCGAAGCGTCGGTGAAGTACACGCTGCCGTAAACTCTGCCCGCCGGTTGCGGGGTACTGCCGGCGGGATAAAGCCGTGCCAGGGCGTCCATGTCGTCCATCGCAGGGACGCCGGGGTCGGGATAGCAGATCGTGATGGGCACGCAGTCAATCGGATCGGCAAAGTGCATTGCCGGAAACCCCGCAAAATCGGCGCTGGTTGGAGGTGGGTTCCGCGTCAACACGTTCAGGTTGGCCTGCGACCACCCTAAGCCAACCGTGCGCCCCAGCACGCGCGCCAAACGGTATTGAACATCCGGCAACTGCGCACTGGTGGCGGCGCAGACTCCGTTGATCACCACCAGCGCGTGCACGATGTTCCCGCCTGTGGAGAAGTTGTCAGGTCCGCCGTAAACGGCGTTGGTAAAGCAATCCTCCAGGTCTCCAGCGCCTTCGCCCAGAATTGCATTTGTGACCGTCCCGTCGTAGTCGTAGACAATTCCGACCGGAGTACCCGTAGCTGAAGGTGTAATGTCGGCCGGGGCGGTAACCACTCCGTAGCCGTTGGTTTCGATATTGCTGCCGTTCACGTCTTCGGCAAGATGACCGCCCTGCGATGTGGTGAGGGCAACACCAGGAACGCTGGTCCAGGTGTTGAACGCAGTGGCAACGAGTGCATCGGCCTGTGCGCCGGTGAGGATCGGGCTCAAATTTCCCTGGTCGGTGAAGTACTGCACGGTTGAAGTCGAGCCGGTGCCATTCGCCCAGATCAGCGCGTGGCCTTCGACTCCGGCATTGTAGCCGGAGCCCGCTATAAAAGCCGGGCCTCCGGCGCGGCTGGCAATGACACTGCACATCAGGAAAGACTGCAACCGCCAGAATTCGCGAGCGCATAGCTCACTCCCCTCGCGCGCCGCGGATGGCCCGCGCGAGTTGAACGACGGTGACGCTCCCGGTT